>OMXZ01000012.1 GCA_900315165.1 uncultured Actinomycetes bacterium | reverse complement strand
AATAATTGGTAGGCGCGAAGGGCCACACCCTCACATCGTTGGTAAGCGCAAGGAATCACACCACCGTATCGTTGGTAATACCAGCGGAATATCGGCATGATAGACGACAATTTAGACCGCCGTCAGACCGCGATGCCATCATTAGACCGCGATATCCTACAGATATCCCACAGGGGGCATCATTGGCATAAAACAAGAAAGCAGGCCAACGACCAAACAAGCCGTTGACCTGCTATTACGTGCTGGTGACCCCGCGCGGATTCGAACCGCGGACACCAGGTTTAGGAAACCTGTGCTCTATCCCCTGAGCTACGGGGCCATGCGTAAGCTATTCTAGCCTACTTGTGCTGCTCGTGGCGGGCGGAAGGCTTGGTGTCCTTGCGGGCTGTGGCCTTCTCGGAGGCCTCGCGCTCCGCTTCCTGCGCGGCCAGGAACTGGCGGACGCGTTTGTCCGACATGCCCGCAACCTCGGCGTCCGCTGCCTGGCGCATGGGACGCACGACGCGCCAGTCGTAGATGAAGCCCGCGATGATGGCCGCATAGGCGATGACCAGCATCACGACCATGACCATGGACACGTACTGGGGCGCATCGGAGTTCTTGCCCACGGTGGCGGACACAACGAAGCTCAGCAGCGTGAAGCCCATGCCCACACCAAGCAGGATCCACCAGATGCGCTGGCTGCGCTTGTAGGAGTCGTGGCCGGCGAGGATCGCACGGGAGGCGTCGGCGCGGCGGTCGGCCGCGTCGCGCTCGCGCATGCGCTTCTCCTTGCGCTCCTGCTTGGTCATCTCGGACTCGGGCTTGGAGGTGTTGCCGGAGCGCGCATCCTCGGCGCTCACATAGCGCACGGAGCCAGCAGCCTCGCGACTCGGCTTGGCGCGCGACACGGAGCGGCGCGAGAAGCCAGTGTTGCTCGGTGCTGCAGGCGCATTCGAGGCATCGTCTTTCTGGGCGGCGTCCTTCTTGGCCGTACCGAACGCGGCATTCTGGGCGACCTCCTCACGGGCGCCGACGAGGGTATCACGCAGTGACATTGGTCTCCTTCATGGACGTGAACTTCTGACCGGTGATGATCTGGAAGGCCTCCTGGTAGCGGCGGGAGGTCCCCTCGATCACCTCGGCGGGCAGGTGGGGCGGCTCGCCGGTCATATCCCAGTTGGCCCGCAGCCAGTCGCGGACGAACTGCTTGTCGTAGCTGGGCTGGACGCGGCCGGGCTCGTAGCCCTCGGCAGGCCAGAAGCGGCTTGAGTCCGGCGTGAGGCACTCGTCGATCAGCGTGAGCTGGCCGTCGATCAGACCGAACTCGAACTTGGTGTCTGCGATGATGATGCCGCGGGTGGCAGCGTATTCGGCGGCCGCCTTGTAGATCTTGAGAGAGGCATCGCGCAACTGGGCCGCGAGGTCGGCACCCACAATCTCGGCGCAGCGGTCAAACGAGATGTTCTCGTCGTGGTCGCCGATGGCCGCCTTGGTGGACGGGGTGAAGATGGGCTCGGGCAGCTTGGAGGCCTCGACGAGACCCTCGGGCAGCAGGATGCCGCAGACAGTGCGATCCTGGTCGTAGGTCTTCTTGCCGGAGCCCGTGAGGTAGCCGCGAACGATGCACTCGATGGGGATGGTCTGGGCCTTCTTGACCAGCATGGAGCGGCCCGCCAGGTAGCCGGCGTAGGGCTGGTACTCCTCCGGCAGGTCGGCCGGGTCAATCGAGACCACGTGCGTGGGCACGAGGTCGCGAAAGCGGTCGAACCAGAAGGCCGAGATGCGGGTCAGAATCTCGCCCTTGTAGGGGATCTCGTCGGGAAGGATGTAGTCGTAGGCGCTCACGCGATCGCTCGCGACCATCAGCAGCTTGTCGCCGCAGTCGTAGATGTCGCGGACCTTGCCCTGCGAATCGGGGCGTTTGTCCAAAGTAGCCATAGGGGTCCCCTCTCTGTACCTCTGTAAGAGCTGAGAAACACACAGATTATACGGGAGGATTCCGCCGCCCACCACCCCGTGCGGGACTTGTGCACGTAATCGTCAGCAAGCTGGCCGCCGATCCTACTCGGGCCCGGCCGGCTCACCCTCGACCTCGCGACGGCGGCCGTGGCGCTGCTGGTCGATCGGGAGGCGGAGCGTGAAGGTCGTGCCCTTGCCCAGCTCGGACTCCACAGAGATGGTACCGTTGTGCTGGTCCACGATGCCCTTGGTGATCGCAAGGCCCACGCCCAGGCCGCCCGCGGCGCGCTCGCGGCTGGCGTCGCTGCGCCAGAAACGCGAGAAGGTACGCGGTATGTCCTCCTTGGCGATGCCCATGCCTGTGTCGCGCACGGAGATCAGCACGTCGTTACGGTCCTGCTCGACGGTCACGACCACCCAGCCGCCCTCGGACGTATAGCGCATCGCGTTGGAGAGCAGGTTGGTTACGGCCTCCTGCACGCCGTCGGGGTCGACGTCGGCGTAGAGCTCGTTGTGGAGCGTCTTGTCGTCGAAGCGCAGGCGCAGGCCCTTGGCCTCGAAAAGGCGGCCCTGCATGTCGACCAGACTGCGGACCAGGTAGACCACGTCGGTGCGCTGGGGGTTGAAGGCGGACTTGCCGTTCTCGAGGCGCGAGAGGTGGAGCATGGCGTCCACCAGGCGGGACAGGCGACGGACCTCGTCGTCCACCGTCTGGAGGTGCTCGCTATCGGCCGGCAGCACGCCGTCCTGCATGGCCTCGACCGTGGCCTGGATCGCCATGAGCGGCGTGCGTAGCTCGTGGGCCACGTCGCCCGTGAGGCGGCGCTCGTGCTTGATGTCGCGCTCGAGGCTGGTGGCCATCTCGTCGAACGTCTCGCCCAGCCGTCCGATCTCGTCGTCGCCGGAAAGCTCGGTGCGTGCCGTGAGATCCCCGTTGCGGATCTGGCCCGCCGTGGAGGTGATGCGGTTAATCGGGCGCACGAGCGAGCGCGAGGTGAAATAGCCCATCACGCTCGCGATCACGATGGCGATGAGGGCGGCCCAGAGGATGGCCCGGTAGGAGCTCTCGCGGAAGGCCGCGTCGTCCTCGGTCAAGAGGGACGAGGCGCTCGTCGACCACATGCGGACGGTACCGAGCTTGGTGCCCACGGTGTTGTGGATCTCGGCCGAGACGATGGCGACGGCGTCCTGGTCGTAGGTGCTGTCGGTCCCCCGCCGGACCGTGGACGGCTCGCGGTCGTAGATGATCTCGCCCTGGGAGTTCAGGATCTGCAGGCCGATTTCGGGATTGCCCGTGGCGAAGGTGTCGGCGTAGGCGATGACCTCGTCGGTCCATCCGCCGCCCGTCTGATACTGCGCGCCGAGCGTGTCGGCCGCGGCCTGGGCGGTGCGCTGCATGTTCTGCCTGGTGTAGCCCTGAAACTGCCCCTCCCACACATAGGCGAGCACAGCCGAGAGCAACACGGCCGTCATGACCGCCGCCAGCGCGAAAAAGACCGTGATGCGCGAGCGGAAGGTGCGCGTAGGGCGGGTCGCGGGATCGGGGCGCATCGTGTTATAGGAACCCCGGGTTGAGTCGTTCTTCTTGCCCTCGGATTCGAACCCGCGGCCTATGACGAAGCGGTCCGGCACGCCTTACTCCGCGTCGCCCTCGGCCTTGGTGGGTGCCTCGAAGCGGTAACCCACGCCGTGGACGGTGTAGAGCCAGCGCGGATGGCGCGGGTCGTCGCCCAGCTTGGCGCGGAGGTTCTTGACGTGGGAGTCGATCGTGCGCTCGTAGCCCTCGAAATCGTAGCCGAGGACCTTCTCGACCAGCTCCATGCGGGTGTAGACGCGGCCGGGGTAGCGGGCCAGGGTCGTGAGCAGCTTGAACTCGGAGGCGGTCAGATCGACCTCCTTGCCCTCCACCAGGACCTTGTGGCCCGTGATGTCGATCACGAGGTCGCCGAAGTCGAGCACCTCGAGCGCCGGCTCGGACTCGGTGTGGGCGCGGCGCAGCAGGGCGCGGACGCGGGCCACAAGCTCGCGCGGGCTGAAGGGTTTGATCAGGTAATCGTCGGCGCCGAGCTCCAGACCGATAATGCGGTCCTCGACCTCGCCCTTTGCCGTGAGCATGATGATGGGCACGTTGGAGGTCTCGCGGATGGTGCGGCAGACGCGCTCGCCCGACAGCTTGGGGAGCATAAGGTCCAGGATAATCAGGTCGAAGGAGTGCTTCTCGAACTCTTCCAGCGCGGACTGGCCGTCGCCCACGCCGCGGACGGCGTAACCCTCGCGCTCGAGGTAGGCCGCGACGGCGTCGCGGATGGTCTTCTCGTCCTCCACGAGGAGGATGCGTTTCTCTTCACCAGCCATGCAGTGCTCCCCTTTCTCCACAAGGTGCGCACAGAACCAACATATTTGCTTTAGTGTAGCACCGTTCGCGGCCCCGCGGGGGCAGATGGGGAGGCTTCTCGGGCGCTGGGTCATGCCTCGGAGCCGGTGTCAGCGGGCGGCATCAGTTGCCGCGGCGCCGGCGGCCTGCCGGCGGGGCCAGGGCGGCGGGCTCTTACACCACTTCTGTGGACACTTTCCTGGGGCTGGGGCCCATTTTCAAAAACAAGCTGGTTATTGGGGAATCCCCAATACTGACCCTTAAATGAACGATTGGGTTTGCTGGGCACGCAGCGAATCATGCAAAAACAGGCAAATTATTGTGATTCACGAAAACCTGCCTGTTTTTACGTGTTTAGGTCCATCCGCGAAAGGACGAATCATGCAAAAACAGTCAGATTCTCGAGAATCCTCTGAAGCTTGCGCCGATTTGCTATTCAGCGGTGTTGGCGGAATCGGTGTCGGCGCCGTCGGTGCCAGATGCATTGGACGAGCCCGCCGTATCGGTAGCCGAATCGGAGCCGTCGGATGAATCCTCATCGTCCGAAGACTCCTCGCCTGTGCCAACCGAGACGGCGTACTCACGAACCTGCACGCCCACGGGATAGCCGGTATCGGGGCTCTTGACCGTGCCGAACGTCACGAAGGTGTCGCACTCGCCGTCGCGCGCGGGAAAATCGCCATAGTCGACCGACCGGTTGACCGGGGCCAGGACCGCGTACTGCTCGTTTTTTGTGTCAACCACAAAGTAGGACGACTTGCTCTTGATGATATAAACATCGTCCGCGCCCGCGACCTCGGCATACGGCTCGCGCGAGAGCACCACGAACTTGCCCTCGCTCGTGCCGATATAGGTGCCCATCGTGCCGAGCAGGCCGCCCGACGAGTAGCTCGCCTCGATGGAGAAGGCGAACTTGTCCCCTATCCGCACCGCGCGCATGGGCACGACGGTCTGGGGCAGGACCAGCTGGTCCACGACCTCTTCGAGGTCGCTGGCGATCGAATAGGCGGTGATGCCGTAGAAAACGCCCTGGTCGGCGCGGACGCGAGGGCAGAGGGTGACGGTGTCGCCCGAGAGCTCGGGCGACGTCGCAAAGCGGCCGGGCGACTCGACGACCGCGGTAGCCTCCGAGCCGCCCAGCTTCCAGAGGTAGCAGAAGGAGTGCTCGGTGGTCTTGGTGCCCGAAGTTGAGGGCATGACCTGCCAGATCACCCTTTTGCCCGTGACGACGAAGCGGGGCGGGTCCCAATTCTTGTTGGCCTTCCAGAGGGTGGAGGAGGTGCCTGTGATCGCACCTCCCGAGAAGGGGGCGGCGTAGAGCTTCCAAGATTTATCAAGAAGGTTCATCTCGACCCAGGCATAGGCCTCGTCCGAGCATCGCACGTCGTAGATCGCGATATTGGGGTTGCCCGTGGTGACGGTCTGGGTAATCACGTCGACCAGGGTGCCGGCCGAGACCGAGAAGGCCGCGCCCTTCACGACGGGCGAGGTCGTGGTGCCGACGGAGGTCGCCGCGATCCAATCGCCCTCGCCCGGACGCAGGACCGTGCCCGCCGCGATGTCGTAGGTGGCCACGGGGTCGCCCCACCACAGGTCGACCGAGCTGAAGTTGGACTCGTTGGTATTGGGGTCGATCACGTAGGTAGCCTTGCTGGTGTCGACGACCACGGGTTCCGAGGTGACCTCGTCGGAGCCGTGAGAGCAACCCGCGGCCACGCCGACCACGGCCGCGGCAAGGCCCGTCGCTGCCGACGCGCGGAAGAGCCCGCGGCGGGTGAGCGCGTGTCTTGTCATGCCCTCCTGCGGCATACTCCCCCGTCCGTCCCTATTCGAAACTCAGGTCCTGCAGGCGGTCGAAGACCACGTCCTTGCGGACCAGGAAGGCCTGCGGGTCGAAAATCGCATCGAGCTCGGCTGCCGAGAGGGTGCAGTCCGGGTCGGCCTCGAGGCGCTCGCGGAAGGTGGGCCCCTGACGGACCTGCTGGACATCGTGCCAGGTGTCCATGGCGTTGCGCTGGACGATGGCATAGGCGTCCTCGCGCGTGATACCGGTCTCGACCAGGGCGAGCAGAACCTTGCTGGAGTAGATCAAGCCGCGGGTCTTGTTGAGGTTGGCCTTCATCTGCTCAGGATAGAGGATCAGGCCGTCGATGATACGGATCAGGCACTGGAGCATGTGGTCGAGGGCGATGAAGCTGTCGGCCTGGGCGACGCGCTCGGCCGAGCTGTGGGAAATGTCGCGCTCGTGCCAGAGGGCGACGTTGTCGAAGGCGACCTGCGCGTTGGCCTTGACCACGCGGGAGAGGCCGCAAACCTTCTCGACCGTGATGGGGTTGCGCTTGTGCGGCATGGCGGAGCTGCCCTTCTGGCCCTTGCGGAAGGGCTCCTCGGCCTCGAGCGTATCGGTCTTTTGCAGGTTACGGACCTCCGTGGCGATGCGTTCGCAGGTGGCCGCCGTGGTGGCCAGGACACCGGCCAGGTAGGCGTGGTGGTCGCGGGAGACGACCTGGGTGGAGAGGGGGTCGGCCACAAGGCCCAGGTGCTCGCAGACGTACTGCTCGACGAAGGGGTCGATGGAGGAATAGGTGCCCACCGCGCCGGAAATCGCGCCGAAGGCCACGTTCTTGCGGGCGTCGCGTAGGCGCTCGAGATCGCGGTAGAGCTCCCAGGCCCAGGAGCCGAACTTCATGCCGAAGGTCATGGGCTCGGCATGGATGCCGTGGGTGCGGCCCACGCAGAGGGTCTCTTTTTCCTCGAAGGCGCGACGTTTGCAAATCTCGCCCAGGCGCTGGACGTCCTCGATGATCACGTCGGTCGCCTGCGTCAGCTGGTAGCAGAGCGCGGTGTCGCCCAGGTCCGAGGAGGTCATGCCGAAGTGGACCCAGCGGCTGGGCTTGGGGTCGCCCTCGGGCACGTCCTTATCGATATAGGAGCCCATGTTGGTGAGGAAAGCGATCACGTCGTGGTTGGTGACGGCCTCGATCTCGTCGACCTCGGCCTTCTCGAAATGGGCGTGGGCGCGGATGTAGGCGGCCTCCTCGCGCGTGATGCCGATCTTGCCCAGCTCGGCCTGGGCCTCGCAGGCCAGGACCTCGATCTCCTGCCAAATGGCGTATTTATTCTCGAGTTCGAAGATGTTGCCGATTTCGGGACGGGTGTAGCGGTCGATCATATCGGTCCTTCCGATGCGCAGGCGGTCGTGTGCGCGGCACGCTTGCGCCGGCACGCATCTGATTCTAGCGCGAGGGGCGGACACGATGTGGCGATGCCTCAGCAGGCCTGCAGGAGGGTGTCGAGCTCCTGGGCGTTCGCGAAGGTCCAACGATTGCCGCGGCCGCCCCGCGAGGCCTCCACGACCTCGCCCTTCCAGACGGCCGGCTCGCCGGCGGCCTGCCTATAGTCGGTCGTGCGCACGATCAGCTCGGGCGTAAAGGCGTCGGCCTCGGGGAAGGCCTTGCCACGGGAGCTGTGCTTGATGTCCGCGATGGTGCGCGCCACCTGGTTGGAAAGGGGCGCGGGGGTCGCGTCGACCAGGCCCTTGGTCGGGTTGTAGAGCTTGCCGCCACCGATGTAGACCGTGCGGGACTCGATCAGGTGACGACGGTCGGACACGACGAAAAGCACGCTCACGACCACCAGGGCGATCCACCAGAGGATGAGCGGACCGGCGTCGACCACGATGTAGTCGGTCAGGTGGTAGCCGCCGACCAGCCACAGGTAGGTGTAGACGATCGATGCGACAAACAGGGCGGCAAGAATGGCCATGTTGTTCTTTTTCATATCAGGTCTCCCCTTCTTTCCTTAGCGCTCGTTGCCGGAGACGCGGTCGAACACCTCATGGAGCTTCTTGGCATCGTGGTTGCGGACGGCCAGGACAAAGGCGCCGTACAGGGACGTGATCAGCGCGCCGAGGACGAGCAGCCAACGCACCGCGGCGGTCTGGGCAGGGCTCGCAGCGAGCGGGGTCTCGTTATCGGTGACGGTCTCCTGGACGGGGGCGGCGTCGGCCGGTCCGGCCAGGGGCGTGGCGGCGGGGGCCACGACCGTGGTGGCGGCAGCGGCGGGAGCGGCGGGCGTGGCGGCGGGAGCGGCCAGCGGGGTCACGGCGGGGGCCACGACCACGGCGGGCGTCACTGCGGGAGCCGCAGGCGTCACGGGAGCGTCAGGGGTGACGACGGCGGGCGTCGGCTCAGGCTCGGGAGTCGGCTCAGGCGTGGGCTCGGGGGTCGGCTCCGGCGTGGGCTCGGGCGTGGGCTCGGGGGTCGGCTCAGGCGTGGGCTCGGGCTCATCCGGCTCGGGGGCCACGACGGGCAGGACGTGGACCAGCGTGGTAAACGAGGCCTCGTAGGCGTCGCCCGGCTGGTTGCGGTAGTAGACGCGCACGGTGTAGTCGCCGGCGGTCGTGGCGATGCCGTCCTGCAGCGTGCCGCCCAGGTCAGCGCCCTCAATCATGACGCGAGCGTCGTCGAGCGCCACTTCGGCGCCGTTGTGGTCGCGGACCACCAGGTCGGACAGGGCCGGCGTCCAGGCCTCGCCCGCTTTGATCGTGACCTCGGCCGCGCCAGAGATGACCTGACGGACCTCGAAGGGGAAGCCATAGAACTTGTTGCTCAGGCCGTATGCGTAATACGTGAAAAGGCCGTCCTCCGTGCGCTTATTGCCGTCGTACTGCTGGGATGCGTTCCAACCCTGGACCGACCAGCCCAGGTCACGCAGGGCGTCCTTGGCGGACTGGGTCATGACGATCACCTGGGCGCCGGGGTAGACACGCGGGTCCTGCGTGGCGGGGACGAAGAAGGACGTGGTGCCGAGCTGCTCGCCGTAGTATGCGCCCTTGAAGTTGTCGAACATGAAATCGGAAACCTTGGCGGTCGGCATGACGGCCTGGATCTCCGCCGGGACCTTTGCGGTGGCCTGGTCGGCAGGATTGGTGCGCTCGTCGGAGCCCGTGTAGTCGGGGCGGGTCACACCGATGTACTGCTGGCCGTAGTCGGCCACGGGCGTCTCGGTCTCCGCATAGCGCAGCTGGCGGGCAAAACGCAGACTCAGGCTGTAGATGCGGATCCCCTTGGAGCTGGTCCAGGACCACTGGTTGAACGAGGCGTAGTCGGTGTCGAGGTTGGTGTCCGACGCGAGGGCGTCCGCATTGGCCAGGAGCAGGGGCACGCGCAGGGTCAGGCTCTCGCCGGCCAGCAGCTTGGTCACGATCTGGAAGCGGTCGAGCTTGTCGTTGGTCTTGATGGTGGAGCTCAGGTCGGCGCCAGTGCTGGAAAAGAGCGTGGCCTGGCGATCGGTATCCACGACCACGTCGGGCTTGATGTGGTAGGCGGAGCGATAGACGGACGGCATCAGGATGGTCTGGTTGACGGAACGGGTCTCGTCGGACGTGTTAGTGACGTTGAAGACGAGCTCGAGGCTGTCGGCCTGATAGTAATCGAGGTCCACGATCGACCTGCCGCCCTCGGTCTCGGTGTTGGCCGAGGCGTAGTTGGTGCGGTCGCCGGAGGCGTCGGTCGCATAGAGCTCGGTCTCGACACCGTCGTCGACCTCGATGGCCTCCTGCTTCTTGTGGACCTCCACGCCGTTCTCTTCGGTGGTGTCCAGCTCGTCGCCCTTGTGGTAGGCGGAATGGGCGTAATACTCGGAGCCGTTGTAGAAGGAGGTGTTGTAGTCCTCGGTCGCGGCAGCATCCTCGGCCTCGGCGAGGGCCACGGTGGCGGGGGCGGCATCCGTGGTGATGAGTTGGGAGGCGGCATCCGAGGTGGTCTGCGTCAGGACCTCGTCCACGGCATCCTCAGGCTTGGTGTCCTGCGTCTCCACGACCTGCACGATCGGGGTGGGCTCGGAGGTGGAGGTCGAGGAGGTTTCCTCAGCCAGCGCCGCATGCGGGGCGCCCAGCATGACGGCGGCGGACAGTCCGCTCACGATCACGAAGGGGGCGACGCGATGGGTGCGTTTCTTGGTGCAAAGGTGCTTCGGCTGGTCGCTCATGGTGGTGCCTTTCTTCTTGCCTGCATTTCTTCACAGGTAAAAAGATAAGTGCGCGCCACCCGGGGCCGCGGCGAAAGCGCCGACCGTTCGCGCCAAATCGCAACCGTTCGCGCCAAACTGCGTCGCAGCTTACTCCTCGCCCTGCGCGGCGGTGTCGGTGCCCTTGCTCTTGGCGCGCATGCGCTTGACGGTGGCGCGGTCGCGCTTGAGCGCCTTGCTGGCCTCGTGCATCTGCAGGCGCACGGCGTGGTGGCCGGTGCCGCCGTAGGTGTTGCGGGCCTCCGCGATCTTCTCGGGGTCGAGCGTGCCCACCACATCGCGGCCGAAGAGGGGCGAGAACTTGCGGAATTCCTCCAGCGTGAGGTCCTCGAGGCCCACCTTATGCTTCTCGCAGTAGAGCACGAGCTCGCCCACGATCTCGTGGGCCTTGCGGAAGGGCACGCCGCGTTTGGCCAGGTAGTCGGCCACGTCGGTCGCCGCCGTGAAGCCCAGTCCCGCCTCGGCCATCATGGCGTGGGAGTGGACGGTCCAGGTGTCGATCATGCCCTCCATACAGATCATGCAGTCGCGCAGGGTCTTGACCGCGTCGAGCGGGCCCTCCTTGCATTCCTGCAGGTCCTTGTTGTAGGCCAGCGGCAGGGACTTCATCGTGGTCATGAGGGCGAAGAGGTCGCCGTAGACGCGGCCCGTCTTGCCGCGGGTGAGTTCGGCGAAGTCGGGGTTCTTCTTTTGCGGCATGATCGAGCTGCCCGTGGAATAGGAGTCCGAAAGCGTGATGAAGCCGAACTCCGTGGTCGACCAGGTGACGATCTCCTCGCACAGGCGCGAGAGGTGCATCATGCTCACGGAGCAGGCGTAGAGCAGGTCGAGCAGGTAGTCGCGGTCGCTCACGGCGTCCATCGAGTTGGGGATGGGGTGGTCGAAGCCCAGCAGGTCGGAGGTGTACTGGCGGTCGAGCGGATAGGTGGTGCCCGCCAGTGCCGCCGCACCCAGGGGGCAGGCGTCGGCCGCCACATAGGCGTCGTGTAGGCGCTTGAAGTCGCGCGTAAACATCCAGAAATACGCGAGCAGGTGGTGCGAGAAGAGCACGGGCTGGGCATGCTGCATGTGGGTATAGCCGGGCATGACCACGCCGAAGTTCTTGTGGGCCGAGCGCAGGATCACCTTGCGCAGGGAGTAGTTCTCGGCCATCAGGCCGTCGAGCAGGTCTTTCGCCCACAGGCGCGTGTCCGTGGCCACCTGGTCGTTGCGGGAGCGGCCCGTGTGGAGGCGCTGGCCCGCGGCGCCGATGTCCTCGGTCAGCTCGCGCTCGACGGACATGTGGATGTCCTCGTCGTTCACGTCGAACTTGAAGTGGCCCTGGTCGATCTGGTTTTGGATCTCGAGCAGGCCCACCTCGATATGCTCCACGTCCGAACGCGAGAGCACGCCCTGTTTGCCCAGCATCTTGGCGTGGGCGATGCTGCCGCGGATGTCCTGGCGGTACATGTATTTGTCGATGGGCAGGGATGCGCCGAACCGCTGCGTGAACTCGTCGACGCTCTGCTCGAACCGCCCGGACCACAATGCCATAGTCTGCTCCCCGATCGCTCGCCTCGCGGTGCGCCCGCCCTTAGGCCGTGGCGCTCATCTCGCTCTCGCCGTGGTTTTCCTTCTTATTCTCCACCAAATTGAGGTGGTCGAGCTGGCTCGCGGCGATCTGGGCCGAGGCCTTCTGCGCCGCGAAGACGGACGCAGGACCCTGGACCTTGGACCAGGTGCGGGAAGGCAGACTGTGGAGCTCGATGAAGCCGGCGCTGGCCGTGCGGTCGAAGGTGTCACCGTCGCCGTAGGTTGCGAGGTTGAAGTCATAGAGCGCGTAGCTGGAGCGGCGGCCGGTCACGGTCATCGAACCTTTGTAGAGCTTGAACTTGACTTCGCCGGTCACAAAGGTCTGGGTGCTCGCGCAGAAGCCGTCGAGCGCCGCGCGGAGCTGGGAGAACCAGAGGCCGTCGTAGATGGTCTCGGCCCACTTCTGGTCGATCTGGTGCTTGAAGTGGAGGGTGTCGTGGTCGAGGCACAGGGTCTCGAGCGCCTGGTGGGCGTGGATGATCGCGAGCGCGGCGGGTGCCTCGTAGCACTCGTGGCTCTTGATGCCCACGACGCGGTTCTCGACCATGTCGATGCGGCCGTAGCCGTTGCGGCCGCAGATTGTGTTGAGCTCAGGAATCATGTCGACCAGGGCCATACGCTGGCCGTTCAGGGCTACGGGTTTGCCCTGCTCGAAGGCGATGGTGACCTCTTCGGGCACGTCGGGCGCCTCGGTCGGGTCCGTGGTCATCGTCCAGATGTCCGCGGGCGGCTCGGCCCAGGGGTCCTCGAGCACGCCGCACTCGATCGCGCGGCCCCAGAGGTTATCGTCGATCGAATAGGGCTTGGCCGCCGTGGTCGGCACGGGCACGGAGTGGTCCGCGGCCCAGACCATCTCGTCCTCGCGGGTAAGCAGGTCCCAGCCGCGGACGGGGGCAATGACCTTGAGGTCGGGGTCCAGCGCGTGGATGGAGGTCTCGAAACGCACCTGGTCGTTGCCCTTGCCGGTGCAGCCGTGGGCCACGTAGGTCGCGCCGTACTTGTGGGCGATGTCCACGATGTACTTGGAGATCAGCGGGCGGCTCAGGGCCGAGAGCAGCGGGTACTCGTTCTCGTAAAGGGCGTTAGCGGCGATGGCCTTGGGCAGGATGTCCTCGGCGTACTCGGCGCGCATGTCCACGGCCTCCGAGGCGATGGCGCCCATGGCCAGGGCCTTCTGCTTGACCCACTCGAGGTTGGCGACGTTCTGGCCCACGTTGCCGCAGATGGCGACGACGTCCAGGCCCTTCTCGACCTGCAGCCACTTGCACATGACGGAAGTGTCCAGGCCTCCCGAGTAGGCCAGGACGACCTTCTGCTTCTCGCCGGTCTGGGGGATGGTGGGGTTGCTGGTCTCGAAGTGGATGTCGGTCATGGTGTGCTCCTTTATGTGGGTGTTTGCATAAAAAAGAAACCCGGCTTCCGCCGGGCACGTCTTGTTTGTCTTTTTTGGTATTTAGCAGGCCTTTTGCCTAAGACTCAAGATGCGCGCGGCGTCGCCGGTTGATACGTCGATTCTGGCGTCGAAGGCCCTGTGCCTGAGCAAAGGTGCTGGTGTGCTGCATGTCGGGCCTCCTTTCAGCCATCTGTCTGGTCGCTCGCTTTTGTGGAGCGGCTTCGCCGTGCCGTGGTCGATTCGCCGCTGTAATGCCGCGGCCCCACGATCGACTCGGAACCGCTCGCGCGACGTTTACGACCGCTCACGCCTTTGTTGGAGGGTACTTTAACCCCGCTATGCAATCCCGTGCAACAAAAATCGCGTAAGGAAAACGTCAGGAAACATTAGCCCCATCTCGGGCACACAAAGCCCTCGCGGTCAGACCCTACGGTACCGTGCGTCCCGGTAGGTGCCAATCTTTTCGATCTTCCCCTCTTTCACGAGCTTGCCCAGCACACGCTCGACGGTACGAACGCTCACCTCAGGCAGCTGCTCGCAGAGGTCGGCTTTGGAGACCGGGACATAGGAACCCATCAGCACCGCCTCGACACGCTTTCCTTTCGGAACATGCGCCGCGCTTCGTTCCGCATAGCGCTTGTCCAGCTCGCGATAGCATGCGTAGAGGATCTGCAGCAGATACACCATGAAGGGTGTGTAGTCGCTCTCGTTTTCGTGCCAGCCGATCGATGAGGCTGCGAGCGCTTCGTAGTATCCCGCCTTGTATCTGTCGATCATGCCCTCTATAGAGACGAACCGGCCAATATCGAACCCCGCTTGCATAAGCAGCATCGAGGTCAGCAGGCGTGAAACGCGGCCGTTGCCATCCATGAAAGGATGGATGCACAGGAAGTCGACGGTGAAGCAGGCTATCAGGGCCATACGGTCGATCGCGGACTTCTGCATCCCCTCGCGATAAGCCATAACGATCTGTTCCATCGCGTCGGGGACATCCTTTGCATCGACGGGCACAAACCGGACGGAGATGCGACCGTCCGGACCTCTTTCCTGAATCCAGTTGTTTGCGACCTTGTATTTTCCCGCCCGCTCCGAGCTCGCCTGGAAGAGGAGAGCGTGGAGATGGCGTATGTAGTCCTCGGAGAGCTCGGCAGAGAAGCTCGGGTCGTACATCTCTTGGAGTGCGTCCCTATAGCCGATGAGCTCTCGTTCGCCATGCTCGAGCGGCGGGGCGTCGCCGACGATAAGTTCCTTGAGCCTTGCTCGGCTGGTGACGATACCCTCGATCGCGTTACTGCCACGTACTGATTCGACTATCGCGACCTGACGGAGGGACTCGCGCATGTAGGGGTCGCCATTCAGGCGAATGTCGTTCCGGGCACGGAGGTCATATATCAAATTTGTCACCGAAGCCAGCTCGGCTGGTACGGATTCGCTCAGGAAGCGATAGTCGAAGCGGTGCATATCTCTCCCCCCCCTTGGCATTTACTACGCCATTTTAATAAATTTTGGCCTAGTAAATCTACTGGCTGAGCTAAGTAACGAGATGACATGCTCGTCCAGAGCGGTAAGGCTGATGACAAAAAGCAGGTAGACGGACGATGCCATCTACCTGCTGTTTCTTACTGGTGGGCCCTAAGGGTCTCGAACCCTTGACCTTGGGATTAAAAGTCCCCTGCTCTGCCAGCTGAGCTAAGGGCCCAGACGCTCGGCGGATGCCGCCGTGCGAGCTGATTCTAGCACGTCACGGCGCGAGGCGGGGGGCATAGGTCTCCGCCCCGCCGCGGGGCCTACAGATAAATCTCCGCCACGAGCATCAGCATGCCGAGCACCGTCCAGATGATCAGCAACGGCCAGCACCACTTCATCCAGCGGTCGAATTTCACGCCCGCCACCTCGAGCGATGCGAGGATGAGGCCCGTGGGCGTGATCAGGCCGATCAGGCCCAGGCCGTAGAGGTAGGACGAGATGACCGCGGCGCGGGAGATGCCCACGGCGTCGGCCAGCGGCGCCATGATGGGGATCGAGAGCATGGCCAGGCCGGAGCTGGAATTGATGAAGAAGCCCAGGATGATGAAGATGATCTCCATCAGGCAGATGAAGAGCACCGGGTTCATGCCCGCGACCCAACCGGACATGACCTCGAGCAGGGTGTCGGACACGAGGCCGTTCTCCAGCAGGATGTTGACCGCACGCGCCAGGCCGCAGACCAGCGCGACGGACACGAGGTCGGCCGCGCCGCCCACGAACTTCTCGCAGATCTCGGCCTCGTTCATGCCGCCGAGGATGCCGATCAGGATGCCGCCGCACATGAACTCGACGGACATCTCGTCAAACCACCAGTCCCACTGGCTGACGCCCATGATCATGATCACGAACATCGCGAAAAAGACGACCAGAATCAGCTTGAAGCGCAGGCTGAGCTTGCCTGCATTCTCTTCCTGCTTGACGCCGAACTTGGCCTCCAGACGCTCCTTGTCCGCGTAGATGACGGACTTGGTCGGGTCCTTGCGGACGGCGCGGGCGTAGCGGACGATGTAGGCGATGGTGATCACGAGGCCGATGGCCAAGCCGATCATGCGGAAGTTGAGACCCTCTTTGAAGTTGACGCCGGCGGCGTTGGACGCGATGACCACGGAGAAGGGGTTCACGGTCGAGAACATGCAGCCGATCGAGCTACCGCACCAGATGGCCGCGATAGCGACCATGGCGTCGAAGCCCGCGTTGATGAAGACCGGAATCATGACGGGGTAGAAGGCGATGGTCTCCTCGGCCATGCCGAAGGTGGTGCCGCCCATCGCGATCAGGAAGCAGACCACGGCGATCATAATCTCCTCGTGGCCGTGGGAGACGCGCGCGAGCGCCGCCATGGCCGCGTTGAAGACTCCCAGGCTGTTCATGACGCCGATCACGCCGCCGATCATGAAGATGAACGTGATGATGTCAATGGAGTCGGCGATGCCCTGCGGGACGGACAGGAGGAACTCCTGGATGCCCTGGCCGTTTTGGGGCAGCGACTCATAGGTGCCGCTCACGGCCATGGGCTTGTAGATCGTGCCGTCGAGGAACTTGTCGAGGTCGGCCTTGATGCCGTACTTGTCCAGGGTCTCCTGGGTGGCGGGCTCCTCGGTCACCTCGCCCTCGGGGCTCGTGATCTCGAAGACGTCCGAGTCCGCGTTGTAGAGCAGCTTGGAATAGCCGCCAGCAGGGATCAGGTAGGTCATCACCGCCGCGAGCACCAGGACGATGAAAAGGACGGTATAGGACGAGGGGGAGGAGAGGTGGTGCTTCTTCTTCCCCTGCGGACGCTCGGCCTCCTCGGCCCCCATCGCTTCTTCTGACATGCTCTCTTCCTTTCTGACGTAACCTTCCGGAAACAATAAAACGACAAAAAGAAGGGGCGTAACCTGCGAAAATGCCGTACGGCACTGCTGATTACGCCCCTTGAATGTCCTCGGGCGCCTGGCGCGTGGCTAGAGCGTCTTGGGCTCCTTCGCGATCGCCTGGACCAGGCGGGTCAAAAGCTCGACGGTCTTGTCCATCGACTGGATGCAGACGAACTCCTTGCGACCGTGGAAGTTGTGGCCGCCCGTGCCCAGGTTGGGGCAGGGCAGGCCGCGGAAGGAGAGCGTGGCACCGTCGGTACCGCCGCGGATGGGGCTCTTGTCGGCCTCAACGCCCATGTCGCGCAGGATCTCGGTCGGGATCTCGGCCAGGCGCGGGTGCCGCTCGAGCACCTCGCGCATGTTCTTGTACTCCTCGGTCAGCTCGACCTCCACGGTGCCCGCGCCGTACTTGGCGTTGAGGAAGTCCGCGATGCGCCGCATCCAGGCGCCACGGCTGCGGACGATATCGAGGTCGTGGTCGCGCAGGATGTACTCGAGGCGCATGTGCTCGACGTCACCGGCCATCTCGCAGAGGTGGTAAAAGCCCTCGTAGCCCTCGGTGTGCTCGGGGGTCTCGCTGTCCGGGACCATCCCGTCGAACTCGCAGGCGATGCGGCAGGCGTTCTTCATCATGTTCTTGGCGCTGCCGGGGTGGATATTGAAGCCGTTGATCGTGACGATGGCGGTCATAGCGTTGAAGGTCTCGTAGGACACCTCGCCGAAGGCGTCGCCGTCCACGGTGTAGGCCACGTCGGCGGCAAGGGTATCGATGTCGAGGAACTCGCTCGAGAGGCCGATCTCCTCGTCCGGCGTGAAGCACACGCGGATGGGACCATGCTTGATGGAGGGGTCGGCCGCGAGCCGCTCAGCCAGGGTCATGATCTCGGCCACGCCGGCCTTGTCGTCGGCGCCGAGCAGGGTCGTGCCGTCCGAGGTCATGATGTCGCAGCCCACGTAGTTGGCCAGGAAGGGATAGTCGGCCAGAGGGACGCGCGCGCCCGTAGTTGCATCCTGCACCAGGTCGCCGCCCTCGTAATGGATAATCTGGGGCTTGATATCGGTATAGGGTGCCGCGGACGAGACGTCGATGTGCGAGATCAGGGCCAGGGTCGGACCGGCGTATCCGTCGATGGTGCCGGGGATGGTGCCGAAGACGTAGCAGTGGTCGTCGACCAGGACATCGGACATGCCCAGCTCACCCATCTCGGACGCGAGGTCGCGGGCCAGGTTCCACTCCTCAGGATTGCTCGGGGTCTCGGTCGCGGCGGGGTCGGAGCCCGTCGGGTAGGTCACATACTTGATGAGGCGTTCGTATGCGCGCATTCATACCTCCATCTGCATACGCTTACAACGGGTATGCATAATAGGACTACGGCGCGCCGAAGGGGCCGAGGTTTGGATTTTTCCCCGTTAACAACTAAATATCATCCTTTTACGGATTTATCTACAAAATATTTTTGTGTGCACAACAGTCTCGCGCTGTAGGTCGGGCCATAGGGAACGATGACCCGCGCGCAAGGCCTGCCACGCGGGCGTGCCTAGTCCTCCCAGAACCACTGGCCGCCCACGAAGACCTGCTCCTCGGTCCCATCGGGCCTGATGCCCGTGATGTCGAGGTCGTCGGCGCCGATCATGAAGTCCACGTGCGTCGCGCTCTGGTTGACGCCCGCGGCCATGAGCTGGTCTTTGTCGAGATCGTAGCCTCCCTCGAGGCAGTCGGGGAAACCCGTGCCCAGGGCCAGGTGGCAGCTGGCGTTCTCGTCGTAAAGCGTGTCGTAGAAGAGCAGCCCGCTCTGGCGGATGGGCGTGTTCTTGCTGATCAGGGCACATTCGCCCAGACGGCAGGCGTTCTCGTCGGTCGCGAGGATATGTTCGAGTACCTCGCGGCCCTCCGCCGCGCCGAAGTCGACCACGCGCCCGCCTTCGAAGCGGAACCAGAAGTCGCGCACGACCTGGCCGCTATGGACGAGCGGCAGGGCGGAGTGCACGATGCCGTCGGCGCGCAGGCGGTCCGGCGAGGTGAAGACCTCCTCCGTGGGCATGTTGGGGAAGTAGACCGTCCCGTCCACGGTACGGCCGGCACCGCCCTCCCAGATGCCGCGCGGGTTGAGACCGATCGTGAAGTCGGTGCCGTTGGACGAGCGGTAGTGCAGGTGGTCGTATTTCGCCTCGTTGAGCAGGCGCTTGTTCTTCTCGAAGGCAGCGTTGTGGGTCTCCCAGGCGCCCTGGGGGTCGTCGCCGTCGGCGCGGGCGACCGCGAGGATCGCGACCCAGAGGCGATAGACGGCCTCACGGGGCGAGAGGTCGGGGAAGACCTGACGGGCCCAGGCCTTGACCGGCACGCCTGCGATGCACCAGACGTTGCGGCCGAAATCCATGCCGTCGCGGAAGGACTTGCACTCCGTGTTGCGCGCGCGGCGGGCAGCCGCGGGCTTGGCGGGGTCGATGCCGCGAAGGGCATTCGGATCCGTGCCCTCCAGGAAGAGGAACGAGGCGCCCGCCTCGGCGAGGGAGTTGAGCTGCTCGACCTTCCAGCTCGGCGTCTTCTCGAACCAGGAGAGGTCCACATTCTCATAATCCATGCGGGCAATCTCGTCGTCGGCCCAAATCATCGTCACATGGGCGGCGCCGACGGCATAGGCGGCACGCACGACGCGACGGGCAAAATCGGCCCGCTCGACCGGGGCCTGGACGACGAGCTCCTGGCCCGGCTTGACCGCGGCACCCACGCGGACGATGAGGTTGGCGTAGCCATCAATCTGCCGCGAGAGCGCCGCCATGGCGCGGTCGCACTCCTCGTCGGTCATCGGTATCGGGTCTTCCATCTCTCCCCCTCGCTGAGCACGGTATATGCCGGCGGCAAACGTCCCGAAAGGAACGGGCCCCGAAGGGCCCGAATATCTGTCTGGAGCGGGCAACGGGATTCGAACCCGCGGATGACGGCTTGGGAAGCCGTTGCCTTACCACTTGGCGATGCCCGCGTTTGTGGAGATTCTATTGTAGCGCCTCGCGGTGTTTTCTACACGAGAATTTCCGTGCGGCCACTTCGGCGTTTCACGCGGGCGCGCGACCCGCGCAGGCAAGCTGGCGCCAGCTGAAACGGCAAGATTGCAGGCAGCTGCGTGCCAGTTAGCTGCAAGTTTGCTGCAAGTCCTCCCCGTTATTGTTCTCGCACCGCGGGCTTTCGCGAGCCCGTCGGACAGACGCCGCGATGCGAAGGAGGAGCTATGTTGCAAAGGTTGGGAGCCCGCAAGACGGACTCGACGCATACGCAAGACGATAGGAGGTCCCGGGCGGGCACCAGGCCGCGACCGCCCCGCACGCAGCTTCGCGGCGGGGACGCGAGCGCGGGCGCGCAGGGCGTCGGGCACGCCGGGCGCAGCCGCCGCGCCATGGCACTCTCGGGCCTCGCCGCGGCTCTGGTCGCGCTGTGCGCGCTCGTCCTGGGACCGTTGGGTGCCCTCACGGCACAGGCGGCCCCCGACACGATCGGCGTGAGGGTCGAGAAGACCTATCAGGCCAATCACTTCGACTATCTCTTCAAGTCCACGACCGACCAGTACATCTACTGCGCAAACGAGCTGCTCCCCTACCCCCATGCGGACCGCACGCTCACGCCTTGGAAGCACGGGTCGGCCGAGCTCGACTACCTGCTTTATTACGGACCGGGCGGGCCGGGCTACAAGGGCGAGTTCTTCGGAGCAACGGGCGACGAGGCCTACATGGCCGCCCAGGTCGCCATCTGGATTGCCCAGGGCACGCCGCGATCCGCCCACACCAGCAATCCTCCCGTTTCCGAGACGGCGGCCGCTTCTGGCGAGAAGGCGTATGCAGCCGCCAAGGCTGCCGGCAAGGGAATCTGGACGGACTGCTCCCTCCTCTACAAGGCGGACGACGCCACCCAGCCCATGGCCATGTGCGTTCCCGTGCGCGGCACGCTGTCCCTGCACAAGGCCAATGCAGCGCCAGGCATCTCGGACGGCCTGGGCACCTACACGCTCGAAAAGGCGACCTACGGAGTCTATTCAGACGCCGCCTGTACCTCGAAGGTCGGCGAGCTGACCTGCGGCGCCTCGGGTGACTCCGGCGAGATCATCCTGCCCGCGGGCAACTACTGGGTCCGCGAGCTTTCGGCCTCCGCCGGTTACGCGGTCGATATGCAGGCCCATGCGACGACCGTCGTCGCCACCAAGTCCACCAAGGTCGAAGTATCCGAAATACCGCAGGTAAATAAGCTGAATGTCCTGTTACGCAAGGTCGACCGCGAGTCAGGTGCCGAAAACCCGCTCGGTTCGGCCTCCCTTGCGGGCGCCCAGTACACCGTCCGCTACTTTGACGGCTATTACTCCGCCGACAACCTCCCCGGCCAGGCCACGCGCACCTGGACCGTCGTGACCGGAGCCGACGGTGTCGCCGACATCTCCACAATCTCGGGCGACCCCCGCTACCTGGACGATGCGGGCGAGGCCGTCTGCCCGCTCGGCACCGTAGCCATCCAGGAAACCAAAGCCCCGCGCGGCTATCTGCTCGGCACGCCCCCGGTCCACGTGGTGCAGGTCACGCCGCAGGGCACGGGCGCGTTCGTCGATACCTATGTCGCGCCGGAGGACCCCGAGCAGGTCGTCCGCGGCGACATCAAGCTCTCCAAGCACGACGACGACGGGACCGGCGCCTCCATGGCCGGCGTCGCCTTCCTCGTGACGAGCAAGACCACCGGCGAGGCGCACGTGATGGTCGCCGACGACAACGGCATGCTCGACACCGCCGCCCGCTGGAACGCCCACACCTATCGCACAAATGCCAACGACGCGGCCCTGGTCAAGACCGATGACGGCTATACCGTGGATGAGACAAAGCTCGACCCCGAGGCGGGTATCTGGTTCGGCCAGACGTCCTCGGGTGCCGCGACCCAGCCTGACGACACGCTCGGCGCACTGCCTTATGACCGCATCAAAGACGGCGGAGGCTACACGATAGAGGAACTTGCGACCTCGGCGAGCGCCGGCCATGACCTCGTCTCGACCACGGTATCGATCAGCCGCGACGGGGTGGACCTCGACCTCGGTACCTTCGACGACGACGCCGTCTCCATCCACACCACCGCGACCGCCGACGGCTCTCATGAGGCCCCGGCTGCGGAGGACCAGGTCGTGACCGACACCATCCATTACGAGAATCTCACGCCCGGCAACACCTACACCGTGCGCGGCCGACTGATGGGATTCGTCGCAGGCAACGACGAGCCGATGGAACTCGCGACCGCCGAGACCGAGTTCACGGCCAAGAAGGCTGACGGCTCGCTCAAGCTCGCCTTCCCTGCCGTCGACCTGACGGACTATGCCGGCGGCCGCGTCGTCGCCTATGAAACGCTGCTTGAAAAGGGTCACGAGCTTGTCACCCATGAGAATCCCGACGACGTCGATCAGACCGTCTATGTGCCGGTCATCCAGACCAAAGCTGCGGGGAAATCGGGCGAGCGCGTCGCCCTGGCCGGCAACGACACCACCGTGACCGATACCATCCATTACGAGAACCTGCAGCCTGAGACCTCCTACACAGCCACGGCCACCCTGCACCGGCTCGGCGAGACGCCTCTCGGAAACATCGATGCGGGAACGGTCGGCAACACGGCCACCGTCACGTTCACGACCCCGGCCGCACCGGACGGTGAGGGCGCCGTGTCGGGCGACGTCGACGTGCCCATCACCTCCTATCTGACAGACAATGCCGGTAACGACGTCGTGATCTACGAGGAGGTCTCTCGCAAGGGCGGCCCGGTCGTCGCGCGCCACGAGGACCTGAACGCCACCTCGCAGACCATCCAGCTCCCGGAGATCCATACCGAGCTCACGGGCAAGGAAGGCAACCACAAGGTGGAAGCCACGACGCACCTCACTCTGACCGACTCGGTCGAATACGCCAACCTCGTGCCCGACGTCGAGTACCGTCTTTGCGGAACGCTCCACAAGGTCTCGCCCGACGGAAGCGACGAGGGCGTCGTGGCCACCGCAGAGGCGACCCTCACCCCCGAGAAAGCCGATGGCACCGCAAACGTGACCTTCGAGCTCGACACGGCCGGTCTCGACCTCAACGACACCTATCTTGTCGCCTTCGAGGAACTCTCGCTGAACGGAGACGTGGTCGCCAAGCATGCCGACCTGAAAGATGCGGCGCAAACCGTTGCGGTGGGCAGCCTTCCCGCCCCGCCCCCGGCCGCCCTTCCCCAGACTTCCGATCTCGTCCTGCCCTTCAGCAGCCTCGCCGTGTCGGGCGCGCTGGCGACCTTCATCGCCATCAGGCTCTGCAGGGGCGGCAGCGCACCGCGCCATGTCCGCAAACACTAACAGGTCTTTTCCGAGCAAGGAGGTTTCCCATGAGCACTCAAACGCGCGGGACGGCCCGCGTCTACCACGTCATTCTTCGCTCTGCAGGCAGGAAGCCGCTCTTCACCGACAACTGCGACCGCAGCGTCTTCGTCGGTCTCGTCAAACGCTATTTCGTCGACCACGGCATCGGGCTGGCGGCCTGGTGCCTGCTCGACGACAGCGTCCACCTCCTCCTGTGCGCCGAAAATAGCAGGATACGGGAGGCCCTCGACGAGGTCACGACCATCTACGTCGGCTATTACACCAGGCGTACGGGCAGAAAGGGGGCTCTTTTCCAGAGGCGCTTCCCGACCGAGCCGGTCACGACCGAGGGACAGCTTCGCGAGGCGGTCCGCAACATCCATCTCAAACCGTACAACTGCGGCATCTCGCGCGGCGTCCCCTACCGTTGGAGCAGTTATGAGACCTATCTCTCCGCCCGGCCCCCGCAGGCGGTCGGCTGGGCCCTCGGGGTCTTCGGTGGCAGGAAGAGCTTCCTGGTCTACCACCACATAGAGAGCGCCGGGGCATCTCTCGACACCCCGGCGCTCCTGAGATCGGATCGTGGCGCGGACGACTACGACCGACGGATGATCTCCGCGACCAGCTCGGCCACCTTGGCGGCTTGAGCGGGGTCGACGGCATCCGGCTCGTCGCCTGGCACCTGCGACAGCGCGAAGCTGTCGTTGGGCGTCAGGCCGCAGATCGTGGCCGAGCGCACACGCTGCTGCATCGCGGGCGTGGCGTCCGTCGACTCCCAGTCGTGCGGACGCCGCCCCAGGTCGATGTGGAGGTCGTCGGCGACCTTAGTGACCAGGCGGCCGAGGCGGCGATCGGTCTTGCGCGTGCCGACGAGGCCCTCGCTCGTGAGCATCGTGAGGGCGCCGGCTCCGACGCAGGAGAGGTTGATAAGGAAGCAGCCCCGGATGTTGCGGCGGTTCTCGTCGAGGAAGGCCTTCATGCCGGCGTGGTCGGCGTAGGAGCCGCCGAGCGCGACGAACCAGATGTCGTGCGCGACCAGCTCGTCGTCGCCCATGCCAAGCACGCTCTCGCGCAGGTCCTCCTGAACGCGGACGTCATCGCCGTCCACGATGCGCAGGTCGGCGCGCTGGGTGGCACCGCCCTTCCAGCCGCCCTTCCTATCGCCCTTCCTATCGCGACGGAAGAAGCCCTTGCGCTGCTGGGGGGCGACGTCCTCGGCATGGATGGTCTCGAGCGGCATCGGCTCGGGGACGCCGGCCGCCTCGTCGGGGACGGCGGCGGGCGCGGACGGGGCGGTGTCGTCCGTTAGCGGGTCGGGCAGGCTGGCACGCTCGGCCCGACGGCGGGCGGCCAGGTCGGCAGCGGCGACCTCGGAGGAGCGTACGGTATGCGCCGTATCACCGAGCCGGTCGTCGAGCGGGTCGATCTCGTCTGACTCGGACGGGTCGGGCAGGTCGAAGAGGACGGCGCGGCGGGCGACGCTGCTCATCTCGGGCCTGAAGGAGCTCTTGCCCCAGTCGGGATCCTCGGGTGCGGTCGGATTCGGCTTCACGTCGCCGCCAGTGGCGGTGATCACCGTCTCGTCGG
The DNA here is from genome assembly GCA_900315165.1 of uncultured Actinomycetes bacterium. Lineage (GTDB taxonomy): Bacteria > Actinomycetota > Coriobacteriia > Coriobacteriales > Atopobiaceae > Olegusella. The sequence continues at coordinate 19,414 of OMXZ01000012.1, read as the reverse complement.
TTGCCAGGACCTCGAGCCCTGAGGCATCCTTGCTCGCCGCGAACTCGGTGTCGATGGCCTGACCGTCGACCAGGGCCCCCTGCCGCTCCATGGGGATGGTGCTGTCCTCGTCGATGACGGGCAGCTTGTCCGCAATCGGCTCGGCGACATTGGTCGGCTGCGAGGCGAACTCGTCGTCGTATTCCTCAGCGAAGGGCATCGCGGCGACGGCTTCGGGCGCGTCGCCGGACGGCTCCGCGGGTGTGTCGCCCGGTGCGGAGGCCTCCTCGGCCTTGCGCTTGCGGCTCTCCTTGACCTTTGCCGAGATGGAGTCCTTGGCACGCCTGAAGAGGTCTGCCGCGCCGCGGCCGATGCGGGAAGCGACCTCGGCCACGGCGGAGCCGGCCCCCTCCGCCTCCTCGGCGTAGGGCTCGGGCGTCCAGGTGTCGTACCCCTCCTCCTCGTCGGGGTAGGCGGGCTCGGGCAGCTCGGTATAACGCACGACTTGGCGGGCGGGCTCGACGTAGACGATCTCGCAGGTATCGGGCAGGATCCCCAGACCCTCCAAGGTCTCCTTGCCATGGCGGACGCCCTCCACGCGCTCGACCTCCACGCGCTCGCGCTCGACGGGCGTCGGAGCGGGAGCAACGACGGGCTCGGCGGCAATCGGCGCGGCCTCCGCAGCCGGCGCATCCTCGGCGGTCACATCCTCCGTCGGCTCGACAGCCTCGGACTCGTCGGGAACGAGGGTCAGTACCGTGTCGGTGCCCTCGGGTTCCGCGGCGTCGGCGGCAGGCTCCGCGGCCGCCATCTCGCCCTCCTCGGGCTCGGAAGCATCCGCGGCAGCGGCGGCCTCTGCCTCGGCGGCGGCCTTCTTCTCGGCCGCCTCGCGGTCGCGCTCGACGCGGTATTTGTCGAAACCGGTCGCGTCGTCGTCACCCGGGTGCACCATGCTCATCACGCCGAGCATGGCCGCGACGCCGGACTTGTTGTCGTTGGAGCCCTCGGTGCAGGGGGCGAAACGCTGCTGCACGGCGGCGATGCCCTCCAAAAGGAGCGGGAGTGCCGCCACGATGGCGATCACCCAGAGGAAGTGACGGACGCCGGCGCCCAAAAAGCCGAGGCCCTGAAAGAGTCCGAGCAGCGCCGCCACACAGACGAGCTGGGGGGTCAGCTTGCGCAGGCGAGCCTGGAAGGGCTCGAAGCGGGTGTCGTACAGCAGGCTCTCGCGCGGGGTGTCGTAATGAGCGACGATCACGATGGGACGCTCGCCCTTCACGACGGCGGGGCCGGTACCCCGATGTACACCTATCACATTCTGACTGTGCACCTTGGGGCCGAGGCCCGCGAGGGGGTCGGCCATGCCCAGGTAGCAGAGGCCGAGCAGCACGGCAGAGACGATCACCAGGAGTATGCCCGCGACGGAAAGCGCGGTACCGAGGATGCCGGCGAAAAGGACGCCCACAAAGAGCACCATGCCGCAGATCCTGTAGGGCAGACGGCCCGAGGCGGAGGCCTCGAAATCCTGCAGCCGAGTCTCGAGGCCGTGGCTCTGCATGAGCCCCTCGACCAGGCCCGCAGCCTGATACTCTTCCTCGCTGTTGACGGGCGCAATGTCTATCTTCTGGTTCAGGAACTCAAGGTAGTCGCGCGTTGTGGACATGCTATACATCCTTCGAAGGGCTCGTTTTTGTGCTTCGATTGTTCGAGTATACGTCTTATGGTGCGCAGACGCGCGAAAGAGCGCCGCAAAACCTGCTGTGAACGGCTTTTTTATCCACTTTTTCTCTCATACGAAACATATTGCGAGCTTTCACGCGTCGGTCGGACGGCTTGGCAAACGTGCTACCGTCGAAGCAACGAAGGGAGGGACGATGATGGACGGTTTTTACGAGGCAGAGAGGGTCGACTCCCCCGACGACGAGCTCGCACGGCGGCTGACCTCGCTCTTCATCGCCTTCTCGAACGCCAGGGCCCCCCTCGGAGCCGCCGAGATCCGGACGGAGTACTACCCCGGGCTTTCGGAAGACTCGTTTGCGCGGCAGTTCCGCCGCGACCGCGAACGCCTCGTGCTCTGCGGGATGAACGTGTATGAGGCGGACGGGGGCTGGGCGGCTGACCGTGCCTCCTTTGCCGACCCGCCCGACATCGGCGCCGACGAGCTCGCCGCACTCGACATCGCCTGCCTGCAGCTCGCAGAGGACCCCTCCTTCCCCTATCGCGGCGACCTGCGCATCGCCCTGGCCAAGATCGACGACGGCTACGAGGGCTTCCCGCATATGGCCACACCCAAGGCCGGCGCGCAGAGCAGGCAGGTCCTGGCCCTCCTGCGTGCCTTCGACGCACGCCGCCCCGTCAAGACCGCCTATACGAACGCCAAAGGCGTCGCCTCGGAGCGCACGATCGCCGTCTGGGGCTCCTTCAACCTGCGCGACCATACCTACTTCGTCGCACCCGAGGTCGACGAGACGGGCACCCCCACGGGCGAGCCCCGGACCTGGCGCGACGACCGGTTCGGCAAGGTCAAGGAGCTGACGGGCGTGACCTACCGCATACCCGAGGACTTCTTTGCCGAGGACTTCCGCAAACTGCCCTTCCAGATCGGGACGGATGCTTTCGAGGCCGTCTTCCGCGTGCCGGCGACCGCGTCCGAGGAGGCGGTCGCTGCGACGGGCGCCTATGGCGAGGTCGGGACGGATGGGCACGGCCACAGGGTCTGGAAGGTGGAGGCAAACGACTGCGGCGCCGCCGCCCGCTGGGCCATCGCCGGCGGCCTCGTCCCTACGGGACCCCGGCGCCTGGTCGACGAGTGGCGACGGATCCTGAGCGAGGCGAACGACCATGCCGGCAAATAACCGCCGTCCCCCGATTGAGGAGGCGCGCGAACTCATAGCCCTGGTTGGGGCCCTACGCGAAAACGGCGACACCATCGACCCCGATTCCGTCGCGGCACGCCTGGGCACCACGCACGAACGCGCCGGACACCTGCTCGACCTTTTGCTCGATATGGGCTCCGGCGCCGCCGCCCTTCCCCTCGCCCTGGGCGACGACGATGCCTCCGTCACGCTCATGGCGCCCCTTGCCAACACGGTCCGCGGCCAACGCGCCCGTCTGACCCAGACCGAGGCCCAGGCACTCGACGCCGCCTTCGACGCGATAGGCCTCTCTGGGACGGACGACCTCCGCGCTCGCATCGCCGCCGGCTACTGGCCCGTTACGACAGAATCGGGCGAGGTCTCCTCGCTCTTCTCAGCGCGCGAGACAACGGGTCTCTACAAATCGCTCGCCCCGCTCGCCCAAGCCATCATCGCTGGCAAGAGGGTCGAATTCGACTACACACCCGTAGAGGCCGCGGCACCGGGCACACGTCTGCGCACCATCCCCCTGCACCGGCGGCACGTCGGCCCGTTCGGCCTGCGGCATAAGGACGGCAAGTGGTACCTCGACGCCTACGACCTCGACCGACGCGCGGACCGCCGGTTCCGCGTCGACCGGATCGACGGCCTCACCGTGACCGACGAGGGCTGGAAGCGCACGGCGCGGGCCTCGGCAGACGACACCCGCACGGTACGCCTGACGTTCACGGATCCCGGGCTGCTCGACCTCTTCGACTGGCACGACCTGCGCGTCCTATCGAAAAACAGGTCCGGCGTCGAGTGCGAGATCCCTTGGTACCCGGGCGGCCAATGGCTCCCCCGCCACATCGCCGCCTGCGGCAACGGTGTCGAGGTCGACGACCCCGAACTCGCCCGCAAGGCAGCCGCCTACGCGATAGACCTGCACGATCAAGGCCTGAGCGTCTAACGCCCGAAGCGGCGCGTCCTTCTTCTCATCCCCTACTCGTGGGAAGCGCGCCACATCTCGATATAGCGACCGATGTTGGTGCACTCGAGCTCGCTGCGCGTCCGCGACGGCATGGACCCCACGAACTGCCGGCCGTAGCGCTTGGTCACGAGGCGCGAGTCGGCCAGCACCAGCACGCCCGTGTCGGTGCCGGTGCGGATCAGACGGCCGGCGGCCTGCTTGACGGTGAGTACTGCCTCGGGCAGGGAGTACCGCCACCAGCTGCGGTCCTCGCGCAGGTCGCGCTCTCGTACGAGCGGGTCGCGCGGGCTCGCGAAGGGCAGCTTGGGAATCACGACGCAGCGCAGCGTGGAGCCCGAGGCGTCGAACCCCTCCCAGAAGGACCGCAGCGCGAGCAGGGATTGGCTCTCATTGGCGATGAAGCTCTCGCGCAGACGGCGGGGCGAGGACCCGCGCTCCTGACAGCGCAGCTCGAGCCCCTCGGCCGCGAGGCGCGGCTGCAGGGCCTCATAGACCTCCTCCATATCGCGACGGTTGGTGAAGAGGGTGAGCACCGAGCCGCCCATCGCGCGATGGACGTCGTAGAGCATGTCCTCCAGCGCCTCAAGGTAACCTGGCTCGCCGGGGGCGGGCAGGTCGCGTACGACCAAGACCGCCATATTGCGGTCGAAGTCGAAGCTGGAAGGCAGCGCGATGTCTCGATGGTTCGCCTGGCCCACCAGGTCGAGGCCCACCGCGTGGTCGAAGTGCTCGAAGCTCCTGCCCACGGCCATCGTCGCCGACGTGAAGGTCACGGACTCCATCTCGGGCAGCCAGCGGGCAGCCAGGTCGGCGCCCACGTCGAGCTTCTCGGCGCGCAGACGCTCGGTCCCGCGGTCGCGCTTGCGAGCCGGCAGGTCGGCGGAATACACGTAGCTCGCGTCGTCGCCGGCGAGGACCAAGCGCAGGTTGTCACGCAGGTCGATCAGGAATCGGCTGGCCTCGGCCAAGTCGGCGCCGAGGCGGGCGTCGCTCGCTCCGAGGGCCTTCGCCGTATCCCCGGCATCCTTGGCGACCTCGTCAAGCGCGCGCCAGGCCTCCTGGCCCGACTCCGCGACGGCCGCCCAGGCATCACTCGAACGCAGGTCGCGGTCAATCCAGATGGTCGTACGCTCGTAGGAGTCGCCGCCGCGGGCGGCACGCGCAAGGGCGGCGACATCGTCAAAGAGCGCCGCGGTCGCGACCTGGGCGCGACTCGCCGCGGCGGACGTCTTGGTGAGCAGGCGGGTCCCGAGCGCGGGATCCTCCAGCTTGCCGGTCGCTGCGAGCAGAGTCTTGAGCACGCCCGTCTTGGTGGATCCAAGCAGTTCGAAGCCCAGGCGGGCATCCTCGGCGGACACCTCGCGGGCCCACTGTTTGCGGGCCTCGGCCTCGAAGCCATGGGCCTCGTCCACGACCCAGTGGCGGATGGGCGGCAGAATCCGGCCCTCGGTCTCCACGTCGCGCAGGAGCAGCGAGTGGTTTGTCACGACCACGTCGGCCGCGGCGGCGCGGCGGCGGGCACCGTATACGAAGCACTCGTTGGGGAAATAGGGGCAGCGCGTGCGCAGGCACTGCGAGGGTGTGGTCGCGAGCATGGCGCGGGGCACGAAATGCCAGCGGATGCCCAGCGCGTCGAGGTCGCCGTCGGGCGACTGGCAGGCGAAAGCATAGGTCACGGCCAGCGCGGTCATCATCTCGTTGCCGACACCGTGGGCCGTGCGCCCGGGGCCGACCATCGCGTCGACGGGAAGCTCGCCTGCGGCCGCGCGGTCGAGCCGCAAGAGGCAGGGATAATGGTCATAACCCTTGAGGCTCGTGAAGGTCAGGCCGCCCGGCAGTGCCGAGGCCAGCGCCGGCAGCTCGTGGGAGACGAGCTGGTCGGTCAGGGCGTTCGTCTTGGTGGCCACGCCCACAGTCAGGTCATTGCGCTGGGCAAAGAGGACTTCGGGCAATAGGTAAGCGATGGATTTGCCGACGCCCGTACCCGCCTCGATCGCGCGGTGGGTCGAGGTCGAGAGCGCGGCGGCGACCTCGGTGGCCATCTGAACCTGCTCGGGACGGGTCTCATAAGCAGGGTACATCCGCGAGACGACGCCACCGGGCGCGAAGGCGGCCTCTATCTCCCCAGGGTCCACGGGCAGCAGGTTGTCCTTCTCGGCCGCGTCGGCATGCGCACGGCCCCCGACCTCGCCGAGGAGCTCCGCGCGTGCAGCCTTGAGGCTGAAGGGGACGGCGGGCTCCCCCATCTCGAGCGCGAGGTGGCCGATGATCGGGCGGAAGACCCAGTCGACATCCTCGTGCAGGCCGGCCAAGTAACCGAGCAAACCCGCAGGCAGGTCGGTCAGACCGAGCAGGATGATGCGCCACATGCCGCAGAGAGCGTCGACGTCGTCGGTCGCGCGGTGGGTGACGGCGTCGCAGCCGAAGGCGTGGGCCATCCTGCCGAGGGCGTGCGAGGTGAGGCGCGGCAGGGCGACGCGCGAGAGGGCAAGCGTGTCGACCCAGGTGTCGGTGACCTCATGGCCGCCAGGGACCTTCTGGACGAAGGTTCGGTCGAAGGTGGCGTTGTGGGCGAGCACGGAGCAGCCGGCCACAAAGTCCGCCAGCGCCGCCACGGCGTCCTCAGCAGCCGGGGCGTCGGCGACATCGAGTGCTGTGATATGCGTGAGCTGCGAGATCTCGGGAGGGATGGGCTTCTTGGGATGCACAAAGGTGTCGAAGCGGTCGATCACCTCGCGTCCCGAAATGCGCGCCGCGGAGATCTGGATGAGCTCGCAGTCGCGGAAGGAGAGCCCCGTCGTCTCGGTGTCGAGCACGATGACATCCTCCTCGAGCGGCCCGAAGTCGGCCGTCCGTGCCCGCTCCTCGAGACTCAGGTACCGTGCCCGCACGCGCTCCGGCGTCCCCGGCATCAGCAGCTCGTCGACAAGACTCTCGTGTGTAAGAAGCTCTTCCACAGCAATCTCAATCTATCGGAAACGGTAGCGCCGGGTCGGGGGACCGGGAAGCCTTCCCGGGGCATTCTGAGCCTGAGTGTCAATTGACGCTCCTCGGGTCGGCGCATCTGTCTGAGCGGCAAAGCCGCGAGTTATGCGCCGAGAGGAGAGGTAATTGGCACTCGCTTAGGCGAGGTGCCCCGGGAAGGCTTCCCGGTCCCCCGACCCGGCGCGGTCCTTCACGGCTACTTGGTCTTGTTCTTGGCTTCGTACGCCTCGAAGGCCCACTCCACAAACATGCGTGTGAGCTGCGGGAACTCGATGCCGTTGTGGCGGGCGGAGTCGGGCAGCAGGCTGCGCTCGGTCATGCCGGGAATCAGGTTGGTCTCGAGGATCACGGGCGTGCCGTCGGCGCGAACGATGAAGTCGGAGCGCGAGGCGCCCAGGCAGCCGAGGACCTTGTGGGCCGCGACCGCCTCGTCCTGGGCGCGGCGGTAGACCTCGGGGTCGAGGCGGGCGGGAATCACATGGTGGAGCTCGGGGGCCTCGTACTTGACCTTGATGTCGTAGAACTCGGCGCCGGTGACGATCTCGATGATCGGCAGGGCGCGGGGATCGTCGTTGCCGATGACGGGCACGGAGATCTCGGTGCCCTCGACGCACTCCTCGATCAGGACGCGGTCGCCCTCGGCGCCGGCCTTGGCCACAGCGTCGGGCAGCTGGGAGGCCTCGGTCACGCGCGTGACGCCGTAGCTGGAGCCGTTGGCCGCAGGCTTGACGAAGATGGGCAAGCCCAGGTCGGCCACGATGCGGTCGACATCGGCAGGGGCGAGTTCGCTGTCACCGGGGATGTCGATGCCGCGCGGCGTGGGAATGTCGGCTCGACGGTACAGCGCCTTGGCGACCTCCTTCTCGGTGCCGGCGGCCGAGGCCAGCACGCCCGAGAACGTGTACGGCATGTGCAGAACCTCGAGCAGACCCTGGATGCAGCCGTCCTCGCCGTAGTGGCCGTGCATGGCGACATAGGCGACGTCGTAGCCACCCGAGGTCAGGCGGGAAATGAAGTCGGCATCTGCCACATCTATGAGGTCTACCTGCGCAAACCCCGCCTCGAGCAACGCCTTCTGGCAGGCGCGGCCCGAGTCCATCGAAATTTCGCGCTCGTCCGACCAGCCGCCGGCCAGCACGGCCACCTTGCTCGAGAGTACGTCCGTCTTGCCCATGTGTGACCCTCCGCGGGAATCTCTGCGTTAAACTGCTAAAACAACATTTCAGAGGATACTACCCGCGCCGACCCGTGGCGCTGACGGGGGACAAAACCATGCAAGACGCACCTGAGAAGAACGAGACCGCCGACGAGGACCGGGTCGACCTCCACTCGCTTTCCCGCGGGCAGCTGCTCGCGCTGATGGAGGAACTCGGCCAGCCCAAGTTCCGTGCCAAGCAGGTCGAGGAGTGGGTTTGGGAGAAAAATGCCCAGTCCTTCGACGATATGACCAACCTACCAAAGGCGCTACGTGCCACTCTGGCCGAGCACTGTACCTTGGGTGGGACTACCGAGGTCGCCCGCCAGGTGTCCGAGGACGGCAGCCGCAAGTACCTGCTCCGCTTCCCCGACGGGGTCGCCGTTGAGTGCGTCGGCATGCCCTCAGGGCCCAAGCTCGCCGTCTGTGTCTCCTCCCAGGCGGGCTGCCCCATGGGCTGCGCCTTCTGCGCGACCGGAGCGTCGGGTTTCAATCGCAATCTCACTACGGGCGAGATTTACGAGCAGGTCATGCACGTGCGCGACGATTTCGGTTCACGGGTCACCAGCGTGGTCCTGATGGGCCAGGGCGAGCCTTTCGCGAACTACGACGCCGCCCTCGACGCCATGCGCAAGCTCAACTCCCCCGACGGCGCCGGTATCGGCGCGCGTCACATCACGGTCTCTACCTGCGGCATCATTCCCATGATCAAGAAATTCTCCCGTGAGCCGGAGCAATTCACCCTTGCCGTGTCCCTGCATTCCGCGGTGCAGCGGACCCGCAACATCCTCATGCCTGGCGTCAAGAAGTACTCCCTCATCCACCTCTACGAGGTCATGGGCGAGTATGTGGACAAGACCGGGCGGCGCCCGACCTACGAGTACGCCTTGATCAAGGGCGTGAACGACAGCGACGACGAGCTCGGCGCCCTCTGCGACTTCTGCCGTGACAACCTGGCCCACGTCAACATCATCAAACTCAATGACGTGAAGAACTCCCCCTTCAAGCCCGCGTCGGATGCGCGCGCCGGCGAGTTCGTCCGTGCTCTCAACCAGGTGGGTGTGGAGGCTACCATACGTAATTCACGTGGGGCGGATATTGACGCAGCCTGCGGCCAACTCCGCCAGAATGTGTTAGGGCGCTAATCTTTTGAGCCTTTAACCAGCCCCTTTAATGCAAAGGTCGCCAGTCATCCAGTGACCGGCGACCTTCTTATTTAGTAAACGTACATTTGTTCTTATTATTCGTTTCAATATCCGAGTGCTTCCCATTCGCGCTTGGTCGCGATCACATTGGGAAGAGGATCGTCGCTTTCCATCACAACGCCGTAACGATCCTCCATGGCCTCCTTCATAGTGGCATACCCTTTTGCGATGCTTTCCACGCCTTTAGAAAGGCTCTCTTTCGCCTCATCTGTCAGGAGAAGTTGATAGGCCAGACATCCTCCTCCGACTGCCGTTGCCAGTAGAATAAGACTTGCTCTAATCCTCTTCATCGTTTGCCCCCAAGGATGCCTTACCGAGTTGCGTCACTAGACGAGCGAGTTCGTTCTCGTCAGCAAACTCAATCTCGATTTTGTTCTTGTTCCTCACCCGTTTGACTTTGACATTGGTATCGAGCGCCAAACGGAGCTGTCTGGCAGCTCTCTTGAATGACTGTGGTGTCGGCTCACGCTTCGGTCGTTCTTCGTCCATGCCAGAAAAGAGTGGAGCAAGGTTTTCTGTCTGCCGTACCGTTAGGTTATCCTTCACAACTTTTTCGGCAAGCTTGATACGACCATCCTCAGAGGGTACAGCCAGGATGGCACGCGCATGGCCGGCGGAGATCGACCCTTCCGCCATCATTTCTTGTACCTCCTTCGGGAGATCGAGGAGGCGCAGTGTGTTTGCTATCGCAGAGCGTGATTTGGAAAGAACTTTACCAAGTTCTTCTTGGGTAAGATTGCCTTCTTGAATGAGCCGCTTATAGCCCTGCGCTTCCTCTATAGGGTTGAGGTCAGAACGCTGAAGGTTTTCTATGAGCGCAAGTTTGAAGACATTCTCGTCGCTTACTTCGCGTATGACAACGGGAACTTCCTTGAGGCCGGCTCTCTTCGCTGCTTGATAACGTCGCTCACCAGCAATAATTTCGTACTTGGTCCCCTTCTTTCGTACAAGAATGGGTTGAAGGATGCCATTTTGTTGAATCGAATCAGCAAGTTCCGCAAGAGCATCCTCATCGAAATTCTTTCGTGGCTGTCCCTTATTCGGCTTGATATCGTCAATCGGAAGCGTTGTCGTCGGTTGTGTCTCACCACCAACTTCTGCGTTTGCCTCACCCATTAATGATTCGAGACCACGACCAAGTCCGCTTTTTCTAGCCACGGCGTACCACCTCTCGAGCGAGATTTGAATAGGCAAGAGAACCTTTGCTCACACGCGCATACATAATCACCGGTAAACCGTGACTTGGTGCCTCAGAAAGCTTCACGTTTCTCGGAATAATCGTCTTGAAGACGGTCTTACCGAAGTACTTATTGACCTCATCTACAACTTGTTTGGAAAGCGCGGTGCGGGAATCATACATGGTCATCACGACACCGAATACATAAAGGTCTGGATTCAGGCGGTTTTTGACCATCTTCATCGATTCAAGCAACTTTGTGACACCCTCAAGGGCATAGTATTCGCATTGGATGGGGATTAAAAGCGAATCTGCCGCTACGAGTGCGTTGATTGTCAGAAGTCCGAGCGATGGCGGGCAATCGATAAATACATAATCAAAGTCATTTTTAATGCGATCAAGCGCCGTTTTCAAAACACTTTCGCGTGCCATAGCAGAAACAAGCTCTATTTCCGCACCGGCAAGCTGAATCGTGGAAGGAATGACAAATACATTCTTTTCTACAGTATCAAGAACGAGGTCTTCAATCGGATAGTCCTCAAGCAATGCATTATAGACATCGTTTTCGAGTTCCTCTTTTTCGATGCCATAGCCACTTGTTGTATTTCCCTGGGGGTCTAGGTCTACAAGGAGAACCTTTTTGCCCTGCTCACCAAGCGAGGCAGAGAGATTCACCGCAGTTGTCGATTTCCCGACACCACCTTTTTGATTGATTATGGCGATTACTTTCGCATCTCTATTAGGAAATGCTCGTTTTACCTCTTTATAAGGCACGCTTCCTCCTTCTTTTTTCATCATTTAAGCTGTGTTTGTCGTCACGTTAGGAAACGTTCTTACTGTTTCACGTGGAACACTGTTATTGTGCCATCTGCTCTATATAGCTCGCAAGAGTTTATTTCTATTGGAGTGAAATTGTTTCATGTGAAACATGCTTCATTCGTATAAGGGATGATGTTTTGCCATGCCTACAGTGCGTGGAAGTTTAATATTTGGCTCAGATATCTTTCGATAGACCAATACTGTTCTTGTTCCCATCAAGTGTGGGAGTTCGAATGTTTCACGTGAAACATAATCCATTCCACATATCTTGGCAGTTATAGTTGCATGTTCTAGCTCATCTGTTGTAGGAACAGCCTTTGCAATAACAGCTAATCCATCGGTCTTTAGTAGGGGGCTGGCATATTCAAGCAACACTGAAGTTTCTGCGACTGCCCTAGCAACAACATAGTCATATACGCTTGACTTCTCTTGAGCCAATTCCTCTGCACGAATTTTGATTGCCAGGACATTATGAATATCTAGTTCAGTGAGAAAATCATTAACAGCAGAAACTTTCTTCCCAACAGAGTCTATGAGCGTGCCTGACATACCAGACGCAATACTTATTGGTATACCAGGAAAACCAGCTCCTGTTCCAATATCAAGAAATGCTTTATCAGAACATTCCTCAAAACACTTTACCAGTAGGAGTGAGTCAATAATGTGTTTATCGATACCCTCGTCAATAGAAGTGATCCGTGTAAGGTTGAGAACTTTATTCTTCTCAATCACAAGTTCAAGATGACGAAGTAAAAGTCCTGCCAGTTCATTAGAGATGTTGATGCCATAGGTACTCAGTACTTCACACAAGGCTATTCTCTGAGCTTTAGTATCAGCCTGCATCAGTGCTCCTTTGTGTCAAGACTTCGTGTCACGAGTTTTCTTGTCACATAATAGCTAAAAGAAAAGCGGCCAGTCTATGACTGACCGCTCTACTATCTATATTTGCTTTAAAGAAGTCTATTGCTTTACATAAGTGACAACTACATGACGCTCCGGTTCCTCACCCTCGGAGTGTGTGCTGACATCGGGATCGTCAAGCAGCGCCATATGGATGATACGGCGCTCGTAGGCGCTCATGGCAGGAAGAGATGCCTTGCTGTGCTGACGCTTTGCACGAGCGGCAGCACCGGCTGCCAAGGAGTGAAGCTTGGCACGGCGACGGGACTTATAGCCCTCGATATCCACAACGACCGGATAGTGGAACTGGAGCTTATTGCTCATATAGGAGGATACGATGGTCTGCAGCGCCTCGAGGGTACGCCCATGACGCCCGATTAGCACTGCGAGGTCACCACCATTCACATCGAGAATCAGCTCACCCTCATCGCCGTCATACTCGTCGATGCTCACGTGCTCCTCGCCAAAATACCCGAGGATGGAACGGACATAGTTCACGGCAAGGTCCGCAATTTTGTCGAGTTCCTCATCACTCAGGGCCTCATTCGCCTCATAATGGGCGCGTATGCTCGCGTACTCATCAGCAGCCGCAGACACAGTCTCTGTGGCTTCCTCGGAAACCATCTCTTCCTCCACCGGGTCCTCCTTATATCAGAACATCTGTTTCTTAATGCTTTTTGTGGGGACGTGCCTTCTTCTCACGGCGAACGACCTCAATCTTGGTATCGACACCCTGGGCGGCGAGCTTTTCTTCGGTCTCAGCCTTGACCTTGTCCGTCACGCGCTGGGTGACGACCTTCTGCTGGACGACCTGCCAGATAGCGGAGGCATCGTAATACAGAATGACGGCGGCCGGCAACTTCCAACCGACCCAGACCATCATGACCGCCATCGCAATACCCATATAGAGCGAAGAACGACGCTGATCCTCAGGCATGTTCTTGGCGTTCATGACCATAGGAATAAGCGTGAGAACGCCGAAGGCGACAACCAACACGATGTAAATAAACGCATTGGTAACGCCCGTCGTCGCGATGGCCGTCGATACCGACTCAGAGAGCTCCGGAACGATGTTGAGGAAACCCTGACCCTCGGGGACCATCTTCGCGACAGAGAAAAGTCCGAAAAAGATCGGCATCTGCACGATCATGGGCAGACAACCGCCCAGTGGATTGAACTTGTTCTCCGCGTAAAACTTCTGCATCTCCTTGGCCTGGCGCTCGGGGTCGTCGGCGTACTTCTGCTGAATTTCCTTCATCATCGGCTGCAAGGCCTGCATTTTGGCCGACGAGGCCGTCGACTTGGTCATCAGCGGCATGATGATGATACGGATGATGATGGTCAGGATGATGACCGCGACGCCCCAGTCGCCGCACCAACCGGCGATACCCTCGAGAATCGCATAGAGGAAGTTAATGAACCAATCCCACATGTTACCGAGCCTTTCTAAGGTACGGGGTCATAGCCACCTGCGTGAAAGGGATGGCAGCGCATGATACGTTTGAATGCGAGCCATGACCCCTTCGCGGCGCCATATCGCTCGATTGCGACCATCGCGTACTCAGAGCAGGTGGGGGAGTAGATACAGGAATCCGGCAGCAGGGGAGAGAGATACTTCCTATAGAACCCGATTATCGCGAGCAAGACCCTCTTCATATGCCCGACTTCCTCAAACACCTGCGCGGGTAAGCAATATCTCAAGCTCAGAGGCGACGTCCGAGGGATGCGCCGCGGCGGTGGAGCGCGTGGCGAAAAGCAGGACCCTGGACCCGTCCCTCGGCAGGCCCACCTGACGGGCTGCCTCACGGAGCACGCGCTTACAGCGGTTGCGGTGCACCGCATTGCCAAGCTTCTTAGGCGCAACGAAGGCGACCTTACCAGGGTCGCCTTCCTCGTCCTTCATCACTGTGATACGCACGAGGCGCTTGCCATAGCGCGCGCCGTGAGAAAAGACCTGCCCGAACTCCCGCCTGGACTTGATGGTCTGCATCGTGCGTTAGACAGTGAGCTGCTTGCGACCCTTGGCGCGACGACGGGACAGGACCTTGCGGCCGCCCTTGGTGGCCATGCGGGCGCGGAAGCCATGGGTCTTGGCGCGCTTAAGCTTGTTGGGCTGATACGTACGCTTCATGATTCTCTATCCTCTCGAGGGCCTCTCGGCCCGCCTGACTGGCAAATGAGCTTTCAAATTGTAGGGTCTACCTTTGGGTATGTCAAACGTTTCGCGAGGTCGCACCTCATTTCTCCACCAAGGCCGGCGCGCTGGTGCAAGAAAGATGGCAAAATGTACCAAACAATCATCACAAGATGTTATGATTTTCATCCCGTGAAATGCTTATTTGTCGAGTTATCGACATGTTTTTCACGGTTGTAGAAATCTTTCTTGCATTTTCTTTCATGCATGAAAGTTTTCAACCAAGGATGAAATGCTGTTGAAAGTTGCAGGGAGCGGACATGTCACACGCGTTTTACCCGTTTGTGGATAACGACGGGTTGGAGGACCGCTCCTCCTCGCCAGCCGCCCCCGGGCAGGAACCGCCGGAACTCGGGGAGCCGCAGTTCGCCGCACGGATCGCCGTCTACGACGACGCAGCCGTCGCGCCGCGCGTCGTGATCGTCGACCCCAAGGACGTCCGCTCCTATCTGGAAGAGATCACCCAGGAGGTCACCAAACTCTCCCACGAGCATGGTGGCCAGATCCCCTTCACCGTAATCCGCGAGATCGTCGAGAATTTCGTCCATGCCTATTTCATCGAGCCCGCCATCTCGATACTCCCAGGCGGCAACACCATCCGCTTTTCCGACCAGGGGCCGGGCATCAAGGAGAAGGATCGGGCACTCGAATTCGGCACGACCTCGGCGACCATGGAAATGAAGCGCTACATCCGCGGCACCGGCAGCGGCCTGCCGCTAGCCCAGCAATACCTGATCGACAAGGGAGGATCGCTCCTAATCGAGGACAACATGTCCCGCGGCACGGTCGTTACGATCTCGCTGGGGGAGGGGAGAGTCAGCCCCGCGCCGTCCGCTGCCATGCCGACTCCCACAACACCCGACGTCGCGCCAACGGTGCGACTCGACGACCGCGGCCAGAAGGTCGTCGCCTACCTCGGTTCCCATGAATCGGTTGGTCCCAAGGAACTCGTCTCGGCCTACGGCGAGAGCAACTCCACCTGGTCGCGCGCCCTCAAGAAACTGACCGAGGCGGGGCTCATCTACAAGGACGGTCAGAAGTACTACCTGACCGCCGCCGCGAAGGCCCTAGTCTGACGTCCGCCACTTACCGAATTTGTTGAAAACCCTCCCCATAGGGGTCGTCTACCTCTATACTGAGACTACTTTTCAACATTTTACGATCGCGATCTGGGATTTTCACATGGGAACTGACACACAAACCGACGCCGAATACCTCTGGGAGGACGTGTTGGTCCTGCTCGAGGAGCGGGGACTCGCCCCCGCTGTCCTTGCCATGCTCAGGAGCTGCACCCCCGTCGGCCTCGACGACGAGTCCCTCACCATAGCGACCAACCTCTCCTTCGCGCGCCGCAAGATCGAACAAGAGGGAGAGGTCATAGAACAGTGTCTGCGGGAGGCCGCCTTCCAGCCGCTCAAACTCCGCGTCGAACTCTCCCGCACCGGCGCCCCCGTGCCTGCGCCCACGACGGCGACGGTCGTCTCACCTGAGGAACTTTCCCAGCTGCAGCCAGCGGAACCCGCTCCGGCCCAGGCGCCGCAGCCCGTTGCCGCCGCCTCGCCGCTCAGACCGGAACCCGTGACCCACGAGACCAACTTCCTGGCCGAGGACATCCCCGAGTCGGACTCCAAGCTCACCTTCGACCGCTTCGTGCGCGGCGAGGAGAACATGTACGCCCTCGAGGCTGCCAAGCAGGTCGCCAACGGCGTCAACAAGAACTACAACCCGCTGTTCATCTACGGCCACTCAGGTCTAGGCAAGACCCACCTCTTGCGCGCGATCCAGAACTACATCGCCGCCAACGACCCCGAGCGCTTCTGCATCTACCGGTCGGGTTCACAGTTTGTCGAGGACTACGTCAACGCCATGAAGAACTCCGAAGGCGCCCTGCTCACCCGCAGCTATCAGGACGTGGACGTACTGATCATCGACGACATCCAGAATATGCGCCAGGCCGGCGGTACCATCAGCTTCTTCTTCAACACCTTCAACGAGCTCATCAGCCACGGCAAACAGATCGTGCTCGCCGCCGACCGCAGCCCCAGCCAGCTGGGGATGAGCGCCGACAGCAAGTTCGACGAGCGCGACACGAGCCGCATGGACTCGGGCCTGACCGTCTCAATCCAGGTGCCGGACTACGAACTCAAACTCAACCTCATCAACTCCTTCTACGAGAACATGAAGGCTGACGCAATCGACGAGCACATCCAAGGTATGGACGGCACCATCCCGGAAGAGCTGCGGCAGCTGATGGCCCACCGCGCGGGCAACTCCATCCGCCTGATCAAGAGCTACGTCCAGTCCTGCCTCATGACGGCCACCCAGCGCGAGCGCCGCGGCGGGCACCTCTCGCGCGAGGACATCATCCGCGTCGCCCAGCAGAAATGGCCGACCGGCCAGCACATCATCACGGTCGAGCAGATCCAGCGGGCGGTGGAGAAATACTACGACGTGAGCCACGACGACCTAATCGGTTCCAAGCGCAACAAGGAGCTGATGGAGCCGCGTCACGTGGCCATCTGGCTGTCGCGCGACAAGACCGACGAGACCCTCGCCGACATCGGCAAGAGGTTCGGCAACCGTTCCCACGCGACGGTCAAACACTCCATCGCCTGGGTTGAGGAGCGCAAGGCGGCGAGCAGGACCTTCTACGATAAGCTCGAGCACATCGTGGGCGACCTCAACGACGCCGACTGACGGTGTCCGCCCCGTCCGATAGGATTTAAGAAAACCGACGCGATAAGGTGTCGAAAGGTTGGTGATGAGTGAAGACAAACGGCAGGACCACTGGCAGGATGTGGAAAGCCACGAAATCATGCTGCGGCCACGTCAGCGCAGAACAAGCGTGTTACCTGCGATTTGTCCGTCTTTTTAACATTTCGACACCGCCTACTATTACTACGGGTCTTTTACTTATATATAAGCACCAATAGAGAGGAAGCCACATGAGATTCTCCGTCAGCCAGTCCGCGCTCGATGTCGCCCTGTCCGTCGTCTCGAAGGGTATGGCCACGGCAACGACCATCCCGACCCTCTCGGGCATCTATATGAAGGCCGCCGACGGCGTGCTCGAGTTCCAAACGACGGACCTGACCATCTCCATCCGTCACAAGACCGCCGCCAACGTCGAGGAGCCGGGCGAGGCCGTCGTCTCAGGCAAGATTTTGACCAGCATCGTCAAGACCCTGCCCGACGCCGCCGTGACCTTCGAGTCCCAGCTGCACGGCGTGCAGATTACCTGCGACAAGTCCACGTTCCGCCTGACCTCGCTGGAACCCGCCGACTTCCCCGAGTTTCCCGATTTCGCTCTTGATCGATCGGTGGAGCTGCCTTCCGAGACCCTCTCGCGCATGGTCAACAAGGTCTACCGCGTGACCTCCAAGGACACGGCGCGGCCGATCCTACACGGCGTGCAGCTCACGGTCGAGAACAACACGATCCGTCTCGTCGCGACCGACTCGTACCGCCTGGCCGTCTGCGACACCCATGTGGACACGGCTGGTGTGGAGGAGCCCTTCTGTGCCATCGTGCCCGGCTCCACCTTCCACGAGGTGCTCGGGCTGCCGTCCATGACGGACAAGGTCCTGATCGGCACGACCGACAATCAGGTCGTCTTCGTCTTCGGCAACACGACCTTCATCTCCCGCCGCATCGAGGGGAATTTCCCCAATTATAAGCAGCTCCTGACCGGCTCCTGCTCGACCACGGTCAAGATCCCGACGGCCGCCTTCGCCGGCGCGCTCAAGCGCGTGTCAGTTATCGCGACCGCCAACCCCTCTGTCAGGTTCGAGGTTGACGCCGCGGCGGGTGTCATGACCCTGGCCGCCTCGGCGCCCGATCAGGGCGAGTCGTCCGAGACGATCAACGTGGATGCTGAGGGCAACGACGTGACCATCGCACTCAACCACCGCTATGTCTCCGACTGCGTGGGGGCCGCGACCGACGCAGAGGTGCTCACGCTCGAACTCGAGGGGTCCATGAGGCCGGGCATCTTCAAATCCTTCGGAGAGATCAACTACCTCTACCTGCTGATGCCGGTGCGCCTGTAGCGGGGGCATATGGGGCTTCGCGTACAGACCCTCGGGATGCGTGACTGGCGCAATTTCGAGGACAGGGACATCGATTTTTCCGACGGCGTGACGATCCTTGTGGGACCCAATGCCGTGGGCAAGACCAACTCGATCGAGGCGTTGCAGCTGCTGACAGCAGGCGCGTCGTTTCGCCGACCCAAGCCTCAGCAGCTCATCCGCGAGGGAGCCGAGCGTGCCCGCATCTCGGCCAAGCTCGGGGGAGACGGGCGCGACATCGACCAGGCCTGCGATATCACGCCCCGCAAAAGGGCCTTCTCGCACAACGGCAAGTCCTGCCGCGCCGTCGACATGCCCCGCACCCTCATGTCCGTCCTCTTCAATCCCGACGACCTGGCTATCGTGAAACAGGGTGCCAGCCAGCGGCGCGACGAGATTGACGCCTTCGGCCGGCAGGCCTCGGCAAGCTACGGCAACCTGCTGGCTGCCTACCAGCGCACGGTGGAGCAACGCAACCGCCTGCTCAAGGATCCCTATCCCGACCTGTCCCTGCTCGACGCCTGGGATGCGTCCCTCGCCGTCGG
The DNA here is from genome assembly GCA_900315165.1 of uncultured Actinomycetes bacterium. GTDB lineage: Bacteria > Actinomycetota > Coriobacteriia > Coriobacteriales > Atopobiaceae > Olegusella. Next base: position 523 of record OMXZ01000012.1, on the reverse strand, counting down.
CGGCGCGGCCCTGCTCGCGGCACGCACGAAGCTCTTTGTCCGCCTCGCGGACAGGATGGGACCCATCTACGCCGAGATCGCAGATGGCGAGAAGCTCGGGGCCGAGTATCGGAGCGGCCTGGGCGAGGTCGTGGGCGTCGAGCGCGACGTCTTGGTCGACCGCCTGGCCGCCGCCATCGCAGTAAGCAGGGAGGAGGACCTCCGCCGGCAGCAGACTTGTGTAGGCCCCCACCGCGACGACCTCGCCTTCTTCGTCCGGGGCCGCGAGGCGCGCACGTACGGCAGCCAAGGGCAGCAGCGCTCGGTCGTCCTCGCCTGGAAGATGGCCGAAGTTAAGGTAGCGAGCGACGTGCTCGGCGACCAGCCCCTTCTTTTGCTTGACGATGTGATGAGCGAGCTCGACGAGGCCCGCCGCGACGCGGTTGTGGGGTTTGTGGGCGGCGGCATCCAGACCGTCATCACCACGACCAACCTCGGTTATTTCAATAAGGATCTGCTCGCTGCGGCGAAGGTGGTGGACTTC
>OMXZ01000064.1 GCA_900315165.1 uncultured Actinomycetes bacterium | reverse complement strand
CACGTGGAGGTCGCCGTAGTGCTTGTCCACATGGCGCAGCTCGATGACCGGGGTCGCAGCCGCACCGCTCGTGTTTGTATCCAGGGTTTCTGTGCTCATGCGGACTCCTTACACCGGCTTAATGTTGGTCTGGGTCACGATCTTGGCGCCACTGCGGCGCGACACATAGAGGGCGAGCTGGTTGACGCCGTAGTTGATCAGGATGTAGATGATTGCGACCACGAAGTAGGTGGAGACGAGCGCGTCGTAGTTGGTGATGAGGACGCGCGCGTTCTGCAGCATATCCGGATAGCTCACGACGTAGGCCACGGTCGTGTCTTTCACCACGACGACCAGCTGCGAGATAAGCGACGGAATCACGATCTTGACGGCCTGGGGAAAGACAATCTTGGTCTTCACACGGAAGGGCCGCATGCCGATGGAAAGGGCCGCCTCGGTCTGTCCTTTGGGCACGGCGTTCATGCCGGCGCGGAAGACCTCGGCCAGGACCGCCGCAGCGGCAAGGCCGATGGGGATTGCGAGCATCCAGAAAGCGGAGAGCTTCACGCCGAACTTCGGGATGACCAGGAAGAAGAAGTAGATCAGAAGCAGGCTCGGCACGCCGCGGAAGAACTCCGTGATCATGCGGGCGATGCCGCGCAGAATCCGATACGTGCTCGTGCGCATCAGCATCAGCACGAGGCCGAGCACGATGGCGATCACGCCGGCCGTGAGCGCTACCTCGAAGGTGCCGAGCAGGCCCATACCGAGGAAACGCCAGGTCGTCCACCTGGTGAAGAAGGTCCAGTACTTGGCATCCAGCTGGCCCGCACCAGCAAAGAGGCGAATGACCCACACGACCAAAAGGGTGATCAGCACGACCGTGATCAGCACGACCGCGACGGCGGTGCCGATCTGGATGGCGCGCTTGGTCTTGGGGCCCGGCTCCTCGTAGAGGTAGTCGCGGACGGACACATGGGCGGCAGCACTCATCGCAGAATCCTCACCTTCTTGTCGAGGCGGTTGCCGAAGTAGCCGATCACGAGCGCCGTACCCACGTAGCCGAGCGCGGCGAGAATGAAGGCGGCGAGGCCGGCCGTCGAGTTGCGGGTCGTGACATAGGCGACGATGCCCGTGAGCTCATGCGGGTCGAGCGGGACCTGCGAACCGAGCGCGGTGGTCAGCATGATAGCGATCAGGAGGTTGGTCATGGGCAGCACGGCCGAACGCAGCGCCTGCGGGATGATGACCAGGCGGATCATCTGCGTGAAGGTCAGGCCCAGCGAACGCGCCGCCTCGATCTGGCCCACACCGATGGTGTTGACGCCGGTCATGAAGTTCTCGGACCCGAAGGCCGAGCCGATCAGCGTCACGGCGATCAGCACGCACGTCTGCTCGGACAGGAGGATTCCCAGGTAGGGGAAGGCGTAGTAGAGGAAGATCAGGAGTGAGATGCCCGCGATGTTGCGGAAGACCTGCACATAGAAGTCACCGAAGACGCGCAGCGGCTTCACGGGAGACACACGCAGGATCGTGATAAGGATCGCGAGCACGAAGCCCAGCGAAAACGAGATGGCGGTGAGCTTCCAGGTCGTGAGAAGCGCCTGGAGGTACATGCCCCCGTACTCTGTCAATATCTCGGAGAGACCCATGTCGCTTCCTCGCTCGCTATAACGGCAGCGGGAGCCCCGCACACTGCAGGACCCCCGCCGCACTACGGACAGCCTATCGGTGGATCCTTACGCCTCGATCGCGGGAGGCTCGGCGGGGACGGTGTCCTCGCCCAGGGTAATCTTCCAGAGCTCGGCCCAGGTGCCGTCGTCCTCGATGCTCTTGAGCCAGTCGTTGACGAACTGGACGCCGTCGGAATCCTTGGGAAGGCCGATGCCATAGGGGTCCTCGGGGCCGAAGGTCTCCTCGAGCATCACGTACTTGCCCGGGTTCTTGAGCACGGAGCCGAGGATGATGTCGGTGTTGACCGCGTAGGCGTCGATACGGCCCTGATCGAGGGCGGTGACGATCTCCTCGTCGGTGTTCATCTCCTGCAGGTCGGCATCGGGCAGGAACTCCTCGACCAGCTCGGGGCCGTTGGAGCCAGACTGGGCCGCGACCTTCTTGCCCTTGAGGTCGTCGAGGGAGGAGATGCCGCTATCGGCCTTGACCATCACGCCGTACTGGGAGATGTAGTAGGGCCCCGCGAAGGAGATGACCTCCTTGCGCTCGTCGTTGATGGAGTAGGTCGCGAAGACGGCGTCGACGTCGTCGTTCTCTAGCACGGACTCTCGCGTGGAGGAGGTGACGGTGGTGGGCTCGAAGGCCTGGTCGTCGCCCGTGATGTAGCGGGTCAGGAGCTGCCAGAGACCGGCGTCGAAGCCGCGGTAGTGGCCGTCGACCTCGTTGAGCTGGCTGAAGAGCTCGGAGGTGCTCACGCAGCCGACGCGAAGCTTGCCGGCGTCCTTGACCTTCTGGGCCCACTCGCTCGCGCCGATCACGTCGTCGGACGCGGTGGCGCCACCGGCGACGAGGGCGTCAAAAGCGGCGGCGTCGATCTGGACGGCGGCCTCCTCAGCAGCGGAGCCAGAAGCAGCAGAACCGGCATCGGGAGCCGGAGCCTCGGAGCTGCCGCAGGCGGCCAGGCCGAGCGATGCAGCCGCAGCCGCACCGAAACCAAGAGCCTGACGACGGCTCAGAATCATCTTGTCGAGGATTGCCATGATGGTATTCCCTTCTCCTTTGCGCCCCCACCCGAGGGTGCGCGACAACCTTACTGTATCCGAAACAGAGCGCTTACAAACCCACGCGTCTCCTCCCGTAACGCCGTGATTACCTATCAGCGTCCCGTTCGTTCATAATACTACCGATTTGCTGGGATATTATTCAATCCGCGTAGTACGTCCTGTCTTGTAACATTCGATTTCCCGAACGCCGGGCTCACGCCGAGGCGAGCCTCCGCACGAGACCGCTTATGCGCTCTTGGAGCGCAATCTCATCCCCGGTGTTGTCGATCACAATGTCTGCCAGCTCAGTCATCTGGGCATCCGTAAGCTGTCGGTCGGCGCGACGGTCGAAATCCGCAGGATCCATACCACGGCCGATTGCGCGCTCGCGCCGCAGGTCACGCGGGCAGCTCACGCAGACCACCGCATCGGCCAGCCCGAGCATCTCCCCCATGCGGTCCGGCAGCGGAACCTCGACCACGACAAGGTTGGGGGCATCGGCGCTCTTCTTCAAGGCATTGAGACGCACCACAAGCTCGTCGCGGATCGCCGGCAGCTCGATGGCCTCAAGCCGCTTGGTCCCTTGCGCCGAAGCGAAGGCACGCTGGGCGAGCAGCCTGCGATTGAGCGTCCCTTTCGCATCGACCAGATCGGGCCCAAAGGCATCCGCGATCCTGCCTACCAAGGAAGACCCTGGCGCCAGCACGTCCCGCGACACCTGATCGAGATCAATGCGGACCGCGCCGCGCCGCTCCAACTCGCGGGCTACGCTCGATTTTCCCGAAGCGATGCCACCGATGAGGAAGATGACCTTCATGTTTGATAAGCCTTCTTACCGACCCTCACGCGCCTGGGCAGCCGCGGCCACAAAAGCACGCCAGAGGGCAAAGTCGGTCTCGATGGAGCGCCAGGTGTACTCGGGATGCCACTGGACGCCCAAGGCGAACGTCGCCGACGGCACCTCGAGCGCCTCGACGATGCCATCGGTCGCATATCCGCTGATGCGCAGATCGCGACCGAGGTCCTTCACGCACTCATGATGACTGGAATTGGTCTGGATGAGCTCGCGACCGCCCACTGCCCGATAGAGCAACGTGTCCTTCTCGACCTCGACGGGATGTGCCGGGCGGTCGAGGATCACAGAGTGACGCCAGTGGGTCATGCCCTCGCGGGGAGGCAGGTCGTAGAGGTATTGGCTGAGGGTGCCGCCCCGCACGACATTGAGCAGCTGCATGCCGCGGCAGAGGGCAAAGAGGGGCTTGTCCGCCTCGAGCACCATCTCCACCAGCGGGAATTCGAGCGCGTCGCGGGCCGGTGCCAATTCCTCCGGATCGCGAGGCTCCTCGCCCCAGCGGCGGGAGTTGATGCTGTGGCCACCCGGGATATTGAAACCGTCACACATCTCGACGTAGGCTTGGATGAGGCCTTTGTCCTTGGTGAGTGATGGCCTCCATCTGCACGTCGCCCACGGACTGGCTCGCCGTGAACTGGTCGTGGCCGGGCATCCAGCGCGGTGTCACGCAGATGAGCGGACGCTTATTGTCCGGCTTTACGGATTGCGTCGTCGGCGCCACGATCGGCGAGCGCGCACGGGTATCGTCATACAGAGAGGTCGTGACCGCGTCCGCGAATCCGTCGAAATGACGCTGGTGTTCGTAGTCGCCCGCCATGTATTTCTCCCACCTCTCCCGCATGTCTCGTCGCCGCGTATCCAGTGTAGCGCCGAAAATTTTCTAACGATAGGCACGGAAGCGGCATTGCCCAAGTAGTAACGCAGATACGAAAACGGGGCCGCCGAAGCGACCCCGTCTGACGTGCGCTATGCGCCGAAGTTACTTACTCGGCAGTTTCCTCGGTGGCAGGAGCCTCGGCGGCCTCCTCGGCAGGAGGCCTCGCCCTCGAGGGGCTTGACCTCGACGTCGTAGCCGAGGGTCTCGGCGGCGGACTTCATCGAGAGGGAGATGCGGCGACGGTCGAGGTCGATCTCCATGACCTTGACCTGCACCGTGTCGCCCACGGAGCACACCTGGTTGGGCTGATCGACGTGCTGCTTGGCCATCTCGGAGATGTGGACCAGGCCCTCGACGCCGTCGCCCAAATCGACGAAGGCACCGAAGGAGACAAGCTTGGTGACGGTGCCCTCAACGATAGCGCCGACGGGGTACTTCTTGACGAGCGAACGCCAGGGATCCTCGGTGGTCTGCTTGAGGCCGAGGGAGATACGCTCGCGGTTGAGGTCGACGTCGAGCACCTGGACCTCGATCTCCTGGCCGACCTTGACGACCTCAGAGGGGTGGTTGACGTGGTTCCAGGAAAGCTCGGAGATGTGGACCAGGCCGTCGATGCCGCCGAGGTCGACGAAGGCGCCGAAGTCGACGATCGAGGAGACGGTGCCCTTGAGGCGCATGCCGGACTTGAGCTTGGAGAGGATCTCGGCGCGCTCGGCCTTGCGGGCCTCCTCGAGCACGACACGGCGGGAAAGGACGACGTTGTTGCGGTTGCGGTCCATCTCGATGACGGTCGACGAGGGAGGCGGGCAGGAAGCCGCGCAGGCCGATGTCGAGGATAAGGCCGCCCTTGACGACCTCGATGACCTCGCCCTCGACGTTCTCGCCGGCCTGGAACTTGGCCTCGACGGCATTCCAGGCGCGCTCGTACTCGGCGCGCTTCTTGGAGAGAATCAGACGGCCCTCCTTGTCCTCCTTCTGGAGAACCAGGGCCTCGATCTTGTCGCCCAGGTGGACGAGCTCGGACGGGTCGACGTCCTTGCGGATGGAGAGCTCGCGGCCCGGGATGACGCCCTCACTCTTGAAGCCGATGTCCAGCAGAACCTCATCGTGCTCGATCTTGACGACGGTGCCGGTCACAAGATCGCCCTCGTCGAAGGCAGTAATGGTGCCGTCGATGAGCTTGTTCATCTCCTCGTCGGACACTTCATCCAACGCAAAGACGGACGAGTTTTGAATCTCACTCAAAGGTGGACCCCTTTCGAACAACGGGGCCCCGATCGCGCTGATCGCTGCCGTGTGGCTTCGCTTGCACCCCAAGCTGCGGTGCCGGCTTTGCTCGTATGGAAACTTGAAAACTCACACGAAGGATAGAGTACCCTGTATCGAGGGTAGATTTCAAGGTGTGATGCGGGATTTCGTGCGATTTTTGCGAAGGTGACAAAAGTGATAAAAGCGGTCCTCTTCGACCTCGACGACACGCTGCTCGACCTGAACCTCACGGCTTTTGTCGCCCGCTATCTCTTCGGCCTGTCGGGCGTGCTCGGTCTGGTGGGCAACGTCCCCGCACCCGTGCTGCAACCGGCGCTGGCCTCGTCCTTCCTCGAGCTCGACCGCGAGGACCGCACCGACTCCCTCACCAACCGCGAGCTCTTCAACCAGTCCTTTTTCGCCAAGACGGGCATCCCCTTGGACGACCCCGTGATCGCCGAGGCCGTCACTGCATACGAGCGCACCGTTGTCCCCGCCTACCGCGACGGCATCGTCTCCGCCGCGCCCCGTCGCGGCATGAAGGCCGCCGTCGAGCGTACCCACGAGCTGGGGCTGCGCTGTGCGCTAGCCTCCAACCCCGTCTTCAGTCTCGAGATCGACCAGGTCCGTATGGCCTGGGCGGATGTGAGCACGGACGACTTCGAGCTCATCTCCACCATCGACAACTCACGCCGCAGCAAGCCCTGCGCCGATTATTACCTCGACTTTATCGGCAGCCTCGGCCTCGCGCCGCAGGAGTGCCTGATGGTGGGCAACGATGCCCGTCGCGACTTCCCCCGCCCGGACATCGGCCTGCGCACCCTCTATGTGGGGCACGCCCGCCCCGGCCGCGCCTTCTGGACTGGGCGGCCCGAGCGACTCGCGCCCGACCTGGAAGCCCTCGTCGAGCGCGCCAACAGGCTTTCCGAAGCCTAGCCCTCCCGCTCGAAGGCCTCGTCCGCCAAGAGGTCCGCGCCGTCCGCCGCGCCGGTCGCCAGCTCGTCGCAGCGGTTGTTGAGCTCGCTTTCCGCATGCCCCTTGACCCAGACCCAGGTCACATGGTGCGGCTCCATCGCTGCGAGCAGACGGCGCCAAAGGTCGGGGTTCTTGACGGGCTTTTTGCCGGCGGTCTGCCAGTTGCGCTTGACCCAGCCATCGACCCAATGCTGGTTGAAGGCGTTCACGACGTATTGCGAGTCGGAGTGCAGCTCCACGTCGCAGGGGCGGTTGAGCGCCTCGAGCGCCGCAATCGCGCCCATAAGCTCCATGCGGTTGTTGGTCGTGCGACGGTATCCCTGCGAGAGCTCGCGGCGGTGCTCCGTGCCCGACGGATCCACATAGAGCAGCACGGCCCCATAGCCGCCCCGCCCCGGGTTCCCCCTGCACGCCCCATCCGTGTATATCGTGACCCGCACTATGATTTCACCACCAAAATAAGGGTACAATGTACTCGACGGCCGCCTACGTCTGGAAGCTTAGGCAGCGCCGTTTACGGATAAGCCGCTAGTCCTCGGACTGGCGGCTCTCTTTATCACGAAACATGCCTCGTACCTTCGGAAAGAGTCTGATCACTATCCAGGTAATGGACGCTACATAGTGGGTCGCCTGGAGAAACATAATGACGTCGCTCATAGGCTTACCTCCCCTCTTTCGAGAGTCGGCACTGCCTAGGTACGCGGTGTGGCCGTCGGGCGAGTCGATATTGTAACCGACCGACGTCCCTCTATGCCCAATTGCAGTCTCTTGCAGATAATAAGAGCTGGAAGGAGGACGCCATGCTGCTCACCGGTGCACAAATCGTCGTCGCCTGCCTGCGGGAGCAGGGGGTCGACACGGTCTTCGGCTACCCCGGCGGCACGATTCTCGACGTCTACGACGCGCTCTATCAGGAACCCGCGATCAAGCATTACCTTGTGAGCCATGAGCAGGCCGCGGCGCATGCGGCCGACGGCTACGCCCGCTCGACCGGCAAGGTGGGCGTGTGCCTGGCCACCTCGGGCCCCGGCGCGACCAACCTCACGACCGGCCTCGCGACCGCCTACATGGACTCCTCCCCCGTCGTCGCCATCACCTGCAACGTGGGCGAGTCGATTCTGGGCAAGGACGCCTTCCAGGAGGTCGACATCACGGGCATCACGATGCCCATCACCAAGTGGAACTACATGGTCCGCGACGTGGACCAACTCGCCGACGTCATGCGTGAGGGCTTTGCGATCGCCCGCATGGGCCGGCCCGGCCCCGTCCTGATCGACATCCCAAAAAACATCGCCGCCGCACGGGCGGACTACGAGCCCCTGCCCCGCGCGGACCACCGCACCCACGGCCGGCTCGTCTCCCTCGCGACCCGCACCGACGACGAGTTGCGCGTGCCCGAGCCAGACTATGACGATATCGATACGCTGGTCGAGATGCTCGAGGCCTCCGAACGCCCCTTGCTCATCTGCGGCGGCGGCGTGGTGCGCAGCCGTGCCCATCAGGAGTTCAACCGTTTTGCCCACCTGGCCGACGCACCTGTCGCCATCACGCTCATGGGTGCAGGTGGTTTCAACGGCCGTGACCCGCTCACGACTGGCATGATCGGCATGCACGGAAGCCAGGCCTCAAACACCGCCGTCGACGAGTGCGACCTGCTCGTCGCCTTCGGCTGCCGCTTTTCCGACCGCGTGGCCACCCAGCCCGCCACCTGGGCGAGCCAGGCCAAGATCGTCCAAGTCGACATCGACCGTTCCGAGATTAACAAGAACGTCCTGACCGACCACCACATCATCGGGGACGCCCGCCGTGTGCTCGAGCTGCTCTGCGAGCGCACCCCGCAGCTGCACCACGACGCCTGGAAGGCGTCCGTCTTCGCCCATCCGACGGAGACCGAGTACGACGCGGGCGGTGATGCCCTCACCCCCAAGCAGATCTCGGACACCATCGCACGCGTCTGCCCTGAGGACACCATGATCGCCACCGACGTCGGCCAGCATCAGATGTGGGCGGCCCAGCATCTGCACTTCTCCTATCCCGGCCAGCTCATCACGTCGGGCGGCTTCGGGTCGATGGGCTTCGGCCTCGGCGCGGCCATCGGCGCCAAGATCGGCAACCCTGACAAGACGGTCATCCACATCACGGGTGACGGCTCCTTCCGCATGAACGAAGGCGAGCTCTCGACCGAGGAACACTACGGCCTGCCCATCATCACCATCATCTACGACAACGGCACTCTCGGCATGGTCCGCCAATGGCAGACGCTCATCTACGACCGGCACTACAAGGCGACCACGCTGGACCGCGGGCCCGACTGGGTCAAGTTGGCCGAGGCCTATGGCCTCTCCGGCGCACGCGTGTCCACCGTCGACGAGCTCGCCGAGGCGCTGCGGCAGGCCCTTGCGAGCGACCGCGGTACGGTGATCGATTGTGTTATTGATATAGACGAGATGGTGCGCCCCATGGTCGCCGGCGGCGCGCGCATCACCGATTTCCTTGCCATCTAGCCGGGCACCAGCAGGAAGAGGAGCCATGTCCGAAGAAGCCACACAGGCCACCCGCAGGTCCATCTCCGTCCTTGTGGACAACGAGGCGGGCGTCCTCTCGGAGATTTCGCGCCTCTTCTCCCGCAAGGGCTACAACATTGAGTCCCTCTCCGTGGGCACCACGGTCGACCCCAAGGTCAGCCGCTTCACCATCGAGGTGCTGGCCGACGACCGCCAGATCGACCTCCTCTGCAACCAACTGTGCAAGCTCATCCCCGTGCACTCGGTCACCCTGCTCGACCCCGCACACTCCCTGCGCCGCGAGCTGGTCATGATCAAGGTCCGGACCGCGACCAGCGAGATCTGCAACCGCGTGATCCAGATCGCCAACATCTTCCGCGCATCCGTGCTCGACGTCTCCCCCACCACCGTCACCATCTCGATGATCGGCGAGGAGTCCAAGACGGACGCGATGCTCGCGCTGCTCGCGGAGTTCGGCGTGCTCGAGCTGGCGCGCACCGGCGTCGTCGCCCTCGAGCGCGGCGAGAAGACCATCTACGACCACACCAAGGAGCGCGGCGAGTTCGACCTGGGCAAGTCCGCGCAGTAGCGAAGGTCTCCGGGCTATCCCCACTTCGATTTGCATAACCGACAACGACAACGTAGGCCCGTACGACAAACTCGTAGCCCCTGACAACGACAACGTCGTTTTGCGACCTACGGAGCTCCCCAGGTCGCAAAACGACGAGTTTGTTGTCGGACACTACGAGCTTGTTGTCGAAGGCTACGTAGTCATTGTCGGACGGGCCTTAAAGCTCGATCGAGGCATCCTTGATCGGGTTGACCGCGGCGAAATGGCAGGCGCAGAAATGCCCGTCTCCCAGGTCGCGCAGGTCGGGCTTCTCCTTGAAGCAGATCTCCTGCGCAATCGGGCAGCGCGTGTGGAAGCGGCAGCCGGTCGGCGGGTCGATCGGCGAGGGGGGATCGCCCTTGAGGATGATGCGCTTACGGTTGTGCTGGATGTCCGGGTCGGGCACGGGCACGGCCGAGAGCAGCGACTGCGTGTAGGGGTGGCAAGGCTCGGAATAGAGCTCTTTCCAGCCCGCGGTCTCCATCATGTTGCCCAGGTACATGACGGCCACGCGGTCGGAGATGTGCTGGACGACGGACAGGTCGTGCGCGATGAAGAGGTAGGCGGTACCGAACTCCTGCTGCAGGTCACCCAGGAGGTTCAGGACCTGCGCCTGGATCGAGACGTCCAGGGCTGAGACGGGCTCGTCGCAGATGATCAGCTTGGGATGCAAGGCGAA
>OMXZ01000019.1 GCA_900315165.1 uncultured Actinomycetes bacterium | reverse complement strand
CGAGCTCCTCCCGCTCGCGGGAGCGGGAGGGTTTCTTCGTGCGCGAGGGCATTACTTGGCCGCGTCCAGCACGGCGCAGGTCTCCACGATGCGGGAGACGGCGGTGTCCACGATGCCCTCCGGCGCGGCGGTCTCGATCTTTCCCTCGTCGCAGGCGGCGGCCAGTGCGGGATCGATCGGGAGCTGGGCGAGCACGTCGAGGTCGTACTCCTTGGCGGACTCGGCGACCTTGGAGGGACCGAAGACCTCGATCTTGCGCCCGCAGTCCGGGCAGGTGATGTAGGACATGTTCTCGATCAGGCCGAGGACGGGGATGTCCATCTGGCGCGCCATGTTGACCGCCTTGGCGACGACCATCTGCACGAGGTCCTGCGGGGAGGTGACGATCACGATGCCGTCGACGGGGACCTGCTGGTAGACGGTCAGGGCGATGTCGCCCGTTCCGGGAGGCATGTCGACGATCAGGTAGTCGATCTCGCCCCACTCGGTCTCCTCCCAGAACTGCTTGAGCACGCCCATCAGGACGGGTCCGCGCCAGAGCACCGGGTCGGTCTCGTGGTCGAGCACGAGGTTGGTCGAGACGACCTGTATGCCGCCGGCGGTGGTGACGGGGATCATGAGCTGGCGCTCGCCGTCGGCCATGATACGCTCGTGGGACAGGCCGAACATCTTGGGGATGGAGGGGCCGGTAATGTCGGCGTCCAGGATGCCGACCTTGGCGCCGCGGCGGGCGAGCTCGGTGGCGAGGAGGCCGGACACGAGCGACTTGCCGACGCCGCCCTTGCCGGAGACCACGCCGATCACGTGCTTGATGTGGGTCAGGTCGTTCTGCTCGAAAAGCTGCGGGCCCTGGTGGCCGGGGAAGGCCTGTGCGACTTCGCGGCGCAGCGCCTCCTCTTCCTCGGGTGTCATCTCAGCCATGGGTTTCCTTTCCTGTGTGCGAATCGAACCCGTCTATAGTACCGCGACGGGCGGACACGGCGCACAGTCGACCCCTTAAGCGATGGATGTGCGCAGGGCGAAGTCGCGATAGGCGAGGTAGCCCAGCTTGCGGACGGTGTCGCCCGCCTCTCCGGTGCGGTCGTCCAGTGCGTGCCAGGTGCCTTCGGCGTCGCTGTAGCCGAAGAGGTTGAGCTGCGAATAGAGCGTCGCGGCCCCGAGCTCGGCCTTCTGGCGGTCGGTGAGCGGGGCGCCGGCAGCGGCGAGGGCCCGTGCCGCCAGGTCGGAGGCGCTGGCGGGCACGTTGGCGCCCGTCTGGTCGGACCCCGCCACGTCGTAGTTGGCCCAGACGACGTAGTCGCTCAGGTAGAGGCGCTCGTCGTGGTCGACGGTGTCCTCGTCGGGATAGAAGGTGTCGTTGATCACGTTGGTGAAGTAGGGCTGGTGGTCGCCGAAGAAGACGAGCAGGACCGGGCGGTCGAGCTCGCGCAGCTCGCCAACGAACTCCTCCAGCGCCGCATCCGACCCGCCGATGCAGGCCAGGTACTCGCGGACGAGGGCGTTGGTCTCGTTGTCGAGCTCGTTGGAGCCAAAGTCGGCGTACTGATCGGTCACGTCCTTTGGGATGCCGCCCTGGTCGTAGCCGCTGTGGTTCTGCATGGTGACATCGAAGACGAACTGGGGCCTGTCGCTGCTCCCGAGGAGGTCGAGGATGCGGTCGTAGGTCGCCGCGTCGCTTGTGGCGTTGTGGTACTGGTCGGCCCCCTCGAAATCGTCGATGTCGTAGAAGCGGTCGAAGCCGAGCTCCTCGTACACGCGGTCGCGGTCCCAGTTGGACGCGAGGTTGGGGTGGATGGCGGTCGTCTCGTAGCCGAGCTGGGCCATGCGGCGCGGCAGGGCGTCGACGTCCGAGAGGTCGTAGAGGGTATAGGGGTATTTGCCGTTGCCCACGTAGGCCATGGACGTGCCTGTCAGGAACTCGAACTCCGTGTTGCAGGTGCCGCCGCCGTTGACCGACACGACGAGTTTGCCGCGGGACAGGGCGTCGGAAAGGCCCGTCTTGAAGAAGGTCGGGCCCTCGTAGCCATTGAGGTCGCCGAAGAAGGACAGGTCCGTGAAGGTCTCGTTCATCACGACGACGACGGAGGGCTGCAGCTCGTCCCACTGCGCCTGCGCGGCGTGGGCCTCCGGGGTCGTCCCCGCCGTCTCCTCATAGCGGGCCACGAAATCGTCCTCGGCGTTCTGTGCGGCGTAGGAGGAGTAGCCGGACGGCTCGTCGATCGGCAGGTCCTGGGCCTCCGCGATGAAGGAGGGCAGGAAGCCCTGCGCCTTGAAGTTGGCGATCTGCCATTCCCACCAGTACTCGACCTTGATGCGGAAGAGGTTCTCGTAGCTCGGGACGAGGACCGAAAAGATGAGCAGGGCGGTCGTGGCGACGCCCAGGACGAGCGACCGGGCGGTAGGGCCGAGCCGATGCAGGGGGCGGGAGAGGGCCGTGGGGAAGGGCCGCTTCCTCTCGGTCTCCTCATCGGCTGCGGCATCCGCGTCCGACACGTTGCCCTCGGCGTCGGGCCCGTCGAAGATCAGCGAGCAAACGGCGCAGCCCACGCACGCGAACGCCATCGACCAGAGCATGCGCGAGTCCAGGTGGTACTCGTAGCCGCCGCCCACGGCCATCGCGGTGCCGAAGGCGAAGATGTCGCCGAACATGAGCACCGCGTTTTTGAACTGCAGGACGAAGGCCTGGATGATGCCGAGGGCGGAGAGGTGGCCGATCAGGACGCCCGGGACGATGGAGTGGCGTAGGCTGAGGAAGTAGAGGGCGAGCAGGGTCAGCAGCACGAGCCCGTACTCGATTAGCAGGGCATGGGGCCAGACCAGGGGAAACTGCGTGTTCCAGGGGACCTCGAGCGCCGCGACGCCGAAGACGGCGGTGATGAGCAGGGACGCGCGGCGGAAGGCGTGGGGGTCGCTCAGACGCGGGAACCGGTGCCGCAGCAGGGGGACGAGCTCGCGTCGGCGGAGCACGGCGGTGCCGGTCGCGGCGATGGCGGCGGCGACTGCGATGCAGCTGAAGGGGTCGCCCGCAAAAGGCCAGCCAATCATCCATACCGTGAGCACGAGGGTGAAGAGCGCGTAGGCCCGAGCCCAGTTGGCATCGCTCTTGTAGGGTATGCCGTCTTGCCCGGCTGCGAGCGCCTGTCTGCGGGCGTTCCGGATGGTGCGGAAAAGGTAGATGCCTGCGGCCAGATAGGGAAGGGCGGCGAGGCGGTCGAGGACGGGCATGCCATCACTCGCTTTGCGCGGAGACCGGGGTGAGGTCGAGGTCCAGGTCGACAACGGTGTCGATGCCTGCGACGCGCCCCGTGTTGGAATATTGCCAGACGGCGAAGAAGAGGTCGGTGTCGGGTAAGGCGCCGTACTCGGCGTACCAGAAGCCATGCGGGGCGAGCGCCTCGAGGTCGAAGCCCGCGAGCGCGCTGCCGTTGCCGTAGATCATCGCGGCATGGCCCGCCTGGGCGAGGCGGTCGCAGAAAGCCTCCGCGACGGCGGTGCGCTCGGTCCCGGTGAGCGTCGAGATGCGGTCGGAACCCGTGGGCTCGAAATCGAAGACGACCGGGTAGGCGAGCTGCGCGTCTCCGATCTGGTCGAGCACGAACTCGGCCTCCTCGGCCGCCTCGTCCTCGGTGGTCGCCTGGGAGTAGAAGTACACGCCGACGTCGAGGCCGGCCTCACGGGCCGCCTTGAGGTTGTACTCCGCATAGGCGTCCTGCACGATGGCGCCGTTGTCGCTGCCGCGGTAGCCCAGGCGGATTATTGCGAATTCGATGCCGTCGCCAGCCACGGCGGACCAATCGATCTGGCCTTGGTGCTCCGAGACGTCGACGCCCGTGCGGGACAGGACCTGCCCGCCGGAGACGTATGTGTAGCGACCGGCTGAGTCCTGCAGGAGGTTGCCCCAATCGTAGGGGCTCTGGTAGAGCTCGCTTGCGTCAACCCCCGTGCTGACAGACTCGCTATAGGAGACGCGTCCGGGCAGTCGGCAGCCGGCGATGCGGGCGACGGCGAGGACGGCGATCGCAAAGACCACGAGCAGACCGAGGCGCATGAGCAGGCCCGGGCGACGGCGCGCGTCTTTTCGGCGGGGGGCTGGGCGGCGTGCCTGCGCGCCCGTGCGTCCTTGCCGTGCCTGTCTGGCCATGCCGTCCTCCTTTCTTCCCATGCCCGCGAACGGCACAAAGTCTCAGTCTAGCGAAGGCCGTCTCGGCACCGCTATACTCTCCAACAAAGACGAACGAGGAGGACACATGGAGCACACATGCGACGCCGAGACCGAGGCCTTTCTGGCTGACGACGACGTCATCTACACCGCGACGCAGATCTTCGACGCGCTCTCGGACTTCACGAGGTTTCAGATCCTGGGGGCGCTGTCGCTCGGGGAGCGCAGCGTGACCGAGCTGCAGGAGGTCTGCCACGTCTCGCAGTCGGCGGTGTCGCACCAGTTGCGGCTCCTGCGCGACCGCGGCCTGGTCACGGCACGGCGCGAGGGCCAGCGCTCGATCTACGCGATTGCCGACGAGCATGTCGTCACCCTGATTCAGGTGGGACTCGAGCACGCCGGCCACACCTTCGAGGAGGCATAGCATGATCAAGGTGCTCCACGCCGCCCTGCACGCTCTCGACCTCGACACGGGCGAGCTGCAGCTGTCCGAGACCGAGCTCGACGTCACCGAGCAGCCTGCCAAGTCCTACACCACCCGTCTGCTGCGCCGTGCCGTGCAGAGTCCCGAGAACCGCCACGGTGCCTTCTCAGGTCCCAACACCCTGGCCGACGAGGTCACGCGCTACCAGCAGGGGCAGCGCGGTTTCCTAGACCTGTCGGCGGACATCGCCCGGACGCTCTGGGAGCTGCTGTGCACGAGCGAGGATGCCATCCCGCGCGACCTCCTGGTCGCCGACTTCACCGACACCGAGGCGCCGGGCAAGGCGGGTGGCACAGCCGATGACGATGACGAGGTCGCCGAGGTTCCCGAAGCCGACATCGAAGACCGTACGCGACGGCTCTTCGCCGTGGTCCTCCTACCGCGGAAAAAGGCCTACATGCACGAGCTGGCGGCCTACGGCGGCATGCAGGCCAATACTCTGGTGGCGACTGATGCGGTCCTGCCCGGTCCCACGCAGAAGATTACGATGTATGCGGTCGTCGACACCGCGGCAGGCACGGCGGCTTTCCAGGACGCCGGCGTCGTCATCGCGGGTACCGAGACCCACATCATCGAGGACAGCCTGCTCAAATGCGAGGCCACGGCCTCCCCGCGCGAGGTGGTCGACACGGTCGTGCGCATCGCGGGCGAGCTTGCCGAGCAGTACGGCCGCAGTGCCGCGGTCGCCATGGCCGATGCCAAGGACTACGTCTCGCACAGCGTGCAGCAGGAGGAGCATCTCGCCCCCGCCGAGGTTGGCCAGCACGTCTTCCCCGAGGAGCCCGAGCTCGCGGGGCGGTTCGAGGAGGCCGTCGCCGCTGAGCGCCTGCCCGAGGACGTCGAGATGCGACCCTCCGTGGCCCGGCGCCTGGCCAAGAGCCACCGCATTCGCACCGATACCGGCATCGACATCACCTTCCCCTCGGCCTATGCCGCCGACCAGCACTTTATCGAGTTTGACCGCGAGAGCGACGGCGGTATCGTGATCCGCATCCACGCCGCGAGCATCGAGAACCGCTAGGGCTCGCTTCGGAATCGATAGGGTCTCCTAGGGGACAATCGAACGCATCTCGCTAACATGGCGA
The DNA here is from genome assembly GCA_900315165.1 of uncultured Actinomycetes bacterium. Taxonomy (GTDB): domain Bacteria; phylum Actinomycetota; class Coriobacteriia; order Coriobacteriales; family Atopobiaceae; genus Olegusella. Next base: position 65,932 of record OMXZ01000019.1, on the reverse strand, counting down.
ATTTATTCCGTCAAGGAAGACGCGGCGAATGGTGTGTTGCAGCAGATGAACGGTAGGAGTACAGTACAACCTGTCCTATCGGTTCGTCGCGCGGTGCCGTCCGAAACATCCTCCTATGTGCCCGCGCAGAGATAAGCACTTGAACGAGAGAGCATCAAGGAGTGAATGGTATGAAGCACACTGAGAAGAGCATCCACAGCGCGGCGCTCGACCGCGACATGGACGTGATGGTCTATGGCGAGGCCGGCCATCCCGTGATCGCCTTTGCGGCCGCCGGCGGCAGCGCGCACGACTGGGAGGCCAACGGCATGGTCGACGCCGTGGCCGAGCTGATCGAGTCCGGCCGCATGCAGCTCTTCGTCGTGGATTCCGCCGACGACGCCAGCTGGCTCGCCGCAGGCGACATCGATCCCCGCGGTGCCGCACAGGAAGCCTTCGATAGCTTCGTCGTGAATGACCTGCTCGCCTTTGTGAAGAAGACCAACGGTTCTGACGAGCGCCCGATGGTGACGGGCGTCGACCTCGGCGCGACGCATGCCATGCTCGCCCTGCTCCGCTGGCCCGAGCTCTTCGAAGGCGCCGTCGCCATGTCCGGCATCTACGACGCCAAGTACTACACCAACGGCCGCCTCAACTCCGACTGGTACACCAACTCGCCCGTCGACTTCATGGCCAACATGCCCACCGACCACCCCTATGTCGGCGAGCTGCGTGACCGCTTCATGGCGATCGCGGCCGGCCAGGGAACCGGTGAGGAGGCCACGCTGTCCACCCAGCGCGCGCTCGATACGCGCTTCGCCCAGCTCGGCCTCGGCGCCTGGTTCGACTACTGGGGAGGCGACGTGAGCCACGACTGGTCCTGGTGGACCAAGATGGCCGCCTACTTCCTGCCGACCGCGCTCGACCACTACGCCAAGCCCGCCCCCAAGAAGGCTGCTGCCAAGAAGCCCGCACCCAAGCCTGCCGCGAAGAAGGCAGCTGCGAAGCCCGTGGCTAAGCCGGCTGCGAAGCCTGCGGCTGCCAAGAAGACTGCGGCAAAGCCCACCCCGTCGAAGAAGGTAGAGGCTCCGAAGCCTGCTGCCAAGCCCGCCGCAGTGAAGCCCGCCGCTCCGAAGGCCGCCGCCAAGCCCGCAGCCGCCAAGAAGCCCGAGGCTCCGAAGGCCGCTGCCAAGCCGGCTGCTGCCAAGAAGGCTGAGGCTCCGAAGGCTCCCGCGAAGCCCGTGGCCAAGTCGGCGGCGAAGCCCGCGACTAAGCCCGCCGCTGCTCCCAAGAAGGTCGCCAAGCCGGCTGCGCCTGCGAAACCTGCTGCTTCAAAGCCTGCAGCCGTAAAGGCCGTCCCCGCTCAGAAGGCGACCGCGAAGCCTGCGGCCAAGCCTGCCGCAACGAAGCCTGCTGCAAAGCCTGCCCCTGCGAAGAAGGCAGAGGCTCCGAAGGTTGCCGCGAAGCCCGTTGCCAAGCCCGCCGCGAAGCCCGTGGCCAAGCCCGCAACCGTCAAAGCAGCCGCCAAGAAGTCCGCTGGTAGCAAGCGCAAGTAACGCCAGCTACTCGTTAGGACGAGCTTGAGGACCCCTGTCGGGCGTGACCGATGGGGGCCTCTTTTTATCGCGGCGCGCGAAAATCGGGATTCCCTCATGTCCGGGCTTGGCCAGCCCCAACGCTCCATATCGGAAACTCACAGACGGAAGCCGCATGGTCACGATTTCACAGACGGAAAAGCCCCAATCCTCCCTTCCCTCCTCACCTGGGCACAGACGGAAGAGATGCGATAAATCGTGAGCTGCAGGTTTTCTGAAGAGAAGGTCTTCCGTCTGTGGACCGCCATGAGTGACTCCGCGAACGGTGCCTTTCCGTCTGTGGATTGACCCCAGGGCCATGCCGGAACAGACGACTACGTCTGCGACCCAGCCCTCCCGAAAGCGGCTCGGTGAGTTAGCATAGGAAAGGCGCTCTACATCTGGGCAAAGCGGGCGACGTTGAGGGAGAGAGGGCAGGCGTGGTCGACCGGTACTTCTTCATATGCATGCTGATCGACGTCTCCTGCCTGATATACGCGGCGTTCGTTCTGTTGCACGTAAGACATTCCACGATGCGGGAGTCTGAGCGCGGGCTCTTCCATTGGATGATTGTCGCCTACCTTGCCTTTATCGTGATTGACATGCTTCTGGTGAATCGCGATTTCGGGCCCCTTGCCTTGCCAGGGCTCGGGCTTGTGACCCTGACTGCGCTCAAACGCATACTCGTGTCGGCCATTGCCTGCCTCTGGTTCGCCTATGCGACCTACCGCATCGATGCCCCCTGGGCTCACGCCAAGTCGTTCAGGGTGTTCCTCCCGATTCCGCTCCTCTCTGTGGTCCTGCTCGTGCTAGCGAACCTCGAGACAGGTCTGATGTTTTCCTTCGGGGAAAACGGACAGGTGACTCTCGGGCCGATCGGGATCCTTTCCGTATGCATCGATGCCGTCTACCTCGTCGTGATGGCGCTAGGAACGGCCAGGCTCCTACCGCACGAGCCCTCGCACTACCGCCGCAAGGATATGCTCTCCGTGGTGGCGCGTGCGGTCCCGGCGTTTCTCCTCTACCTCATTGAGCTGCGGTTCCCCGGTATCTTCATCATGTCCATCGGGTATTTCATTACGATATTTATGGAATTCACCAGTATCCAGGACACACGGATCTATGCCGATGCGCTGACGGGGCTCAACAATCGCCGCCGTACGGACGAGTATCTATCCACCCGCGTGCGTGCTGTGGACGAGGAAAACCCCGTCTGCCTGTTCTTTTACGACGTCGATCACTTCAAACAGGTCAACGATCAGCTCGGCCATATCGAGGGCGACTGGGCCCTCCAGATCGTTGCCGACGCGCTGAAACAGACCGCTGCCTCCTGCGATGGTTTCATCGCACGCTGGGGTGGCGACGAGTTCGTGCTGATGGCTGATGCGGCGAACATACCGAGGGATGTGTTGGGCGAGCCCAACCCCAGAGAGCTTGCCGCCTTCTTTGACAACGCGCTCGCTTCGCATAGCGGCCAGCAGCACTTCCCCGAGCCGATCCGTGTCTCGCAGGGCTGGGTGTGGTGCGGGGACCCGCATGCGGATCCTGCCGCTCTCGTAAAAAGCGCGGATCAGGCGATGTATCGCGCGAAGCAGAAGACCTATGCCGACATACAGCGGGGAGGTGAGGTCAATGGCGATCGCTGACGCACTCAGCCTCTCCTACATCATGCTGAATGTGATGTGTCAGGTGCTATCGCTTGTGATGCTCGGCAGGACGAGCACCGACATCGGCCGCCATACCGAGCAAACCTATTTTCGCTGGCTGCTGATAACGTTTGTCCTGTACTGCGTGGCCGACTCCGTGCCCGTGCTTTCCCAGGTGGGCTTTATCACGCCGCAGGCCAGGCTCTTTGCGCTCGAGCTGTCGATTGTCCTGATCTCGTTTATGGCCTACCTCTGGTACAAGTTCGCCGAGGCGCACCTCCTGCCGACGGAGCGTCCCTCCAAGGTCGTGGGGATGCTGGAGGCCGTGCCCTTCGTTCTCCTGATTGCGGCTTTCATCCTGTGCATCCCGACGGATTATCTGGCCTACGTGCGCGGGGGCTCGGTCTGGCGCGGGCGCTACTACTCGTTCTTGATGATTCCTTCGATCCTCTATCTGGCAGCCATGTCGATCCGTGCCTTCGCTATGGCGTCGCGTGAGCGGGTCAGGTCGAGGGTGGTGGACGAGCTCCTGATTGTGCAGTTCTCCGCCGCGCCGACCATCGGCGCCGTGGTGGATGAACTCGTTCCTGGTACGCCCGTGATGAGCTCGGCGGTCTTTCTCTCGATCATGATGATTTTCTTCGACCTGCAGCGCTCGCGCATCTACACCGATGCGCTCACGGGCCTCAACAACCGCCGCCGTCTGCGCGAGTATTACGACCAGATAGCGCAGGGTACGGAGCAGGGAAGGGCGCGCTACGCTTTCTGCCTGTGCGATGTGGACCTTTTCAAGCGCGTGAATGACAAATACGGCCACCTTGTGGGCGACCAGGTGCTCATCATGACGGCGCAGGCACTCGCGGCGGTCGCGTCGCGTCGCCGCGGCTTTGTGGCCCGATGGGGAGGCGACGAATTCGTCCTGATTGTCGAGGCGCCGAGCGAAGGGGTGCCAGAGGGTATTGGCAGACAGGTAAATGCCGCGATGAGGCAGATTTCAAAGAATGCCGATCTTCCGATGGAGGTGACGGTGTCGGTGGGCGTCACCTGCTGCGAGACGGGGGAGTCTCTTGAGGAGGTGCTGGCCCGTGCGGACAAGCTGATGTATGAGTCCAAGATTGCGTCCCACGAACGCGACCGCGTCGAGAAGCGCAAATATGGCTCCTCGGCCCAGGTTGTCGCCGCACAGATTGAGGAGCGTCAGATGTCGCTGCAGGAAGAGATGTCGGGGACTTCCGATAGCCTGACCGGCTTGCCGGGCCTCGAGGCGCTCCGTCTTGCCGTGGCCGGAGCCTATGGCGCCGATGCCGATGACTATGCAGGCGGCCCCGTGCTGGTTGCCTTCGATATCGAGAATTTCAAGACGTTCAACCTCACCTATGGTTTCGAGGGCGGCGACATGCTGCTGCGGTCGGTCGCTCGCCTCCTTGTGGAGGCCTTCCCCGGCCGCTGTGTGATCCGCATGTCGGAGGACCATTTCTTCGCCGTGACGGATTATGAGGGCATCGAGGCGAAGATCCTGCGCGTGCACGAGCGCGCCCATGATTTCCGGCGTGATGTGAACATCGAGCTCAAAGTGGGCGTGTATCCGCTCACGGACCCGGACGAGTCGGTCTCGGCCGCCTGCGATGCCGCGCGCCTCGCCTGTAACTCGATCAAGCGCCGATCCGACTGGGTCTATCGCGTCTACGACGAGCAGCTCGGCAACCTTGTCTCCCGCCGCCGCTACATCGTCGACAACCTCGACCGCGCCCTCACGGAAGGCTGGATAAAGGTGTACTACCAGCCGGTCGTGCGCGTGCAGACGGGCAGGGTTTGCGGTCTGGAGGCCCTGGCCCGCTGGGAGGACCCCGTCCACGGCCTTCTTGCCCCGGGCGTCTTCATCGGGACGCTCGAGGACTACCACCTCATCCACAAGCTCGACATGCACGTGCTGCGTCTGGCCTGCGCGGACTATCGACGCTCCGCCGATGCGGGCAAGACGCCCCTGCCCTTCTCGGTGAACCTTTCTCGCCTGGACTTCGAGCTCTGCGATGTGACGCGGGCGGTGGAGGAGGCCACCCGCGACTTTGGCGTGCCTGCGTCCATGCTCGAGATCGAAGTGACGGAGTCGATCCTCGGCGGCGATGCAGGTTCGGTCCATAAGAAGCTCGGCGAGTTCAGGCGCAATGGCTTCCAGGTGTGGATGGACGATTTTGGCAGCGGCTACTCCTCCCTCAACCTCCTGAAGGACTACTCCTTCGACGTGCTCAAGATAGACATGCTCTTCCTGCGCGACTTCTCCGCCACGAGCAGCCGCCTCAGGAACACGCGCATCGTCGTGGCCTCGATTGTCGACATGGCCAAGCAGCTGGGCATCCAGACACTCGCCGAGGGTGTCGAGACCGACGAGCACCTTGCCTTCCTCCGCCGGGTCGGCTGCGAGAAGGCGCAGGGCTACCTCTTCTCGAAACCCCGCCCGCGCGACGAGCTTTTCGCCGTACTCAAGGAAAAGGGCATAGGGTTCGAGGAGGCCAGCCAACATGCCTACTACGACCGCGTCGGTCGCGTCAACCTGCTCGGTACGCATCTTGTGACCGCGGACGATGCCGCCCGCGACGAAGCCCGTTCCGGAATCGTCAGCACGCCGATGGGCGTGGTCGAGGTGCTCGATGGCAGGCGCTTCAACCTGCTGGCCTCGAATGACGCGCTCGACAGCTTCCTTGCCTCCACCGAGATCGGCAACGAGTACCAGATGGATACGGGAGAGGTGGGCTTCGGCAGCATCACGCTTTACACGCGCCTGATTGCCGCCTTCTCGGCAGCCGTCTCCGTGCGCGGGGAGCAGCAGATCGACATCATCCGCGGCAGCCGCTTTTGCACGGTGCGCTTCCGCTTCATCGCCGAGTGCGAGGGGCACGCCGCCTGTCTGGCCACCGTCCAGGACCTCTCCGAGCTGCGCTCCACGAGCGCCGTTGACGAGCTTTCGTCGGCTCTTGGCTCGCTCTGCGAGGTCTTTACCCGCATCGATCTGGTCGCCCTCGACGACAGCTTTGCCAAGTCGATCTATGTGAGCTCCTCGCGCTATCGCCCCTTCCTGATTGCCGACGACGCGAAGTGGTCGATTGCGCGCTACGCCGAGGAGAACGTGCATCCGGACGACCGCGAGGCCTTTGTCGCCTTCTACGACCTCGATACGGTGGCCGACCGTATCTCCGAATCGGGGAGGGGGTATCTCAACGAGATATTCCGTACGCGTGAGACGGACGGGGCCTATCGCGACCAGGTCTACATGCTTGTGCCGCACACCTCCGAGGGCCGCGACTGCGTGCTCTCCTTCGTGCGCGACGCATAGGTTTGATGGATGGGGAACGAGACAGACGAAAAACGGAAGGGTGTGGATTGACATGGCAAAACTGGAACTCTTCTACAAGCAGGGCTGTCCCTGGTGCCGCAAGGTTATGGACTACATGGACGCCGAGGGCATCACCGTGGACGCGATGTACGACATCTACGGCGAGAAGGACGGCGAGGCCAACCGTGAGCGTCTGATCGAGGTGGGCGGCAAGCAGCAGGTGCCCTGCCTCTTCATCGACGGCAAACCGCTCTATGAGTCGTCGGACATCATCGACTATTTCGCTTCCACGCGCTAGGCGGGCGGGGATGACACGACCGTATCACGTGCTGGTGGCGACGGACTCCTTCAAGGGCTCGGCAACGAGCGAGCATGCCGGGGAGCTGATGGCACGCGGCGTGCGGCGCGCCTGCCGCGATGCGGAGGTCCGTGTCGTGCCCATCGCCGACGGTGGGGAGGGCACGGTCGAGGCTCTGGTGCGAGGACTCGGCGGTCGCAGGCGCCGCGTGCGCGTCCAAGGTCCCCTTGGCGCGCCGGTCGACGCAACCTACGGCATACTGCCGGGCGGCGCCGCGGTGATCGAGATGGCCGAGGCCTCCGGCATCGCCTACTCATCCTGCACCGAAGAGGACGCTCTGCGGGCCTCGACCTATGGCGTGGGACAGCTCGTCTCTGACGCCCTTGACCAGGGTGTGCGACGTATCTATATCGGCCTAGGCGGAAGCGCGACCTCGGACGGCGGGGCGGGGCTTGCCTGCGCCCTGGGTGCCCGTCTGTTGGACGCGACCGGCGAGGAGGTCGAGCCGGGGCTCGCGGGCCTGCGCGACGTCGTGCGAATCGACCTGTCCGGGTTCGACCGCCGTGCGCAGATGGCCGAGGTCGTCCTTCTGACCGATGTGACCAACCCGCTTTGCGGGCTCAACGGGGCTATCCGCGTCTACGGTGGCCAAAAAGGCGTGCCGGCGGCCCGCTTCGGCGAACTCGATGCCTGGATGGTGCGCTACGCAGGGCTCGTGGACCATGCGACGCATACCGATGCCTCGCGCCTGCCGGGGGCCGGCGCCGCCGGCGGTCTGGGCTTCGGGCTCGCCGCCTTCTGCGGCGCCCGGCTCGAGCGCGGGATCGAGGCTGTGCTCGACGCACTGGATTTTGACGGGATGTTGAGGGACGTGGATCTCGTGATTACGGGCGAGGGCCGGATGGACGCGCAGACAGCGCAGGGCAAGGCACCTGTCGGCGTCGCCCGCCGCGCGCGCAGCAAGGGGATCCCCGTGGTAGCCATCGTGGGCAGCCGGGCCGACGACCTTGGCGGCGTCTACGGTCAGGGCATCGGTCTCGTGGTCCCTGCGGTCACGGCCCCCTGCACGCTGCCGGAAGCCTTCACGCGCACGGAGACGAACCTGCCGCTTGCGGGCGAGACGGCGATGCGTGCCTTCCTTCTGGGACGGTAGCCGCCCTCGACGGTCGACCGCGGATTCGGACGGGCCTGCCCCGTGCCTCTCGCGTTGCGAGTCCTAGGCGTGGCGGCGGATTGTGACGTACTCGAACGTGAGCAGGACGATTAGCACGCCCATTGAGACGAGCGAGGCATAGACCGCGCCGTGCAGGCCGAAGAAGTTCACCAGGCCATAGGACACGGGGATGGAGATCACGAAGCCCAGCAGGTAGAGGCGGGTGACGGCCTCCTGCTGGCGGAGTACCGTGATGATCTGGTAGAGGAAGTCGATGGCCGCCGCGAAACCGCCCGACACGATCATCGCGTAGACGATGTCGGTGAACTGCGCGAAGTCCACGCCGTAGAAGAAGCTCATGAGGCGGATGCCGATGAGCCCCATGAAGAGGGCGACGATGGCGGTGATGCCTGCCGTGACACCGAGGACGGCAAAGATAATCACATCGAAGCGGCGTCGTGCGCTCGGGTCGGCCCAGACGTTGGCAAGGCGCACGAGCTGGGGCTTGTAGATGAAGCCGACGGTCATGATGATGGCATGAGCGGGGAAGTAGATGGCGTTGTAGTAGAGCTGGTTGTCGTAGCTGAGGGCGCCTTCCATCGCGAACTTGGGCATGTTGTCGATGACGGCGTAGAGGAAGAGCGCCGCGGCGGTGGGGAAGCACTGGACGAAGATCTCGCGGATTTCGATGAGCTGGGGGCTGCGGGACTTGGGGGTTTCGAGCAGGGCGAGCGGCAGCGTGCCGAGCACGAAGGTGGCGATCGACGAGATGAAGAGCCCCATGCTCGCCCAGGCGAGGTTGCGGGTGAGGAAGAGGACGACCGTGCAGACGACTAGCGACGCCGCCGACCGCAGCGCCACCGAGATGCCGGCGAGGTAGAGCTTGTCCTGCTGCTGGAGGCGGCCCTCGTAGACATCGGAGAGGGCGTCCATCATGCGGAAGCCGAAGACGCCGGTGCAGATGACGGACATCTCATGGCTGTAGCCGTGCACCGCGCACCAGACCCAGCCGGCGGCTGCCATGAGCAGGCAGGTCAGGAAGCGCTGGATCTGGTAGGCGGCGAAGCTCTGCTCCTCGTTGACGTCCGAGACCTGGAAGGTGCGGGCGCCGTAGTTGCCGAGGTACATGAGCATCATGCCGGTGACGTAGGCCATCGAGAACATGCCGGCCGCCTCGACTCCCACGAGCTGGGTGACGATGATGGTGAGCAGAGGGAACTCGCCGCCCCAGGCGCCCAGGCCGATGGAGTTCCAGATGTAGTCGCGGGTGGTGCGGCCCGAGGAGTAGAGCTCCACAGCCGAGCCGAACTCGCGGTGGGTGACCGAGGTCAGAAGGCGGTCCCACCAGTGGTTGACGAGGGTCGCGAGACGGGAGGGCTTGTGTTCGCGCGCGTCGCGTGCCCGGCGCGCGCGGGCCTTGTCCGATGCCTTTCCGCGGCTCTGCCAGGCGCTCTGACTGCGATGGCGTTCGGCGCGGGGTGCGGCAGCCCTGCTTTCCTGCCGCCTGCCTTCCTTGTGCGAAAAAGGATTCTGCACGATATCCCCTCCTCTATGTGTACGCGGGAGATTGTACCCCCATGGGCGGATGGCATCCCCCAGGGGCAATGCGTGAAATCTGGGTTTCATGACTGTGTGAAAACGCAATGAGCGCGCGCTTGGCACCTTGAGGCGGTATGGTAGTTCCGTACTGAATAGTCAAAGCCGAGATATCGCATATATCACCCAGAATCGACAAGGGGAAATATCGTGACTGAGACTGCAAAACAGCAGGAGAACAGAGCAGCGGATGCCCTTGCACGAGTCGAGGCGCCCGATCAGATCAAAGATAATATGTTATTTTTTCTCGGTCTGGTCGAGCAGGTCGTCGAGGAGCACAACCCCGAGCTGCGTGAGACCTTCGACCGACTGCTGACCGACGAGGCGGACCTCGAGAGCGACGACCTGGACGAAGCGGGGCTCCGTGCGATGTTCGACGACTCCGTCGGCATCATCGACTCCCTGCCCGCCGACCAGGCGACCCTGCTCATGCGCGCCTTCACCGCCTTCTTCCATTGCGCCAACATCTGCGAGGAGAACTACCGCGTCAACTCGCTCAAGCAGCGCGAGGCGGAGGTCTCGTCCCTGGAGGATGCCGACCCCGTGAACGAGATGACGGTGGCCTATCGCGAGCTCGCGCTGGAATGCGGGCAGGAGCAGGCCGACCGGCTGCTGCGGCGCCTGGAGTTCCACCCCGTCTTCACGGCCCACCCGACCGAGGCGCGCCGCAAGGCGGTCGAGGGCAAGATCCGCCGCATCGCGGCCCTGCTCGACGAGCGGCCTCGCCTGGGCGGCTCCGACCTGCTCGAGAACAAGCGCAAGATGCTGCAGGAGATCGAGTCGCTCTTCCGCACCTCTCCCATCGCGCTCAAGAAGCCCACGCCCGTCGAGGAAGCCGACACGATCCTCGACCTCTTCGACTCCACCCTCTTCGACATGGTGCCCGAGGTCTACCGTCGGTTCGACGACTGGGAGCTGGGCGAGAAGGCCGGCAGCGTGCCGCCGGTGTGTCCCGCCTTCTTCCACCCCGGCAGCTGGATCGGATCGGACCGCGACGGCAACCCAAACGTCACAGCCAAGGTGAGCCGCGCCGTGGCCGAGAAGTTCCGCGTGCACGCGCTCACGGCGCTGGCCGAGCGCACGCATATCGTCGGCCGCAACCTCACGCTGGACACCACCTCCACCAAGCCCTCGGCCGAGCTGCTCAACCTCTGGAACCATCAGGTGGAGATGAGCGAGGCCCTCACAGCCCATGCGGCGGAGCGGTCGGCCTCCGAGCCGCATCGCGCGGTCATGCTGGTCATCTCCAAGCGCCTCGAGGCGACGATTACCCGCACGGCCGACGTGATGTACCGTGACTGCGACGAGTATTTGGAGGATCTGCGCGTGGTGCAGCGGTCGCTCGTGGCGGCGGGAGCCGTGCGTACGGCCTACGGCCCTCTGCAGAAGCTGATCTGGCAGGCCGAGTCCTTCGGTTTCCACTTGGTCGAGATGGAGTTCCGTCAGCACTCGGTCGTGCATGCCCGCGCCCTCGCGGACATCCGCGAGCACGGCCGTTGGGGCGAGCGCGGAGAGCTCGCGCCCATGACCCGCGAGGTGCTCGACACCTTCCGCGCCATCGCCTGGATCCAGCGCCGCTGCGGCGTGAAGGCCGCCCGCCGCTACATCATCTCTTTCTCCAAATCGGCACAGGACGTCCAGAACGTCTTCGACCTGGCGCGCCTTGCCTTCGCTCATCCCGAGGATGTGCCGACCCTCGACGTGATCCCCCTCTTCGAGCAGCTTGAGGACCTGGAGAATGCGGTCGCGACCCTCGATGATATCATCAAGCTGCCCGACGTCCAGCGCCGCTTCGCCGAGAACGGCCGCCGCATGGAGGTCATGCTGGGCTATTCCGACTCCTCCAAGGATGCCGGCCCGACCACGGCCACCCTCGCCCTCCACAAGGCACAGGGCGAGATTGCCGAGTGGGCCGAGCGTAACCATATCGACCTCACGCTCTTCCACGGACGCGGCGGCGCGGTCGGCCGCGGCGGCGGCCCTGCAAACCGCGCGGTGCTTGCCCAGCCCAAGGGGTCGGTCAACTGTCGCTTCAAGCTCACGGAGCAGGGCGAAGTCATCTTCGCGCGCTACGGCAACCCGACGTTGGCCCGCCGCCACATCGAGTCCGTCGCGGCGGCAACCCTCCTGCAGTCCTCACCTGCGTTCGAGTGGACCAACACCAAGTCCACTGAGCAGTACTGGCCCACGGCCGAGCGTCTCTCGGCCGCCTCGCACGCGCGCTACCTTGACCTGCTCGAGACGGACGGCTTCACGGAGTGGTTCTCGACCGTGACCCCGCTGACCGAGATCGGCATGATGCCGATCGGCTCGCGCCCCGCCAAGCGCGGCCTCGGCGCCAAGTCCCTCGACGACCTGCGCACGATTCCCTGGATCTTCTCCTGGAGCCAGGCACGCATCAACCTGGCCGCCTGGTACGGACTCGGCACCGCCTGCGAGGATCTGGGCGACCTCGCCCTCCTCAAGAAGGCCTATGCCGAGTGGCCCCTCTTCACGACCTTCATTGACAACGTGGAGATGTCGCTCTCCAAGACAAACGACCACATCGCCCGCATGTATCTGGACCTAGGTGGACGCCCCGACCTCTCCGAGAAGGTCATGAGCGAGATGGACCTCACGCGCAGGTGGGTGCTCGACATCGTGGGCGATGCCTGGCCGCTCGAGCACCGTCGTGTGCTCGGCCCGGTGATCCGCATGCGCCTGCCCTTCGTGAACGCCCTGTCCGTGACTCAGGCCCGCGCTCTGCGTGCGGTCCGCGCCGGCGACCTCGCCCCGGAGGACAAGGACCGTCTGACCTACCTCATCCTCTGCACCGTGTCCGGCGTCGCCGCCGGCCTGCAGAACACGGGGTGATGCCCGCGGAGCGGCCGTTCCCGCCGTTGCGGATGGTCTTCTCGGCAGCGGCGGGCTTTGCGGGCTACAGGCCCTGCCAGGTCTTGACGCACTCCACGCGCAGGAAATCCCGGAGCGGGTCGAGGTCCTGCTCGTCGTGGAAGGCGTCGAGGGCGCCGAAGTAGGCCTGCTTGTCCTTCTCGTAGATCACGATGGGCGGGTGTCCCAGCGAGAGCAGGGCCCAGTTCATGAGCAGGCGGGCGGTGCGGCCGTTACCGTCCGAGAAGGGGTGGATGTCCACGAGCTTGGCCGAGAGGTAGGCCGCGATGGTCAGCGCGCGGCTGCGGGCGTCGGGTCGCTCCATGGCCTCGTCAATCTCGGCCGCGAGCTCGTCGACTTCCTGCTCCACGTCCTCGGGCTCGGTGCCTGCGCCGGTCACGCCGACGGAATATTGGGCTTGCTTGAGCGTGCCGGGGCGCTCGCCCTGGGTCCAGCGGTCGTCGTCGTAGGTGCCGTAGGTGAGCAGGCCTTGGATCTTGCAGAGGTTCTTGCTGGTCAGGGGGATGTTGTCGCCTGCATGGTTGAGGACCCAGCCCCAGCCGTTGCGCATGTTGCCGATCTCGACCAGGGTGAGCAGGGTGCCCGTGTAGTCAGCCACGCGGCCGTTCTCGAAGATGGAGCAGACGTCGTCGTAGGCGATCTCGGGATTCTCGATGCGCCCGGAGTTGCAGGCGAACTTGATCGCGAAGTTCGCGAGGCGGGAATTCTCGTCCTCGAGCGAGAGGGTTCCCCACCAGTCGACGGCCTTCCGGTATGCCGCGCGGATCGCATCGTTGTCAGCCATGGTGCCTCCCTTTTTTCTGCTCAGAGGGCGTGATGGGGTGCTTGCCCTCGGCCCTATCGTAGGCCTTCAGGGCAAAGCACCCGCCCAGCCTTCGCCAGGCGGGTGCTTATGTCGGTAGTGGCGGCATGGCAAACCCGCTAGAGGTAGGTCGCCTCAATCTCGCGAATGCGCTGGTAGAGGAAAGCGTTGACGGGCACGTAGATTCCGTGCCGAGCGGCGCGGCGCATGACCTCGCCCGCGAAGGTATCGACCTCGGTGGGGTTGTGGTTGATCACGTCCTGGCCCATGGAGGGGGTGCCGCCCGGATCGAGCGTCCGCTCCAGCGCGACCATGCCCGTAAGCTCGCTTTCGGGGATCGTGACGCCCTCGGCCGCGGCCACAGCGATCACCTCGCGCATGGCCGACACATAGGTGCGGAAATACTCGCTCAGCTCGTCGGCTACAACCTCGCTATAGGAAATCTGATAGGCGGCGCAGGTCTGGTTGATGCCCACGTTGAGCATGAACTTTGCCCAAAGGCGATAGGTGATGTCCTCCTCAACCAGGTAGGGGAGGTCGGCCGCGTCGAAAACGGCGCGCACGGCGTCGAAGGTCGCCTGCGGCGTCTGGGGGAGCATGCCGATGTGGAGCTTGCCGTATTTGCTATAGGTGAGGGTAGTGCCGAATCGCATGGCGTCCATGCCCTGCGCCACGCACATCACGATGCGGTCCCAGCCGTAGCGCGCGGCGATAGCCTCCTCGCTCGAGATGCCGTTGAGCACGGAGACGATGCGGGTGTTCGGGCCGACCAAGGGGGCCATCAGGTCGAGGGCGGCAGGCAGGGCGAGGTTCTTGACGGCGACCATCACGAGGTCGACGGGACCAACCTCCTCGGGCGTCCGGTCGGGCAGGTCGACTGGTTCGCCGTTGACGGTATAGGCATCCGCTGCATGGCGTCGGATGCGGTCGGCGTCCATGGCGTAGGCCACATGGCCCGGCCCGAGCGCCTGGGCCGCGCGCGAGCCGTAGAGCAGACCGAGTGCGCCCTTGCCGACGATGGCTATGGTGGGGCCGGGGGTCAGCATCTCGCTCCTAGAGGTAGGTGACGGTCTCGTCGAGCGGCTTGCGCTTGGCGTGGTTGGGCAGCGACTTCACGCCCTCGGCGGCGTGGCCCAAATCCAAAAAGAGGACGGCCACCTCGTCTTCGGGCAGGCCAAAGACCTTGTGGGCGCGGTCGGGATCGAAGTTGTTGACCCAGCAGGAGTCCAGTCCGGCCTCAGCGGCGGCCAGCGTCAGGTGCGTCCCCACGATGCCCATGTCCTCCGCGCCGGAGTCGTAGGCGCCGCCGGGGTACTGGAAGACGAGATCTTTCTTATAGGTGACCAGCAGGGCGACCGGGGCCCCATAGCGACAGGGGGTGAGGCTGTCCATCTTGGCCAATGCTTCGGTCGACTGCAGCACGTAGATGTGCTGGGGCTGGGCGTTCTTGGCAGTCGGTGCCAGGCGGGCCGTCTCCAAGACGTAGGTCAGCTCGTCCTCCTTCACGGGAATGTCCGCGTACTTCTTGCAGGAAAAGCGCTTTGCCGCGAGATCCTTGAAGCTCATAGATGCTCCTTTCACAGGGACGCGTTGCCTATGCGCCGCGTTCGTCTTCCCTGAGTGTAGCCACAGTGTGATGCGGGGGCGTTACAGATTCTCGACTGGCTTGTCGCGTGCCGAGGGGCGCACGAGCAGGCCGGAGAGGAGCTTGCTGTCCTGCACGGTGTGTTTCTGGCTCCCCTTGATCGCGAGGTAGCCGATGGTCGAGCAGGCCGCGGCGCCCACGAGGATGACGAAGAGGTCGCCCATCGTGTCCTGCAGGCCGATGTCGAGGTAGCCATCGACCACATATTCCTCGCCCGACGCGGTATGGATGGTCGTCCGGTCGATGTCGTGGACGACGACGATGTTCTGGTCCTGCTCTGGGTCGAGCGTGACCGATTGGAAGTTTGCGACGATCGTGTCCTTCTGCATGTCCTGGCCAAAGAAGGCGTCGCCCGTCGCTTCGACGAACTCCCAGAGCACGCCGATGGTCATCGAAAAGCAGAACGCGACCATGCAAAGATAGGCAGGCGAGAGGCGCAGGTCGACCTTGTCGTCGCGATTGAGCAGGTAGACGGTCGAAAAGCCCACCACACCCGCGAGGAAGCCGTTCATGGTGTGGAGCATAGTGTCCCATTGGGGGATGTGGACGTAGAAGTGGTCGACCTCGCCTAGGATCTCGGCCGCGTAGATGAAGAGGTAGATGATGATCTGGAAGAGCGGCGGTATGTCGAGCTTGAAGCTCTCTTCGAGGTAGCTGGGGACAAAGAGCATGATCAGGGCGAGCACGCAGACAAAGGCGCTCTCGTAGCGGGCTTGGATGACGGAGCGGACGAGGGCAAAGATGACGAGGCCGCGCAGGACGATGAAGAGTGCAAAGACGCGCTTGTTCTCCTTTATGCGGTCCTCGAGCCTGGCGATGCTTTCGCGGATGGACGGTCGCTTGATGGTGGTCGTGCGCTTGCTTTTGGACATGGGGCTCCTGGCGAATCGGTGAAACTACCCGATGTAGTTTATCGTAGGCTGACGATCCGTCATCGCATTCATACCGGTTGAACAGGGATGGTTACTTTCCCGGACCTATATACTCTTGTCCGGGAGGCACGGCATGGGGGTATTCGAAGACACGCTGGCACGGTTGATCGCGATGCCGCAGGTTCAGGAGATGAAGAAGTACCCGCAGCATAGGGGTACCAATTCCTTTGACCACAGCATCGCCGTGGCGGTGGCGGCGCACCATCTGGCGGCTCGGCTGGGCTGGCGGGTGGACGAGGAGGCGCTCGCCGTGGGCGGGATGCTCCATGACTACTACCTGCATCGGATCGTGGACGAGGGGCACGTGCGCGCAGATTGGCGGCATGGGGTGAACCACCCGCGCGAGGCGCTGACAAATGCGGAGCGGGACTTTGTCCTCACGCCCAAGGAGGCGAACATCATCCGCAGCCACATGTGGCCGTTGACGCTCTGGCACATCCCGCGCTCACGCGAGGCCTGGCTGATCGACGTGGCCGACGATTATGTGGCGGCGCGGGAGCTACGCGTCCACCGGCACAAGAAGGACGCGTAAGTCGTACCCCGCCGCGGTGCGGCAAAAATACTGCGGCCGACTCACCACTCCTGCTCCTCGCGGTCCTCGATACCGGCCATGGGGTCGAAGGGCTCGCCCTTCTCCTCCTCGAAGTGCTTGCGCGCCGCCGTCATATCCTGGACGAACTCGAGCGTGCCCAGGTAGGTGCCCTCGCGGTCGCGGACGGCCATATAACGCACCCAGAGGTCGCGGTCGCCGCGCTTGTGCCACATATCGAAGGAGTCCTGGTTGCCGCTGCGGAACTCCTCAAAGAGCCAACGGACCATGGACTCGACCTTGGGCGGGTGGCAGGAATAGACGGGACGGCCCAGCGCGGTGAGGGGACGCGCGAAGTCCTTGGGGCCCTCAGACTCGTTGAAATAGCGGTTGAGGTCATCGGCGCCGACGAAGGTAATCTCGCCGGGGATGGTGTTGAGCATCGCACGGAGCTCGGGCAGGGTGAAGGTGCCCGAGGGCAGGACGACCTCGGTCGCAGTGTCCCCGTCCGCCTTCGCAGGAGCGGCCGGCATCGGCTTGGCCTCGCTCCAGAGGGGATCAGACTCGATCAGGCAGGGTGCGTATTCGGAGATGTCGAAGGCGAGGTTCTCCCACTCCTCCTCCGTGAAGTTTGCCGCACAGATGGGGAAGAGGATGTTGGCCTCCTTGTAGATCATCTCGTCGGCGCGCTTGAGCACGGCGCGGGCGCGGTCGTCCCAGTCGCGGACGTCGGGGCGGGCGGCTAGGTCGCGCAGCTCGTCGCGGATTTCGCCGTCGACGGTCCACATGACGTTTGAGGGGCCGGTGACCTCGTAGCGGTTGGCCAGCAGGGGATAGAGGAGATCGCCCTTCTTGCGGTAGTGGTTGCCGATCTGGCGAAGTTCGCGGACCTCGGCCACGGCCGCCTCGCGGTCGCCCGCGTCGAGCGCCGCACGTGCCGCGGCGATGTGCGAGGCGAGGGCATCGTTCTCGCGGGTCAGGACGTTGAGCGGGTGGCCGGGAGTGGCGACCAGGCGTGCGGCATCGGTCGCGTGGGCGTCGGCCGCCGCGTGGTTGCGTTCGACCTCGGATGCGGCCTCGGCGGGCTGGGCGACGGCCCCTTGTGCGAAGGCGTCGTCCTGCTGCGCGAAGGCGGCTTCCACGGCAGCCGCGGCGTTGTCGATCATCGAGGAGGTGGCGGCTCCGTCGATCTCCTCGCGCGTGGCGCCGTGGAAGAGGGCGGAGTGTACGTCGCATAGGCGCGTGACTTCGGGCAGGGGGGCGCCTTCCGCTATGAGCTGCTGCTCGGCGTCCATGATCTCGGTCGCGTCGACATCCTCGAAGTTCGCCGCGAAGTCGGCCTGGACGGACTCAAGGTTCTCACCTGCGGTGAGTCGGCCGACATAGGACTTGAGCAGGGCGGTACGGTCAGCGGGGGTGCCCGCAGTGGCACCATCCGTCGCGCCATCCACACCGTCGATCGCATTCGCGGCAGTCGCGTCGGCTTTGCCGGCAGCGGGTTCCATGCCCGCCGTGTCGACGACGGTGAAACCAGCCGCCTCGAGCTTTGCCGTGACCTCGCCGAGGTCGTAGCCCTTGATGGCGCAACCCTTGGGGATGGTCATCACACGTCCGACGGAGTTGAGCGCCATGGGCTTGGCGATGTCAGGAAAACCGATGCCAGCCATCACATCTTTGAGTTCGGGGTAGTCTGTGACGAGGTCGTGGACGGTGCGGGAAAGATCGAGAGTCTTTGCCATGGGTTCTCCTGAAGCGCGTGGATCATATTTGCCGCTTGCAGTGTAGCGAAGTAATGTCAGTTGCTGTGAGATGCCCACAGGGTCTGCATATATCCTATTTGGGCAATAGGATATATGAATGACGGAATGAATGGCCGAATAGCTTGTGTGAGAACGGACGGAAGAAAGTACTTGTGACCTCAGGACGAAAATGGCTATAGCGTGCCTAAAAACGGCGCCACAACGTCTCTATCAAGATTAACGCAGGTAGAGAATGCAGAATATCGGGACACAACAAAGGCAGCTATCAGCCCGGGTGCGAAATCTACCTCAAAAACCGAG
Organism: uncultured Actinomycetes bacterium; assembly: GCA_900315165.1. GTDB lineage: Bacteria > Actinomycetota > Coriobacteriia > Coriobacteriales > Atopobiaceae > Olegusella. The sequence goes on along the minus strand of OMXZ01000019.1, from coordinate 47,495 downwards.
CCTTCTACCTGCAGGTTTGCAGGTGCCGATAGATGCCGGGTCCATACGGCACTGATTTTTCAGGTCTCTGACCTGCGATGGAAGGAGGCTTGTGCCGCCGTATACGATGATTTCACACCCCAAAAAGTACCGCAAATAACGATATGAAATATTATAACCGCAGCGAATATTTTTATAAAAGATAAAATAATACGTGTATTTGTGGTACTTTTCGAGGTGCAGAATAGCCCTCGTAGAGATAAGACACCGAGGTAGGGCATTGTAGACGCGTGTTTATGCCAGCTTTGCGGTGGCTAGGAAGCCCATGATGATCTGCTCATAGCCCTCGCGTCCGAGGACCTCGCGTGACTCAGCGTGACCCGCTCTGTCGACCTTATGGACCTCGACGTAGCCAGCGGTTGCCGCTGCGAGACGGTCGGCGTTGTCGGGCGTGATGTACGGGTCATCCGCGCCGTGGATGATGCAGAGCGGCACCTCGTTGCCAGCAAGCGCACCGACGGGGCTCGTGTCTCGCAGGTTGAACCCATAGCGTGCCTGGGTGGCCACGTTGACCGGGCCGATGAGCCAGCCGAGATGCATCTGGTCGTAGCCGCTTTTGAGCAGGTCGTAGAGATTGGCGAAGCCGCAGTCGGCGACCACGAAGGCGATGCGCGGCTGATAGGCGAGGGCGGACAGTGAGATCGCGCTGCCCATCGACTCACCATGCAGGCCGAGGAGGATGGCGTTGCCGTAGCGGGTGTACGCATCGTCGATCAGGGCGAGGAGGTCGCGGCTCTCGTACTGGCCGAGTGTGCAGGTGGTAGGAGTGTCCTCGCCGTGTGCGCGCACGTCATAGATGATGCAGTTGAAGCCCAGGTCCCGATAGGCGGAGACGTACTTGACGGCCCCATAGCGGTTTGCGCGGAAGCCGTGGCTGATGATCACGTAGCGGTCGGACTTCTGCGCGGCGGGGATATAGGTGCAGTGGAGGGTGTAGCTGCCCTCGCCCTCCACCGCATCGCTCTGTACGGTGTAGCTCTCCTGCGGGAGCTGATCGAAGTCCTCCCAGAGGCCGTGGTCGCGCTCCCACGCCTCCTCCTCGTCGAGCGTGTTGCCGCGCGGTTCGGCGGTGAGGCCTGCGAGATAGAAAGAGGCCCCGAAGACCGCGACGACGGCGACGAGCAGCAAGACGATAAGGATGCGGCGGAGTTTACGCATAGGGCCTCCGGGAGGTAGGAACTACATCGGCATCGAGGTCGGCGCCGTGAAGACGCGCGTGGCGTACTCGCGGTCGAGCTGGTAGAGGCCCTGCGGGCTCGTACCGAAGAGCTCCATGTTCTTGATCATCTCGTCGGCGTTTGCCTCCTCCTCGCCCTGCTCCTTGACGAACCAGTCGAGCATCTGCATGGTGCGGATGTCGTGGGCCTCCTGGGCGACCTCAAAGCAGTGGTGGATGAGGCTCGTGACGTACTGCTCGTGCTCGTAGCCGGCCTTGAGCGGCGCCATGTCGTCCGCGAAGGTCTTGTCCGGCTCGTCAATCTGCAGCATCTTGGGGGTGAAGCCATTGTCGAGGCAGTAGCGGCGCAGGATCTTCGCGTGCGAGACCTCCTCCTCGACCTGGATCATGTACCAGTTGGCGAAGCCCTTGAGGCCGCGGTCCTCGTAGTAGTCCGCAAAGGTCAGATAGAGATAGGCGGAGTAGAGCTCCTTGTTGATCTGGGTATTCAGAACGTCTGCAACCTTCGCATCGAGTGCCATTGTGCTTCCTTTCGTTGAACGACCATTGACGGACTCATTCTAGCGCGACATATGTGGGTGGCGCGGGAATTGCGCGGAGGACCGGAGGCCCCATGGCGGCAGACACACACGACATCTCGCGCGATGCCTTTATGCTCGGGCAGGGGCGCTTCGCCCAGCAGGGCTACGACTGGTGGTGGCATTCCTTCACGGCGCACAACGCGCGCACCGGGGAGGAGAAGGCCTTCTTTATCGAGTTCTTCTGCGTGAACCCGGCGCTGGGCGGCCCCGAGCCCGTCTTTGGCCAACTACCGGAAAACAAGGCGGCCGGCGTCAGGCCCTCCTACGTGATGGTCAAGGTCGGCTGCTGGGGCAAGGACGCCCGCCAGCTGCACCGCTTTTTCGGCTGGGACCAGGTGGACATGGCCAGGGGACTGCCCTATTGTGTGACCTGCGGCAACTGTCTTGCGACCGAGACGATGACCTGCGGGAGCGTGGAGGTCACGCCGGAGGATGCGGCGGCGCACCCCGAGTGGATGAGCGATGCGGGCTCGATGGCCTGGGAGCTCGACATCGACAAGCTGATCGCCTACAACGTAGGCCCCGGCGCGAGCAAACCCCTGCGCGACGCGGAGTCCTTCGAGATGTTCTGGCATGCGGAGGGCATCAAGACCGCCTACAAGGGCTGGGTTGAGCTCGACGGCGAGCGCTACGAGGTCGACCCCGCGACCTGCTATGGCTATGCGGACAAGAACTGGGGCGCCGACTTCACCTCACCCTGGGTGTGGCTGGCCTCCAGCAATCTGACCAGCGTCGTCACAGGCAAGCGGCTCAGCAACTCCGCGCTCGAGATCGGTGGTGGGCGCCCCAAGGTGGGCGCGGTCGCCTTGGACCGCAAGCTGCTCGGCTGCCTGAACTATGAGGGCAGATGCTACGAGTTCAATTTCTCCAAGGCTTGGACAGGGAGCCAGACGGAGTTCTCCTGCCACGAGACCGCCGACGAGGTCGTCTGGCACGTCGAACAGGAGACGATCGAGGCCAAACTGGTCACGGACGTGCGCTGCTCCAAGGACGAGATGCTGCTCGTTAATTACGAGGCACCCGACGGAGCCAAGCGCCACAACCGACTCTGGAACGGCGGGACCGGTACGGGGCGCCTGCAGCTCTATCGCAAGCGCCCCGGCCGGCTCGAGCTCGTTGACGACATGGACGCGGCCAACATCGGTTGCGAGTACGGGGTCTACGACGCCTAGCCCCGCGCGTCGAGCGAGACTATGATCTTGTCGAGGAGGCGTCGCATCTCGACGACCTCCTGCGGGGCCAGGTTGATGCGGGAGGCCACGCATTCGGGCACGCCCTCGGCCCGCTCGCGCAGCGCCATGCCCTTCTCGGTGACGGTCACGTCGAGACGACGCTCGTCCTCCTGGCTGCGCCGACGCGTGACCAGGCCTTTGGCCTCGAGCTTCTTGAGTAGGGGGGTCAGCGTCCCGGAGTCCAGGTGCAGGCGCTTGCCGAGATGGCCGACCGACACGGTGCGCTCCTCCCACAGCACCATCATGGTTATGTACTGCGTGTAGGTGAGGTCCAGGTCGGCGAGGCGGGACCCGTAGCTCTTCACAATCGCATGCGATGCGGCATAGAGGGGGAAGCAGAGCTGGTTGTCGAGGGCGAGCGGGTCGAATCCCTCCGGGAAGGCCCGGTGCGGCTTGTCTAGCTGACCTAGCATGGTGACCTTCTCCATCGAGCGGGCTAGAGCTGCTCGCGGACGGCGGCGGCGACGTCCTTCATGTCGACGGTCGGCTCGAAGCGCGCGACAACCTCGCCTTGGCGATTGACCAGGAACTTGGTGAAGTTCCACTTGATGTAGGCCTTGTCGCCGAACTCCTTGTCCACGGACTTGGCGACCTTGTTCATCACGAGCTTCTTCAGGCCGTTGAAACCCTGGAAGGGATATGCCGTGGCCATGTCGGCGAACAGCGGGATGGCGTTCTCGCCGTTGACCTCGATCTTTTTGAACTGGGGGAACTCGGTGCCGAACTTGAGGGTGCAGAACTGGTGGATCTCCTCGTCATCGCCGGGGGCCTGGTTGGCGAACTGGTTGCAGGGGAAGTCGAGGATCTCGAAGCCCTGGTCGCGGCACTCGGCATAGAGCTTCTCGAGGTCGTCGTACTGCGGGGTGAAACCGCAGCCGGTCGCGGTGTTGACGACGAGCAGGACCTTGCCCTCGTAGTCGCGCAGGCTGACCTGCTCGCCGCTGGGCTTCTCGACCGTGTAACCGTAGACGTTCATAATGCGCTCCTTTCGCGGGACCCTCGCGCCCTTCTGACATGCAGAGTCCCTGTGTCCTTGTCAGGAATAAATATAGAGCAAAATATAGAGCAAAATAAGATTGCGTGCAATATAAAATTCGAGTTCGTTACCCCGCGACTTCTCTGCCTCGGCGGATCCGCCCTTGCGCCCACCTGCTCCCGTTCTTGTAGCCCATCGGACACAAAGAGTCTCTACAATGTGCCGCGTCACGCACGAATCAGATGGGGGCGAGGGACTATGTCGCTAGCCGCAGAGCTGCGCCAGGTGGGGCGGGAGGAGCGTCTGCTCGTCTTGGCCAACCTGCTGATGCAGATCGGCTTCCAGTCCACCTATTTCATCTGCTTCATCGGCATCGCGACCTATCGCTTCGCAGCGGACGCCTTCGTGGTTTCGGCGCTGATCTTCCTGCTCAACGTCACGATCTCCCTGGGCAACGCGGTGGTCGGCGTCGTGATCGATCGCATTGGCCCGCGCCGCACGCTGCTCATCACGCTCGCGGCCTTTGCGCTACTCGGCATCGTCTGCGCTATCGCGCCCCTGACCCTGCCGCTGCTTTTCATCCTCTGCGGCATCTTCGGCCTGCTCCACGGCTTTATGTCCACCGCGACCATGGCATACCCGCCCTTCCTCACGGATGACGCCGAGACCCTCAAGCGCCTGAACTCGCTTTCCGACACCGCGACCAATATCGCCGTGATCGCCGGCCCCGCGATCGGCGGCCTCATCACGAAGGCGGCGGGCGAGCAGGCGGTGTTCGTGTTGTTCGCAGCCTGTATCGCATTGGCGGCCGTACCCGTCTGGGCCTGCCGAGAGCTTATGCAACCCGACCGTGCGTCGGATGGCAAGGGTCCTCGCGGCGAAGGCAGGCTCGCCTGTTTCTGGCACGAGTTTGCGGAGGGCTTGAAGGTGACGTTCGGCTCGCAGACGCTGCGCTTCATCTTCATCGTCGGCTTCCTGGGCAACTTCGCCTACGGCGCCTTCGACTCGCTCGAGTCGCTCTACTACCGCGATGTGCTTCTGCTGAGCTCCGACTGGATGGGCTGGCTTTCGGCGGTCATGGGGGTTGGCTGTGTGGCTGGCTCGCTTTTGATGCTGCGCCTGCCCGCTGAGCGCGTGAACGAGTCCCTGCTCTCCCTTATGCTGATGGTGTGCGGCATGGGCTCGATGCTCTACACGGGTACGCGCTACCTGGGCTGCGCGGTGGCTGGGCAGATGGTCTGTGGCTTCGGCTACGGGCTCATGATCCCAGTCCAGCACCTGCTCACGCAGCGCAACTGCGACCTTGCCTACCTGGGGCGCGTGACGTCTGTTCTGCGCCTGGCCAGCCTGCTGGCAGGTACGGTGCCGCTCCTGATCGCCCCCTTCATCGCGGCGGCGGTCGGGGTGCAGGCAGTGCTCTTCGGGGCGGCGACCTTTGTGGCACTGGTGGGCGCCTGCGCTTTGGCGGGAGCGCGTCGGCGCGAGGCGGCGCTACACTAGACGAAACTATCCGCCCGCCGCAGCGGCCTGCGATCCGCGAAAGGAGCCCCATGGAGTACTGGGACATCTACGACGAGAACCGCGCCAAAACCGGCCGCGTGATGGCGCGTGAGGACTGGCACTTCGATATGCAGCCGGGCGACTATCACCTGTCTGTGATCTGCCTGGTCGAGCAGCGGGCGACGGGCCGCATCCTCATCACTCAGCGCAAGGAGGACAAGGCCTGGGCGGCCGGCTGGTGGGAGCTGCCGGGCGGCGGCGTCCAGGCGGGGGAGGAACCTCTCGAGGCAGCGATCCGCGAGACGCGCGAGGAGACGGGCATCGATGTGGCGGCTGCGGGTGGCGAGCGCGTCTTCACCTATTCGCGCGCAACCCCGGAGGACCACAACAACTACTTCATGGACGTTTACCGTTTCGAGGCTGATTTTGGCGAGGCGGACGTGCGCATCCAGGCCGACGAGGTCGCGGGATGGCAGCTCGCGACGGTCGATGATATTCGTGCGCTGGGTGCGCAGGGCATCTTCCTGCACTACGACAGCATCCGCACCGTCTTCGACGGAAAGTGCTAGACCCGCTTTGCCGGCACGCGGTTGACGACGATGACGCCGAGACTGATCAGCGCAAGGGCGACGGCGATGCGGACGGGGCCGGCCGCGGGGACCTCGCCGAGCAGGAGCGCTGAGAGCAGCACGCCGAAGACCGGGTTCATGAAGCCGAAGATCGTCACGCGCGAGACCGGGTTGTGCGAGAGCAGGACCGACCAGAGGCCATATGCCGCGGCGGAGAGGAAGCCCAGGTAGAGAAGGACGCCGAGCGCGGCGGGGCCTGACGGGGCGACATGGCCGCCGACAAGCCGGCCCGCGCACACGAGCGTGATGCCGCCAATCAGGAACTGCCAGCCCGAGAGCATGAACGGGATCGCGGCCCGCGGCATAGCGCTGGGTGAGGCAGGCCGAGGTCGCGGCGCAGAAGGTTGAGGCGAGGACCAGCGTGCCGCCGAGCGGCGTGTCGCCCGTGGACGAGGCGCCGATGTTCACGAGCACGACGCCCGCGAAACCCGCGGCGCAGCCCAGTAGCTTACGGGACGTGAGGCGCTCGGAGCGGAAGACGAGCGCGGCGACGAACACCGTGATGAAGACGTTGGACGCCTCGATGATGGACGCGGTGATGCCCGAGGAGCGCGATACGCCGGGATAGAAAAGGGCGTATTGGCCCGCGGTCTGGAAGAGGCTCAGGACCAGGGCTTTCCGGAAGTCGTCGCCAGTGCGCGGACAGAGCGGCTCGCGGCGGATGAGGCTCACGGCGACGATGGTCAGGATGCCGGAGATGGTGAAGCGGATGCCGGCGAAGAGGATCTGCGAGGCCGCGTCCCCCGTCGCGATGCCGAAAAGCGGATTGCCGATCTTGATCACGGGAAAGGCCGAGCCCCAGAGCGCGCAGCTGATGAGCGCGCCGAGGACAAGGCCCGGGGTGGTGGAGAAGAAGCCTCCCGAGGCGGGGTCTCCAGACGCAGTCTGCTCGATTGCGACCCGCCCGTCGGCGCGTGAGTCCGTCTTTGCCACATCACCCATGCGCAAGCCCCTTACGGCCAGAGGCCGGCGATGACCAGGGCGGGCAGGAGGTTGGCCACGCGGATGCCCTTGTCCCAGACCATGTTGACGCCCACGCAGAAGATGAGCACGTTGCCCACGTAGGAGAGGTTTGAGAGGGCGGTCTCGGTCATGAAGGGGCCGGCCAGCGCGGCGAGCAGCGTGATCGTGCCCTGGAAGAGCGCGACGGGGATGGCGGAAAAGACGCAGCCCTTGCCCATGCTCGCGGCCATCACGCACACGATGATCGCGTCGAGCACGCCCTTGGCCAAAAGGATCGACCAGTCGCCCGAGATGCCGTCCTGGATGGAGCCGACCACGGCCATGGCGCCGATGCACACGGTGCAGGTGGCACTGACAAAGGCATTGATGAAGTCCTTGTCGCGGGCGTTGCCCGTCTTCTCGCGCAGCCAGGTGCCGAAGCGCTCGATATAACCGTTGAGGTCGATGACCTCGCCGATCACGCCGCCGCCTGCGATGGAGACGATCATCATCATGGAGCCGACCGCATCGAGGCTGCCTGCGGCGTTGACCTGCAGCATCTTGGCCATCACGCTGCCCATGGACATGAACATGATGGCGATGCCCGTGCCGACCATCAGGGTCTCCTGCATGCGCGGCCTGATGCGCGAGCGCCCGACCAGGCCGACGATGCCGCCGCCCACGAGCAGTCCGACGTTCATGAGTGTGCCCAAGCCGTGCATAATCTCCCCTTCGCATCAATAACGCACAGGTGAGTATAGGACCCCGTGTGCGACTTCACAGGTTCGCAACGAATCTCATGCATTCATGACCGGCGGATAACAAAATCGTGTGCAGTTGCCGCTGATAATGTGGGCGTGCTGTCCGCGTCGGTGCGACGTGGTAGCATCGCACAATCCAATCCCGGGTCCCCGATAGGCCCGGACCCCGATGAACCCGAGTCCGAACGGACGACGAGGAGGTCCCGATGACCGACAACACTACCGCCCAGGTGGGCGATTTCATTTCCGACAACCCCGACTTCATGGATGCGCTTGCCGCGGCGCAGGAAAAGCTCTTTGTGGCAAGGGACATGGCGACCGAGGGTACCGCCGCCGACCTGCATTGCCTGGACGTGGTCGCGCTCTTTGGCGCATCCGCCAGCCTCTATGACATGCAGGACGAGATCGAGCGGGTCATTGCGGCTTGCGCGGGCAAGGACAGGCCCGCTTTCTGGCAGCTCGCCCTGCCCTACCTCGCGGTCGAGGCGGACAGGCGCTATGCGCGCCGCAATCTGCTGGAGCAGGCATGGCCTCATATCCGCGGACTTGCGGGTGACCTTGCGCGGTTGGATGCCGCGACTTTGGCCCGGACGTTCTCTGCCCTGGTGGATGGTGCCGATGAAGCGACGGCCGGCGATAACGAATTCCGTGCTTATGCCCTTGCGTATGCGGCGCTAAGCCTGTGTGACGAGGCGGCCCAGCGCCTCGGGCAGCCGACGGAGGATATCGACCGCGCGATCGAGGGCCTATATAAGCGAATCCACGGGCGCTTCGCCAATGACGACGGCAGCTTCGGTGAGGGCACGCCTGAGTCGTACGCCCTTGCGGCTGTCTTGGGCCTCGGCGATGGTCGCGAGATGGCCGTTCGCCTCGCCAAGCTGGCGTGCGGCGGCGACGTTACCGCTGATGCAATAACGACGGCGTTCGCGTTCGACGTGCTCAACCGCTACGGCCACGACGATGTGGCGGAGCAGTGGTTGCTCGCGGGCGCGCAGCCGAATGCGGCTAGATGGCTCTTTCAAGGGCTCGGCGGCATCCGTGTGGCGGACGATGCTGTGGCGGCCGACCACATCGAGGTCCGGCCCTATTTCTCCACAAAGACGGACAATGTCACCTGCTCGTACAAGACGCCGCGTGGTCAGCTCTTCCTGACCTGGGAGCGGAAGGGGGCCAATATCGCGCTCACGTTGATGGTACCCGCCGGGACCCAGGTGGACCTCTGGCTCGACGGCGCGCTTCAGGTAATCCCCTCCGACCCGGACCCCATCACGCAGGCCTTCCTGATCGAAGGCTAGCTAGAGCCGCAGGCGGCGCCGGGCCTCGTAGACGGCGCCGACGATATTGGCGTCGTTGCCCATCTCGCATAGGACGATGTTGGGCTTCTTCATCTGGGGGAAGGGCCAACCCTCGTACATGGCGTCCTCCTCGGCGTGGATGGCCTCGATGAGGGCGGGTGCCGCGCTGATGCCGCCGCCGATCGCGATGGCGTCGGGGTCGAGGATGACCTGGATGGTGTGGCAGAGGCAGACGACGTAGCGCGCGTAGGTGTGCAGGCCGCGGATGGCTGCCTCGTCGCCGGCGTCGACCCACTCGAAGAGCTTGAAGCCGTCGATGTCCTTCTCATCCGTGATGCCCTTCTCGGAGCAGATGGCGTGGCGCAGCCCCATCCATCCGCCACGGATGGCGCCCATGTTGCTCAGATCGAATTTGCCGGGGGCGGTGACATGGTCGCTGACGATGCCGCTGATCTCGGTGGCGTTGCCGTGCGCGCCGCGGAAGACCGTGCCGTCGATCACGACGCCGCCGCCGAGGCCCGTGCCGATAACCATCACGACGCCGACCTTGGTGCCCTTGAGCGCACCGGCGGCATACTCGCCGTTGGCACAGCTCTTGCCGTCGTTGTCGATGACGGCCGGCAGGCCGAGGCGGTCGGTGAGCGCGCGAGCCAGCGGGAATTTGTCCATATAGGTGAGCGCACCGCCGCCGATGATGGTGCCATCGGGGTCGTCCGCTTGCACGGTGCCAGGGACGCTTGCGGCGATGGCGCCGACGCGGTCGCGGTAGGGCTCGACCAGCTTGACGAGGGCATCGACCAGCTCGTCGGCCGAGGAGAAGTCAGTCGGGATCTTCCCTTGCTCGACGATCTGGTAGTCCTCGTTCACGATGGCCCATTTGACCTGTGTGCCGCCCACATCGATGCCGAAATATTCCATGTTTGCCCCCTCGGATAGCTGTGCCCGTCGATTCGTACCTCGATTCTATTCAGGCGGATTGTCGGCTGATGTGTGAGATGGGGCGAACGGTAGGGGAGTGGGCTGGTTTGAATATGCCGATAAGGAATACAAATCATTTGTTATAGGTAATTGTTTTAGGCGATGCGGGTCTGCAGAATGTAATCAACGCAAGGGCGCGACGGAGAAGGGCATGACATGAAACTCCCCACCGGTAAGTATTTGATGGTGCTTGTGAGCATGTGCGGCCTGATCGCCGTGTCGCTCGGCCTGCTCGTCAACGTGAGCGGCCTCTTCTTCGCCCCGATCGCCGAAGAGCTCGGCGTGGGCCGCGGCGAGGTGAGCATGACGCTGACGATCGCCAACCTTGTGTACGCGGTCACAGGCCTGCTGGTCGGGCGCATTCTGAGCCCCAAGACCTTCAAGCCGATGATTCTCGCCGGCGTGACGCTTATGGTCGCTGGCACGGCCCTCCTGCCTCTTTTCCCGTCGCTCCCGGGCCTCTATCTCCTCAACGCCGTCCGCGGCTTCGGTGCCGGGCTGTTCGGCGTCGTGCTCGTGACCACGGTCATTAATTCCTGGTTCGCCTCGGGTACCGCCCTTATGACCAGCATTGCGATGGGCTTTTCGGGCATCGCTGCCGCTATCCTCTCGCCCATCCTGTCGTCCGTGATCGCGGCCGGTGGTTGGCGCGCGGGCTATCTGGTCTCTGCCGTCCTCGCCGCCGTCCTCTGCCTGCCGGCAATCCTCATGCCCATCAAGCTGACGCCTGAGGATGCGGGCCTTGTGCCCTATGGCGCGGATGATGCGAGGACGGACGGTGCGGACGCTGCAAAGGCGGGCGGCGCTGCGAAGACAGGCGGCTCCGTTGCCGGTGCCAAATCTTCGGCCCTCCCTACCGCGATCGTCTTTGTCCTCGTCAGCATCTACTCGATTGCATCCAGCATGGGATCGGTCCTGCCGCAGCACTTCCCGGGCATGAGCGAGAGCTACCTTATGCCCGCCGCGGTCGGTGCTGGCATGCTCTCGGTCGCCATGGCCTGCAACACCCTCGGCAAGCTGGGCCTGGGCGTGCTGATCGACACCCTGGGCACGATGCGGTCCAGCCTGCTCTACGGCGTCGCCGTCCTGCTCGGCGTGCTGGGCGTTGCCTTCGTCCACAACGCTGCGGCTCTGTATGTTTGCGCCGGCCTGATCGGCCTGTCCTACGGCATGGCCACGGTCTCCATCGTGTCGGTGACGTGCGAGTCCTTTGGTGTGGAGGGCTACACCACCTACTATCCGCGCGTGAACCTCATCGTCACCGCCACCAACGCGATTGGCACGGTCCTGGTGGGCGCGATCTACGACGGGCTCGGCAGCTACCTGGTCGCGCTCATCATGACCGCGGTGCTCCTCGCGGCCGGCCTCGTGTCGCTCGTCACCGTCTATCGTAGCAGGTAACACATATCCTTAAGCGATGGCGGACACGCAGAGCCAGTGTGTCTCGGCGTCGTGCCAGGTCTTGATGTTGGTAAAACCTGCAGCTGTGAGCAGGTCGGTCAGCTCGCCCTCGGTATAGACGCGCAGCTCGGCGATGGCAGAGGTCCAGTCCTCGTCGGTCATGCCGTCGTCCTCGTCGCAAATGAAGAGCGCGCCGCCCGGGGCCAGCACGCGGCGGATCTCCGCAAGGGCACGGGGCACGTCGGGCCAGAAGTAAATGGTCTCGAAGCTGGTCATGAGGTCGAAGCTACCGTCGGCGAAGGGCATTGCGGCCACATCCCCCTGCACGACCTCGCAGCGTCTCGCGGCAATCTCCGCAGCGGCGGTCTCGCGGGAGGTAGCGACGCTGGTTTCGGAATAGTCGAGACCGGTCACGTGTCCTTCCGGGGCAAGCGTGAGTAGGCGCAGCAGGTTGGCGCCCCCGCCGCAGCCGACGTCGAGCATGCGCGCGTCCTTCTTCACGTCCAGGTGGGAGAGACCCCAGGTCGAGAGGGCCGCGTGGGCACCCTCCGCGCTGTTCATGCGTGCGAGCACCTCGCGCCCGTAGTCGCCCTCGGGCCGCATCGCTGCCCGGACCCGGTCCTCCAGCGTGTGTTCTGTCTGCTTATCAGCCATGGGTGTCCTTCCTATCGAGATTTCCGAGCCCAGTCTAACCGTTCTTGTATGTGTCCCTGACGCGACATTTTCCGCGAGCCGCGTCCTCGAAAAGTGAGTGTCAGAACCCTCGAAAACTGAGTGATATTATCCTCGAAAAGTGAGTAATATTATCCTCGAAAAGTGATACTTCCAGTTGAGGAGTCGGAATGGCGTCCCATACTTTGAAGCCGAACGGGTATTGTCCGCGTCTGCTCGATCCGATTCTTGATCGCCGACTGCGGGGGTTCGGTGCCGTAGAGGTTGTGGGTACGAAGTACTGCGGCAAAACCTGGACGAGCTTGGCGCATGGCCAAAGCGTCACCCACATTGATGATGACACGACAAAGCAGATGGTGGAAATACAACCGACGCTCGCACTCGACGGGGAACAACCTCACGTTATCGACGAATGGCAAGACATTCCCCGTATCTGGGACGCCGTACGAAGAAGCATCGACGAGACGGGTAATCGCAGAGGCCAATATATTCTCACGGGCTCTTCCACGGTTGATAAGAGTCAGGTCTCTCATAGTGGGGCTGGCAGAATCGCCCATGTCCATATGCGCCCGATGAGCCTGCAGGAGAGCGGGGATTCAACAGGCGAAATTAGTCTGGCAGGACTGTTTGAGGGTCAATTTGCTCCTTCACACGTACAAACCGATATCCGGGATATCGCGAAGCTGGTATGCAGGGGAGGCTGGCCGGCGGCGATCGGGCAGAGTGAAGACCTCATCGCTGATCTACCTGCCCAATATCTCGCCGCCCTCTTCAACGTGAGCGCCTTGAAAGAGGGGCTTGACCCTCGTGAGACGCGACGGGTGGCGATGGCGCTCGCACGCAATATGGGCAAGACTCTGACCTACAAGACCCTCTATGAGGACACATTCCTTGAGGAGCTTCCTAAAGACGCAGACGCGAGTATTCCGCGGCAGCGGCTGATGCCCTATCTTTCATTTTTTATCTCTCAGTATTTCATTGAGAATCAAGTTGGATGGGATGCACCAGTGAAGTCGCGCTCACGGGTACGGTCCAAACCAAAGCGTACGTTCGCTGACCCATCGCTGCCCGCTTCGCTCCTCTCCATGACACCGAAACGGCTCATGCGCGAGAGACAGCTATTCGGGGATCTTTTCGAGGAGCTCTGCGTCCGTGACGTGCGGGTGTATGCATCCGCGCTGTCACAAGTTGCCGAGCCGGGGGTGTTCTATTACGCGGATGCCGATGGGCTCGAGGTGGATATCGTGATAGAGCTGCCCGACGGACGTTGGGGCGCTTTCGAGGTGAAGCTATCGGATGACAAGGTGCCGAAAGCTGTCGACAGTCTTATTCGGTTGCGCAACAAAGTCCTCGCGAATCCGAAAGCTCAGAATAGGGCGCCAGAATTTCTGGCGGTGTTGGTTGGTAGGACAGAATTCTGTCGACAGACGCCCGAAGGTGTTTATATCGTGCCCATCACGTGTTTAGGCGCATAGATTGTGCGGATAGCGTCTGCACTATCTATTACTGCCTCGGCCGACTGCCGTGTCTTGAATGAGAGTGCTACACTGCTGCCGACAAAAGGGGAGCTGGCGCACGTCGGCTGAGAAAGGTCCCAGGGCGGGCCTGACCCTCCACCTGATCTGGGTAATGCCAGCGTAGGGACCAGCGCTCGAGCAAGGGGTCCCGCAATGGCGCGGGATTTTTCTTGCCGCGGCGATTTTCCCGCGGTGGGACCGTGCCGGAAAGGAGCGCGTGTGAACTGTAGTGTCGCCATCCAGTACCTGCCGATGGACTCGAAGGACGAGGACGAGGTCTGCCGTGTGGTGGATGCCGTGATCGCCTACATCGACTCCACGGGCCTCGACTACTTCGTCGGCCCCTTCGAGACCGCGATCGAGGGCGACTACGATGCCTGCATGGAGGTCGTCAAGCAGTGCCAGCTCGTCGGTGCCGAAGCCGGCTGCAAGCACGTGATGACCTATGTGAAGATCGACTACAAGTCCGAGGGCGACGTGATGTCCACGGAGCACAAGGTCTCCAAGTACCACGAGGGCGACCCCGAGTTCGCCTCCCACCTGAAGGCCGTGGCCTAGGTGACAGTACCTGCGAAGACAAGCATGCGCACCCGGCGCATCATGGTGCCGACGGTGACCATCGCCGTTCTGCTCGCCGTATGGCAGCTTGCCTGCTCGGCGGGCTGGGTGCCCAACTTTATGCTGCCGAGCCCCGTGCAGGTTGTGGCGGCGCTGGTCAAGGACGCGGCGCTGCTCGCCTCACACTCGGTCACGACGCTGGAGGAGGCGGCGCTCGGCCTCGTGATCGGCGTGGCCCTCGGCTTCGCCATGGCCGTGCTGATCGACCGCTTCGAGACGGTGGGTCTGGCCCTGAACCCCCTCATCACCATCAGCCAGACGGTGCCCACGGTGGCCATCGCGCCGCTGCTCGTGCTGTGGTTCGGCTACGGACTCGCCCCCAAGGTGGTGCTGGTTGTGCTCACGACCTTCTTCCCGATCACGGTTTCGCTCGTGTCGGGCTTCCGGTCCGTGGACCCCGACATGATCGAGCTCATGCGCACGATGGGCGCAAGCCGCACGCAGGTCTTTTGGAACGTGAAGCTCCCCGCCGCCGCGGAGTCCTTCTTTTCCGGCCTGCGCATGAGCGCGACCTACGCGATCGTTGGCGCTGTGATCGCCGAGTGGCTTGGCGGCTTCGCAGGCCTCGGCGTCTACATGACCCGCGTGCGCAAGTCCTTCTCGTACGACCGCATGTTTGCGGTAATCATCCTCATCTCGGCCCTGTCGCTTTTGCTCATGAAGGCGGTCGACACCCTGCAGCGGCTGGCCATGCCCTGGAAAAAAGCAGAAAGGAACTAATCATGCAGAAGCTCAACCTCTCCCGTCGTCACTTCCTCGCCGGCGCCGGCCTCGCCGCCGGTTCCGCCGTGCTCGCAGGCTGCGGCGGCACCTCCGCCCCCGCGGCATCCGGCTCGGCCGCCGGCTCTGCTGCCGCATCGGATGATCCCAACAAGATCACCTTCGCCCTCGACTGGACGCCCAACACCAACCACACGGGCATCTACGTCGCCCAGGCCAAGGGCTTCTTCAAGGACGAGGGGCTCGAGGTCGAGATCGTCCAGCCGGCCGAGGACGGCACCGAGGCCATGGTCGGTACGGGCCAGGTGCAGTTTGGTGTGTCCTTCCAGGACTATATTGCCAACAGCCTGGTCTCGGGCAATACGGGCATCACGGCCGTGGCCGCCATCATCCAGCACAACACCTCCGGCATCATGAGCCGCAAGGAGGACGGCATCACCAGCCCCGCCAAGATGGAGGGTCACTCCTATGGCACCTGGGACCTGCCCGTGGAGCAGGGCGTGGTCAAGCAGGCCGTGGAGTCCGACGGTGGCGACTTCTCCAAGGTCGAGCTCGTCCCCAACGAGGCGTCCGACGAGGTCTCGGCCCTCAAGGCCGACCAGTTCGACACCGTCTGGGTCTATGAGGGCTGGGCGGTCCAGAACGCCAGGATCCAGGGCTTCGACTACAACTACTTCAGCTTCATTTCCGTGGACGATGTGCTCGACTACTACACCCCGGTCATCGCGGGCAACGTCGACTGGATGAAGGCCAACCCCGACCAGGCCAAGGCTTTCCTGCGCGCCGCCAAGAAGGGCTATGAGTTCGCGATCGAGAACCCCGACGATGCGGCCGACATCCTGCTGGAAGCTGTGCCCGAGCTCGATGCCGACCTCGTGAAGGAGAGTCAGGCCTACCTGACCGGCCAGTACACGGCTGACGCCGCGAGCTGGGGCGTGATCGACGGCGACCGCTGGGCAAACTTCTACAAGTGGCTCAACGACAACAAGCTGGTCGACGGCGACCTCGACGTTACTTCCGGCTGGACCGGCGACTATCTGGAGGCCTAGTCGTGGCTGAGCAGCGGACAGCCCCCGCTCTCGAGGCGCGTGGCCTCACGCTCTCCTGGGATGGCGAGCACATCGTTGTGCAGGGCGTCGACGTGCAGGTTGGGGATAGCGAGATTGTCTGCATGGTCGGTCGTTCCGGCTGCGGCAAGACGACCATCCTGCATGCGCTGGCTGGCCTTTCCGCACCGATGGAGGGGCAGGTTCTTCTTCACGGGGAGGACGTGACGGGCGTGCCGGGCCGGGTGAGCTATATGTTCCAGAAGGACCTGCTGCTCCCCAGCAAGCGCATCCTCGACAACGTGTGCCTGCCGCTCACGCTGCGCGGCGTCGCCCGCGAGGAGGCCTATGCCAAGGCTCGCCCGCTGCTCGACCGTTTTGGCCTCGCGGGCACGGAGGACAAGTGGCCCAGCCAGCTGTCGGGCGGCATGCGCCAGCGCGCGGCCTTCCTGCGTACCTACCTGATGGATAACGATGTGATGCTGCTGGACGAACCCTTCTCGGCGCTCGACGCGATTACCCGCAACGACCTGCGCGCCTGGTTCGCCCAGACGAGCGTCGAACTCGGGCTCTCCGCCTTGCTGATCACCCACGACGTGGATGAGGCGGTCATGATGGCTAGCCGCGTCTACGTCCTGGGCGGCGCGCCGAGCGAGGGGGTGCCCAGCCATATCGCGGGCGAGGTCACGGTCGATCGCGGGGCGCTGCAGGACGGGCCTTCTTCCGAAAAGGACTTCGTGCTCACACCGGCCTTCATCGAGGCAAAACGTCAGGTTCTCGATCTTCTCGGCTAGTCGCCGCCTTAATTGATTTTCGACTTGCCGGTTTGCCTGGTATGCCAGCTTTCAGGGGTAGTTTTGCTGTAAATGGGCATTGAAGCAGCAAAACTCTTCTGAAAACCGGCGGTGCCGGGATTTGATAGTACTTTTGCGACAAATGGGTCGGTTTGCAGTAAAAATATGTTCAGATGCCGGCGCGTCGGTGGAACACGCCGGCATCTGAATGTCGATAGCCGCTATTTTTCGGAATATTGCTGGCTTTACTGGTTCTGCGACGGATCGGTCGGTGGAACGGGCTGCTGGGGCTGCTGATAGGTCGGCTGCTGGGGATAGCTGCCCTGCTGCGGGTAGGGCGACTGGGGATAGCCAGGCTGGCCGTAAGGAGACTGGTAACCCTGGTAGCTCTGGTTGCCGCCCTGCGGGGGCAGGCCATACTGCGGATAGCTTGCTCCGGCGGGCGCGGGCTGCGGGCCACGGTAGACGTCCTGCCCGAAGGCGAGCATGGGGAAGAAGACGATCGGCAGGAGTAGCAGGCCTGCCGAATAGCCGCCGCCGTGGCCGAACGCCTGCGACAGATGGATATAGGTGATGATCGTCAGGACGAACGTTGCGATGCCGGCAATCGAGCTGATGGCGCCGAAGGGGCCAGTGATTTCGACATCAGCTGCGCTGGAAGCCAGGCTCGCATCGTAGCCGATGCCCGTGATGCGTGCGAGGAAGACGGCGAGGGCGTTGACAACCATCGAACCGATCAGGCCCCAGGTGAGGCGCTTGTCGGCGTTGGAGATCTCGCCGAGGACGTAGGTGCTGAGGAAGGGGATGATCGACATCCAGCCCGGCTTTCCCGCCTTGGTAAAGACCTTCCACTGCGCGACGATGACCAGCACACAAACGATGAGGACGAGAATGATCATCGTGCCGACGATGCCCAGGATGGCATCCAAATCATCCATGACGGCTCCTTCCGAAGAATGGTATTGGGCCTTGAGGCTCAGGCTTTCCCTGGATACAGGATACTCCACGCATTGTCGCGCTCTGTAAAGGGAGCGTGACAATAGTGGGCCTACTGGTGTCATGAGCGTGTCCGCCCTGTCTTGTAAGATGGGCAAGACGGACAAAGGAGGACGTATGGCTGGCGAAAACGAATCCCATTTCATGGCGCTGATGTCGCGCCTCAGGTACATCGAGCGTTGGGCGCTTATGCGCAGATCACGGCCAGAAAATCTGGCAGAGCACTCGCTTGACGTGGCGATGATCGCGCATCTGCTCTGCACGCTGGGCAACGTGCGCCACGGGCGCCATCTCGATGCGGACCGGGCCGCCGTGATTGGCCTTTACCACGATGCGTCCGAGATCATCACGGGAGACATGCCCACCCCGGTCAAGTACCGCAATGGGGTGATTCGCGATGCCTACCACGACGTGGAGACCCAGGCGGAGTCAGAGCTTGTCGGGACGCTGCCTGATGACTTGCGCGGCGCCTATGCGGGCGTTTTTGCCAAAGGGGAGGGCGAAGACGAGGCTTATCTCTGGCACCTCGTGAAGGCGGCTGACAAGCTCTCAGCCCTTATCAAGTGCGAGGAGGAGCTCGGCAGCGGTTCGGGCGAGTTCGCCACGGCGGCGGCATCTACGCGCGCCAAGCTCGAGGAGATGGCGATGGAGCTGCCCGAGGTGGCGGACTTCATGCGGGAGTTCCTCCCCAGCTACGGCCGGACGCTCGACGAGCTGCTTCAAGGGTAGGGAAGACATACGGCGGCCTGCCTGCGGGTCCCGTGCCCGGTGGGGGATCTTTATTGAGCCGTCGTGGTGGCGTCGGTTGTACCCGTACCGGAGGTGGAGTCCCCGGATGCTGCGCCGCCCGTGGTCCCGCTGTCGGAAGTCGTTCCGTTGGTGGCGCCGCCGCTCGTTGCTCCGCCGGTCCCGTTCGAGGAATTCGAGGAATCTCCCGTGGTAGACGAGCTGTCGGTACTTGTGCCCGTGCCTGCGTCGGTTGAAGTGCCCGATGACGTGCCACTGTTGTCAGTCGTGCCGTCGGCTGTCCCGGACGTGTTCGTCTGGTCCGTGGCCTGCGCCTGATCGGTCTGCTGGTCCGTCTGTGCCGCATCTGCGCTATCGGTCTGCTCGGTCTGGGTCGCCTGCTGGTCCGCGGTGCCGTCGTCGG
Source organism: uncultured Actinomycetes bacterium (assembly GCA_900315165.1). Lineage (GTDB taxonomy): Bacteria > Actinomycetota > Coriobacteriia > Coriobacteriales > Atopobiaceae > Olegusella. The sequence continues at coordinate 28,471 of OMXZ01000019.1, read as the reverse complement.
TCGACGTTGTCGCAGGGGTGAAGGCGGTGGTCGTGCCGAGGCCCTGACCCGCGGTGGCGAGGGTGATAATGCCCGCGGTTACGGCGAGGGCGACAAGGGCGGCGGCGACGGCGACGACGAGGGCGCGTTTGGTCGCAGCCTTGTTCTCGCGTGCATGTGCCGCATAGCGGATGGAATCGGGGGCGATGGGGGTGCCGGTGTCGGCGCGCTCTTGGGGCCCTGTCTTGTCCGAGAGGGTCACTGGGCGCCGCTGGGCGACGGTCTTCCCGTCATGGGGCCGGTCGGCCACCTTGCCATTGGTGGCCTCGTCTTCTTCTGAGGAGCCGAGGTCTGCCGTCAGGTTGGTGACATCGCGGACCTTCTCGGCAGACTTCTTGAGGATCGATTGATAGATCTGGGTCGCGAAGGAGGAAGCCGCCGCTGCGACGACCGTGCCGATGACCGACCCGGCAAGGCCGATCTTTGAGGAGAGTACGAGTGAGGTACCCGCGGCGAGCGCGCTCGCGATCACCGTCGTGAGGGACACGCTGCTCAGGATGCCCGTCTTCTCTTCTTCGCGCTGGTCGTCGGACACGTTTTTCTCCTCTTCTCACCAATAAGGATGTACCCGAAGGGAAACCCTGAGTATAGCCAGCCGGACGACGGACGTCCGAATTCCACGAAATGATGACCGCAGCCGAAAAACTTACAGAAGTGTATGCCCGCACTTGGTATTATGAACTCGTGCGTTAAGAGTAGGTTTGTTACCAGAGGAGGCAACATGCTCGTCAATGCAACACAGATGCTCAAGGCAGCCAAGAAGGGCCACTACGGCATCGCCGCGTTCAACACCAACGACCTCGAGTGGACTCGTTCCATCCTGCTGGCGGCCGAGGCCACCCAGTCCCCGGTCATCATCCAGTGCACCTCCGGCGCAGCCAAGTGGCAGCAGGGCTTCAAGGTCGTCCGCGACGTCGTCAACGACCTCGTCGACTACATGAACATCACCGTCCCCGTCGCGATGCACCTCGACCACGGCACCTATGAGGACTGCTTCAAGGCCATTGACGCCGGCTTCACCTCCATCATGTACGACGGCTCCCACGAGGCGTCCTTCGACATCAACGTCGAGCACACCAAGGAGCTCGTCAAGCTCGCCCACTCCAAGGGCCTCTCCATCGAGGCCGAGGTCGGCGGCATCGGCGGAACCGAGGACGGCGTGACCGCCCAGGGCGAGCTCGCCGACCCCGAGGAGTGCAAGGCCATCGCCGACCTGGGCGTCGATTTCCTGGCCTGCGGCATCGGCAACATCCACGGCCCCTATCCCGCGAACTGGGCTGGCCTCAACTTCGACCAGCTGGCCAAGATCCAGGCCCTCACGGGCGAGCTGCCCCTCGTCCTGCACGGCGGCACCGGCATCCCCAAGGAGCAGGTGCTCAAGGCCGTCAGCCTGGGCGTCTCCAAGATCAACATCAACACCGACCTCCAGCTCGTCTTCGCGCGCACCACGCGTGAGTTCGTCGAGAGCGGCAAGGACCTCGAGGGCAAGAACTACGACCCGCGCAAGTTCCTGAAGCCGGGCTTCGACGCCATGCAGGCCAAGGCCGAGAGCCTCATCCGCGACTTCGGCTCCGACGGCAAGGGCTGGGACTTCTAAGTTCCGATTAGCAACTGTCTCGCGATAAGCTCCGAGTTTGCGACCGCTAGACCCTCCGGGCATGACGCCGGGGGGTCTTTCAGTTATTTGTTACAGGTTTCGCGGCGGGCGTTGCGCGGATGTTTCGGGAAGATTTTTTTCTTTGCCGTGGGGTAAACAATCGGAATTACTCGAACCGACGGGAAGATTATGCACGATGATGCATACATCCCAAACAGGCAAACGAAAGGGGATACCATGCAGATGGATCGTAGGAGTTTCCTGGCAGGGGCCGCTGGCGTTGCGGCCACGGGTGTGCTGGCCGGCTGCGGCGGGTCTGGTAGTTCGACCGCTGCCTCGAGCGGGTCGGCGGGTTCGGCTGCGGCCGAGACCTCAGCCGACTACACGCTGGTCGAGGACGGCAAGCTCACGCTGATTTCCAACTTCACCTTCCCGCCCTTCGTCTTTGCGGACGAGGAGACGAGCGACCCGAGCGGCTACAAGGGCTTCGACGTCGACGTCGCGGGCGCCCTTGCCGACAAGCTCGGCCTCGAGCTCAACATCCTGCCCACCGTCCAGTTCGATACCATCGTCCCGACCATCAAGCAGGGCGGCAAGGCCGACGTATCGCTCGGCGGCATCACCATTACCGACGAGCGCAAGAAGGAGATCGACTTCTCCGATCCGTACATCGACTCCAACCAGTCCATCGTCTTCAAGTCGGACTATGCGGATCCGACGGTCGCCGGCGTCAACGCCGCGGGCAAGAAGATCGCTGTCCAGGGCGGTACTACGGGCGAGAGCTGGGCTCAGGAGAACATCCCCGAGGCCACGGTTGTGCCCTTGGACGACATCATTCAGTGCATGACCGGTGTCCAGACCGGCGCCTATGACGCCTGCGTCTCCGACCTGCCCGTCACCCAGTACATGATCTCCACGTCCTACACCGATCTCATGGTGCCCGATGGTGCCTACTCCACGTCCAACCCCACGGGTGGCCAGATTCCGACCGGCGAGCAGTACGGCGTCGTGATCAGCAAGGACAACCCGGGCCTCACCGAGGCAATCAACAAGGCCCTCCATGAGCTGTGGGAAGAGGGCAAGATGGACGACATCCAGACCACCTGGTTCGGCGAGGTCATCTGCTCCGAACCCCAGGCTTAGTCCTCCTCGCATCGCGCCGCCGCCGGGAGTCACGTCATCCCCTTACGCCAACTCCCACTCCCGGCCGGCGGCGCACTGTTTGCAATAGCTCCCCTGTAGCATTCGCCGCGGGGGAGCGTTTTATCGGGTTGCGCCCAGCCAATGTTTGCAGCCAATGTTTGCAGCCTGCTGTTTGCCGGGACCAGCCCTCGACACCAACCGCCAGTTGGCGTCGAGGGCTAACGCCGATTGGCGGTTGGTGTACATCAATAACGCTAATCATCTACCAGCGATAATGTACGTCTTCGCAGGTAATTGAAATTTGACTCCAACTGCCAATTGGCGTTACACAACGTGTGTTTTCAGCATAATTGGCAATCATAATGACGCCAACTGGCGGTTGGTGTCAGCCAAAAAGAGGGCTCGGGCAAAGAGGGCGCGGCCGGAGAGGGCACAGCTAAAGGGGGCCCAGCTGGAGACGGTTCAGCCGAACCAGGCGCCGACCGGCCGGCTCATGAGAAGCCGAAATTACGCCTCTGCACCTTCCGCCGCGGGACCAGGGAGGATGTCCGCGAGGGTCTTGCTGTCGAGGTATTCCGAGGTCACATGACCGAGCCCTGCCCAGACCTTGACGGTGGGGCAGTCGAAGACCTGCGGACAGATCTCGTCGTTGGTGCACTGCAGACAGGCGACCGGCGCAAGCGACCCTTCCGCCGCGCGTAGGATCTCGCCGATGGTGTAGTCCTCGGGCTTGCGTGTGAGGCGATAACCGCCGCCCTTGCCGCGCAGGCTCTCGACGTAGCCCGCCTTGTGCATGAGGGCGATGACCTGCTCGAGGTATTTGCGCGAGATGTTCTGCCGCTCCGAGACGTCGCCGAGCGAGATCCACCCGTCGTGCGTCGCTAGGTCGACCATCGCGCGCAGCGCGTAGCGCCCCTTGGTGGAGAACATGTTGGCGGCCATGCTTTACGCCTCCCTTGCTTCGAGCATCTCCTGCAGGGTCCGCCAGGCTAGCTCAGCGCACTTTACGCGGGCGGGCATATGCGAGATGTCCTTGAGGCTTGCGGCTTCGTCGAGCTCGTCGATCGCGTCGTCGTCGGTCTCCTCGCCACGGACCATGGCCATGAAAAGCTTGCAGAGGCGGATGGCCTCCTCGGGCGTCTTGCCGGTGACGAGGTCGGCCATCATATCCGCCGAGGCCTGACTGATCGCGCAGCCGCTGCCCTGGTAGGCGGCCTCCTCGATGGTGTCGTCGTCGGCGAGCTTCACCGAGAAGGTGAGGTCGTCGCCGCAGCTGGGGTTGATGCCCTCGTGGCTGCAGGTCGCATCGTCCATCTGGTACTTGTAGTCCGGATGGGTAACGTGGTCCATGAACTGGGCGGTGTAGAGGTTAGTTGCTTCCATGGAAGACCTGCCAAACTTGCTTGAGACCGTCGACGAGACGATCGATGTCGGACTTGTCGTTATAGAAGGCCACGCTGGCGCGGCAGGTGCTGCTCACCCCGAGCTTGATGAGGAGGGGCTGGGCGCAGTGGTGGCCGGCACGGATGCAGACGTTGCTCATGTCGAGGATGGAGGCGACGTCGTGCGGGTGCACGTCGCCCACGTTGAAGGCGACGGCGCCGATGTGGCGTGCTCCCTCGGCGGGGCCGATGATGTCGATGAAGTCGAGGGCTTCGAGCTGGTCGGTCAGGTAGGTCGCCAGCAGGTGCTCGCGCTGCTCGAGTTTGTCGAAGCCCTGCTCGTCGAGGTAGACGAGGGCCGCGTCGAAGGCGTAGCTGCCCGCGGCGTCCTGCGTGCCCGCCTCGAACTTCTGCGGCACCGGTGCCCAGACCGCGTCCGTCTCGGTGACGGAGTCGATCATCTCGCCACCCGTGAGGAAGGGCGGCAGGGCGTCGAGCAGGTCCTTCTTGCCCCAGAGCACGCCGATGCCCATGGGGCCGCCCATCTTGTGGGCGGAGAAGGCGAGGAAGTCGACGCCGAGGTCGCGAACGTCCACCTTGATATGGGGGACGGACTGCGCGCCGTCGACGATCATATAGGCACCCATCTCGTGGGCGCGGGCCGCAATGGCCTTGATGTCGTTCACGACACCCAGGACGTTGGAGACCTGCGTGCACGAGACGATCTTTGCCTTGGGGCCGATCTTGCGCTCGATCTCCTCGGGCGTGATGGTGTAGTCGTCATCCATGCGCAGATAGACGAGGTTGGCGCCCGTGGCACGGCAGACCTGCTGCCAGGGGATGAGGTTGGAGTGGTGCTCCATGATGGAGATCACGACCTCGTCGCCCGGTTTGAGGACGGTGGGGCCCAGCGTGCGGGCCAGGAGGTTCAGACTCTCGGAAGCGTTGCGAGTGAAGACGATCTCGTCGCCCTGGGGCTTACCGTCATCGTCGACGGCGCCGATGAAGCGCGCGATGTGCTTTCGGGCGTCGGCGATGGACTGCGTGGCCTCGACGGAGAGGCGGTAGAGCCCGCGCAGGGGGTTGGCGTTCATCGTCTCGTAGAAGGTACGCTCGGCGGCGAGCACGGCCTCGGGGCGCTGCGCCGTGGCGGCAGAATCGAGGAACGTGATGTCAGGATGCTGCGCGAGCAGGGGAAAGTCCTTTTTGTAGGGGCTCTCCTCGATACACGCAATCTCTTCGGATGTGAGCATGCCTATGCCTCCTGGCTCTGGTCGAGGTCGTGGGCGACGTCGGCGCCGAGGACGGCCTCCGCGCGGGCGACCGCCGCGTCGTGAGCCTCGGGGACAGTCGCGTTGATGATCGCGTCGTCGAAGATAGCGCGGACGAAGAGGGACTCGGCTTCCTCGCGGGAAAGGCCGCGATCGGCAAGGTAGCCCAGCTGGTCGGGGCCGATGGAGCCGATGGTGGCGCCGTGGTTGCCTTGGACGTCCTCCTCGTCGCACAGGATCGTGGGCAGGGTCTTGTTCACGACGTCGTCGCCGGTCACGAGCACGGTCTCGGCCTCGTTGCCACGGGCGTCCTTGGCGCCGTGGACCAGGTCGATCGTCTCGCGCATGGTCTTTTTGGCCGCGTCGGCCAGCACGCCGGAGGCATGCATCTCGGCCCGGCTGTAGCTGCCGCTCATGCGGCACTGGTGGTTGACGTCGAGAGTGCCCTCGCCGCTCGCGTGATAGCGCATGATGAGGTCGAGCCTGCTGTAGTCGCCGGCCAGCTCTACGCCGATGCCAAAGGCGACCTTGGCGCCGCCGAGCGCGTACTGGCGGACGTTGACCGTGGCGCGGTCGTCGGCCTTGATGCCCACGCCCTCGAGGTGGTTGGTGGCATCGCCGTCGGCGACGATCTCGATCAGGTTCACCGTGGCGTCGCGCTCGGCGATGATGCGGGTGAGCGCGGCGGTCGTGGTGCCCGGCTCTGCCTCGCCGGAGGTGGCGACGACGGCCACATTGACCGTGGCGCCCTCGCGGACCATGATGGCCGTATTGGCCACCTGGCCTGCGGAGACGTTCACGACGACGGGCTCCTCGCGCACGGTGTGGCGGGGGACCTCGACGTAGCGGACGTCGCCAGCGGAGGCGACGATCCAGCGGGCGGCCTCCTCGCCGACGCCGGCGTCGACCGCGTCGAAGAGGCGCGGGGCGGCCTCATAGACCTTGCCCTTGGCGTCCGGGGTCGGGACCGTAAAGGCGATGTCGTTGATGTGCAGGTAGTTCCACGTCTGGGCATACGGGACGTTGACGTGGGCCAGCGTGGTGGTTGCCGTGGTATCCATTAGCCGATCGCCCCCTCCATCTCGAGCTTGATCAGGTTGTTCATCTCGACCGCGTACTCGAGCGGGAGCTCCTTGCTGACGGGGTTGGCGAATCCGTTGACGACCATCGTGCGGGCCTCCTCCTCGGAGCAGCCGCGGCTCATGAGATAGAGGATCGTGTCGTCGGAGATGCGGCCGATGGTGGCTTCGTGGCCGACCTGCGCGGTGGCGTTGCGGACGTCCATCGCGGGGATGGTGTCGGAGCGGCTGATGTCGTCGAGCATCAGGGACTGGCAGCTCACGGTGGCGCGGGCGCGGTCGGCATGGCGGCCGATCACGACAGAGCTGCGGAAAGTGTTGACACCGCCGTCCTTGGAGATCGACTTGGTCTCGACCGAGGCCCTGGTGTCGGCGCCCTGCAGGATGACCTTGCAGCCGGTGTCGAGATCCTGGTTCTGGCCGGCGAAGGTGATGCCGGTGAACTCGACGCTGGAACGGTCGCCCCGCATGACCGAGGTGGGGTAAAGGTAGGAGACGTGACTGCCGAAGCTGCCCGAGACCCACTCCATCTTGGAGTCCGCGCCAACGGTCACACGCTTGGTGTTGAGGTTGTACATGTTCTTGGACCAGTTCTCGATGGTCGAGTAGCGCATGTGCGCATGGTCGCCCACAAAAATCTCCACGGCGCCGGCATGCAGGTTGGCGTCGTAGTACTTGGGGGCCGAGCAACCCTCGATGAAGTGCAGGTCAGTGTCGTCCTCGATCACGATGAGCGTGTGCTCGAACTGGCCGGCGCCCTCCGCGTTGAGGCGGAAGTAGGACTGCAGCGGGTAGGAGACCTTGACACCCTTGGGGACGTAGACAAAGGATCCGCCCGACCAGACCGCGTAGTGCAGCGCCGCGAACTTGTGGTCGCGGGGCGGGATCAGATGGCCGAAGTGCTCGCGCACGATGGGCTCGTACTCCGTGTGGAGCGCGTCCTCGATCGTGGTGTAGATGACGCCCTCCTTGGCCATCTCATCCTTCATGTTGTGATAGACGATCTCGGAGTCGTACTGGGCGCCGACGCCGGCCAGGCTGTCACGCTCGGCTTGCGGGATGCCCAGGCGCTCGAAGGTGTCCTTGATGTCGTCGGGCACATCGTCCCAGTTGCGTGCCTGCTTGGTCTTGGGCGAAACGTAGGTGGATATGTGGTTCATGTCCAGGCCGCTCGTGTCGGGGCCCCAGTTGGCGGGCATGGCGAGCTCGTGGTAGATGTCGAGGGCCTCCAGGCGCTTCTCGAGCATCCAGTCGGGCTCGTCCTTCTTCTGCGAGATGGCGCGGACGATCTCGGGGGTCAGGCCGTCGGCGTAGCGCTCGTAGCCCTCCTCCGATTTCTTGAAGTCGTAGATGGAGCGGTCGATGTCGGCCACCTTGGTCTTGGCCACGCTATTCACCGCCCTTTGCGGCATCGGCGAGCATTTCCTCGTAGCGCTCGAAGCCGTTCTTGTCGATGTCGTCGATGAGCGAGGCGGGGCCCTCGGTCACGAGGTTGCCCTTGACCATGACATGGGTCTTGTCCACGTCGAGGCGCTCGAGGATGCGCGTGTTGTGCGTGATCATGAGCAGGGCGCCATCGCAGTCGGCCCGGTAGGCCTCGATGCCGCGTGAGACGATCGAGAGGGCGTCGACGTCGAGTCCCGAGTCGGTCTCGTCGAGGATGGCCAGCTTGGGGCGGAGGAGCAGGAGCTGCAGCATCTCGATCTTCTTTTTCTCGCCGCCTGAGAAGCCCACGTTGAGCTCGCGGGTGAGGAAGCCCTGGTCCATGTCGAGCTGGTCGCAGATCTCGCCGACACGCTGACGGAACTTGCGCGCCGTGGTTTTGAGCTCGGGGCGCATCTGCGTGATCGTGCGCAGGAAGCTGTAGAGGGGGACGCCGGGCACCTCGACGGGCGCCTGGTAGGACAGGAAGATGCCCGCCAGGCTGCGCTTGTCAGCGGTGGCATCCGTGATGTCCTGGCCGTCGAAGACGATTGTGCCACCCGAAACCTTGTAGGTCGGATCGCCCATGATTACATGGCCAAGCGTGGACTTGCCCGCGCCGTTGGGGCCCATGAGCACGTGGGTCTCGCCCGCGGCAACCGTAAGGTCGATATCGTGGAGGATCTGCTTGTCCTCGGTGCCGGCGGAAAGCCCGCCGACGCGAAGGAGCGCATTGGTCGTGTCGGACATGGAGACAGCCTTTCTTGTCGAGCTGTATGGGTCTGGTCGCAGGGGTATCGTTCCCCATTTTGCCTAATTCATACTAGCGGAGGGGTATTTAAAATCAACCGACATTATGAGGCTCCATGATGCCTGGCGGCCGATGGGCTTATATGTCTGGCGGCCGAGGCGCGTCGTCTCATGGTCCGAGCCTATGCGAAGGCCTATGCGAGGAGGTCCTCGAGGATGCCGATGACCTCATAGATGAGGCCGTCGCAATGGACCTTGCGGGGCGTGCCGGCCGCGGCGCTCACGGCGAGCAGGTCGCGGCAGTCGGTGCCCACATGGGCGTCGCCGAAGCGCTGCCAGAGCTCGTGGACGTCGCTATTGGTCCCGCCGGCCATGCCGAGCACCATGAGGGCGCCGGTCAGGGTGCCGCAGGTGCGACCGCGGCCCATGCCACTGCCGAAGTAGGTGCCGAGCGCCTGGGCCTGCTCCTCCGTGATGCCCATCTTGTCGGCGAACACCATCATGACGGCCTGCGCGCAGTTGATGTGGACGTCGGTGCGGGAGCGCAGTTCCTGAGCGTGTTCGATGCGGGTCACGGGCGGTCCTTTCGCTTGTTTACATAAATGTGCGCGTGACAGGGGGACGGGGGAGTGTCACACATTTGGGATTGTCACGCTTGCCTTCTCTAGTATGCGCCTTTGCAGGCTGGGCGACAGGCTTATTGGCCGACGCCGGGTCTCTCGCGAAGGAAGTCGAGGAACTTGGCGGCGGGCACGGAGAGGGGCTGGCCCCGCTTCCAAGCGATATCGACGGGGGAGACGACCGGCGGAAAGAGCGGGCGTGTGGTCATGTCTGCATCGCCGCCCACAGGGACGACGCCCTCGAGCGTGAGCACGTAGCCGACCCGTTCGCGGGCGAGGATCGCGGCGTTGTAGAAGAGGTTGAAGGTCGCGACGATGTCGAGGTGGCCCAGGCGGTCGCCGAACCAGGCGGGTAGGACACCGCGCTTGATGGCCTGTTCGGACACGATGAGGGGCGGGCCCACGAGGTCGTCGGGGGTGACCGCCTCCTTGTGCGCGAGCGGGTCGTGGACGGGCAGGTAGACGACGTACCGATCGGTGGCCGCGAGGCGGAGGGTGTCGTAGTCGTCCGTGTCGGGCTGGCTCACCAGCACGGCGAGGTCGGCGGTGCCGTGCTCGAGGCGCCAGACCGCGTCGCTGCTGACGCCGCTATGGATATGGAACTGCACATGAGGATAGAGCTTGCGGAAGTCGCGGATCGCGGAGGCGACGGTGCTGAAACTGGGGCTCTCGCCCGCGGCAATGGTCACGTCGCCCTCGACCACGCCCTCCTCGGCCCGGATATCGGCCGAGGTCTGGTCGGCGAGCGAGACGATCTCCTCCGCACGCCGGCGCAGGTAGAGGCCCTTCTCGGTCAAACGGACACGGTGGCCGCCGCGTTCGAGGAGGGTGCAGCCCAGCTCGCGCTCGAGGTCGGCTATCTGGCGGGAGAGGGTCGGCTGGGTCACGTGCAGCGTCTCGGCCGCGCGCGACATGGTGCCCTCCTGGCAGACGGCGAGGTAGTAGCGCAGGACGCGGATGTCCATCTCGACCTTCCTTCCTATGCCCACCAAGCATAGAGCGGATAGACTATTCTTGATTGTAACGCGGTGTATCACCCGGCTTGGTATGAATCGCCCCCCAACCGCTGTTTTCCTGCAGATTTGCGGAAAACATACGCCAAGGGGGCGACTTACTGCCAAGAATGTGTACGTGGAACGTGTGCGGAACCTGCACGGAAAAATCGGCTGCTACTGTTAGGGCTTGGTAAGCAAGGACTCCGCGCGCGGGGCAACGGTTTACACTGACGCTGGTGCACTACAAAAGCTAAAGTGAGAACCGCTGTGTTGGAGGCAATGACATGAAGACCTGCGCGAATTGCGGCGCCGTGATGGAAGACAACGTCAAGTTCTGTACGAGTTGCGGCAGCCCGCTGACCGAGACGCCCGCTGCGTCTGCGGCGCCTGTGTCGACCCAAGAGTTTGCGACCCCGCGGTACGCGACACCCGTGTATGCGGACGAGCCCGCGCCCGCGCAGCAGCAGCCCGCACAGCAACCGAAGCTCGAGTGGAACCAGCAGTCCGTGCTTGGACAGCAGACGCCCAACCAAGGCCAGCAGCAGTTTGGCGAGGTGCCGCACTACACCACGTCGCAGCACTCCGGCCAGCAGCCTTACCAGCCGCAGTACTACCAGCCGCAGTACCAGCAGATGTCCCAGGAGCGCAAGGGCATGGCAGTGCTCTCGTACTTCGGTCTGATCGGCTGGGCCATCGCATACTTCGCGACCAACAAGCAGCAGCGTTCGCCTTACCTGACGACTCACCTTAACAGCGGCGGCGTCCTCGCCATGTGCAGCATCGTGCTGAACATCCTCGGGCGCGTGTTTGACAGCGGCATGCTCAGCATGGTAATCAGCATACTTTCCCTCCTGGTTGCCGTCGACGAGGTCATCGGCATCGTTTTCGCAATTCAGGGCAAGAACCAGCCCGCGCCTCTGACCGACAGCGTCAAGCTGCTGAATTAAACCCGAACTCCACTGATTCGAGGGAAGCGGTATGGCCCAAGACTTCATCCTGTTTGCCGTGGCGGTGCTGCCCAGTCTCTTCATTGCCGACTACATTTATAAACACGACAATACGGATGTCGAGCCGATGGGCCTCTTGCGGTCACTCTTCCTGCTCGGCGCCGCCTCCTGCCTGCCGGCCGCCTTGGTCGAGCAGGTACTGGACGGCTTTCTGGTCGACGCCTTCGGCAGCACGTCATATGCCTATATCCTGCTTGACTATTTCGTGGTCGTGGCGGGGGCCGAGGAGGGTTTCAAGTATCTCGTGCTGCACTGGCGCACCTGGAAGGACCCCGCCTTCGACCATCGCTTCGACGGCATCGTTTACACCGTGATGGTCGGCCTGGGCTTCGCGACGCTCGAGAACATCATGTACGTCTTCCAGTACGGGCTCGGCACGGGCATCGTGCGCGCCTTCCTGTCTGTGCCCGGCCACGCTGGCTGGGGTGTCATCATGGGCTACTACTACGGCCGTATGAAGATGTTTGATACCCTGGGCGACCAGGCGCAATACAAGCGCGCCCGCATCGCCGCTCTGGCCGTTCCCATGCTGTGCCACGGCCTCTACGACACGCTGATGTCGCTGCCGGGAGACATGCTGCCCTTCCTGGTCGGCGTGGGTTTCGCCATCGCCATCGATGTCGGCGTCATTAAGCTCATCAAGAGCGAATCGCAGAGCGATACTGTGCTGCTCAAACAGTCGGGTGCCCAGTGGGGCTTTTCCTACTATGGCGCGCCTACGCCCGCGCCCGCCCCGGCGCCAGCCTATGCTCCGGCTCCCGCTCCTCAGGCGGCACCTGGCTGGCAGCCTGCGCCCCGTTCGGCGCAGCCGTACGCCCAGCAACCCGCTCCCGCGCCTCAGCCCGCTGCGACCTATGCCCAGCAGCCTGTTTCCGCCCCGCAACCTGCCGCCGCCTATGCCCAGAGACCTGCCTCTGTGTCTCAGCCCGCTGCAACCTACACCCAGCAGCGCGTACCTCAGCCCACCTATCTGTATGGCCAGGAGCCTGCCACCCCTCCTCAATACGCATCGGCCTATCCTCAGCAGCCCGCGCCCGCCGCAAAGCCGAGCAAAGGCTTCCTCGGCAAGTGGATCGGCGGTTATCTTGGCCTCTTTGTCGCTCTCTTCATCGTCGCCATCGTCGTGGACTACGGCTTCCTCCAGGACCTCATCATCACCATCTGCGCTTTTATGGTTATGGCCGCCGTGCCCTATCTTGCGATTGTCATCTTCGCCTGGCGTATGCGTGTGAACCGCGAGCGCCGCATTGCGCAGGGAAACTATTACGGCAGCTACCCCCAGATGCCGCAGGCGCAGTATCCCCAGCAGCCGCAGGCACAGTACTCGCAACAGCCGGTCCAGTACCCCCAGCAGACCCGCCGTTAGCTGAAAACCCGTCAGACGATCGCGTGGCGTTCCGTCAACTGGTCGGCCGCCGCCCCTCTAGGGCACGTTTGGGTTCTTTCATCCACGTTTAGGCAGTTTCCCAAAAAGAGAGTCTGGCCGAAACTAAGCTGACTACCCAGTTGGACAGCCTGAGCTGCACTGGGCAGGACGTGGTTTGGGTTGCTCTACCGGACCATGAAAGGAGTTTCACTATGGCTAACGACACCACCACCGAGGGCAAGGGCTTTGCCATGCTGGGCTACTGGAGCATCATCCTTTGGATCGTCGCCTTCGTCGCGACCAACAAGAAGCCGCGCTCGCCCTTCCTGCTCACGCACCTCAACAGCGCTCTGCTGCTCAACGTGATCATCATGATTCTGGGCCTTCTGGCTGCTGCGACCAACGGTACCGCTCTTTTCGGCATCCTCACTGCGGTCGAGGGCATTTTCGGCATCCTCGACCTCATCGGCTTCATCAACGCCGCCAGGGGCCTGGACAAGCCGGCCCCGCTGACCGACAGCTTCAAGGTCATCAAGTAGGCAAGATTGATCCAAGCGCGCTCGGTGCGGTGAGCTGCCTGCCCGATAGGCCCACCGAGTGCACCATTTGATTGTCAGAGCGGAGGAAGGTGCCCGTGCGCCTTCCTCTTTTCATAAACGTAAATCATACTTGCCAAGTAGGGTTTAACGGGTATAGTACAACCCAAAGCGGATCAGACCCGGTCTATAGGGGGCCGGGCACATCATCCGCGCCAGGGAGAGGATCATCATGCAGCTCGCTACCCATGTCGATGCGCTCATCGGCCAGACCCCGCTGATCGACCTTTCGGCCCTCGCCGAGGGCTCCACCGCCACCATCCTGGGCAAATACGAGGCCACCAACCCCGGCGGCTCCATCAAGGACCGCGTCGCGCGTGCCATGCTCGATGCGGCCGAGCAGGACGGCACGCTCGCCCCGGGCGGCACCGTCATCGAGCCCACCAGCGGTAACACGGGCGTCGGTCTCGCCATGCTGGCGGCGGCGCGCGGTTACACCCTCATCCTCACCATGCCAGAGACCATGAGCGTCGAGCGCCGCAAGCTCGCGGCCGCCTATGGCGCCCAGATCGTGCTCACCCCCGGTCCCGACGGCATGGCCGGCGCGGTCAAGAAAGCCGAGGAGCTCCACGCCGCCACGCCCAACTCGATTATCGCGGGCCAGTTCTCAAACCCCGCCAACCCCCAGGCCCACTACGAGACCACGGGCCCCGAGATCTGGCGCGACACCGAGGGCACGGTCGCGGCCGTGGTCGCGGGCGTCGGCACCGGTGGCACCATCAGCGGCACGTCCCGCTTCCTCAAGGAGAAGAACCCCGCGGTCCGCGGCATCGCCGTTGAGCCGGCCGAATCGCAGGTGCTGGCGGGCGGTCCCGCCGGCGGCCACAAGATTCAAGGCATCGGCGCCAACTTCGTGCCCGACAACTTCGACCGCGCCGTGGTCGACGAGATCCTCCCGATTGCGTCCGACCGGGCCATCCGTATCAAGAAGCTCCTCTCCGAGAAGCTCGGCCTTCTGGTCGGCATCTCCTCTGGTGCCGCCGTGGCTGCCGCCATCGAGCTCGCCGGTCGTGAGGAGTATGCGGGCAAAACGATCGTGGCGATCCTGCCCGACACGGGCGAGCGCTACTTGTCTATGGATGTCTAGCATGGCTTCCGGCATGCAGAAGAAGGCGGTTGCAACGCCGCCGACTGCGGAGGGCGTGCCCCTGCGGACGCTCATGCGCGAGGACCTGGACGCCGTCTTCGAGCGCGATCCCTCGGCCACGTCGCTGCGCCGCGTCCTTCTCTATTCGGCGGGTCTCCGCATCGTGTGGGGCTATCGCTGGCAGCACTGGCTCTGGACGCACGGGCACAAATTCTGGGCACGTCACCTGCACAAACGCATGCGCAAGCGCTATGCCTGCGATGTCCATCCCGCCGCCCGTATCGGTCGGCGCTTCGTCGTGGACCACGGCGTGGGCGTCGTGATCGGCGAGACTGCTGTGGTGGGCGACGACTGCCTGATCTACCAGGGCGTCACCCTGGGCATGACGGGCAAGAGCTTCAGTCGCGAGGGCAAGCGCCATCCGACCCTTGGCCAGGGCGTGCTCGCAGGTGCGGGTGCGATCGTCCTGGGCGACATCACGGTGGGCGACCACGTCAACATCGGGGCGGGCGCTGTCGTGGTGAAGCCGGTGCCGGCCGACTCCACCGTCGTGGGCATCGCGGCCCATGTGATCGGCGACCGTGTGAACTGCCCGGCCGACGACTCCAACTGGGGCCGCTACCTGCAGACCCCGCCCGACCTCGAGCGCAGGCTCGACGAGGTGGGCCGCGAGTTCGGGGTGGAGCGCCGCCTTGTTGCCGACGGCACGCTCAAGCCCGTTTCGGTCGACGAGCCGCGCCCGCTTCGCCTCGTCCCGCCCGCGGACTGGCAGGAAAAGAGGGCGGCAGGGGAGACCAAGCTCCCCGAGCTCGACCCGACTGACGACTGGTACTGCTGCCTGTAGATGATGCGTGACGCGTGACAGATGTTGCGCGACGGTCGACGGGGCCTGCCGCTCTGCCCATCGAACAAATTGGGACGATAGGGTGAACGCCGGGTGGGCGCCTATGAGCGTGTCCGACCGCCTTGTTAGAATCAGTCTCGCAAGGAAACGAAGTATAAAATCTCGTCCTTCGAGGTAGTTCATATGGCAGCACAACCTGCGCGACATCGACGTCACCATCCCGCGCGACAAGCTCGTCGTGATCACGGGCCTGTCCGGCTCGGGGAAGTCGAGCCTGGCCTTCGACACCATCTACGCCGAGGGTCAGCGCCGCTATGTCGAGAGCCTCTCGAGCTACGCCCGCCAGTTCCTGGGCCAGATGGACAAGCCGGACCTCGACAGCATCGACGGCCTTTCCCCTGCGGTCTCCATCGACCAGAAGACCACGAGCCGCAACCCCCGCTCGACGGTCGGCACGGTCACGGAGATTTACGATTACCTGCGTCTTTTGTTCGCGCGCGTGGGCGTGCCCCACTGTCCCGAGTGCGGGCGCGTGATCGAGCGCCAGACGACCGACCAGGTCGCCGACAAGGTGCTCGCCGCCGGACAAGGCCGCCGTGCCTATGTCCTGGCCCCCGTCGTGCTCGGCCGCAAGGGCGAGTACACCAAGCTCTTCGAGGACCTGGCCAAGGAGGGCTTCAGCCGCGTGCGCGTGGACGGCGAGGTGCGCGAGCTGGGCGGCGATGAGATCAAGCTCGATAAGAAACTCAAGCACTCGATCGAGGTCGTGGTGGACCGCGTAGTCATCCGCGACAACTCGCTGGGCCGCATCGCCGAGGCCGTGGAGCAGGCGACCCGCCTGGCCGATGGCAAGGTGGGCTTCTACCTGTTGCCCGACCGAGACGATCCCGAGGCCATGCCAGGCGAGCTGCTCGAGTACTCGCTTGACCTTGCCTGCCCTGTCCATGGGCATTCCATTGGCGACCTGCAGCCGCGCGACTTCTCCTTCAATGCTCCCTACGGCGCCTGCCCCGACTGCGACGGCCTCGGCACCCGCCGCATCGTGGACGCCGAGGCGCTGATCGAGGACCCCAACCTCTCGGTCACCGGCGGTGTCTTCGGCAGCATCTTCGGCCACTCTAACTACTATCCACAAATCATGGCCGCGGTGTGCGAGCATTTCGGCGCCGATCCCGATACCCCTTGGAAGGACCTGCCCAAAAAGGTGCAGGACGCCCTGCTCGACGGCCTGGGTTCGACCAAGGTCCAGGTCACCTACCACACGCGTGACGGCCGTACGACGCATTGGAGCACGACGGTCTCGGGCGTGCGCGCGATCCTCTTCGACAAGTATCAGGAGACGACGTCCGAGACGATGCGCACGCACCTCGAGCGCTATATCCGCGAGGTGCCCTGCCCGACCTGCCACGGCGCCCGCCTCAAACCCGAGTACCTGGCGGTCACAATCGGCGGCGAGGCGGCGGGCGTGCCCGAGAAGAACATCTGGGAGGTCTGCCAGATGTCCTGCCGCGAGTCGCTCACCTATTTCCGTGGCCTGCAGCTCACGGAGCGCCAGCAGCTGGTGGGCGCCCCGATAGTCAAGGAGATCCTGGCCCGCCTGCAGTTCCTGGTCAACGTCGGTCTCGACTACCTCACCCTCTCGCGCGCGGCCATGACCCTGTCCGGCGGTGAGGCCCAGCGCATCCGCCTGGCCACCCAGATTGGCGCCGGCCTGATGGGCGTGCTCTACATCCTCGACGAGCCCTCGATCGGCCTGCACCAGCGCGACAACGACCGGCTGATCGCGACCCTGCAGAACCTGCGCGACCAGGGCAACACGGTCATCGTGGTCGAGCACGACGAGGACACCATCCGCACGGCCGACTACGTGATCGATATGGGTCCCGGTGCGGGCGAGAACGGCGGCGCGGTCGTGGCGGCCGGCACGCCCCAGGACATCATGCACAACCCCGACTCGATCACGGGTGCCTACCTCACGGGTAAAAAGATGATCATGCTGCCCGAGAAGCGCCGCAACCCGCGCCGCGGCGCGCTCAAGATCACGGGTGCCTCGGCCAACAACCTCAAGAATGTGTCGGCCAAGGTGGAGTTCGGCACGCTGACCGTCGTGACCGGCGTCTCGGGCTCGGGCAAGTCGTCCCTCGTCACCGACACGCTCGCGCCGGCGCTCACCAACGCCGTCCATCGCAGCAAGCGCGTGGTCGGACCCTATAAGAAGCTCGAGGGCATCGAGGAGATCGACAAGGTCATCGACATCGACCAGTCGCCCATCGGCCGCACCCCGCGCTCCAACCCCGCGACCTACATCGGCCTCTGGGACGACCTGCGCGCCCTTTTCGCCTCCGTGCCCGAGAGCCGCGCGCGCGGCTATGCGGCGGGGCGTTTTTCTTTCAATGTTCCCGGCGGTCGCTGCGAGGCCTGCAAGGGCGACGGCCAGATCAAGATCGAGATGAACTTCCTGCCCGACGTCTACGTGCCCTGTGAGGTGTGCGGCGGCAAGCGCTACAACCGCGAGACACTGCAGATCCTCTACCACGGTAAGTCGATCAGCGACGTGCTGGACATGACGGTGACGGAGGCGCTGGCCTTCTTCTCGGCCATCCCCAAGATCAAGAATAAGCTCAAGACCCTCTATGACGTAGGCCTGGGCTACGTGCACCTGGGTCAGCCCGCCACGACGCTTTCCGGCGGCGAGGCCCAGCGCGTCAAGCTCGCCAAGGAGCTCCACCGTCAGCAGACGGGCCGTACCTTCTACATCCTCGACGAGCCGACCACGGGCCTGCACTTCGAGGATGTCCGTCAACTCATCGACGTGCTGGAGCGCCTGGTGGATGCGGGCAACACTGTCCTCGTCATCGAGCACAACCTCGACGTGATCAAGATGGCAGACCGCATCATCGACCTCGGCCCCGAGGGCGGCGAGGGCGGCGGTACTATCGTCGCCTACGGCACCCCTGAGCAGGTCGCCAAGGTCGAGGGTAGCTACACGGGCAAGTATCTTGCCCCCATCCTCGAGCGCGACCGTGCCCGTATGGCCAAACTGAAATAGCCTCAGTCGCAAATTCGAAAAGGCTCTCTTGGGGCGAGACCGCATAGGGCTTCGCCCCGATTTTCATTGTGGGGGAGATCTTAGTCGGCCCTTACTAACAGCTCGCCTCCGCCGCTCTGATGGGGCTGAGGTGCAACAAGCTCGTTGCCGCTTACAACGAACTCGTAGCCGCTTACAAAGAGCCCGCAGCCTTCGACAACGAACTCGTCAATCTGCGTGCTACGGGGCACACTAGCTCGCAGATCGACGAGTTTATTGTTGCCACTTACGAGTTCGTTGTAAGTTGCGACGAGGGCGTCGTCGTTACTATCTATTCGTGCGCGGGAAGCTCCTCCCTAGTCCTCACATTTGCGGCGGCAGGGTTAAATCTTGCGCCAAAACATTGAAGCAACCCTTGCGCAGCGCGATGGTAAGGCTGTGGTTAAACGGAACGCTTGGGTTCGCGCGCGAAGGCACGATGGCTTCCGGCAAGCGTTACCTGTGTATTACGTCTTAGCCGCGTGAAGCCATGCGGCACTTTAGCGTGCTAAAGTGCCGATGCACGAAACCGGTGGCACTTGCGTCGATCGGGACTATTTGCAAGACAGAGGACCGCCTGCAACGCGGGCACATGAGAGGGGAGATCATGCCGCAGGGGACTCCGCGAGGATTCCGAGACATCCTACCCGGGGAGGCGCTGCAGCGCGAGCGCATCGCGCAGGCGGTGAAGATGTGCTTTGCCGAGCACGGCTATCTCCCGGTCGAGACGCCGCTCATGGAGTATCGCGACGTGCTCGAGCGCGGTTCTGCGCTGGATGACACTCCCTTCCAGCTTTTTGATGATGACGAGCTGCTGGTCATGCGCCCCGACATCACGCTTGCGATTGCCCGTATGGTCGCGTCGCGCTTCGCCGATGGCGACCTGCCGCTGCGCCTGCGCTACGAGGCGCCGGTGGTCCGCGAGGAGTCCAACCTGCGCGGCCAGCCCCGCCAGCTCACCCAGCTGGGTGTCGAGCTGGTCGGCGAGGACGGAGCGGCGTCGGAACGAGAGGTTGCGGGCCTGCTCGCGGCAGCGCTCGACGCGGCGGGCATCCCGGACTGGAAGATCGTCTGCGGCTCGGTCGTTCCCCTGAACGCCTTGCTCGATGCCTGTGCGCCCGACGAGAAGTTCGCCCGTCGGGTGCGTACCGTCGTGCATGTCTCGAACTACGTTGCGCTCGACGAGGTCATCGCCAAGGGCGAGGCGACGGGTGCAATCAGCCGGGAGGCGGCGCGGGCGTTCCGCGAGCTGCCGCGTCTGACGGGCGGCGTCGAGATTATCGACAAGATCGACTGGCTGTTGGCGGATGCTGGTGTTCCGGAGGATGCACGCGGCACTGCTGAGTTGCGCAACCTCGCCGCGGGCTTCTCGGATCTGCTCGCAGATGGCCACCTGACCTTCGATTTCTCGATTATCAATTCTTTCGATTACTACACGGGGCTGATCTTCAAGGCCTACGTGGATAGCGTCGCCGCCCCGCTCGCATCGGGCGGCCGCTACGACGCCGTGCTTGACAAGCTCGGTCGTCCCGGTGTCTCTGCCTGCGGTTTCGCCCTCTCGCTGGAGTGTTTGCAGGAGGTGCTCGGCGAGCCGGGCGCTACGGGCGTGGTCGTGGCACAGGAGCCGGCGGGGGAGCGCCCGCTGCGCATCGCGGTGCCCAAGGGCGCCCTCTTCAAGCCGACGGTCGACCTGCTCGAGCGCGCGGGCCTGCCCGTGAGCGACCTTCGCAACCCCGGCCGCCGCCTCATCGTGGACGCAGGCGACGTGCAGTATGTGATCGTGCGCGCGACCGACGCGCCTGCCTTTGTGGCCTACGGCGGGGCGGACTGCGGCATCTGTGGCAACGACTCGCTCGTCGAGGCCAATGTCGACTTGCTCGAGCTGGTGAACCTGCATTACGGCGCCTGCCACTTCGTCGTGGCCGAGTCCGCGAGCGCGGCCGGCAAGGCGGAGCGCGCCTACTCCTGGCGCGGCAGCCTCCGCGTGGCGACCAAGTACCCCCGCATCACCCAGGCCTATTACGACCGCAAGGGCGTCCAGGTCGACATCATCCAGCTCCACGGCAATATCGAGCTCGGCCCCATCGTGGGCATGAGCGACCGCATCGTGGATATCACCCAAACCGGCTCCACGCTCAAACAGAACGACCTGGTGGTCGTGGACGATGACGTACTCGAGTGCTCCGCGCGCTTCTTCGCGGGGCCTGCCGCATGGCGCTGCGAGAAACGGGTCCGCAGCCTGGCGACCCGCCTTGCCGCCCTGCTCGACCAAGGAAGGGAAGACCAACAATGAGGACCGTGACCCTGACCGGCGACCAGAGACTCCAGCCGAGCGACCTCGAGCGCGCGGGCGCCCTGCCGCGCGAGGTGATGGATGCGGCGCAAGCGATCGTCGATGACGTGCGTGAGCGCGGTGATGCGGCGGTGCGCGAGTACTGCCTCAAGTTCGACGGCGCATGCCCCGCGAGCTTCCGTGTGCCCGACGAGGTCGTCAAGGCAGCCCCCTCGCGCGTGGATCCCGCCTTCCTCGAGGCGCTGCAGCGCGCCTATCGGCAAATTCGCGACTTCCATGAGCGCGAGGCCGAGCAATCCTGGTTCGAGACGCGCGCCAACGGCACGATACTCGGCGTGAAGGTGACGCCGGTCGCCTCCGTCGCCCTCTATGTGCCGGGAGGCCGTGCCCAGTACCCCTCCACTGTCCTTATGGATTCCATCCCCGCCAAGGTCGCCGGTGTCGAACGCGTGATTATGGTCACGCCGCCGCAGAAGGACGGGTCCATCTCGCCCTACACCCTGGCCGCCGCCGCGGTCGCGGGTATCGATGAGGTCTACGCGGTCGGCGGTGCCCAGGCCATCGGTGCGGTCGCCTACGGCACCGAGAGCATCCCGCGCGTAGCCAAGGTCGTCGGCCCGGGCAACGCCTACGTCGCGGCCGCCAAGCGCTATGTATCCGGCGATGTCGGCATCGACATGGTCGCTGGCCCCTCCGAGGTCTGCGTGCTGGCGGACGGCACGGCCGACCCCGCCGTGGTCGCCGCGGACCTGATGGCCCAGGCCGAGCACGACCCGATGGCGACGTGCTATCTCGTGACCTGCGACGCCACGTTGCCCGCGCGTGTGCTCGAGGCCTACGAGCTGCTGGTCGCCCAGTCCCCGCGTGAGGAGATCACGCGCGCCTCGCTCGACCATGGCGTGATCGTCTCCTGCGAGACGCTCGACGCTGCCATCGACGCCGTCGATACCATCGCCCCGGAGCACCTCGAGCTGCACTGTGCCGACGCGTGGAGCATCATGGCCCGCGTGCACAACGCCGGCGCCATCTTTGTGGGCCCCTGGAGCTCCGAGCCGCTCGGCGACTACGTGGCCGGCCCCAACCACACACTGCCCACCGGTGGCACCGCGGCCTTCTCCAACCCGCTCGGCGTCTACGACTTCCAGAAGCGGTCTTCGGTCATCAGCTACAGCCCCGCGGGCGTCCTTGATGATGGGCCCGCCGTGCAGGAAATGGCGCAGGCCGAGGGCCTCTGGGCACACGCCCTGTCCGCCGGCATGCGCGTCCGTCTCGCCCAGGCGGGTGCCGAGTCGTTCGAAAACACCCAGGCTGCCTGCGCAGATGCAGGTAAGACGGCCTGGCCCGTCCCGCTTGCCGAGCCGAAGGACGCGTAGCATGGCGCAGATTCCCGACACCGTCCGCGCGCTGATGCGGCCCTCTGCGGCCGAGCTCGAGCCCTATGACCCCGCCTTCACGCCGGTCGAGGTTAACCTCTCGGCAAACGAGAACAGCTATGGCCTGCCCGCCGAGGTGCGTGCCGCTGTGAACCAGGCGCTCGCCGAGGTTCCCGTCAACCGCTATCCCGATCCGCTCGCGGGGGAGCTGCGTGCTGAGATCGCCGCCTACTACGGCCTCGCGCCCGAGAACGTGATTTGCGGCAACGGCGGTGACGAGCTCATCTACAACATCTTCCTCGCCTTTGGCGGCGAAGGCCACATGGTGCTGCACTGCCCGCCCGATTTCTCGGTCTACGAGCTCTATGCGAGCCTGGCCGAGTCGCCCTGCGAGAGCGTCTGGCGCGATCCCGCGACCTTCGCGATCGATTGGGAGAAGCTTCGCGCCCGCGTTGCCAATGCGACGGTCACCATCGTGACCACGCCCAACAACCCCACGGGCACCTTGGCTGACCCTGCCGAGGTCGAGGCGCTTGCCCTTGCGACCGACGGGCTCGTGCTGGTGGACGAGGCCTACATGGAGTTCGCCGACATGCGGTCCTGTGCGAGCCTCATCAGCCATTATCCCAACATCCTCGTCCTGCGCACCTTCTCCAAGGCCTTCGCCCTGGCCGGTGCCCGTCTGGGCTATGTGCTCGCAGACCCGGGCGTGGTCTCTGCCCTTGCGGCGGTTCGTCAGCCCTACTCGGTCGGCGTGCTTAGCCAGACGGCGGCGCTCGCAGCCTGGCGCCACCGCCCGCAGATTCAGCCGACGATCGACGAGATCGTCCAGCAGCGTGGCGAACTGTACACCCGTCTTTCCGAGCTGGGCGACCTGGGGGTCACGGTGTGGCCGAGTTCCGCGAACTTCCTGCTCGTCCGCCTGCCGCATGCGCACGAGGTGCGCTGCCGTCTGCGTGATGAGCACTCGGTCCTGGTGCGCGATTTCTCGTCCGCCCCGGGGCTCACGGACTGCCTGCGTATCACAGTCGGTACACCAAAGGAGAACAAACGCCTGGTAGATGGTATCGTCTCTATCCTGAGGGAGGCATAGCATGGCACGTACGGCGCGGGTCGCCCGCACGACGGGGGAGACCGACATCCTGGTCGAGATCGACCTCGACGGCACGGGCAAGACGGATGTGACGACGGGTGTGGGCTTCTTCGACCACATGCTCACGGCCCTCGGCCGCCACTCGCTGATTGATCTCACGGTCCACTGCAAGGGCGACACCTGGGTGGACGACCACCACACGGTGGAGGACGTGGGCATCGCGCTCGGCCAGGCCCTGCGCGATGCGCTGGGCGACAAGGCTGGCATCCGCCGCTTCGGCGATGTGTGCGTGCCACTCGACGAGGCCCTTGTGCTCGCGGCTGTCGACATCTCGGGCCGTGGTGAGCTCTATTGGGACGTGCCCATCGGGCCCGACAAGGTCGGTACCTTCGACACCGAACTCGGTCACGAGTTCTTTGCTGGCTTCGCACGTGACGCTGGCATCACGCTGCACCTGCGCGAGATTGCGGGGGACAACGCGCACCACATCCTCGAGGCGACCTTCAAGGCCTGCGCCCGCGCTCTGCGCTCGGCGGTCGAGCCCGACCCGCGCGTCTCCGGCATTCCTTCGACCAAGGGGGTCCTCTGATGTCCGCTCCGGAAATCGTCGTCGTCGACTACCACAAGGGAAACCTGCTGTCCGTCGCGCGTTCGATGTCGTCGGTCGGCGCGGGGGTCGAGGTCTCCGACGACCCCGATGTGATCGCGCAGGCCGAGGGCATCATCCTGCCGGGCGTCGGTAGCTTCGAGGACGCCACCTCCTACCTGCGCGAATCCGGCCAGGCCGACGCCATTGTGCGCTCGGTGAGGTCGGGTGTGCCCTTCCTCGGCATTTGCCTGGGTCTGCAGGTGATCTTCGCCCGCGGGCACGAGCACTCCGACTCCTCGGCTTGGGGCAATAGTTGGATCCCCGGCCTGGGCCTTTTGCCCGGCTCGGTCACCAAGCTCGAGAGCGACCGCCTCAAGGTGCCGCACGTGGGTTGGGACCAGGTCCACTTCACAGAGCACGGCCGGCAGTGCCCGCTCTTCGTCGACGTGCCCGAAGGCGCCAATGTCTACTTCACGCATTCCTATGCGCTCAGTGACGACGTGCCCGAAGGTGCAATCTGCAGCTACACGCACTACACGCGCACGTTTGCCAGCGCCATCTGGCAGGACAACATCTACGGCGTGCAGTTCCATCCGGAAAAGTCATCGGCCACGGGCAAGCTGGTCCTGTCCAACTTCCTGCGCGTGGTGCGGGGCTAGCCATGATCGTTTTCCCGGCCATCGACCTCATCGCCGGCAAGGTCGTCCGCCTGCAGCGGGGCGACCGGTCGCGCATGGATGTCTATTCCGACGACCCGGCGGCCGTGGCGGAGTCCTTCCGCGAGGCGGGCGCCGCCTGGATTCATGTGGTCAACCTGTCCGCCGCCTTCGGCGAGGATGAGCAGGCGCTCGCGGCCAATGCGGCAGCCATCCGTGCCATCGCGGCGGTCGACGGCATCAAGGTAGACGCCGGCGGCGGCGTGCGCGGCATGGCCGATATTGAGCGCATGCTCGACGCGGGCGTCTCGCGTGTGGCGGTCGGCACGGCGCTGGTCCGCGATCCCGACTTTGCCGCCGAGGCCGCGCGGACGTACGGCGACGCCTTGGTCGCCGACGTGGCGGGCCGCGGCGGGGAGGTCAAGATCTCCGGCTGGCGCGAAGGGGCCTCCCTCACGGTGGACGAGCTGGTCGCGCGCCTGGCCGGGCTCGGCTTCCGCCACCTCGTCTTTACCGACGTGGCGCGCGACGGCATGCAGACGGGCATTGACGCCGCGGCCTACCAGCATGTTGCCGAGGTCGCGGGCTTTCCCGTTGTGGCCTCGGGCGGCATCGCACGTCTCGAGGACCTGCGCGCGCTGGCCGCGCTGGGCGACGGGGTTATCGAGGGAGCTATCACGGGGCGGGCGCTGTATGAGCACGCCTTTACCTTGCAGGAAGCGTTGGACGCGGTCCGTTAGCTGTTCGTCGCGGTCTGGCGGCCGCGCAGGAAGGAGAGCCACATGCTCACCAAACGAGTGATTCCGTGCCTGGATGTCAAGGACGGCCGCGTGGTCAAGGGCGTGAACTTCGTTGAGCTGCGCGATGCGGGCGACCCCGTCGAGCTTGCTTCCGCCTACGACCGCGAGGGTGCCGACGAGATCGTCTTCCTCGACATCACGGCGACTTCCGACGACCGCAAGACGACCATCGACCTCGCCTCTCATGCGGCAGCCGAGCTGCGCGTGCCCTATACGGTAGGCGGCGGCTTCCGCGATGTCGACGGCATGCGCCAGATGGTCGCGGCCGGTGCCGACAAGGTCTCGGTCAACTCCGCCGCGGTCAAGGACCCCTCGCTCATCACGGCCGCGGCCAGCGCCTTCGGCAGCCAGGCTGTCATATGCGCGATCGACGCGCGCCAGACTGGCCCCAACAAATGGGAGGTCTATGTCGCGGGCGGCCGTACGGCGACCGGTATCGACGCGGTTGGATGGGCCGAGGAGGCCGCGCGGCGCGGCGCGGGCGAGATCCTGCTCACGAGCATGGATCGCGACGGCACCAAGGACGGCTTCGACATCCCGCTGACCCGCGCGGTGGCGCGCGCCGTCAACATCCCCGTGATCGCGTCGGGCGGCGTGGGCACGCTCGAGCACTTCGCCGAGGGCATCATCGACGGCGAGGCCGACGCGGTGCTCGCGGCGAGTGTCTTCCACTATGGCACCTTCACGATTCGTCAGGTCAAGGAGTATATGGCGAGCCAGGGCATCCCGGTCCGTCTCGATTTCTAGGAGCGGCCATGAGCATCTACGCTGGCGAGGAAGCGGAACTCGTTTCCGCGGACGACGCGCGTGTGAAGTATGACGAGCGTGGCCTCGTGCCCTGCGTCGTGCAGCAGGCGGGCACGGGTGAGGTGCTCATGGTCGCCTGGATGAATGCCGAGTCGCTCGCGCTCACGCTTGAGACGGGCACGACCTGGTTTTGGTCGCGCAGCCGACAGGAGCTCTGGAACAAGGGTGCTACCAGCGGAAACATGCAGCAACTACGTCGTCTGCTGGTCGATTGCGACGGCGACACCCTGCTTGCCGAGGTCGACTCGCCGGGTCCCGCCTGCCACACGGGTCATCGCAGCTGTTTCTATCGCGAGATCGCCTAGGGCGATGGTGAGCTCGCAGTTTTCGG
Source organism: uncultured Actinomycetes bacterium (assembly GCA_900315165.1). GTDB lineage: Bacteria > Actinomycetota > Coriobacteriia > Coriobacteriales > Atopobiaceae > Olegusella. Next base: position 2,264 of record OMXZ01000019.1, on the reverse strand, counting down.
CAACGGGCTCGCAGCTCTGAACGATAGCCTCGCAGCTCCGAACGACAACTACGTAGTTCTCAACGACAAGTACGCCGTTTTGCGAGCTAGGCAGCCCAATAGCTCGTAAAACGGCGTAATCGTTGTCAGCCCCTACGAGTTCTTTGCGCGCAGCTACGAGTTTGTTGTCGATGGATGGCCGTCGAGCATGGAGAGGCAAGAAGAAAGCCGGCGATAGAGCCATCGCCGGCTTGAACGCTACTCGTGCGGGGTATCCGGGCGCAAACGCGCCGGCTATTTGCTCAGACGGGAGCGTGGGTCGGGGCGGATGTACTCGAAGATCGCGGGCGCACCGGCCTTCTCGGACTCGGCTAGGTCGGCGTCGGAGCGCACGGTCCACGTCACGAGATGGCCGCCGAGCAGGCCGCAGGCGATGCCCACAAAGGGGTTGTGGCGGTCGGCGAACTTGTAGGCGACGAAATCGGGACGGCCGATCACATTGCAGAAGAGCGAGGACAGCGCGAACTGAGCGGGCACGTCCGTCGGCGCCGTCTGGCCGCCGCGCAGGTAGTCCTTCGACAGCTGACCGCGCATGACGTCGGGACGGTGGCGGCGCAGGTAGAGCAGGACACGCGGGTCGAAGCTCTCGATGGCGTAGTCCACGTCGAAACGGTCGAGCGCGAGCAGGGTGAGGCGGGTGACGTCGGCGTAATTGCCGACGGTGCTCTTGATCTCCACAAGCACGGGAGGATGGCGACGCTTGGAGACGGGGTCGGGCTCGAAGAGGGGAAGGACCTGCTCGAGCGTGGGAATCCGCTCGTCGGTGCCGAGCAGGCGATAGTCGTAGAGCTCCTCGTGCGTAAGCTCCTCGACGAAGCCGGCGCGCCCGCATAGGCGCTCGAGGTCGGAGTCGTGCACGACGACGAGGACGTTGTCCTTGGTCAGGTGGACGTCGAGCTCCACGCCGTAGCCGGCCTCGGCAGCGGCGCGGAAGGCGGGCAGGGAGTTCTCGGGAACGAGCGAGGGGTAGGTTTTGACGTCCTCGGCCCACAGCGGCGTCGCAACAGGGGCATCCGGGTTCTTGGTGACCTTGTCCTTCACACGGGCGACCTGTTCGCGCGTGGTGAGCGTGGGGTCAACGGTGTCGCGGTAGGGATCGCCCTTGGTGCCCTTGGGGTAGGCCTGGGCCGAGGGCGGCTCGTCGAAGAGGCCGCGGTGGGCATAGCGATAGCGCTCGAAGTTCTTCCACTGCGCGGTGTTCTGCCAGTCGCGACTGCGCGGCTTGACGAGGAAGGCGACCGTGCCGCATGCGGCGGCCGCGACGGCACCAGCGGCAAGAAGCGCCTTCTTGCCGTCTTCGGTGAGGTAGGACTTGCGGTACCAGGGCGTGGTGTTGTTGCCTGCCATACATGCTCCTTCACATCCGTGCGGGAGGCCTGTGCGAGGGCCCGTGCGGCTCTGCTTTATAGGTAGCATCTTAGTGCTTTGCCCCGCCGCGACGTCCCTCGACGGCACCTGCGGCGGATTTAACGGTTGTGAAAGATAGGTGGCGCAAAGACGAACGGGTATATCCTACCTACACGCGTACGACTCTTCAGAACGGCACGCATTCGGTGTTTGGAGATTTATATATGAAGTGTTCCATCAAGCGCAGCAGGTATTTCGTCCCCGCTGCCGTGGCGGCGACGATGCTGGGCGCCACGCTCGCCTTTGCGCCCATGCCCGCATATGCGGTGACCCAGGCCGACCTCGATGCCGCCCGCGAGAAGCTCACCTCGCTCTATGACCAGGCCGAGATCGCGAATTCCGCCCTACAGGAGACTCAGGCGTCGCTGGATGAGACCAACGCCCAGATCGAGGAGACCAACGCCCAGATCGAGGAGACCCAACAGCAGCTCGCGGACAAGCGTCAGTTGCTCTCCCAGCGCATCGTTGCCACCTACAAGTCCGGCGGCGTCTCCGTGATCAATATGATTCTTGACTCCGACAACTTCGACGACCTCATCAACAGCATCTACTATGCCCAGAAGGTCTCCCAGCAGGACGCCGATACCATCCATAGCGTGGAGGACCTGTCGGCGGAGCTTGAGCAAAAACAACAGGAGCTGGCCGACCAGAAGGCCGCGCAGGAGACGCTCCTCGCCCAGCAGACTGCGGACAAGCAGGCGATGGATGCCAAGGTCGCTGATGCCCAGGCCTATTACGACGGCCTGGACCAGGAGATGAAGGAGCAGATCGCCGCGGCGCAGAAGGCCGAGCAGGAGAAGGCGGCTGCCGAGGCCGCG
>OMXZ01000014.1 GCA_900315165.1 uncultured Actinomycetes bacterium | reverse complement strand
TTTTATGTTCGGTTTGTCTGGCAGCGCGTCAAGGTGAGAGCGGCGGTAACTTTCATCATTGTGCTGCTAGTGTCACACAGCGTCCAATGGCAATACCCCGAGGCATCATTTGTCTCAGGGCGTTAAACAGATCGAGTTTATTCACAGACGGAAGGCTTCGAGTCGCAGTCCGCCTCGTGCGACGGCACAGACGGAAGGCTTCGAAAATTTCGCGACCTGCACGTTTACGAGAACGCACGCTTTCCGTCTGTGGATGGTCTTCGGACGCACGGGTCAATGAAGGTTTTCCGTCTGTGAATTCGCCAACGGAGGTCTTCCGACTGTGGATTGCAAAGAGGTCTTGACGAGGTGAGGCTTTAAATGAGACGGTAAGCATCCGTTGAGGGCCTTGACCGGGAGCAGCGCCCCTCGGGGCATGTTGCGAAAGTCGATTTACAAGCATTGACTTGAGCAAGCGAGGAAAAGCGTCCTTCTTTTCCGAGCGCCTTGCCCCGAGGGGCGCTGCTCCCGGCCCTCGGGAAACGACCCGGCACTTCCTCGGCAGGCAAGGACTTAGTAGAAAGCGAGGACGCTCCTGCCGATAGCAAGGGCGCCCGTCTATTGGTGATGTATGTCGGTCAAGCCGGATTAGGAGCGGAAGTTGATCTGCTCCTGATTGGCATCCTTGAGCACGACGTCGTGCGCACCACCCTCGACCAGCGAGGTCGCCGAGACCAGCGTGATCTTGGCCTTGTCGCGCAGCTCGGCCAGGTTAAGCGCACCGCAGTTGCACATGGTGGAGCGGACCTTGAGCAGGGAGTTGTCCACGTTCTCCTTGAGCGGGCCGGCGTAGGGGACGTAGGAGTCGACACCCTCGACGAAGGAGAGCTTCTTCTTGCCGCCCAGGTCGTAGCGGGCCCAGTTGCGGGCACGCGCGGAGCCCTCGCCCCAGTACTCCTTCATATAGGAGCCGTTGACGTTGACGCGGCGGGTGGGGCTCTCGTCGAAGCGCGCGAAGTAGCGGCCCAGCATCAGGAAGTCGGCGCCCATGGCGAAGGCAAGCGTCATGTGGTAGTCGTAGACGATGCCGCCGTCGGAGCAGACGGGCACGTAGATGCCGGTCTCCTTGTAGTACTTGTCGCGCGCCTCGCAGACGTCGATCAGCGCGGAGGCCTGGCCGCGGCCGATGCCCTTCTGCTCGCGGGTGATGCAGATGGAGCCGCCGCCGATACCGACCTTGACGAAGTCGGCGCCCGCCTCGGCCAGGAAGCGGAAGCCGTCGCCGTCGACCACGTTGCCCGCGCCCACCTTGACGGTGTCGCCGTACTTCTCGCGGATCCAGGCCAGTGTGCGGGACTGCCACTCGGAATAGCCCTCGGAGGAGTCGATGCACAGCACGTCGGCGCCGGCCTCGACCAGCAGGGGCACGCGCTCCTCATAGTCGCGGGTGTTGATGCCCGCGCCCACCACGTAGCGTTTGTGCTCGTCGAGCAGCTCGTCCGGGCGGCTCTTATGCGAGTCGTAGTCCTTGCGGAAGACGAGCGAGGAAAGGTTGCCCTCGGCGTCGACCACGGGCAGGGAGTTGAGCTTGTGGTCCCAGATGATGTCGTTGCACACCTTGAGGGAGGTCGCGGTGTCGGCGGTCACGCACTCGGAGGCCGGCGTCATGAACTCCGAGACCTTCTTGTCGCGGCTGTCGCGCGACACGCGGTAGTCGCGGCTGGTCACAATGCCGCAGAACTTGCCGTGTGCGGTACCGTCCTCGGTGACGGGCATGGTAGAGTGGCCCGTGCGCTCGCGGATCTCGAGCACGTCGGCCAGGGTCATATCGGGGGTGAGGGTCGAATCGGATACGACGAATCCCGCCTTGTACTCCTTGACCTCACGGACCATAGCCGCCTCGTCCTCGGCGGACTGCGAGCCGTAGATGAAGGAGATGCCGCCCTCCTGCGCGAGCGCGATGGCCAGGCGCGGGCCCGAGACCGACTGCATGATGGCGGAGGTCATCGGGATGTTCATGGTGATGGCGGGCTCCTCGCCCTTCTTGAACTTGACGAGCGGGGTCTTGAGGCTCACGTTGTCGGGGATGTTCTCGGCCGAGGAATAGCCGGGCACCAGCAGGTACTCGGAAAAAGTGTGCGACGTGCCCGGAATGAAAGTGGCCATGCAGTCTCCTTCTCGTCTCGCCATTCACCGACGATTTCATAACGTTGACGGCATTGTAGGACAAATTGATGGCGTCAAGCCCCACGCGAGGATTCGGGGGTAGTTCTGCGACAAATCGCTACTATTGTCGCAAAGCTCGGGCGAAAACCGGCGGCGCCGGGATCCGAAAGCGATTCTGCTGCAAGAGGGTTGATTTGCAGTAAAACTCAGGCTTCTGCACCAGCCTCGGAGGCAACGGCGCTATCCCCACCGGCAGCGTTGCCGCCCGCACCGGCGATGTCGTCGAAGTCGATGGCGATATCGTGCTTGGTAGGAACCCACTCGACCTTGGCGAAGAGGGCAACCACGGCCAGCGGAATGTAACTCATCATGAAGATGGGGAACGTGAAGAGGTTAGCCACGACGCGCCACTTCTTCTTGACATGGATGTGCTTGTGCTCGACCACGGTCGTGATCAGAGCGAGCAGGAAAAAGACCTGGTACATACCCGTGAACATGCCGACGATCGACCCCCAGGCCAGCGTGAGCTCGCTCTGGGTGGCGAGGAAGCCGTGCGAGAGCGCCCCGATGATGAGGTAGGTGCCGTTGACGAATACGGACAGAAGCGTGAGCACCATGCCCGGCGCGATAGTCATAAGCATGTCATAGGAGGCGAAGCGGCCGTGGGCGATGCCGCGCACAAGGTCGCGTCCGTAGGAGAAGAAGACCTGATAGAAGCCCTTGGTCCACCGCATGCGCTGGATCCAGGAGGCCTTGAAGGTGAGCGGCTGCTCGTCGAAGAACTCGGCAGGCACAAAGCCGATCTGGATGCCGTTGGCGGAGCAGAAGGTGGAGAACTGGATGTCCTCCGTGAGCGTGTGGAAGTCCCAGCCGTGCATGCCGCGGACGATGGACGCCGCGACCATCCATCCCGAGCCCGAGATCGCACAGCTCGTGTGGGACATCATGCGGGCATTGTTGAGGAACTTGGCCTCGCGGATGAACCAGATGGCATAGGCGGCCGAAATCCAGCTCGAGTCGAAGTTCTTGGAGTTGCGATAAGACGTGCAGACCAAATATCCCGCGTCGAAGGCATCGTTCATCTTGCGGGTGTAGTCGGGCGAGACGATGTTGTCCGCATCGAAGACGAAGAAGGCCTCGTACCTGTCGCCGTATTCGTCGAGGATGCGGTTGAAGCCATAGTCCATGACCCAGCTCTTGCCCTTGCGGGCCAGGTCGTTGCGGTCCCAGACGATGGCACCGGCGGTCTCTGCCTCGGCATGTGTGTTGTCCGTGCAGGCGTCGCACACGACGAAGACGTCCATCAGCTCGCGCGGGTAGTCCTGTTCGAGGATCGAGCGGACGAGGTTGCCGATGACCGGCTCTTCGTTGTGGGCCGCGATGAAGAAGGCATAGCGATGGAGCTTCTTTGCGGGCGGCAGCTTGACCATACCGCGGAAGATGCCCATCAGCATGTAGATGCCCTGGTAGAAATAGGCGACCGTGAAGAGGGTACCGATTACGAGATTGAAAATGACGATCGGCGTGAGACCCATGTCGTTAAAGGAAAACTGCACGTCTGCCCTTCCTGGAGCCGATTTGCACCCAGTAAACGGATTGCGCCTAGTAGCCGAGCTGCGGGCAAATCTCGTCCCCCGCCGCCGTGCGCCCTTCGGAGCGCCCGCGCAACCCCACTAGTATATCGAGAAGGTCGGGCGGGAGCGTGTCGGCCCGCACGATGGACTCCCCCGTCACGGGATGGTCAAATGCGATGTGCCAGGAGTGGAGGAACTGGCGCGTGAGGCCCAGGTTCTGGCGGTCGTCCCCCCTACCGTAGAGGGGGTCTCCTATCACGGGATGGCCGACGTGGCGCATGTGTACACGAATCTGATGGGTGCGGCCCGTGTAGAGATGGCATTCGAGCAGCGTATAGCCCTCGTCGCGCCGCCCCGCCTCGAAACGCTCGAGCACGCGGTAGGTGGTGATGGCCTCGCGGGCGCCCGGCTCGTCGGTCACGGCCATGCGGAGGCGGTCGCGGCGGCTGCGGGCGATGCCGGTGGTGATCTGGCCCTCGTCGAAGGCGATAGGGCCCCAGACCAGGGTGATGTATCGGCGGTCGAGCACACGCAAGCGGATCAGGTCCTGCAGAGCCTTCTGGGTGGCGTCGTCCTTTGCGGCCACCATGAGGCCCGAGGTGTCGCGATCGAGCCGGTGGACGATGCCCGGCCGGTCCTCCCCCTGGAGAAGCCCCAGATGGGCATAGCCGCAGTGGGCGACCAGGGCGTTTGCCAGCGTGTCGTCCACATGCCCCGGCGCGGGGTGGCAGACGAGGCCCGCCTGCTTGGAGAGGACCATCAGGTAGTCGTCCTCGTAGCGGATGTCGAGCGGGATGTCCGGGTTCGGCCGCAGCTGACCCGGCTCGGGCTCGGGCGCGGGCAGGTCCAGGCCCACGCGGTCGCCGAGCAGGACAGACTCCGACTTGGATGTGGCCGACGTGCCGTTGATGGTCACGGCGCCGCCCTCGATCAGACGGGCGCAGCCGCTGCGCGAAGGTAGCCCTTCCTGCGCGGCCAGATAGGCATCAAGACGGGACCCGTCTGACTCGGGTCCCACCAGAAGATCGATGTGGGTCAGGTCGCCTGGCACGTCCGCCCGCCCTACGCCTCGTCGGCGGCGGACTCGGCAATCTCGCTGGCCTCCTTGGCCGCGCGGGCGTGGCGCGTGTCCCAGACGGTGTAGCCGACGAGGGTCACGAAGACGCCGACCGTCACGAAGATATCGGCCACGTTGAAGATCGGGAAGTCGATGAAGGTGGTCGCAAGGAAGTCGGTGACCGAGCCGGCCGCAATGCGGTCGACCATGTTGCCGATGCCGCCGCCGGCGACCGAGGCGATGGAGACGACAAGGCGAAGGGGCAGGTCCTCGCGCAGGACCCAGACAATCGCCCCGATGAAGACAGCCAGGGCAAGCAGGGCGAACACCGGCCCGGCCCCCTCCCCCATGCTGAAGGCGGCCCCGGTGTTCTCCACATGGTAGAGGGCCAGGATGCCGGGGATAAGCTGACGGGCCGCCGTGCCGACCGGGGCCACGAGGCGGACGGCCGCCTTGGTGGCTTGATCAATGATCACGACCAGGCTCGCCACCGTGAGGAAGGTGGCGAGCCGGCCGGCACGTCTCGATAGGATACGGGCGGTATACAAGCGCTAGGCCTCCTCGGCGCACGCGGCGACCGCGTCATGACAACGGTCGCAAAGGCCGTCCTCGCCCAGCTCGCGCCAGTTCCAGCAGCGCGGGCACTTCTCGCCCTTCGCGGGCAGGACCTCGCAGGAGGTCTCCTCGCCCTCGTGGAGGCAGACGTCGGAGCAGACGAAGGCCTCAGCCAGGTCGAGACCGTCAAGAGCGGTCAGCAGCTGGTAGGCCTCATGGTCGACTGTGAGCTCGGCGCGGGCAGCCTGCGTGGACTTTTCGGCCAGCTTGTCCGCGGCCTGGGCCTCCTCGTATGCCTTGGTGAAGGCGTCGCGGGCCTCGCCGAGGGCCTTGCTCGTGGCGAGCAGGGTCTCGTACTCATCCTTGCCCAGGGGCGCACGGAACCAGTCGAGCAGGGCCGCGTAGGTCTGGCCGTCCTTGAGGGACTCGGGCAGATACTGCATGGCCTCATCGGTCGTGAAGACCAAGATCGGCTGGAGGTCATGGACCAGCATGGACAGGATGTAGGACCAGACGGTCTGGGCGCTGCGGCGCTCGACGGAACCCGGGACACCGCAATAGGTGCGGTCCTTGGTGGCGTTGAGGTAGCCGTTGGAGATCTCGGTCACGTAGTCGTAGAGGGCGCGGTAGACCTGGTTGAAGCGGTAGGTCTCATAGGCCTCGCTCACCTGGTCGTGCACCTGACACATACGGGCCAGGGCCAGCTGGTCAAAGGGCAGGAGCTGGTCCTTGGGCAGGCCGTCGGTGGCCAAGTCAAACTGGCCCTCGAGCTCGCCGAGCAGGAAACGGATGGTATTGCGGATCTTGCGGTAGGCGTCGCTCACGTGGGAGAGGATCGTATCGTCGCAGGGAACGTCGGTCGAGGTGTCGACGGAGGCTACCCACAGGCGCAGGATATCGGCACCGCGCTCGTCGCAGACCTTGTTGGGGTCGATCACGTTGCCGAGCGACTTGGACATCTTGCGGCCCTGGCCGTCGAGTGTGAAGCCCTGGGAGACGATGGCCTTGTAGGGGGCCACGCCGTAGGCGCCCACGGAGGTCATGAGCGAGCTCATGAACCAGCCGCGGTGCTGGTCGGAGCCCTCGAGGTACATGTCCGCGGGGAACTCGAGGTTGTCGCGGTGGCGGCAGACGGCGGTGTGGGAGACGCCGGAGTCCCACCACACGTCGAGGATGTCGGAGTTGGCCTTGAGATGGTGCCCGCCGCACTTGGGGCAGACGCAGGCGTCGCCCAGGTAGTCGGCCGGGTCGTCCGTGAACCAGGCGTCGGAGCCCTTGGCGCGGAAAAGCTCGATGACCTTGTCGAGGGTGTCGTCGTTCATGACCGTCTCGCCACAGTCCTGGCAGGTGAAGGCCGGGATGGGCACGCCCCAGTTGCGCTGGCGGCTGATGCACCAGTCGGGGCGCTGCTCGACCATGGCCGTGATGCGGTTGCGGGAGTGCTCGGGGTAGAACTTGACCTTCTTGAGCTCGCCCAAGGCCTGGGCGCGCAGGCCCGTTTTGTCCATGGAGACGAACCACTGGCTGGTCGCGCGAAAGATCACGGGGTTCTTGCAGCGCCAGCAGTGCGGGTAGGAGTGGTGGATGTCCTCATGCAGGATGAGGACGCCGCGGTCGCGCAGCCACTCGATGATCTGGGGGTTGGCCTCGTTGACCTCCATGCCCGACCAGGGGCCGCCCGAGCCCATGCCCGTGCCCTTGAAGAAGCGGCCGTCGTCGTCGACGGGCATGACGATGGGGATGTCGAACTTCACGCCGGCGTTGTAGTCGTCCACGCCGTGGCCGGGGGCGGTGTGCACGACGCCGGTGCCGTCCTCCAGCGTGACGTAGTCGGCGTAGATGAACTCGCCCTCTACGCCCTGGTCGCCAAAGATCGGCTGCTTGTACTTGTTGTGGCAGAGCTCGGTGCCGGTCATGCGCCAGGTTGTGCCCTCGGGCGTCTGGGCCAGCTCGTAGGTCTCGTAGCCGAACTTGGCGCAGTCCTTCTCGACCAGGGCCTCGGCCATGATCTCGGCGCGGCCGTCCACCAGCACGGCCACGTAGTCGGCCTCGGGGTGCAGGATCACGGCGTCGTCGGCGGGCAGGGTCCAGGGGGTCGTGGTCCAGATGTCCACCCAGAGGTTGTCCTTGTAGGCCTCCAGGCCCGCGGGCACCGTGGTCATCTCGAAGCGCACGAAGATGGCCGGGCTGACCTCGTCGCCGTACTCGATCTCGGCCTCGGCCAGGGCCGTGTGGCAGTGGGAGCACCAGTGCACGGGCTTGCGGCCGCGGTAGACGGCTCCCTTGTCGAAGATCTCCTTGAAGATCTCGACGTCGGTGGCGTCGTAGTCATGGGTGTAGGTCAGGTAGGGGTTGTCCCACTCGCCCAGCACGCCCAGGCGCTTGAATCCCCGGCGCTGGGTGTCGACCTGCTCGACGGCCACCTTGTTGCAGATCTCGCGAATCTTGACGGTGGGCAGCTCGTTGAACTTGTCGGTGCCGAGCGACTCCTCGACCTTGTGCTCGATGGGCTGGCCATGGCAGTCCCAGCCGGGGACATAGGGGGTCTGGTAGCCGCGCATGGACCAGTAGCGGTTGATGATGTCCTTGGAGATCTTGTTCTGCGCATGGCCCAGGTGGATGGGGCCGTTGGCATACGGGGGACCGTCATGCAGGACGAACTTGTCGTGGCCCTCGTTCTTTTTGAGGAGCTGGCTATAGAGGTCGTTTGCCTCCCAGTCGGCCAGGCGCTTAGGCTCGTTGGTCGCGAGGCCCGCCCGCATCGAGAGCCCCGTCTTGGGGAGGTTCATAGTGGACTTGTACTTGTTTGCCACTCTCGTGCCCTTTCTCCTCCGGGCGTCGCATGAAAAAAGCGCCCGTCCCTGTCTGCTGGGACGAAGCGCCGTAAAGGCCTTGCTCCGCTCTACCACCCAGCAAGCGGCTTTCTGCCGCCGTTACTCGGCTGACCTGTGTCGGCGGCCACTCCGGCGACGTCTACTGAGGCTCCCTGCACCGGCCGGCGATCTGTTCCGCCTGCCGCGCGAAAGGCCCGTTCGGGCCGCGGCTCGGGGGTGATGTTCTCCGGGACACGATCGCGGCATCTCAGCGTCACCGCTCTCTGTAGGTCATGCGACCCCGGGTACTCTCCCCGTCACAGCTTCAGCGATGAATCATAGCACGAGCGACGTCCGTTTACGACCCTTTCGGGTACTTTCGCCGATTCGTCATTCCCCGGCGTCCTGCCGCAGTCCGGGCCCGCACGCGCCCGGCCCGCTGCCCGACATTACCGCGTCGCTCTCGACAACAACCGCGTAGCTCCCGACGACGAGCTCGCAGGTCCGAACAACGAGCTCGCCAATCTGCATGCTACGAGTCCTCCTAGCCCGCAAAACGGCGTCGTCGTTGTTCGCGGCTACGAGGTAGTCGTCGAAGGCTACGAGGTAGTCGTCGAAGGCTACGAGGTAGTCGTCGTCCGCGCCTGGAAACGCCAGACGCACTCGTCGCCGTCCGTCTGCGTCCCCGAGCCGAGGTTCGCGACGGCCTCCTTCCCCACCGAAGGGGCGTAATGCTCCTCGAGGTAGACGCGGATCCTCTCCGCCTGCTCCTCGGTGCAGATGCAAACCGCCTGCCTGCCGTCCGGCGTCCCCTCGACCAGATAGGCCATGAAACCGTCGCGGGAGTACCCGTGGGCATCGAGCCAGCCGGCCCAGGCAGAGGTCCAATACTCATACCCGCTCTCGAGAACCACGTGGTCGGGCAGGTCCCAGCCCTCGAAGGCGAAGATGTCGCTGTTGATCAGGATTCCCTGGCTATGGGGGAAGACGACGAGTTCCTCGGCATGGTCGTCGACATAGGCCTGTGTGTCCTCCGTGAGCCTGATGCCGAGACTGCGCTGGACCGGCAGGATGGCCGTCCGCGCGGTCAGGCCCGCCACCATGAGGAGCGACAGGGCGCAGGCCGCGATGGGCAGCCAGCCCGGACGCCGGTCACCTGCGCCCTCGTCGTCGGCCCTTTCAAGGCCGCAGGTCGCCGTAAGCGCCATCACACCCACGACGAAGAGGGGCAGCAGCACCTGCATCTTGAGCCGCGCACGGAGCAGGAAGATGAGGAACCAGACCGTGACGGCGAGGGGCACGCCCATCCGAAAAACCGCCTCGAGGCCCCCGCGGGGACCGGAGTGCACGAGCAGGGCGGCGAGAATGAAGAGGGTCACGAGCATCAGACCCAGGTAACCTACGAAGGCGGGACGCTGAGTGACCGCCGAGACCAGCGCCCCCACCCCGTAGGAAGGCACAATCCGGTCCAGCGCCTGGAAGTCGGAAAGGCCGTAGACGTTGGAGTCCACGAAGAGGAACTCGTAGATCATGTCGACGTCGTTTGAGGACAGATCGGGTGCGACACGAGCGGCCTCGTCCTTATCCACGGCGGGATAGTCCGCAATCGCCCGCGAGCTCGTGGACAACGCGCGGAAGTCCTCCCAGCCGGGCGTCGTGTCGTAGGCCACCCGCGTCATGCCGTACGAGGCTGCCGCCAAAAGGCAGGTCGCGAGCACCAAGGCAAACCCCCGCAAGTAGCGGTTCCGCACCAGCATCCACACGAGGAAGGGGATGAAGACCATGGCCGCGGCAAGTCCTGACTCAGGACGCAGCGAGAAGCCCTCGACCGTAAGAAGGAGGCAGACGACGTCGGACGCCGCCAACCGATCGCGGCGGCTCATCGCCCAGCGATAGGCCAGGCGCGCCATGCCGCCGCCCACGGCGACGAACGCAACGACGGTATAGCTGAAATAGGCCGTGACCAGCGCCTCGCAGACCGCCAGGGAGCCCAAAAGGAGGATGCGCAGCCGAGTGTCCGGGCAGGCGTCCAGAACGATATCGTAAGCCATGACGAAGCCCAGGCAGACCATGGCCAGGAGCACCAGCGGGAACCACATCCCGGCTGGGGCCAGGTCATAGAGAAGGGACACGGGGGCACTGAAGGGCACAAGGCTGTAGAGCATGAGGATGCCGGAGTTTCCCCAATAGGCCCCACGCACGTAGAGGTCCTGCATGAAATCGTCAGGCGTGGCATATTTGGGTACCCGGACAAGGCATACCAGAGCCACGATGAGGATGCTCAGGGCAAAGGGCGCGAGCCAGCGCCTCCACGGCCCCTTCCTCCCGCGGGCATCCCCGCCCGCTGGGCCCGCCGTTTCCCCCACGCAGCTCGTGGTACCGCTCGTCGCTAGATGTCTGGCCATATCCCCGCCTTTGCCTTCTTGCCCTGCCCGAATCGGATACCTATGGAGCCCCAGTATAGTCAAACGCCACCCGGGGCCTTCTCCTGTCCGCCGGAGGTGGTAGGGTAGTCACGTATCTGACCGGTCGCAGACAACGGAGGTCCCATGTCATACGAAGCCCCGGCTTTGGGCCCCGGCGGAAGCCCCGCGGCCGCAAGCCCCTCCTCCGACGACCGACGCTACCTTCAGCTCCTCGCAAAGTCCTTCCCCGACCGGCAGTCGGTCTATACCGAAATCATCAACCTCGAGGCTATCTGCAACCTGCCAGCGCCCACCGAACACTTCATGAGCGACGTACACGGCGAGTATGAGGCCTTCGCCCATATCCTCAACAACTGCTCCGGCGCCATCCGCGAGCGCGTGGCCGAGCTCTTCGCCGGCGAGCTCGACGCCGGCTCGCAGGCTGACCTCTGTACCCTGATCTACTATCCCCGCGAGAAGCTCGGCCTCCTGCACGGGGAATGCGCGATAGACGCCCCCTGGTATCGCGCCACGCTCATGCGGCTCGTCCGCCTCGCCCGGTGCCTTTCCGACTACTACACCCGCTCCAAGGTCCGCAAGGCCATGCCGGTCGAATACGCCTACATCATCGACGAGCTCTTACACACCTCGTCCGGCGACGGGGTCCGCCGCCAGGAATACCACGAGCAGATCATCGAGTCCATCATCGAGACGGGCGCGGCCGACGACTTCATCGAGTCGCTCGCGGCGCTCATCAAGCGCCTCGCCGTGGACCGCCTGCACCTCGTGGGCGATATCTTCGACCGCGGGCCCCATCCCGACCGCATTCTGGACCGCTTGATGGAGTATCACTCCCTCGACATCGAATGGGGCAACCACGACATCGCCTGGATGGGCGCCGCCGCCGGGTCTGCCCTCTGCCAGGCCAGCGTCGTGCGCACCTGCATCCACTACCGCACGCTCGACGTGCTCGAGAGTGCCTACGGTATCAGCCTGCGCGAGCTCGAGCGTTTCGCCGAAACGACCTATACGACCTACGACAACGCGGCTCCGCTCGACAAGGCCATCGCCGTGATTCTCTTCAAGCTCGAGGGACAGGCGATTGCCCGCCACGACGAGTGGCGCACCACGGCCAAGCGGCGACTCCTTCACGCCGTCGACGTCATCCACGGCACCGTCACAATCGACGGACGCGCCTACTCCCTGCGCACACGCGACTTCCCGACCCTAGACCCCGCCGACCCCTATGCCCTCTCGTCCGAGGAGCGGCGGATCGTCGACGACATCGCCCACGCCTTCGCAGAAAGCGACCGCCTGCACCGCCACGTCGACTTCCTCTACAAAAAGGGCTCGCTCTACCGTATCCACGACGGCAACCTGCTCTTCCACGGCTGCATCCCGCTTACGCCCGACGGCGGCTTCGCGGACGTCCCCTGCGGCGACCACGTCCTGCGCCACGGCAGGGCCTACCTCGACTATTGCGACGCCATCGCCCGCCGTGCCTGGAATTCCGGCGACCAGTCGGCTCTCGACTGGATGTACTACCTGTGGTGCGGCGCCCACTCCCCCCTCTCGGGCCGCGTCGTCAAGACCTTCGAGCGCACCTATGTGGAGGACGAGTCCACCTGGGCGGAACCGCGCGACCCCTATTACACGCTGGGCAACGACCCCGCCGTCTGCGAGCAGATCCTGCGCGAGTTCGGGCTCGACCCCGCACGCGGCCACATCGTCAACGGCCACACGCCGGTCATCGCCCAGGCTGGCCAAAGCCCGGTGCGCGCCGGCGGCAGGATGCTTGTGATCGACGGCGGCTTCGCCGAGCCCTATCACAAAAAGACGGGCATCGCCGGCTACACCCTGGTCACGAGCTCTCAGCATCTGCGTATCAAGGCCCACCGCCCCTGGAGGGACCTCGCGGCCGCGCTCGACACCAACGCCGATATCATGAGCGAGACGGATGTGCTGGAGCGCTACCCCGAGCCGCGTCGCGTCCGCGACACCGACACGGGAGCGGTCATCCGCGACCAGCTCGCCGACCTGCACGCCCTGCTCGACGCCTATCGGACGGGCGCCCTGGCCGAGCACGAGGCCTAGCGGCACGAGGGGGGATCTTTTGGCAGACACCGCACCCGCAAAGGCCCGCATCGCGCGCTGGGACACCATGCGCTTCTGGTTGATGGTGCTCGTAGTGGCGGGCCACTACCTACAGCAGCTGAACGGTGCCCATGGCGACGCGATCCCCTCGGCCACGGTCCAGATCGCCCTCGTCTATTCCTTCCATATGCCCGCCTTCTTCCTGATCTCGGGCATGCTGACGCGCGGCGCCCTCGCGTCCGACCGCTTCCCGGCCCGGCGCGTGGTGAGCTACGCCCTCGCCGGCTTCATCGCCGAGTTGGGTCAGCGGCTCATGGAGGCCGCAGGCGGCAACGGCTTTGAGTTCCATCTGGTCCACAGCATGGACATCTCCTGGTTCATGACCGCCCTCATCGTCCATACCGTGCTGACCTGGCTCCTGCGCGATGCCGACCGCAGGAAACTCCTGCTTGTCTCCATCCTGCTCGGCTGTCTCATCGGCTACGACAAGAACGTCGGCGATCTCTTCTCGCTCTCCCTCGTCCTCACCAACTGGCCCTTCTACGTGCTCGGCACCATGCACGACGCCGCCGAGGTGGACCGCCGCATCGCCACGACGCCGCATGCCCGCGCCCTCGGCATCGGCTGGTTCGCCTTGCTCGCGGTCCTCTTCTCCCTGCGCGTCGATGTGACCGAGATGCTCACCAAGGTATTCCTCTGGCAGAACTACCCCTTTGAGGACACCTCGCTCGTCTCACTGCTCTGGCGTGTCTTGGTCTACGGCATCTCCCTCGGCGGCTGTCTCGCCTTCGCGGCCATCATGCCGGCGGGCGAGATGCGCGTCGCGACCGAATTCGGCAAGCGCACCATGGCCCCCTACTGCCTGCACTGGCCCATCCTTCTGGCCTGCATCTGGGGCGGGCTCTTCTTCGCCCTGCCCGACGCCCTGGGCTTTGCCTGCGCCGAGGTCGTCTGCTGGCTGATCGGCTTCGCGCTCACGCTCGTCCTGTCGCTGCCGCCCTTCTGGCCCTTCGTCCGTCGCTTCACTCGGGCGTAGGAAGCCGGGGCCGTACCTATCCCCCTCGGGGCACGGCCTTCGTTGACCTTACTGAGCTGCACCGCCCTGGACGCTGGCGGGGGCGAAGCCGTCGTCGCGGCTGAGGATGTTCATGAACTCCTCGCCCGTGATGGTCTCCTTGCGCTGCAGGTAATGGGCGATCTCGTGGAGCTTGAAGCGGTTGTCGCGCAGGGTCTTGAGGGCGGTCTGATGTCCCTCCTCGACCAGGCGCTGGACCTCCTCGTCCACCTCGCGGGCCGTGCCCTCCGAGCAGGTGAGGTCGGAGCCGCCGCCCAGATACTGGTTGCGCTGCTCGCCCAGGGCCACCATGCCGAACTTGTCGGACATGCCCAGCTGGGTGACCATGGCGCGGGCGATGCGGGTGGCCTTCTCGATGTCGTTGGCGGCGCCCGAGCTCATGTGGCCGAAGATCAGCTCCTCGGCCGCGCGGCCGCCGCACAGCACGGCGATGCGCTGCTTGTATTCCTCGCGGGTCGTGAGGTAGTGCTCGTCCTCCTCAGCCTGCATGGTGAAGCCGAGGGCGCCCGAGGTGCGCGGCACGATCGTGATCTTGGACACGGGGGTCTTGCCGTCCTGGACCGCCGCGACGATGGCGTGGCCGGTCTCGTGGTAGGCGACGACCTCCTTCTCGTGCTCCGAGAGGACCGTGGACTTCTTCTTCTCGCCGGCGATGACGGTGTCGACGGATTCCTCGATGTCGGTCTGGGTCACGCGGTTGCGGCCCATGCGAACGGCGCGCAGGGCCGCCTCGTTGATCATGTTGGCCAGGTCCGCGCCCGAGGCGCCCGGCGTGGTGCGGGCGATCTGGGCGAAATCGACGCCCGGCTCCATCTTGACGTCGTCGGCGTGCAGCTTGAGGATGGCCTCGCGACCGGCAAGGTCGGGCAGCTCCACGGGGATGCGGCGGTCGAAGCGACCGGGGCGCAGGAGGGCCGGGTCGAGCACGTCGGGCTGGTTGGTCGCGGCGAGCACAACGATGCCCTTGTGGTTGTCGAAGCCGTCCATCTCGGTCAGGAGCTGGTTTAAGGTCTGCTCGCGCTCGTCATTGGAGTTGATCGAGACGCCGCGCTTCTTGCCGATCGTGTCGATCTCGTCGATGAAGACGATGCAGGGGGCCTTTTCATTGGCCTGCTTGAAGAGGTCGCGCACGCGGGCGGCGCCGCGGCCGACGAACATCTCGACGAACTCCGAGCCCGAAATCTGGAAGAAGGGCACCTTTGCCTCGCCGGCGACCGCCTTGGCGAGCAGGGTCTTGCCCGTGCCCGGAGGGCCCACGAGCAGGGCGCCGCGGGGGCAGCGGGCGCCGATGGCGGCATATTTCTCGGGGTGCTCGAGGAAGTTGACGATCTCGGCGAGCGACTCCTTGGCCTCGTCCTGGCCGGCGACATCGTGAAAGGTGGTCTGATTGTCCTTGTCGGCCACGATCTTGGCCCCCGACTTGGAGGCTCCGCCGATGCCGCCGAAGCCGCCCCCACCGAAGTCCATGGTGGGGCCGTCGTCGCCCATCTGCTTGCGAAGCTGCCTATTGAGGAACCAGCCGCCGAGGAAGATCAGCAGCAGGGGCACGCCGTAGGAGATCAGCATGTAGAGCCACAGCTGCGAGCTCGAGTCCTCGATCTTGCTCGCGAACTTGACGTCGTGCTTCTCGAGCCGCTCGATCAGGGTGTCGTCGTTGGGCCAGCTGGTGGTCTCGTAGGTGACTCCCTCCTCGCCCGTGGTGAAGGTGATCGCGCTGGTCGACTGGTTGAGCGAGACGGTCTTGACCTCGTCGTCGTCCACCATCGTCAGGAACTCGCTATAGGAGACTTGCTTGACCGACGCGGCGGTCATGTTGGAGAAGAGCGCCCGCTGCAGCCCGAGGGCGATGGCGACGGCGATGATGATATAGAGGATCATCGACTGGCGCTTGCGCTTATCGTTCATTTCCATGGTTGAGCATCCAATCCCCGGCATGGCCGGAAGTCCAATGCCATGAGGATACCCAACGGCGGAAATTTCACTCTCTCATTTAAGAAGATGCAAACAATTTTGCGGCCGCGGCCGACACAGGCTAGGCGTGCACCACCACGACGTCGCCCACCTTGATGATGTGGTAGAGCTCCTTGGCCTTGGCGGCCGGCAGGTTCACGCAGCCGTGACTGCCGTTGTACTGATAGACCGTGCCGCCGAAGGAGGAGCGCCAGCTCGCGTCGTGGAAGGCCACGAGGTTGCCGACGAAGGGCATCCAATAATCCACATAGCTGATGTAGGTGGGCTCACCGGTGGACTCGTCCTTCTCGGGCGAGACGAGCTTGACCTGGCTGCCGCTCTCGACGCTCGACATATTGCCGTTGACCTGGTAGACACCCTGCGGGGTATCGTGGCCGTCCGAGGACTTGCCGCTAACGACGTCAGACTCCCAGATGACGCTGCCGTTGTCGTAGAAGGTCGCATGCTGGGTCGTGATGTTCACGTCCACCCAACGGGTGCCCCAGTCGGCCCCGCCGTCCGCCCACACGGCGGCCGTCTGCTTCATCGGGACGTCGATCGAGCCGGACTGTCCCGCCTCGATCGCGTCGGTGATCGAGGCCGCGAGCGCCGCGCCGTCGATGCACCACCCGTACTCGCCGCCGGTGACGCTATAGGTCTTGCCGTCGGGAGTGGAGTAGTTGCGGGTCGTGCCCACGGTGTCGAGTTGCTCGGACAGATCGCCCTGGCACCATGCCGTTATCGCGTCGGTGTCGACGCTCATGGAGAGGTCGTCGCCCACCGTGACCCACTGGGCGACCAGGTCCTTGCCGACCTCCGCCACCTTGGTGCCGTCCACGGTGAGCTCCTGGGTGGCACCGAGGTGCGAGTTGACCTCCTCGACCGCCTTGCTGAGCTTGGCATCGTCCTTGGTCACCGCAGGGCTCGCATAGGCCGCGGCATCAAGCGTGAGGCTGCTCTTGAGCGATGCGACCGCATGCGAGACGTCCTCGAGCACCGCGTCGGCATCCAGTGCCGTGCCCGCGACCTCGGGCGTGATCTCGTAGAGGCCGGTGTCCGCGTTGTAGGCGGCCGTCGCGTCGGTCGGCGGCGTGGCGGTCTCGTTGTAGGCATCGACCTGCTTCTTGACAAGGGATGCGAGCTCGTCCTCGTCGAAAGAGGCGCGAGCGGGCTCGTTGATCGTACGTGAGGCGAAGACCTCCCAGGGCCAGGCCCAGGGGTTCTGCTGGGATAGGACGTCGCGCACGAAGGTGTCCGCGTCGAGCCTGAGGTCCACATCCGACCCCTTGACCTCGAATGTGCCGCCGTCCGACGCCTTGACCGTGAGCACGTAGTCTTCGGCCGACGCGGTATCCGAACCAGCGACCCCCGACACCATGCGCAGGGAGACGTCCTGGCCCCCGAGCGTGGTCTGAGGATAGAAGACGAGGCTGAAGACGCCCACGCCGATCAGATAAACAGCCGCGAGCATGCCGAGGGCGACGCAGAGGCGCAGCAAGCCGCGGTGCTTGCGGCGACCGGCGCCCCCTTCGTCAGAGCTGTCGGCGGAAGCCTGCGGCTGGGCGGCATGGCGGCCGACGGGCGCACTGTGCTTGCCCACGCCGCCCTTCTTGCCGCTCGGCTCCGCTGGTGCCACGCCCAGGTGGGCATAAGCGCGCTCGCTCGCCTTCTTTTTGCTCTTCTTCCCCATCAGGGAGTCACTCTCTTCTGCCTGCTGGCAGTCTCGCCGGCCCAAAATGCCACATTGGATAATATTAGGCTTTGGACGCCGTCGTCACACAATCGGGGTTTCTCCATGCCACTCATAAAAGTCACAGACCCAGCCGACCCCCGGCTCGACCCGTACCTGCGCCTCACGGACCGTCAGCTCAGGAGCCTGGTCGACCCGGCCCGCGCACGGATGGTCTGCGAATCCGAAATCGTGATTGACGTCGCGCTTGACCGGGGCCTTGTGCCCGAGTCGCTCTTTGTGAGCGAGCGCCACCTGCCGACGCTCTCGGCAACCTTGGGCCGTCTCGACCCGGACGTGCCCGTCTATTCCGCCCCGCCCGAGGTCATGAGCCAGGTCACGGGCTTTGCGGTCACCCGCGGGGTCTTCGGCTGCTTCCCGCGTCCCGCGGAGGCCTCCTGCAGGGACGTACTTGCTGGCATCGATGCCAAGAGGTGCAAGGCGCGCGTCGCGGTCCTCGAGGGCCAGGTCGACGTCTCCAACGTGGGCGCCATCTTCCGGTCCGCCGCGGCGCTCGGGGCCGACGCGGTCCTGCTCTCCCCCACCTGCGCCGACCCGCTCAACCGTCGGGCGATGCGGGTGTCGATGGGCACGGTCCTGCAGGTCCCCTGGGCCCGCCTGCCCGAACCCTGGCCGCAGGGGGCGGTAGACCTCCTGCACGCGCACGGTTATCGATGCGCTGCACTTGCGCTGGACCCGGACGCCGTGCCGCTCGACGATCCCAGGCTGGCCGCCGAGCCCAAGCTGGCCCTCTTCTTCGGAACCGAGGGGCCAGGCCTCTCGCCTGCAGCCCTTGCCGCCTGCGACCAGAGCGTAATCATCCCGATGGCCCACGGGGTCGACAGCCTGAACGTGGCAGCGGCGAGCGCGGTCACGTTCTGGCAGCTCTGCGGTCGGGTTTAGAAACGCCTGCGGCCGCCCTTGCCGCCCATGCCGCCCATGTTGCCCATGCCCATGTTGTTCATCATGGACTGCATCTGACGACGGGCCTTGCGGGAGTTGTTGCCGCCCGCGTTGTTGGCCAGTCCGCGCATCTTGCCCATCATCTTGTTCATCTCGGACCACTGCTTGATGAGCTGGTTGACCTCCTGCACGCTGCGACCGGAACCCGCGGCGATACGGCGGCGGCGCTGGCCGTTGATCTTCTTGGGATGCAGGCGCTCGTCCTTGGTCATGGAATGAATCATGGCCTCGATCTTGACGATCTGGCTCTCGTCGGCGGTTGCCCCGCTCTGGGCCATGGCGCGCTCGGCGCCCGGAATCATGCCCATCAGCTTCTGCAGGCCGCCCATCTTGCGGATCTGCTGCATCTGGTCGAGCAGGTCGTCCATCGTGAAGCCGCTCTTGAGCATGCGCTCCGCATTGGCCACGTCCTGCTCGGTCGCGACCTTCTCGGCCTGTTCGATGATGCCCACGACGTCGCCCATGCCCAGGATGCGCTTGGCCATACGGTCGGGGTGGAAGACCTCGAGCGAGTCGGGCTTCTCGCCCATCGAGACGAACTTGATGGGCTTGCCCGTCACGGCGCGGACGGACAGCGCGCCGCCGCCGCGGGCGTCGCCGTCGAGCTTGGACATGATCACGCCGTCGAAGTCGGTGCGCTCGGCGAAGGTCGAGACCACGTTCACGATGTCCTGGCCGGTCATCGCGTCGACGACCATCAGGATCTGGTCGGGCTTGACGGCCTCCTTGATCGCGACGGCCTCGGCCATCATCTCCTCGTCGATCTGGAGGCGGCCGGCAGTGTCGACGATCACCACGTCGCACAGGTGGTCGACTGCCGCTTGGATGGAGCCCTTGGCCACGGCCACGGCGTCCTTGCCGTCGCCGCGGAAGACGGGCACGCCGATCTCGGAGCCCAGGGTCTCGAGCTGGTCGGCGGCGGCAGGACGGTGGGTGTCGCAGGCCGCGAGCAACGGATTGCGCCCCTGATGCTTGAGGAGGTAGGCGAGCTTGGCCGCGGCGGTCGTCTTGCCCGAGCCCTGCAGGCCCACGAGCATCACGACGTTGGGCGTGCGGTTCTGGGCGAAGGCGAGCTTGGAGTCGGTGGTGCCGAGCAGGTCCGTGAGCTGGTCGAGCACGATGCGGACCACGTTCTGCGAGGGGGTGAGCGAGTTCAGGACGTCGGCGTCCAGGCACTTCTCCTTGCAGGCTGCCACGAAGTCCTTGACCACGCGGTAGTTGACGTCGGCCTCGAGCAGCGCCATGCGGATCTCGCGCATGGCGGCGTTGATGTCGTCCTCGGTCAGGCGGCCCTTGCCGCTGAGTTTGGAGAAAGTATCTTGCAGTCGGTCGGACAGGCTGTTGAACATGTGCGTATCCCTTCGTCACAGGCGCAATGCGCGCCCGCTTTAGTCTTCCTCTTGGCCCACGAGCGCCCGGGCGAACTCGAGCGCGTTGAACTCCTGCAGGTCCTCGATGCCCTCGCCCACACCGATCCGGTAGATGGGCAGGCGCAGGTCGTGGGCGATGTGGACGGCGATGCCGCCCTTGGCGGTACCGTCGAGCTTGGTCACGATCATGCCGTCGAGGTCGAGGGCGTCGTTGAACTCCTTGGCCTGGGCCAGGCCGTTCTGACCGGTGGTCGCGTCGATCACGAGGACCACGGACACGGGCAGGGCCTCCCCCGCGCGCTTGCGGGTCACACGGACGACCTTCTGCAGCTCGCGCATGAGCTCGGGCGAGGTGTGCAGGCGGCCGGCGGTGTCGATCAGGGTGAGGCGGGTGCCCTCGCGCTCCGCTGCGTCGAGCACGTCGTAGCAGACGCTGGCCGGGTCGCCGCCGCGCTCGCGGGTCACGACGCGCACGCCCGAGCGCTCGCCCCAGACCTGGAGCTGCTCGATAGCTGCCGCACGGAAGGTGTCGGCGCCGCCGATCAGGCAGGGCACGCCCGCGTCCTTGGCGGCCCCGGCGATCTTGCCCACCGTGGTGGTCTTTCCCGCGCCGTTGATGCCCACGAAGAGCACGCAGCTGGGCAGGTCGCGGAAGGGGTCGCGCTCGGCCGCGGGAAACTCCGCCGCCAGACGCTGTGCCAGCGCCTCCTGCAGCTGGCCGGCGCGTTTGAGCCCTTCGCGGGCGGCCTGCTCGCGCAGGTCATCGGTGACCTGCAAGGCCACCTCGCCGCCCATGTCGCCCATCACGAGCCGGTCCTCGAGGCCCTCCCAGAAGTCCTCGTCGACCTCGCCGCCCATGTAGAAGATCTCGGAAATCGCCTCACGCGAGCGCGAGAGGCCCTTGCGCAAACGGTCGCGGAGACCCATCAGGCATCGACCACCTTTCCTGTCGCCTTATCGAGACGCTGGCTGACGACGTGGCTCACGCCGTCCGCCCGCATCGACACCCCGTACAGCACGTCGGCCGACTCCATGGTGCGGCGCTGGTGCGTAATCACGATGAGCTGCGTGGTCTCCTTGAGCTGGTCGATCGCGTCGAGCAGCTTGGAGAGGTTGGCATCGTCGAGCGCGGCCTCGACCTCGTCGAAAATATAGAAGGGCACGGTGCGCGTCTTGTACACCGCGAAGAGAAGGGCAAGCGCCGTGAGCGACTTCTCGCCACCGCTCATCAGCATCATCTTGGTGATGCGCTTGCCACGGGGCTGTGCCTGGATCTCGATGCCCGTCTCTCCAGGGTGGTCGGGGTCGGTCATCTCCAAATAGGCGTGGCCGCCCGGGAAAAGGAGGCTGAAGACCTCGGAGAAGTTCGAGTTGACCTGGTCGAAGACGACCAGGAACTGGTGACGCATCTTGCGCTCGATAGCCGCCGTGATCTTGCCCAGGGCCTTGTGGGCGCGCTCGAGGTCGTCCACCTGAGCGGTTATGTAGTCCGCCCGCTGCTTCAGGCGATCGTACTCGTCCATGGCGACCTCGTTGACGGGGCCCATCTGCTCCAGTTGGCGCTGGACGCGCGCCGCCTGCCGCTCCGTGGCTTCGCGGTCATCGGGGGCGGGCAGCTCGAGGGCCTCCTCGAGCACGGCGCCGGTGGACGTGATGGCCTCAATCGCGTGCTTGACCTCGACCTCGATGCGGGTGAGCTCGACCTTGACGGCGCTTGCCGCCTCCTTGGCGCGCTCGAGCTCCCCGTTCGCCTTGTCGACAGCCTCCTTGGCCTCCGAGATCGTCTTCTTCAGCGAATCGGAATCGGCCTCGGCTAGAGAGGCGCGGTCCTTGAGACGGCCCGCCCACCAGAGGGCCCGCTCGCGCACGGCCTCATAGCGCTTGTGCAAGGGTTCCACGCGCAGAGACACGACATCGAGCGAACGGGAGGCCTCGGTCGTGGCCTCGATGCGCTCGGCCAGCTGGGCGGCCGTGCGGGCAAGCTCCTTTTCGCGGGACTCGAGGTGGTTGCGACGCTCGATGGTGGTCGCAAGCTTGAGCTTGCCGTCGGAGAGCTGGGAGGACTTGTCGCGCTCCTCGGCGGACGCCTGGCCGCGCTCCTGGTTGATCTCGTCGAGGCGACGGGAGAGCTCGGCGGCCTTGTCCGCCGCCTCATGCGCCGCATCGCGATGCTGTTTGACCTCGGTGCGGGCCTTCTCGATCTTCTCCGCCGCGGTGGCACGGGTCTTCTCGACCTGGGCACGCTCGTTTTTCGCGGAGTCACGCTGAGCAGACAGGCGCCCGAGCTCGCTCGTGAGGGACTTGAGCTCGCCATTCAGGCGGGCGACCTCTCCCTCTGCCGCGGCCCGCTCGTCGCGCGCGGCGGCAAGCGCTGCCTCCGCCTCAGCCGTCGCTGCCGCAGCCTGCTCGACCGCCGTCTCGTGCTCCGGCAGCTCCGCCCGAAGGGAACGGATGCGACGCTTGCGATCGAGGGCGCCGTGCTCGGACGTCGATACGGCGCCGACCCGCATGCGCCCATCGGGCAGCAGGTAGGCGCCGCCGGCCGTCACATAGGTGAACTCGGCGTGGGCACTATGACCAACGAGCGCCTCATTGGCATCCCTGACCAGACGAACGCGCCCAAAGAGCCGCGTCACGACATCCTCATAGCCCGCGCGAGCTTTCACGCTGTCGACCAGCGCGGTGCCCGGGAGGTCGTCGGCATCCGGGGCCGCATCGTTGTCAAGGCCGCCCGCGACAATCGTCGCCGTGCCCTCTGCCTTGCTTGCCGCAGCCGCATCGGCGAGGGCCGCCGCATCGTTGGCACCCTCTACGACGAGGGCTGTGAGGTCGTCGGCGAGGAGCGCCTCCACGACGCCCTCCAGCTCGGCGGGAACCTCGATCAGGTCAGCCAGACGGCAGCGGATGCGGTCCTTCTCGCCACCATCGGCAAGGGCTGCAACAAGCTGGCTCTTGTTCTCGTTGGCACGGTCGAGTGCCTCAAGCGCCCCCAGGTCCGCCTGGGCCGAGGACAGGGCGCGCCGTAGCTCGGACTCGTTTTTCCGGGCGGCCGTCAGCGCCTCCTGGGCTGCATTGATATGGTGGGAAGCTGCCTCGCGGTCCTTCTTTGCCGCCGCGAGCGTCTCCTCAGCCTCGACCTTGCGCGCAGTCCGCTCCCCGAGCGCGGACTCCGCCTCGCCGATCTGCTCGGCCAGGCGCGTAAGCCGGCCTGCATACATCTCGTCGGCCGCCTCGGCGCTCTCGATCTGATCGCGAAGCTTGGCATAGGCTAGCGTCTCCTCGTCGGAGGTCCGCTGGGCCCGGCGCTGTTCTTCATTCGTCCTTGCAAACTCGGCGCCCAGCTCGCGGCGCCTCTTGCTGGCCGCGTCGGCCTCCTTCTGCAGGTCGTTCACGGACCGGCGCAGCTCCTCGGCGGCGGCACGCGCGGCCACGAGGTCCTCGGCCACGCAAGCGTGCTCGCGCTCGGCGTCGTTGCGCTGCTTCTCCATGGAGGACAGGCGCATGCGCATCTCGGAGAGGCGCGAGACCATGTTCTTGCCCTTCTCCTCCAGAAGGCGCATATCGGAATCCATGCGGCCGAGCAGGTCCTGCATGCGGCGGCGCTGCTCGTCGAGATCGCCGACGAAGATGCCCTTCTGCTCGAGCAGGGACTGGTAGCGGTCGAGTTCGCCGGCGCGCTCGTCGTAGCGGTATTTAGCCAGCTCCACAGCGGCGTCGGCCTCGCGGCCCTGGGCGCTCAGGGCCCGGTACTGGCTCTGCAGCTGGCGCAGGTCGTCCACCGCCAGCGTCGTGCGCAGGGCGGTGAGCTGCTCGGCCAGGTCGCGGTGACGCCGGGCCTGGTCCACCTGTTTCTCGAGGGGGCGCAGCTGGCGCGTGATCTCGCGCTGCACATCCTTGGCTCGGGTGAGGTTCACGTCCATGGCGGCCAGCTTGCGCTCGGCGCGCTCCTTGCGGCGGCGGTGCTTGCTGATGCCCGCGGCCTCCTCGATCAGTTCGCGGCGCTCCTCGGGTCTGCCCTGCAGGATGGAGTCGAGCTTGCCCTGGCTGATGATGGAGTGGGTGTCCTTGCCCAGGCCGGAGTCGTGCAGGATGTCCTGGATGTCGCGCAGGCGGGCGGGCGACCCGTTGATCAGGTACTCTGACTCGCCCGACCGGTACATGCGACGGGTGATGCCCACCTCTGCAAAGTCGATCGGCAGGGTGCGGTCCTGGTTGTCGAGGACGAGCGTGACCTCGGCCACCCCCACGGGCTGGCGGGCCGAGCTGCCGGAAAAGATCACGTCCTCCATGGCCTGTCCGCGCAGCATCTTGGCCGACTGCTCGCCCAGCACCCACAGGACCGAATCTGAGACGTTGGACTTGCCCGAGCCGTTGGGCCCAACGACCACGTTGAGGCCGGGGTCGAAGCTCATCTGCGTCTTGTCGGCGAAGGACTTGAAGCCCTTGAGCGTGAGGGACTTAAGATACATCCGCGCCCTTCCCCGGCCTGTCGTCGTAGCCCAGGCGCTCGATGGCATCTGCCGCGGCGGCGCTCTCGGCCTGCTTCTTGGACGTGCCCGTCCCGCGCCCGACCCGTTTGCCGTCGACCAGCACCGCGACCTCGAAAGTAGGCGCGTGTGCCGGCCCGCGTTCGCCCGTCAGCTTGTACACGGGGGCCACATGCAGGTCGCGCTGGGTGGCCTCCTGCAGGCGGGACTTAGGAGAGATTGGCTGCTCGGCGATGTCCGGCGAGATATGCGGGCCCAGCGTGCGCCTCACGAAGTCGTGCGTGACATCGTAGCCGGCGTCCAGGTAGAGCGCACCGCTGACCGCCTCGTACACGTTCTCGAGCGCCGACCGCATGCCGCGGGCGCCGGTGCCCTTTTCCGAATCCCCGAACACAATGAGCTCGCCGAAGCCGAGCTCACGGGCGACCTCCGAGAGTGTCGGGCCCGATACCAGCGAGATCTTGAGCCGTGTGAGCTCGCCCTCGCTCATCTCGGGAAAACGCTCGTAGAGGTCGGTCGCGACGATGGCGCCGACGATCGAGTCGCCCAAAAACTCGAGGCGCTCGTAATTCTGCCCCACCGAGTGGCCCTCGACGGCGGAAGGATGCGTGAGGGCCAGCTCGATCAGGCGCTGATTTTCGAAATGATGGCCGAGGATCTCCTCGATCGCGACCACCCGGCGATGCATCTTCAAAGAGGGTCTCCCCCGCTAGAGGGACTGGGCGACCATGTCGACCGTGTCGCCGATAGTCTTGACCTGCGAGAGGTCGGCGGAGTCGTCCACGGTGATGCCGAACTCGTCCTCCATGGCAGTCACGAGCTCGAGCAGGTCGAAGGAATCGGCACCGAGGTCCTCATAGGCGGTCTGCTCGGTGAGAGCCGATCCGTCTGCCTCGAGCGTCTCTTCGACGAGAGCCTTCACCTTGTCAAGAATTTCTGAGCGCTCCATTGTATACCTCCCATACAAGTGACTGACCTCATGATTGTATCCCGAGACGCAGTGACGTATCGCGTCTCGGACGACTCCCCGAAAATCCGACAGGGGGCCTACTACGCACCAAGCTCCTCGGCCACACGGCCGACCAGGTCCTCGCGCACCGCGTGCGCCGTGGCGAGCGTGCCGTTCTTCACAGCCTCCACCGAGGTGGCCCCATGGCCAATCAGGACCGGCGCCTTGCAGCCGAGCAGGACCGCGCCGCCATAGGCATCGCCGGAAAGCTGCTTGGCCACACCCTTGAGCGAGGGCTTCATCATGAGGGCACCGAGGCCGGCCTTCTTGGATGAATGGGCCGCATCCCGAATCTGGGAGAGGAGGAACTTCGCCGTGCCCTCCAGGGTCTTCAGGGCCACGTTGCCGGTGAAGCCGTCCGTTACGATCACATCGAACTTGCCGGCCAGGATATCCGTGCCCTCGCAGTTGCCGACGAACCAGCCCGCGCCCGCGGCGGCGAGCGCCTCGTGCTCGGCGACGACGGCCTCGGATCCCTTGGTGTCCTCAGTGCCGTTGGAAAGCAGGGCGACCTTGGGGTCCTCGACGCCCAGGGTGGTCTTGGCGAATGCGCGGCCCATCTGGGCGAATTGGACGATCATCTCCGGGCGGACATCCGCATTGGCGCCCATGTCCAAAAAGACGGTCGAGCGGCCGGAGGCGCCGGGCATGGGGTTGGCGACGGCCGGGCGCTTGACGCCGCGGATGCGGCCGATGCCCAGGGTCGCCGCCGCGAAGATCGCACCGGTGGAGCCTGCGGAGAAAAAGCCCTGGGCCTCGCCCGCGCGCACCGCGGCGCACCCCCGCACGATGCTCGAGTCCTTCTTCTGGCGCACGGCGTCGGCCGGGTGCTCGCCCATCCCGATGACCTCGGTGGTCACGAGGGCGCGCGCCCGCTCATGGTCGGCCGCGAACGGCATCACGACTTCCTCGTTGCCCGCGACAAGTACGGAAAGGTCGGCGTCGGCGGCCAGCGCCGCCGCGATACCGTCCAGCACGACCTTGGGCTCCTCGTCGCCGCCCATGGCGTCCACGCAAATGGTGACCATACCGTCTCCCCTCTGACAAAAAAGGCCGGCCCCCCGATGGAGGCCGACCTCAAGACCTTCGGCTCATACCGCGCCGCTACTCGGTGACGATGACCTCGCGGTCCTTGTAGTAGCCGCAGCTGGGGCACACGTGGTGCGGGAGCTTCGGAGCGCCGCAACGCGGGCAGACGGAACGCGCCGCCGCCTCGAGCTTGCTGTTTGCCGAGCGGCGAGTGTGGGTGGCGCCGCGACCCTTTTTCTGCTTAGGTACTGCCATGGTTGACCTCTGCTTCCGAACAAACTCTAATACACACGAGCTGGCATTGTAGCACGCATTCCAGTCGTGCGCCAACCCATAGCGCGACGATATGCCCCCGAAATGTGGAGGTCCGTCACATATTCGCACAGGGCGCAGGCCGCGGGCGGCCTAATCGTCCAGCTTGAGGCCCTTAAGCACAGCAAAGGGGCTGGATGCGAGGCGGTCCGCCTCGATCTGCGCGGCATGTCCGCAGTCCGTCTCATTGAGGTTGGCGCCGCAGACGGGGCAGAGGCCCTTGCAATCGGGCTTACACAGGACGACGAAGGGAGTCTCCATCAGAAGCGCCGTGTTGAGAGGGTCGGCCAGGTCGATTGTGCCGTCGGACGATACAAGCGAGAAGTCCATCTCGTCCTCGTCGTCGCCGAGCTCGCCCTCCGCGGGTTCCTCAAAGAGGAAATACTCGTCGACCTCTCCGGCTACATCGAACTCGGCTTTTTCGAGGCAACGGTCGCAGGTGCCAATCACATGGGCATTCAGCATGCCCGTGGCGAGGATGCCCTCCCCCGCGTTGGTGAGCACGAGGTCGTAGTCGATGCCGCCGGGCAAGTTGAACTCATGGTCCCCCAAGGTGTAGCCCGTCTCGTCGAGATGGCCGGCCAAGGGGATGGTGTCGCCCGGATTCTTGAGGCGGCTGTCGAGGTCGATGACCACGGACTGCATGGCCTACCAGCCCTGGTTATCATCGTTCTGGGAGCCGCCGTCCTCGATCGCCTGGCGCACGCGCTGGACGGAACCCGACATCGAGCGGAGATGGTCCTCGAGGTTGGCGAGGACGGAATCCGCATAGGACTCGGCGTTGTAACGGGTGTCGCGCTCATACTGGGAGGCCTGGTCGCGAATCTGGTCGGCCTGCTGCTGGGCCAGGCGGACGACCTCCTGGTCGCCCGCGAGGATCATTGCCTGCTGTTGGGCGTCGGCAATGATCGAATCAGCCTGCTGCTGGGCGCGGTCGAGCATCTCCTGCTCCTCACGCACGATGCGGCGAGAATCTGCGAACTCCTGGGGGAAGCGGGCACGGATCTCGTCGATGATCTCGTAAATCTCCTGGGCGTCGACGATCTTCTTGGATCCACCGCCCGTAAAGGGGGTCTTGCCTTCTTCCACGATCTGCTCGATCTCGCCGAGAAGGCTCTCGATCTCCTCACCTGGCTGCATCTGGGACTCCTTTCGACTAGGGCACGTTTAAAGCAACTCGAGTCCAAGCTGCCACGCATACTTGATTGGCATATTAGCAGAAATCATTTCGCGTAGTGGTCGCGCAGCTCCGCCGCCACATTGGGCGGCACCAGAAAGCGCACGTCGCTTCCGAAGGAGGCGAGCTCGCGCACGATCGAGGATGAGACAAAGCCGTACTCGCTCGCCGACATGACATAGACGGACTCGATCTCGGGGGCCAGGCGCGTGTTGAGCGCGGACTGCTGCAGCTCGTATTCGAAGTCGGTCATGGCACGCAGGCCCTTGACGACTCCGCGGGCACCGATCTCACGGCAGAAGTCCACCAGCAGCCCCTCGAAGGGAAGCACCTCGACCTCGTCGCCGATGCCCTCGTAGTCAAGCGCGTCCCGAAGCATCGCCACCCGCTCGTCCAGCGTGAAGGCCGTCCCCACCCCGCGCTTGCCGCGGCTGGCCGCGACACCCACGGTGACCTTGGGAAAGAGGCGCCATGCCCGCTCGATCACATCCAGGTGGCCATAGGTCACGGGGTCGAAGGTTCCGGGGATCACGACGTGATCGATTTTGTTTGCGCCCATGCGGCTCCGTCCGTTCGCGGCGGGTAAAGGTTTGGTGCGCGGGGCCCTCAGGCCGTCGCGCCCTCCATGATAAGCAGGTCCACGGCCGTAATACCGTGGGATTTCGACTTGGCCAGGCGGGCGCCCGCGACCTCGAGCCCCGGGGCATCGGCAGCGCGCTCGTAGAGCACACGGGTCCGCGGGGCGAGCAGGCCGTTTTCTACGAGCGACGCCACCAGCCCGGAGACCCGGGCGGCGTCCATGGCGTAGGGCGGGTCGAGCAGGACGAGGGAATAAGGGGCGCCCCACAGCGTCCCCGCCTGAGCCAGGCAGACAACGTCGCCACAGGTCACATGCGCGCGCCGGTCGGCGCCCAGGGCCCGGACGTTGCGGCGCACGCGGGCCGCGGCGTCGCGGTCGCGGTCGACAAAACAGCATGAGGCCGCCCCGCGGGACAGCATCTCGAGCCCCAGGGCGCCCGACCCCGCGAAGGCATCAAGCACCGCGACGTCGGAGAGGTCCAGGCCGAAGCTCGAGAGCACCATGGAGGCGATGCGCTCGCGCGTGCGGTCGGTAGTCGGGCGGGTCACGCCACGACCGTCCGGCGCCTCGATCGTGCGCCCAGCCCACTGGCCGCCCACGATGCGCAGGTGCCCGCTCCCGTCACGGCTCATACGCGTTCGACCTCCTCGAAATAGGCCCCGAACCGGTCCCTGACCTCCAGGGCCAGCGGCACATGGTCCGCCCGCGAGAGGTCGGGGTCCTCATGAGTGATATAGAGGGCATCGTCATGGGCCTGGGCTACCAGGTCGGCGTCACCCGCCAGGTCGGAGATCTTCAGGCTGACCCCGCCGCTCTGACGGTAGCCCAGGACCTCGCCCTCACGGCGCAGCTTGAGGTCGAGCTCGGCCAGCTCGAAGCCGTCGGAGGTCGCCTCCAGAGCGTCCAGGCGCCGGCGGGCTGGCGTGTTCTTTTTTGCGGCGCACAGCAGCCAAACCGTACCCGTGACGGACCCGCGGCCGACGCGGCCCCGCAGCTGGTGCAGGGTGGCCAGGCCGAAGCGGTCGGCGTCGTAAACCAGCATGACGGTCGCGTTGGGCACGTCGACGCCCACCTCGACGACGGTCGTGCAAACGAGCACGTCCGTCGCACCCGCACGGAAATCCTCCATGGCCCGGTCCTTCTCGGCAGCGGACATGCGGCCGGTCAGGGCGGCGACGCGCGCCTCCGGGAGTAGACGGGCGATCTCGGGCAGGGTGGAGGCGACAGAATGCAGGTGTGCCGCGGCCGAGCGGGCACTCTCGGGCACATCGTCGAGGTCGGCACCCGGATCGGCGTCATCCACCAGGGGGCAGACCACGTAGGCCTGCTGCCCGGTAGCCAGGGCCTCACGGATGGAGCCCAGGGCCATATCGAGGTTCTCGGGCGCCAGCGATTTCGTTGTGATCCCCGCCCCCGCGACCGGCCGGTGCGAGATACGCGAGCAGTCCATATCGCCATAGAGGGCCAGCGCCAGCGTTCGCGGGATCGGGGTCGCCGTCATCGCGAGCAGGTCGGCCCCCGGCCCCTTGCGCCGCAGGGCGGTGCGCTGTTCCACACCAAAACGGTGCTGCTCGTCCACCACGACGAGGGTCAGACGGGAAAACTCGATGTCATCGGACAGGAGGGCCGTCGTGCCGAAGACGACCGTGGTCTGCCCCGACGCGACCCGCTCGCGGACCCGCGCCCGTTCCTCGGGCGGCGTGGCACCGGTCACCGTGGCACACTCGATACCCGCCTCTTCGAGCAGGGGCCCAACCTTTTCGGCATACTGTCGGGCCAGAACGGAGGTCGGCGCCATCATCGCGGCCTGCGTCCCCGTGTCGGCGCAGGCGGCAATCGCCAGGGCGGCCACCACGGTCTTGCCCGTGCCGACGTCGCCCAGAAGCAGACGGTTCATGACCTGCGGGGCTGCCATGTCGGCCAGAACCTCGGCCACGGCGACCTCCTGCTCGGCCGAGAGGCTGAAGGGCAGGGCCGCACGCAGGGCCGCCATATGAGGCCCATCCGTCACATGCCGGGTGGGCGTGACGCCCCCGTCGGTCAGGCGTCGGCGCGTGAGCAGGGTCAGCTGCAGGCAGAGAAGCTCGTCGTAGGCGAGGCGGCGACGTGCCTGCTCGGCCGCCTCCAGGCTCGAGGGAAAATGCACCTCGCGCAAGGCCTGGGCCAGCCCCGGCAGCCCGCGGCGCGCCACGAGCCCGGCGGGCAGAAAGTCCGCCACATCCCCCACGTCTGCCAGTGCGGCCGAAACGAGCCGGCGCATCCAACCCAGGCTGATGCCCTCGGTCAGCGGATAGGTCGGCATGATCCGCGCGGCGGCCACGCCGTCCTCGCCGAGCTCGAGTTTCTCCCAGAATGTGGGCGTAATCTGCTTAAAACCATAGGAGAAGGTCACCTTGCCCGACACGGCGAGCGTGTCACCTACGGCCAGTTGGTCTTCGAGCCAGGGCTGGCGGAAGAAAGTCACCTTCAAGACGCCCGTCCCATCGGTCACAAAGACTTCCAGGATGTGGAGGCGCGGCTTCGGCCGCTTTGCATCGATCTTGTCGATGCGGGCGATGAGGGTCGCGATCTGGCCCACCTCGGCCTGCTCCACCGTGACCACCTGGGTGTAGTCTGTGTAGTGGCTCGGCACATGGAGCAGGAGGTCGCGGGTGCGCGTGATGCCCAGACGTGCGAGCGGCGAATCCTTTCCACCTGAAGCCCGGGTGAAACGGCTGGCGAAACGCAGGCGCCCCACATCGCCGGCAAACGAGACCGTGCGGGTCAGGCGCCCCGCCGCCTCCCCAACGCAAAACGTGGCAGGGCCCATCGCCCCGCCACGTCCGTCTTGTGTGATGTCGGCTGCCACTTACTCGATCGAGAAGACGACCGGATAGAGGGGCTGCTCGCCGCGGTGGGCATCGATCTCGAGGTCGGGTTGGGCCTCCTCGATGGCGGTCTGGAGGGCTTCGAAGGCTTCGTCGTCCATATCGGAGCCGGCGAGCAGGGTGATGGTGTCGCCCTCCTCGTCCTCCTGCATCTTGGCGATCAGGTCGAGCGTAACCCGCTGGACGTCGCTGCCCACGACGGTGATCTCGCCGCCCTCTATGCCCATGACGTCACCCGCGTGGATCGGCGAGCCATCGGCGGCCTGGGAGTCGCGCACGGCGGTGGTGACCTCGCCGTCGCGGACGCCGGCGATGGCCTCGGTCATCTCGGCGACATTGTCCTCGAGGCTGCCCTCGGGATCCACGACGAACATGGCGCTGAAGGCCTGCGGGACCGTCTTGGTGGGGACAACCGCCGCCTTACAGTCCTCGACGGCCGACACGGCTGCCTCGGAGGCCATACGGATGTTGCCATTGTCAGGCAGGACGATCACGTTATTGGCATTGGCCTTCTCGATGGCGTCGAGGATGTCGGCCGTGGAGGGGTTCATGGTCTGGCCGCCGGACACGACGACGTCGACGCCCAGCGAGGTGAGGATCTCGGCCTCGCCCGAGCCCGCCGCCACGGCGACGAAGCCCAGCTCCTTGCGGGGGGCGGCGTGCTTGCCGGCCGAAGCGCCCTCTTTGTCGGCGCGGACCTTGTCGGTGCGCTCCTGAGCCTCGAGGTCCATGTTGTGGACGAAGACGTTGTAGATCTGGCCGCGGTGCAGCATGTGACGCAGGACGTGGTCGGGCCTATTGGTGTGGACGTGGATCTTGTAGTCGGGGTTGGTGCCCACGAGCAGCTCGCAGTCGCCCTGGGAGGCCAGGTAGCCCAGGCAGTCCTGCTCGTCGAAGCTGGCGGAGTCGGCATGGAAGAGGAACTCGGTGCAGTAGCGGAACTGCGAGCCCTCCCAGTCGTCGTTGATCTCGATGTCGACGACACTGGCTACGTCAGCCTTGGCGTCCACGGTCGTCTTGAATTCGGTGAGCTCGCCGGCCTTGCCCTCGTAGGCGTTGACGAAGGCCTCGAAGAAAGTCGCGATGCCGAAGGCGCCGGAGTCCACGACGCCGTTTTCCTTGAGGACGGGCAGAAGGTCGGGCGTGCGGGCGACCGACTCATAGGCCTCCACGACGAGGGCCTCGAGCATCTCGTCGACGGTGGCTTTGGTGCGGGCGATCTCGTCGGCCTTGGCCGAAACGTCCTTGACGACGGTGAGGATGGTGCCGGCGACGGGCTTGCGGACGGCCTTGAAGGAGACCTTCACGCCGTTGCGGAGCGCCGCCGCGATGTCGGCCGTGGTGGCGTCGGGACCCTTGGCCTCGGCCAGGCCCTCGGCCACACCGCGCAGGATCTGGCTGGTGATGACGCCGGAGTTGCCGCGCGCGCCCATCAGCGAGCCATGGGTGATGGCGTGGGCGACATCGGCCATCGTGGCATCCTTGGGCAGGGCCTCGACCTCGCTGACCACGGTGCCCAGCGTGAGCGACATATTGGTACCCGTGTCGCCGTCGGGAACGGGAAACACGTTGAGCTTATTAATCTCCTCGGCTTTGTCCGCCACGACCTTGGCGGCGGGAGGGAAGCAGGCGCGGATGGTATTGGCGATCATGTATCAACCTCTTGTATCGAATCGGCCGTTGATAATGCTGGGGCGTGCGTCGGGCGCATGCCTAGCGGACGCGCATACCCTCGATATGGACGCGCACCTCGACGTCGTCCAGCTCGGCGATCTTGCCGAGGATGAACTTGACGGAACTCTGGAGGTTGGACGAGACGGATGACATGTTGACGCCCTGCTCGACCACGACGTGCAGGTCCACGACGACCGTGCCCGCTTCGGAACCCACATCGATGCCCTTGCGTAGGCGATAGGTGGGGAGCAGGTGCACGATGCCCGCCTTGTCGTCGATCTCGGCCATGCCCACGACGCCGTAGCACTCCAGCGCCGCATACCCCGCGAGGTCCGCGATGCAGTCGTTGGATACCTTGAGGGTGCCCGCAACTGTTGCCATGACTTGTCCTCCTGCCTTACTGCCTCGGTACAATCCTTATGAGTATAGCGTGAGCAGGCGGCGCTCACCCTGCCCACACACAAAAAGGAGCCTCCCTGGGGAGACTCCTTTGCGTGCTGATTTGGACACCCGCCCTTAGGCGCGGACGAGGTTGCCCTTCTTGAGGCAGCGGGTGCAGACGTTCATCTTCTGGCGACGGCCGTCCTTGACGATGGACACGCGCTGGATGTTGGGCTTGAACGTGCGAGCCACGGTGCGGTGGGAGTGGCTGATGGTACGACCGGCGACGGCATGCTTGCCGCAGATATCACAGACCTTCGACATTTCTTCTTACCTCCATAGCGGCGCCAGGCGCCGACAAATTGCACAGCTCGTCTACATTAGCACGAATTGTGTCCCGTGCAAGCGTCTCACCCCACAACTTGTGGCGTTTTCGGGGAGGTGAACCGCTTTTCCTCGCAGGGCGGCGAAACCTACTTGCCCGACTTGTGCGAACCCGAGCCGCGCTGGTCGGTATTGTAATAACCGGAGCCCACGAGCTTGATGCCGTACGTGTCGAACACGCGCTCGGCGGGGGCGCCGCAGGAGGGGCAGGTGACCTTGGGATGCGCGCTCATCGGGTGCTCGACCTCGAAAGTCGTCCCGCAATTCGTGCATCGATAGTCGTACCTCGCCATGCCTTGCTCCCAACTCCTGTGTTGCGCGTGCGCAAGCGATTGTACCCAACGTCGCGGAATTGTTCCACCGTGCACGGACCCTCCATGCCCGCGGGCGCGATACCATTGATCGCGAGGCATGTGGGATATGTCGGCTGCGGAAGACGCTGAAACGTCTGCGGCCAGGGCAAGTGGGAGGGCATATGGAGATAAGCGCTGCGGTGTTCGACTGCGACGGAACCCTGCTCGACTCGATGCCCATGTGGAACCGGGTCTTTCCCGAGTGGCTCACATCCCACGGCATCGACCACGCCCGAGCGCTGGCCGACCGCTACGAATACATGAACTTCGAGGATGAGTGCTACTTCTTCCACGACGCGTATGGCATATGCGAGAGCCGCGAGGCCGCCCTGGCCGAGGTGCGTGAGAAGGTCGCCTGGGAGTATGTCCACACCGTGCAACCCTTCCCCGGTGTGCGCGACTTCCTCGACGAGCTCGCCGCGGCCGGCATCCCGATGGCGATCGGGAGCTCGACCAGCGTGCCCCTGCTGGAGACCGCCCTAGAGGCCCACGGCCTGCGCGGGTATTTCTCGGCTGTTCTGTACACCGGCGACGTAGGGGCCGACAAGCAGCATCCCGACATCTACTACGCCGCCCGCGATGCGATCGGCGGTACGACAGAGACGACCTGGGTCTTTGAGGACGCCCCGTTCGGCGCTCGGACTGCCCACGACGCAGGCTTTCCCGTGGTCGCCCTCCTCAACGACCACGACGGCCGCGACGAAGCCTTTATGTCG
>OMXZ01000033.1 GCA_900315165.1 uncultured Actinomycetes bacterium | reverse complement strand
ACGAGGGACCCGCTCCGTCCTTCACGACCTGGACCTGAATGGCCTCCAGACGCAGCGCATAGCCCATAGTGCCGGCTGCCTCGCCATCCTTGGCCCAGGCGGTCCAGCCGTAGTCCTGCACGTGGACGCGGTAGTAGATGTGGTAGCCCTGGCTTGTGTACCGCTGGGCGAGTGAGAGCTTGATCGCCTCGACGCGCTTGCTCTCGCCCGTGGTACCTACCAGAGTGCCATCCGAGACGTCACCCATCCAGCCGTAATCCTGCACATGGGCCGTGGCCGTAATGGCGTTCGAGTCATAGGTATTGTTGGAAAGTTTCAGGCGGAAATAAAAACCCTCGACGCGCTTGCTCTTGCCAGTCGTGCCCGCAGAGCCGCCGTCCGAGACCTCCGGAAGCCAGCCGAAGTCCTGTACATGAGTGCGAATCCCTACAGCGACGGGAGTGGCTGCCGCCTCAGCCTCGAGCGTCGTGCCGGCCGCGGCGTCCTGCTCGTCGGAGGTCTCGTCCGTGGCTTCCGCGGGGGCCGTCTGGTCGGCGGACCCTTCGGCCGTAGCAGTCGCGGCATCAGTCGAAGCCGGATCCTCCGCGCTTCCCTCCGCCTGGGTCTCGAGCGTCTGCGCCTCGGTCGGTTCAGTCACCTCGTCCTCGGCATAGGCGTAGGTGTAGCTGCCGAAGCAGGTCGACCAGGCCATCAAGATAGAAAGCGCTATGGCAAGCACCGCGTGGGAGCGGCGCGTGTGGGATTCGTGCATGGGAAGACCCTCTTTCAACTACGTTTGAGCTTCGTGCGCACCTACCCTATCACGCCCCTCTTCATCTGCACAAACTCTCAATGGGCCTGAAACACGCGGGGCCATAGTGTTGCGGAATCGCAGTGTTCTCCCAATGGCTCGCCCGCGGATTTCGTATGATTGGCATTGCGGTTATTACGTCATGGGGATTGATATGGAGCGGACAGCGCATGAAACACCTCACCGATACGCCAGTTGAAGGCGGCTTGAAGGGCGACGTGAAGGAGCCAGCGCTTTCATTACGCCCTCGCCGCCCCGGCAAGCGCATGGGCTCGTTCCTGAAGCTCTGTATTCTATTGCTTTTGGTAAATATCATCCTTGGTCTTTATTTTTATTCGTCCGTAAGCGCCCTCCGCGTAGCGATTCCCGTCTGCGCCGCGATTGTTTCCGTGCTTATCGCTATGGGTTTTTATATCTATCTTCTTCCCGGCAATTACGCACTTTCGTGGAAAGCCGCATTTCCCCTCCTATTCACGGTGTGCGGACTCTCTTACACCCTTTTCCTATCTCCGATGACCGTGCCGGACGAGGTGTACCACTACACACAGTCCTACGTGTATTCAAACCTCGTGCTTTCCGGACACCCCGACATATTCCGCAAGGCAGACCTTGATTTTCTATATTCTGAGGACCCTGGGGGAAGCACGATCTCCGCCGAGAACTGGCGAGTGGTCAACCGAGAGATCGGAGCAGGGCTCGATTCATCGGACCTGCAGGGCGTGATTGATGCGGACAGGGCAAAGGTATTTGCGCCGGATGCAAACCCGATACAAGTAAAAATCGCCAGCACGCTGGGAATTACGATCGGGCGGGCGCTCGGCCTCAACGCCATGCTGACGTTTTATCTCGGCAGGTTGTTTGCCCTAGCGTGTGGGCTGGTCATCATTGTGCTCGCCGTCAACATCACGCCCGTTGGAAAAAACAGCATGATGGCCATCGCTCTTTTCCCGATGACCTTACAGCTATTGGGCTCCTATTCATATGATTCGGGCATCATTGCACTGGCTTTTTTGCTAACGGCGCTCATACTCAAATTGCTGTACGCGGAGGAGGCCGCATCGACGCGCACCCTGGTCTGTACCCTCTTGGTCGCCATCTTGCTTGCACCCTGCAAAGTAGTCTACTACCCCATCGTTTTTCTCGCGCTGCTCGCGCCAAAAGAGCGTTTCGCGTCGCGCCGGGCAGGACTCATATTTAAAGTCCTGCTAGTCGTCCTTCCCGTGGCAGCCATCGTCGCCTATCGCTTGTCCACCATCGCCAGCCTAACCACGGCGCAAGCCGGTTCGGCACTCGACCATCGCGGTACTGAAACCGGGACCTTCTATTCCATTTCCGACATACTAAAATCACCCTTTGCCTTTTGCGCCATGGTGCTCCGCACCTTCCAGACGCTCGGCGACTTCTACCTCACGGGTATCGTGGGAGGTGACCTCGGCTGGTTTCAGCAGAATATCGAAGCCCCTTACTTCTTCTCCTGCGGCATGTTGTTCATATCGGCAATCGCTTCGCTCCCGTCAGACGACGACGCCACAGTGCCGTCAAAAGGCATGCGCGCCATGTCCGTTCTGCTGTCGGTCGCATCGGGATCCGCTATTTTTCTCTCGATGTATCTCGGCTGGACCTTCAATACCGAGCAGATTATTCTTGGCGTGCAGGGCAGGTACTTCATACCTTTCCTGCCATTGTTGTACCTGGCGTTGCGCAATGGACGCCTTGAGACCCATGGCCGCATGGCGATGCCCACAATGACGACCCTTGCATCAATCGACCTCATGTATCTTGCCTATATCGCCATGTGCGCACTCGCCGCATGAAATAGTATTTGGCTTATCGGGGAAATCCCAAAAGGTGGTATTCCATGACAGTTTCGTTTGGCGCAATCACTCGAGGCACGGGGAAGATTTTTACGACGGTTTTCGCGCCGGTCCCTCAGGGCGGTAGGCTTGCCGCCGAGGCGCGGACACGAGGCGGCAATCCCCTGCCGTCAGCGGTTTTCCCCAAGGAAAAGAACCGGTACGTCGTCGTTCTGCCCGTATTGCACGCGGAGATCATCCTCACCGTGCGCGTCCTCGACAGCAACGGCAGCTGCGTCGAGGAGGCTCGCAGGTCCTATGGCCATGCGCTGACCGCCATGAAGTCGAAGGCGAACACCTTCCTGACGCGCTCTCCATCCGCAACATCGACAGTCGCGTCTCCCTCGAGGAGTCGGAGGTCATCGTCACGCATGTCGTCGCAAACGGCGATGACGACGGGCGCGTCAAGCCAACCGACACCGTGGTCTGCCGGGCAGAGACCTTCCTGCCTGCCGACGCCGACCTGGGCACACGTTACGAGATACACGTGCTCGACCTCTCAGGTGGTGACGTATCGATCAACGGCCTGGCGATCCTGGGCGATTCGACAGCCCCCTATAAGGGCTCTCATCACCACATACGCGTCTTGCAGTTCTCGTTTGTAATCCCCCACTCGCTCCCCAGCTTCATTGTCTGGCTTCATTATCCCAATGGGAAGACCCCAGACGGTTTTTTCTGCATGCAGGACTTCGTCCTCTCCGATATGCGCTCCGGATGGTCAGATGACCTTGGCGGGAATCCCTCGGGGACCCTTTATGAGGACTGGTTCTTCCAGTCGCACCGCACGCCCCTCGCGGAACTCTACGTCCAGCCCGAAGTCGAGTTTCCCGTCGAGCCGACGTACTCCATCGTCGTCCCGCTCTACAAGACGCCGTTGGACTTCTTCCACGATATGGCGCAATCGGTCCTCGAGCAGACGTATGGCAAGTTCGAACTCATCCTCGTCAACGCCTCGCCGGAAGATGCGGATCTCAAGGCCGTCGTCGCCGAACTCGCATCGACAGACGACCGCATCAAGGTCGTCGACCTCGAGGGCAACCGCGGCATCGCCCTGAACACGCGGGCCGGCATCGAGAAGGCGAGCGGTGACTTCGTCTGCTTCTTCGACCACGATGACGTGCTCGAGCGGGACATCCTCTTCGAGTACACGCGCGCCATCAACGACCGCCCCGACACCGACATACTGTACTGCGACGAGGACAAGCTGCTCGACGGCCATTTTGTCGACGGCTTCCTCAAGCCGGATTTCAACTGGGACTACCTCTATTCCTGCGACTTCGTCTGCCACATGCTGACGGTACGCCGGTCCCTCATCGGCGAGGACGACTTCGCGCCCAAGGAGATGGACGGCGCGCAGGACTGGTACCTCACGCTGCTCATGGCCGAGAAGGCGCGCAATATCTACCACGTGCGCAAGGTCCTCTACCATTGGCGCATCCACTCGGAGTCCACCGCAAGCGGCCTCGAGGCGAAACCCTGGGTCGTCGAGGCACAGCTCGCCGCCGTACAGAGCCATTTCGACCGCCGGGGAATCCCCGCGAAAGTCAGCCCGTCCCCCGACGTGCCCGACTTCCTGCAGGTCGATTACGAGATCACCGGCAACCCCCTCGTATCCATCGTGATCCCCAATAAGGATGCACGGGACATCCTCGACCAGTGCGTCACGTCGATTGTCGAGAAAAGCACCTATCGCAATTTCGAGATTATCGTCGTCGAGAACAACAGCACTGACCCGGAAACGTTCGAATACTACAAAGACCTCGAGAGGCGATACGGACAGGTGCGCGTCGTGTACTACGACGGCGGTTGGAACTTCTCCAAGATCTGCAACTTCGGGACCGCGCACGCCTCAGGCGACTACATCCTGCTGCTGAACAACGACACCGAGGTCATCACGCCCGATTGGCTCGAGCTCATGCTCGGACCTTGCACACGAGACGAGGTGGGTGCCGTCGGAGCCAAGCTCCTGTACGCAAACGACCTCGTTCAGCATGTGGGTGTGATCATGTCAAGCGGCGGCCCTGGGCATTCCTACATGATGGTCCCCGACAAGTTCCGCGGGTACTACAACGTCTGCGTCGTCCCCCATGCGGTCAGTGCCGTCACAGGTGCCTGCCTTCTGGTGAAGAAGAGCGTGTACGAGGAGATCGGCGGCCTAGATGAAGGCTTCGCCGTCAACTACAACGACATTGACTTCTGCCTCAAGGTCAACGCTGCGGGCAAGTATGTGGTCGAGCAGCCGCGCGCGAAGCTGCGGCATTACGAATCCGTCACCCGAGGACCTTCCGATCGCACGCCCTCCCAGGCGGTCAGCTGGGTCCGCGAGAAGGCGGCACTCATGAACCGGTGGGCCGACTACTACGCCAAGGGCGACCCCTATTACAACAGCAACCTCGAAAGGTCCCGCAGCAATTACGGGCTTCCCGGCTGACGCGGCGGGCGGTGGGCGCATTTTTCCTGTGTTAGCATGTTGTAATTCGTTGTGTTGCCGACCTGGGCGCTGAGGAGAACGTAGAGATGAAAGAAGACGCATGGTACCCAGAGGGCAAGAGGGACTGGTTTATCCTCAAACAGCTCGTCACCAAGGATTTCAAACTCAAATACCGACGTAGCGCGCTCGGCGTGGCCTGGTCGGTCCTCAACCCCTTGCTCATGATGCTCGTGATGGCCGCCGTCTTTGGGTCGTTCATGCGCTACAGCGACGATTCCATCGGCAATTACGCAGTCTACCTCATCCTGGGCAACACGGCCTTCCAGCTCATGAGCGACTCCACCAGCCAGGGGATGACGTCGATTATCGGCGCCTCGTCGCTGCTCAAGAAGGTGAAGATCGACCGCTACGTCTTTCCCATTCAGAAGGTCCTCTTCGCCGGCGTCAACTATGCCTTTTCGCTGATCGCCATCGCCCTCGTCATGCTGGTCGAGCGGGTGCCGCTGACCCCCTATGCGCTCTTCCTGCCGGTAGCGCTTGCGCTCCTGCTGATCTTCTGCGCCGGCCTGGCGTTGTTGCTCGCCGCCGCATCGGTTTTCTTCCGCGACGTCATCCACCTGTGGAGCGTCGTGCTCACTGCCTGGACCTACGCCACCCCGCTCTTCTACCCCTACTCAATCCTGCCCGGTTGGATGCAGACACTCGAGGGCTTCAACCCCATGTACCTCTATGTCACCTTCATCCGCGACGCCCTGCTCTGGCAGACGGCCCCAAGCGCAAGCCTCGTCCTGCGTTGCGTCATCTGCTCGGTCGTCTCCCTTGCCATCGGATGGTTGGTCTTCAGGAAGAACGAGCATAAATTCATCCTCTACATTTAGGCGGTAGCTGCACTATGGACGGCATGACACCCAATCAAACCCCCGAGTCGGAAGAAGACCTCGACGCCCTCGTGCGCGACCCGGAACGCATGCGCCTGCTAACCGTGGATATCGGCGAGCGAACCCTCCCGACCGACTGGGCCGTGACCATCCGCGTGCCCCGCAAAGAAAGCGATGGCGGCATCATCGAAATCGCCGCCTCGGTCCTCGGCTCCGTCAGAGGTCCGCTGACCTTCAGTTTCGGTTGGGCGGGGGAGCCGGGCGCGAGCTCCAGCATGCAGGAGCTCGGCTGCCTCACGACGAACCCCTTCTACGAGTTCCGCCTGGATGAGCCTGGCCGCTATCTTCTCTACGTCGACGCGACCGACGGATCGGGTCAGGTGTCGCGCGCGCAGACCATCTACACCGTGCGCAACAACTACCGCCTCACCCGCCCCAAGATTCCCGGGGCCGACGCCGAAACAGTCATCAAAGCCAACGATGTCTCGATGGTCTTCAACATCGCGTCCGAGCAATTCAACAGCCTCAAGGAGTACTTCCTCGCCCTGACCCGCGGCGAGCTGAAGTTCAAGGAGTTCCGCGCGCTTAACCACATCAATTTCGAGGTCAAACGGGGCGAGGCCTTCGGCCTGGTCGGCACCAACGGCTCCGGCAAGTCGACCATGCTCAAGATTATCGCAGGCGTGCTCGATGCGAGCGAGGGGTCTTGCGAGGTCAAGGGCACCATCGCGCCGC
The DNA here is from genome assembly GCA_900315165.1 of uncultured Actinomycetes bacterium. Classification (GTDB taxonomy): domain Bacteria; phylum Actinomycetota; class Coriobacteriia; order Coriobacteriales; family Atopobiaceae; genus Olegusella. The sequence goes on along the minus strand of OMXZ01000033.1, from coordinate 23,519 downwards.
TCATCGAGCTCGGCGCCGGCTTCGATATGGAGCTCACGGCAAAGGAGAATATCTACCTTAACGGCGCTTTGCTGGGCTACCGCAGGGAGTTCATCGACGAGCATTTCCAGGACATCGTCGACTTCGCCGAGCTACAGAACTTCATGGACATGCCGCTCAAGAACTACAGCTCCGGCATGGTGGCCCGCATCGCCTTCGCCATCGCCACGGTGACCGAGCCGGACATCCTGATCGTGGACGAGACGCTCAGCGTCGGCGACTTCCTCTTCCAGCGCAAGTGCGAGAAACGCATCAAGGAGCTCGTCGAGACCGACAACACGACCGTGCTGCTCGTGAGCCATTCCATCGACCTGGTCGAGAGCATGTGCGATCGCGTCTGCTGGATCGAGAAGGGGCAGCAGCGCATGCTCGGCCCGACCGACGAGGTCTGCTCCGCCTATCGTGCGATGGGATAGCGGGGTCTGCCCATCCGCCTTCTTCCCGCCCTCGATCAGTGTCGGCGGTCCCCCACGTCCTCATTGCGGAGGTCGAGGTCTTTCTCCAGCAAAGCCAGCCGTTGCACGAGTGAACGGATATCGCGCGCCTGCCAACTCACAATCACGCTGAGTGAAAGGCACAGCCCCATGAGAAAGACGATGCCCGAAAGAAACACGAAGTTCGAGGTGAGCCCCACACCCAGGGCGCTCGACAGCCATGAAACCGCGCCGGGGAAGATCGCCGCGACGATCAATAGGACGCCCAGTGCCATCCAAAGCAGCGAATATTTGAGCTGAAGACGCCCTTTCGCCACCAGGTGGAAAATCATCATCAAAAACAGGGCAGAGAAGACAATCAACAGGACTCGCAACGTCAGGCTCATCTGGAATCCTCCTATTTGTTCATGCTCTCGATGGCGATGGCGAGAGTGACTTTGATCATGTAGTAAGCCCCCTTGAGCGGGCTGATCGATGACTTCCCACCCTGACGCTCCCGCATCACGACGGGTACCTCACACACGGAGACACCGTGGTTGTGCGCGTAGACGATGGACTCGGGCTCGGGGTAGTCAACCGGGTAATGCTCGGCAAAAAGCTCTATCGCCTTACGCCCCGACGCCCTGAAACCAGAGGTGGCATCCGTGACGGTAAGCCCGCTATGGCGTTTGATGCATCCCTTGAGCCAGTTGATGCCCGCGCGGCGCATGGCGGTGGACTGGAAGCCCCTCGTACGCTCCACGAAGCGGGAGCCGATCACCAAGCCGTACCCCTCCCGAATCTTTTCGAGAAGCCGCGGCACATAGGAGATATCGTGCTGCCCGTCGCCGTCAATCTGTATGTCGACGTCATAGTCGTGTTGAAGGGCGTAGAGATGTCCCGTCTGCACGGCACCGCCGATGCCCAGGTTCTGCGACAGGTCAACAAAGTTGATGCCGTTTTCCCTACAGATGCGCGCCGTGTCATCGTTGGAGCCATCATTGATCACAACATAGTCGTATCCGGCGGCCTCAACCGTCCGGACAACGTCGAGAATATTCTCCTCTTCGTTGTAAGCGGGTATGACAATCAAGACACGCAGGTCATCGACTGTCTTGGTCTTTTCCTCAGCCATTGCTCTTCTCGCTCTCGCTATAGAAACGCTCGATGAGGCGCGCGGCCGGCTCCGGCCAGAACCTGCACAGCATCTCCAGGTCCTCGCTATGCCTCGTGCTGTCCCCAATGAGCTCGGTAGTCGCCGACTCCTGGTGAATGCGATGGTACATGAGAATTTTGGAGCTGTAGTAGAAGCCGCCCCGAAGGCGCGAGAGATGCTCCCATGTGTCCCAGTCCAGACTGCACTTCATTGCCGTCTGGTAAGGCGGCGTCGGGCAGTTCCTCAAATTGAGCGTGACGGATGGACAGCAAATGGCGGACCCAAGGGACAACATTCTCCTGCGCACCTTGATGTCGTTGGCATGCGCGCCGTCGCGCAGATTCTTCAGCAGCCACCTCTTGACCTTAAGGATGCGGTTCTCGTCCACGTGCACGCCGTCACGGAGTTCCCCGTAATCGCAGAAGAAAATCAGCGAATCTTCCGCGCGTGAAAGCATCTCCACCGCAGCCTCGGCATAGCCCGGGCAGTATATATCATCCTGATGCGTAACCGTCACATACGGCGTATGTGCCTGAGAGACGGCAAAATTCCAATCCTGTCCGATACCGCGCTCGCCCTTGTTCACGAACACGGGCAGCCCGTATGTGCGGGCCACCCCATCCAGCCAATCACTCGGCGTCGACGTCGCGATGTAAACCTCGCTGTCGCCCCGTGTCTGATTGAGCACCGACTCTATGCATTCGGCCAAATAGGGACTCTGTTTGTAAGCGCAGATTGCAAAGGTGTGGTCGTTACTCAAGGGCACCCCGTGCCTTTCCGTTCAATCATTCATCTCGGCAGTCGTCGCCAGCCGAGCTCTTCCGTACCGTACACCACAAGCCGACCAACCCGACCACGACGCCCGAGGCGCAGGCAGCTATCACCGTATAGTTTATGCCTGACATATCGAAGGCGTCCTCCAGAGGGATCATCAGCACAAGGCTCGTGACAAGGGCGACGGCTGCGGAAATCAGGGCGCCTCGCATATCCCGACATACCACCAGCACATCAAAGACATACCAGAGGACTGCTGTAAGACCCGTACCGATCAACACGTCACGGAAAAGGTAGACGCTTTCGGCAATGCTTGGGCCATACACAACTTGGAAAAACCAAGGGCCAGCAAGGGTCAGCAGGGCCACCATAGCGATTACCGCAACGACCATCAAAACAAGGCTCTTTCTAAATGTATGAGCAAACACATTCCGATCGTCCTCCCACTGTCTGGCAAGAGGAACCAGGGCGGGCGCATAAAGATAACGTGCCCCCGCCTGGATGAGCACAGCCGGCGTGGCAACCGCGGCATAGATGCCAAGCGCCTCGCTGCCCGCCATGTTGCCGTAGTATTGCCTGGCGACCGACACGATGGCCCCGAGGAAGAGGGTGCCTAGTACCATGGGAAGGCATTCCACCAGCAGGGACTTTGCCTGCGTAAAACCTATCTGCGGCTTTATCGGGGCAAAACGACTGGCATGCGGAATATCCCAAAGCACCGTGACGAGCAGGCAAGCCGGGAACATGAGAGCAATCGCCGCATCGAGCGATCCGAGCAGGGCCATACCCGCCGCGAATGCGACCACGACCGCAATTCCTCGTATGAACTGCGATATCCCGATGTAGTCCATGCGCTCCCCGCGCTGGTCGACGCCATAAAGCACATCACAGAAGCTTTCGTCGCACCTGAAGAGCAGATAGATGAAAATCGAAATGAGGGTGGCAGCATCGGGCGATACGAAGACAGAGTAGGCGCCCAGCGCCACGAAGCCGAGGGCGATTGTCAAAATCCGGAAGCCGACGTAGTTTTCCTGCGAATACTTGCCCGCGAGATCTGAAACCTGATAGGTACGCATGCTGTAAGTCGACACTGCGGAGAACATATTGCCCACGGACATTGCGAAGGCGTAGACACCTGAATCGCCATACCCATGGCTCAACGTCACCACGAGGACCGTAGTGAGCCATAGGCAGCCCTGATACATAAGGCTACCCACGGTATTGAAAAGCATGTTACGTTTGATGCTTATCGCCTTTGGCGGCGTCTGCTGCTCGCCCTGTAAAGGCGATTCTTTGAGCATATGTCTCCTCGTATCAGCCCAGTAGTTGATATGTGTTTTCTCGCGTGCAACAGAGCGGCGCTGCCGGGTCTTTTTTCTAACGAAACTCCTAGAACCGTTGGGCCGTGGGGGTCTGATCGACCGTCAAATCCTCCGTCGCCTCGGCGGGCACCGTCACGTTGTAGGCAAAGGTGACGGTTTCCTGCGGCTCCATGTTCGCGTCGCCGATTATGATGGCATGCCCATACAGTTGCGAGGCCGCCGCATTTGCCTGCCCACCGATCTGCACGTCCGTGATGTTGCCTCCGGCAGGGGCCATGAGAATAACAGGCGAATTGAAGGTGTCGTAGGCATCACGCTTCAGAGGGCTATTGCCCGTCACATACTCGGGGGCGCTTGCGAGCTCCTCAGCAGTCGCCGTGTTGGTCAGGGTCGTCGTCACGGGGTAAGTCTTGGTGCCGTCCTCGTTGGTCACGGCTTCGCCGACAGTCGTCTGGATCCGCTCGTACCAGCACATCTTGGCCCAGGTGTTGTCGTTCACATACACACCGAGGACCGGCTTGGTGGTATCGGTCGAGAGTTCGCCGCCGAGGCCGATGCGCTGCATGGCGGCCTCCTCGCCCTCGTCCACCATATAGGCGTACACGCGGCGCTCATTCGCGTCGGTCTGTATCGTCTTGACGAGCTCGCTCAGGTCGGCCGCGCCGAGGTTGCCCATGATCTGCTGGGTGCAGAGACCGGCTACCGCGGAGAAGTAAGCGTCCTGCGCCTCGGGATCCGAACCGAACTTCCAATAGGTGCCGCTCAGGAGGACCTGCGCTGCATTGGTGCCGTCGACCACCTCGCCATCCGGCGCCGTAACGCCACCCGTGAAGACGAGAAGGTCCTGGATGAACATCGGGTCCATCGCAATGACGCCATTGACGTCCTGACCGGTGTAGGCCTTCCAGGCCATAGCGAAAAGCATGCCGGCGCGCGTGAAATCGGGCGTGCAATTGAGGTTGCCCGGGGATTGAGCCATACCCTCGCCGAAGACCGCCCGCTCCTCATCCGTAATCGGGAAGCCGTAGTCGCGCTCCCCCTGCAGCGTCTGGGAATCGCCTATCGATATCTGGCCATCGGTTACCGTCACGGGAATCCAGGAACCCGGGAAGCCGCCCGTCGCGCGGAGCTCGGAATTGTTCTGCGCGACCAGAAGATAGGTTCTCGTCTGGCCGCCCGCGCCCACCATCTGGGGCGCGTACGGGAGCACCGCATCCGCGAAGTCGAGCATCTCGGTGGCCTTCTGCAACGGGGCCTTGACCTTGTCCTCGACCTGTTTGAGCTTGGTATTCTCACCCTCGGGGATGGCGTTGAGGTCGTCTATGCCCGTCCGCACCACGGGCGCCACGGTCGCGTACGCGTCGGAGATCCGCTGCACGCCCTCCGCATCGATCTTGCCATCCGCGAAGAGGGTCGCGAGCGACGTGCCCTTGATGGCGCCTACGAAGGGGACCAACGCGTCGTCGACGAGCCCCGTGCCCGTCTCGCCGAGCTGCTGGGCGATGCGGATGTCGGAGCCAACGCCCGGGAAATGCGCCGCGACCTGCCAAGGGACAGAGTGGAGGCCGTCGTTGATCCCGTGGACACCGCTCTGGACCTCGTCGAGCGCGGTCTGCGTCGCCTCGGCGTCGCCATTCTTGATGCTCTCCTCGAGAATCGACGTCTCGGACTTGACGGCCTTGAGGTCGCCATACATGTGATAGCCGGTCCACGCCAGGCCGATGGCCTCGACCAGCACGACGCCGAGAATCACCCCGAGGATGCCGAGGATGATATGCTTCGCGCGCCCGTGACGGTGCTTCCGCATGCGGGCGTACGTCTCCGCGGAAGAGCGATCGATGGTCGCGTAGTCGTCCGTCCCACGATACTGGCCTGCCATAGTTATCCTTCGTTTGCGCGTGGGCACCGCACAGGGTCCTGTGCGGCGACGGTTCCTAGACTGACAGAGTAACATGCATCGGCGCCCGGGCGGAAACACACCACAGGAACTATCAATCCCGCCTGCGGCCCGCCCCGCCCGGCTGGCTCACCCGGCTGTGGCCCGCCCTACTTCGTCACAATCCCGCGGACAGTGTCGCGCAGGGCGTCGAGCTGGTCCTGGCTGGGAATCCAGTTGATCGCCTGGACCGGCAGCGGCAGCTGGAAGCCCGCGGCCTCGAGCTCGGCCTGAACGTTCTTCGGCCCGAGCGGCGCCCAGCCGTAGCTGCCGAAGGCGATGCCGATGCGCTCCGCGTTGTTGGCCTTGGGGCTCAGGCCCTTCATATAGGTCAGGAACCCGGCCACATTGGCCAGCATCTGGCTGTTGAGCGTGGGGCTGCCGACCGCCACGTACTTGGCGTCCATCAGGTAGAGCATCACGTCGGAGGGGTGCGTGTCCTTGAGGTCGAAGAGGTGCACCTCCACGCCCTCGGCCAGGAAGGCGTCCGCGATCGCATGGGCCATCTTGTCCGTGGACTGCCACATCGTGTCGTACACCACGACCGCCTTGTCCACCAGCTTACCGCTCGTGAAAACCTGCTCGTAGGCGTCCAGGATATCGGCCACATGGCTGCGCCAGATCACGCCGTGGGCGGGCGCGATCAGGTCGATCTGGTCCTGAATGCCGCGAACCGCCTTGACCGCCGCGGCGGCCTGGGCGCGATAGGGCAGGACGATATTGGCGTAGTACTTGCGCGCCTGCTTCATGATCTCGGAGTAGTCGTTCTCGTCGTCGAACCGCTTGGAGCTGGCGAAATGCTGGCCGAAGGCGTCGTTGGAGAAGAGGATCCGGTCCTCCACATCCAGCGTGACCATGTTGTCCGGCCAGTGGACCATGGGCGTCTGCACGAAGGTCAGCGTGCGCTTGCCGATGCAGAGGGTGTCGCCCGTCTTCACGCCCTTGTAGCCCAGGTCGCCGTAGTGGGCGGTGAGGTTCTTGACGCCCGCGGGGGCCGAGGCATAGATCTCCACGTCGGGGTTTGCCGCCTTGATCGTGGGGATGTTGCCGGAATGGTCCATCTCCACGTGGTTGGCGATCAGGACGTCGATTTTCGCCGGGTCCACGATCGAGCTGATGCGCTGGAGGAGCTCGTCCTTGAAGGGCGCCTTGGCCGTGTCGATCAGCGTGACCTTCTCGTCCATGATGAGGTAGGCGTTGTAGGTGATGCCGTCCTCGGTGGTGTAGCCGTGGAAGCTGCGGGCGTTCCAATCGACGGCACCGACCCAGTAGACGTCGGGCTTGACCTGCACTGCGGTGAGCATGGGGGCTCCTCTCATTTTGCGTGGCGGCGGTCGCCGCGTGTGGCTGCGCTGGTACCCCTCTGATTCTAGAAGAAATGCGAGCGGGCAGACGCGCGGGCAGACGCACGCCCGACCGTTCGCCGAGCAACTCCCTCTTTACTGAAACTTAACTGAAAGAAATGATATGCGTCGCCTATAGTGAAGAAAGTTATCCGTCGTCGTTGTCTCCATTGCCGACCCGGCGGCATTCGTAAACCGCTCTTGGAAGGGGTACCACATGGCACAGGGAAAGCACTTTAAAAAAAACGGGCACGTCCTATAAGGTCCGCAGCCTCGCCGTCGCGGCCGTGACCGCCGGCCTGCTCCTCACACCCAACGTCGCCTTCGCGTCGGGCACGATCGGTGATTCCGCATTCGAGGACGGCACCGCCAGCCAGGACGAGGCTCAGACCTGGGTCTGGGACGGCGCGGGCAATATGACGCTCAACAATTACAACGGCGGCGGGATCTATTCAGAAGGCAACCTCACCCTCGAGCTCAACGGCACCAACAAGATCACGAGCACCGATGGTAATTCTGGCGTAACCGCGAATGGCAACCTGACCATCCAGGATGCAAACAAGGACGGCGGCTCCCTCGACGTCAACATCACGGGCGATTACACCGGCGATGGCATCGGTGCATATAACAGGTATGACGATGATGGGAATCAGGTCACGAAGAACGTCACCGCCACTATCGACGGTGCCACCGTTAACGTGAACGTGACCAACACAAACACCAATCAGGACGACTACTCAAGTGCATACGGCATTTACTCCGAAGACGACGTCAATATCAAGAACGGCGCAAACGTGACGGTAAACGCCACGGCAAACGACTATGCCTATGGAATCGCCGCCACACATGTCGCCGTGACCGATTCGACCGTCACGGCGAATGCCACTGCCACGGCAAAGGACGCTAAGAGCTACGGTATCTTCGCGAGCGACGGCATGCGCTACGATGAAGAGGGCAATATCGGAGACTACGTCCCCAACGCCTCCATCACGCTGACCAATTCCACCGTCAAGGCCAAGGGCGGCACCGCTTCGATCTATGCGGTCAACTCCGGGGACAAGGGACTTACGGCTGCGGGAACAATCACCATCAACAACAGCTTCATCTCGACGCCGGGCGGCGCCCGCATCCAGGATGTCCGCATCAGCGAACCTTGGGAGGGCGATGAGTACCGTCTCTATGGCCAGGTCATCGGCACGGGCACCGAGACCATCACCTCCCAGGAACAGCTCGAGAAGGACGCCGTCAAGGACGTCGTGATCCTGCCTGCGCCCAAGGCTGCCGCCGCCATCTCCACCGGCATCCCGCAGACGAGCGACGTCACCCTGCCGGTCGCCGGCACCTTTGCCGCCTCGGCTCTCGCGCTGCTCGCCGGCCTCGGCCTGAGCCGTCGTCGCCAGGCGAAGCACTTCGCGGAGTAGACCAAAGGGTGCAAGCTCCCGCTTCTCTAGAAGCAGGCCTTTTACCCCGCATCGCACATCAATAGGCAGGGCGTCCCAGCGGCGCCCTGCTTCTTTTATGAGCCGCCACAGCCATGTTGCTTTCCCGCAATTCGACCTTAAATTGCATGACCCACACCCCAACGAGCTGGACCCAAAAATACAAAAAGGGTCAGGTTTGCGCGAATCACGAAAACCTGACCGTTTTTGCATGAATCCAATCGCCACTGCCCAGCTGCTTCATACATCTTGTGGACAGTTTGCGGGGAAACCCGGCAAACGCACAGTCTTTGTGCGGCGGGATGGCGCGCGCCAGCCGCCACTACACCAGCGGCTTGATGACCTCCATATCGCGCATGTAGGGACGCAGGGCCTCGGGCACCGTAATCGAACCGTCCGCGTTCTGGTAGTTCTCCATGATCGCGGCCATCGTGCGGCCCACGGCCAGGCCGGAGCCGTTGAGCGTGTGGACCAGGCGCGTGCCCTTGAACTCGTTCGGGTCCTTATAGCGGATGTTGGCGCGGCGGGCCTGGAAATCCCAGCAGTTGGAGCAGGACGAGATCTCCTTGTAGTTGTTGTAGCTGGGCAGCCAGACCTCCAGGTCGTAGCACTTGGTGGCGGAGAAGCCGATGTCGCCGGTGCAGAGGGTCACGACGTGGTAGGGCAGGCCCAGGACCTGCAGGACGTGCTCGGCCTCGCCCACCATGGACTCGAGCTGGTTCATGGAGTCCTCGGGCTTGGCGAACTTGACCATCTCGACCTTGTCGAACTCGTGCACGCGGATGATGCCGCGGGTGTCGCGGCCGGCCGAGCCCGCCTCCTCACGGAAGCAGGGGGTGAAGGCCGTGTACCACAGGGGCAGCTGCGAGCCGTCGAGGATCTCGTCGCGATGGATGTTGGTGAGCATGACCTCGGCCGTGGGGATCAGGTACATGCCGCCGGACACGTGGTAGAGGTCCTCGTCGAACTTGGGCAGCTGGCCCGTGCCGAAGAGCGATTCGTAATTCGTGATGACGGGGGGCCACCACTCCTTGAAGCCGGCCTTGACGTGCTCATCAATAAAGAAATTGATCAGCGCACGCTCCATCAGCGCGCCGGCACCGCCCAGCAGGTAGAAGCGGGTGCCCGCCAGCTTGATGCCGCGATCGAAATCGATCATGCCCGTGGCGGGGCCCAGGTCCCAGTGGGCCTTGGGCTCGAAGTCGAACTGCGTGGGCTCGCCCCAGCGGCGGACCTCCGGGTTGTCGGAATCGTCCTTGCCATAGGGCACGGACTCGTGCGGGATGTTGGGGATGGCGGCCACCAGGTCGAAGAGTTCCTTCTCCACGGCGGCGCGCTTGTCGCCCAGGTCGGCGATGCGGTCCTTGTTGGCCGTGACCTCGGCCTTCGCGGCCTCGGCCTCGTCCTTCTTGCCCTCCTTCATGAGCTGGCCGATGGCCTTGGACTTGGCGTTGCGGTCGGCCTGGAGCTTCTCGACCTCCGCGATCAGCGAGCGGCGCTGCTCGTCCAGCTCGAAGAACTTCTCGCGGTCCCAGTGCGCGTTCTGGCGGTCGGCGCAGGACTTGTCCACGACGTCCGGGTTCTCGCGCACGAATTTGATATCGAGCATGCTGGTGTGTCCTCTCTTTTGTGTATGCCGCGACGGGCTGCGGCAGCACTCCTGAGTATATACTTATGGACACGAACTTCGCGAACAGGACGGTTTTCACATGGGTGGTATCTCGGGTTTCTTCAGCTGGCTTTTCGGCAGCAAGGCGGGCGTGCTCACGCTGCTGGGGTGCGGTGTGGTCTTCTTCCTCATCCTCGCGTGGCGTATGGAGAAAAAGACGCGCCAGGAGTACTACAACCACGAGAAGTCCGAGGACGATTGGGACCTCTTCGACGACGATGACGAGGACGAGTAGCGCGGCGTGGAGTCAGGCGTGAACCCCAGGGGCCGGATCGGCTACATCGATTGCGCGAAGGGGATTGCGATCCTGCTCGTCATCGCCGGTCATACCGTCTTCCAAGAGCCGTTCCGCGGTGCGGTCTTTTCCTTTCACATGCCGCTGTTTTTCATCCTCAGCGCCATGACTAGCAGGTTCTCTACCTCAGCGGAGGAGTTCCTCCCGAGGTTCCGCAAAAGCTGCCGCCACCTGCTGCCTCCGGCAGTGCTTTGCTGGCTCATCGGCCTCCTGTACACCCCTCTCCACAACATGGCCGTCTCCGGAAGTCCCGGTCTGGACTGGGCGCCGTACCTCGAGAGCCAGCTCCTGGCCCTCTTTTGGGCCAGCGGCGTCGCCGTGAAGGTGGGTTCCGCGGAGTTCCCCCCCGCTGGGGCTCCTCTGGTTCTTCTTTGCCCTTTGCTTCGGCAGGTCCCTCTATGACCTGCTTCATATCAAATTCCAAGGCAAGTCCCTCTTCGCCGTCACATTGGCGCTGAGCACGTTGGCCTGCCTGCTGAGCCGTTACGTCTGGCTGCCCTTTCGCTCGACATCGCGCCCGCCATCCTGCCCTTCTTCTTCGTGGGCGAGTACCTGCCGAAGGACAGGCTGCAGCAAGAGCCCGCCAAGAAGATGCTCGTCGCCGGCGCGCTGTGGGTGGCCACCCTGTCCGTCTATCTTTTTGTGGGCGGCCCCTACCTGGAAATAGCGGCGCGACATTATCGTATATTCCCGCTCAGTTATTTCACCGCGGTCTGTGGCACGCTGATGGTGCTGGAGTTCTCCATCCTGCTCGAACGGTGTCATGTGGTGTCCGACCGCCTCTGCGATATCGGGCGGGGCTCCCTCTATCTCCTGTGCATTCATTACTTCGACGGCAATTGGGCTGCCGCCTGGACGCTGGGCGGCTCCGTGACAAACCAGTACGCGGCCTCTCTGCTGCGCATCGCCGTCGACATCTGCATCATGTGTGTCTTCCTATTCATAAAGGAAGAAATCTCCGCCCTGCGACGGGCACAGTCTGTCACGAGCGCGTCACACGGTGCCGACGATGGCGAGTAGCGCACTAGGCCCCGAACGACTCACGGAGGAAGTCCGGGTTGGCCAGGTCCGCATGGACCCGCCTCTGCCGCTCACGCATGCGATCCGTCGCCCCGTGCGCGACGCGCCCGAGCCGGCGGGAGACCGCCTCGGCGATCAGCGACCAACACGGGAAGTCGACGAACTCGTCCCAGCTGACGACCACCACCCTGTAACCGTCGCGCTCCAGGGCCTGCCGACGGCGGTTGTCCTGCTTCCATTTGGGGCTGTGCCAGGCATCACCTCCTGGCTCGACATCAATTTTCACACCGTATCTTCCCGCAAACAGGGCGTCGAGCACGGCTTTCTTCCTGCCCCCGTACAGCGCCCGAGCTTCAGGCGAGAGCTCGACCGCCTCGTTCAGCCGGGGGACGCCCGCCCCGAATCCGCCATGCCAGCGGCCCAACGCGAGCGACACGTCGACGCCCGTCTCGAAGGGCGACGCGCTGCCCGCCAGTATCAAAGGCGCCGCGACGTCGCGGGGTGTCCGCCTGGTGCTCTTTTTACCTTCCCTCGCCAAGGCAACCAGGTCGACAAAATCAGCCGGCACCAAGACGCTCCGCGCGCGGGCATAGCCGTCGCCCAGCAGCGTGCCGTCGGGCCTCACGATCTCCCGGCCCTCGTCGATCAGCTTGCTGCAGTCGACATACCCGGATGGCAACAGGGAGTACATCCCCGCGAGCTCGCACCCAGCCGTCGCAATTACATGCGGGGGGACAGCGGTGCGACGGGCAAACTGGACGAGCAGCAGCGCCGGCGATACGACGAGTACCGAGTCATTGATGCGCCAGAGCAAACCCGGCTGGAGATCGCGTGTGACGCAGTGGGCGTAGACGTCCGATGATGATCGCCGTGCCTTGTCGGCCCCCACCATGAGTTCGAGCTGATTCGGGAATTTATAGTCCATCGAGGGTTTAGCGAGCGTGCCGGATGCGGCCGCGGGCGTCGCAGTTCCACCTGCCCCGACTTTGGGGGCTCCCGCCTCCTGCCAGGCCAAACGCGTAAGGTTCCGGAGGACCGCCTTGCGCAGGTCCATCTTGTCCGCCGTCGCCTCCCCGCTTGTAAGCTCGCGCATGAGCGGCGCAGCGCCGCGGGCCGCCATCAGCTTCAAGCCTGGCTCGACCGCCGCGCGGGGCACGATCCCGTGCGCGGCCAGGACGACGGGCGGAATGGTCATCCAGTCGACATGCGGCAGCGCTTCGGCATGGCGAGAAGCCCGGCTGCGGCGAGCCGCCAGTAACGCAGCGCGGTCATGCCGTACAGGATGATTTGTTTATTTCCCATCGCTCCCCCATTTGTGCATCGCTCCCCCATTCTGTTTCGGGCCAACCCGGGCCTCGCCGCCCCGACAAGGCCCGGGGCGGTCGCGGAGCGTAAGGATACGGCTGTTTGCGCTGGTAAACTAGTTTATTTTTTCCGCAAGCTGGCTACAGACTGGCACGTATCTTGCCTGACGTTTTTCTGCCACGCCGATGCGGGCCCATACGCTGCGGCATGTCCAGCCGACGACGCAAACTTGCCAGAAGCTTGCATTGCACAAACAATGGACATTTTTCGGTGAGCGGCAAAAACCTGACGCCTTCTGTATGGCGCCCTTACCGGCCGATGAGTCGATTCATGCATTAACACGTCATTTTGCGTGATTCACAGCAAATGACCCCTTTTTGAACGGCCACCCTCTCGCCCGGCAAGACGGGGCGCGCATTTCTTGTCGAATTTTCGGGATTCCCCGATAACCTGCGCTCTTTTGCAATAGGTCACCTCATGCTAAAAGGAGAAGTTTGCAAAAGGCTGCAGGTTTCAGGGAATTCCCGATTATTGCAAGTGCAGGACGTCAGCCGCGGGCGGGCGCGGGGCGTGACAGCCGTATGGAGCACGCATGAGGGCGCGGGGCGTGACAGCCATATGGAGCACGCATGAGGGCGCGGGCGCGTGGTAGAATTGGCTGCTAAGACATGCCGCCGCAAAATTGCAGCTCAAACGGACCAGAAGGAGGCGGGCGTGCCAGACCACATGCGCACGAGGCAGCGCTATGCCTCCTCCGACCTGGGCGAGAGCCTGGGGCTTGCCAGCGAGCAGGCCCGGCACGCGCCCGAATATCTACTCAACCGATACACCGTGCTCGGGAGCCGCGGAAACGGCGGCTTCGGGACCGTGCTGGAATGCTGGGATACGCGTCTGCAACGGCGCGTCGCGATCAAGCGGATGCCGCTCGCGGTCGCGGGCGGTGGCGGCGTAGGCGGGGCGGCAATCGCGGCGGACGGCGCCGTGGGGCACGGAGCCATGGGGCACGGAGCCGTCGCGGGCGGCGGGACCGTGGCCGGCGCAAACCTGTCCACCATCGAAGAGGCCCTCGGGGAGGCCCGCACCGCGAGCCGCCTCGAACACCCCGGCATCGTGACCGTGCACGACTTCGAGGTCGACCACGGCATCGCCTACCTCGTGATGGAGTACGTGGACGGCATGACCCTGACCGAGTTGCTCGGCCGCGTGGAGGGTGGGACCCTCACCCATGACGAGTGCGCCTACCTGGCCCAACAGCTGGGCGAGGCAATCGGCTTCGCGCACGAGCACGGCGTCCTGCATCTGGACATCAAACCCTCAAACATCATGTTCACCCGCGACGGCAAGGTGAAGCTCTGCGATTTCGGCATGGCCACGCTGGCCTCGGCCGCGGGCTACGCCGACGCGCGCGGCGGGACCGTCGGCTACATGCCGCCCGAGCAGATCGAGGGCGAGCTGGTCGACGAGCGCTCGGACATCTTCGCGCTAGCCGTGGTGCTCTACCAGGCACTTTTCGGCATCGATCCCTTCATCGCGCCGACGGCCGACAAGTCGCTGGCCCTGATCGCGCGCGGCGTCAAGCCCAAGCCCTCCAAAGCCGACCCCTACCTCGCGGGCATCACGGAGGAGACCCTGCTCGCCTGCCTCTCCCCCGACCCGGGCGCTCGCCCGGCCGACGCGGCGCAGGTGGGCAACGACCTGGCCTTCGGCCTCGGCGACCCGGACGAGGGGGCCGCGTCGATCGCGGACCTCACGGGCCAGGCAGCAGGCGAGGCGGAGGACGAGGAGGACTGGGAAGGCGAGGGCCTGCCCTTCTCGGTCCGGTACCCGTGGATGTATCCGCTGGTCGTCCGCGTGGTGACGGGCGTCGCGGCGGGAGCGTGGGTGTATGCGCTGGCGCCGTATGCGCTGCACAACACGCAGGTCCCGGCGCTGGCGGCGGCCTTGGTCGCGGGCGCGGCGGGCGTGGCCTGGACCCCGCTCGGATCCATCGTGGCCATGCTGGCCTGGGCCATGGCGCTGCTCTCGGGCGGCACGGCCGATGCAGCGGCGGTCATGACCTGCGGCATCGCACTGGGGCTTTTCGCCTGGTGGTGGGTCCGCACGCATAAAGAAAAACCCGCGGCACTGGCCCTCCTGGCGGCCCCGGCGCTCGGCCAGCCCGCAGCGGCGGCGGCCCTCGCGGGCGGCACGCTCAAGCCGGTCGCCGCGACCGCCACGTCCGTCTTTGCCTGGGCGCTCGCCCGGATGGGCGCCGCACTCGCAGCCCAGGGCTACGCATACGGCCAGGTCACGGCCGCACTCGTCCAGGCCTTCGCCCCGACGACCCTGCTCGGCCTCGTCGGCGTCGCGATGGGCGCCCTGGCCGCGGCGGCAATCACGCGCTCGGGCACGTCGGTGGCGCGCGGGGTGGTCGGCCAGCTGGCGGGCTGCTCCCTCACCGTCGCCGGCCAGATGTGCGCCGCGCGTTTGGAGAATGGCGGCATATGGCCCGCCCCCGCATGGTCCACCGTGGGGGTTGCGGTAACCTTAGGTAGTTTTGTCTGCGTCATGCTGGCCCTCGCTGGCCCGCGCGACCTGGACGGAGAGGACGAGGACTGAGGATGAACGTTATCAAGACCTTCGAGCAGCGCATGAACGACGCTTTCGGCGCCGCGCCGCAGGGCTTCACCGCGCCCATTTCCTTCAAGAAGCTCGCGAAGCGCGCCGCCCGCGAGATGGAGAGCGAGACCTTCGTCGTGGACGGCGTCGACACCGCCCCGGCGCTCTATACGATTCTCGTCGCATCGGCCGACGACGCCGCGATGCGCCCGCTCTACCCCCAGATCACGAAGGAGATCAGCGGGTTCGTGCAGGCAGAGGGCACGGCGCGCGGCTATAGCTTTGTGGGCAAGCCGCTTGCGCGCTTCATGGTGGACCCGTCGCTCAAGAGCGGCCGCTTCGCCGTGTTTGCCGAAAATGTCGACGCACGCACCCTGGGCGGCCTGCGCGCGGAGGAGGAGGCCTTCCTGTCCGGTGCGTCCGTGGTGGGGGGCGCCGCGTCCGCCGTGTCAAACGCCGTGTCCGGCGACTCCCCGGTCGCGGCCTCGCCCGCTGCCCCCGCCAAGCCCACGCCCCGCAAACCCCGCCTCCGCGGTCGCAAGCCCGCCGAGCCCGAGGTGATGCCCGTGGCCTCCGCCCCGATTCCCGAGCCCGCGGCGCCCGGCATCCGCGAGATCCCCGTGACCGACCCGGCCGACGTCCCGCCCGCGGCGGGCGAGCTGTCCGACGACTCCGTGGGCCTGGGCGTGATCCCCAGCGACTTCATCGACAACCAATACGCCGACCTCGCGGCCAACCAGCCCGCGCCGGCGCCGCAGGTCCCCCAGACCCAGCGCCGCCCCATGGCCGGCGCCCACGTCGCGCCCGCGCGCACGGCCCCCGCGACCTGCACGCTGATCGACCACCAGTCCGGCCGCCAGTACACCGCCACGGCCCCCGGCGCCATGATCGGCCGCGAACGCAGCCAGGGCGGCATCGTCCTGCGCGACCCCAACGTCTCGCGCCGCCACGCCCAGCTCGATTTCGACGGTCGCAGCTGGCACATCCGCGACCTGCAGTCCACCAACGGCACGCTCGTGAACGACGTGGACGTGGACGAGTGCATCCTGCGCGATGGCGACCTCATCACCATCGGCCTCATGAACCTCGAGTTCAGGGAGCGCTGATGATCGACCTCGTCCTCTTCATAGGGCGCATCCTGCTGGTCGCGCTCCTGTATGTCTTCCTCTTCGTCACCATGCGCACGGGCATCGGCCTCGTGCGAGGCCAGCGGCGCGACGCGGCGATCTGGTCCGTGGACGTGGAGAAGGGGCCGGCCGGCCTGCGCGGCCTGCATGTGGACATCCTGGGCCCGGTCGTGATCGGCCGCGCGCCCAGCTCCGATATCGTGATCGACGAGCCCTTCGTCTCGGCCAACCACGCGCGCTACACCCTGCAGGGCCCGGCGCTCGTGCTGGAGGACCTGGGCTCCACCAACGGCACCCTCGTCAACGGCCACCCCATCGACCAGCCCGTCACCCTGCGCGACGAGGACGAGGTGCAGGTGGGCGACGCGATCATGCGCATCAGCAGGCGCTAAGGGGCCGCGATGGCAGACTTCGACGACAACACGACCTACGGTGGGGCTGATTTGGGTATGGATGCGGTGCCAGACATGGCACCGGACTTCGGCCAGGACCTCGGGCAAGAGGGCTTTGCGCCGCAAGAAGAGCCCGCGCCCGTACCGGCCGACCTCTCTCGCCAGCCGGAGGAGACCACCCCCGCCCCGGTCGCGAGCCCGGGCCACGACGCCGCAATCGACGTGGAAGCCCGCGAGGACTCCGAGTCGATCTCGGGCAGATCGGCCCGCCTGGCCTGGGGCATCCGGTCGGACGTCGGCCTGGTCCGTAGCCATAATGAGGACTCCTACCTGGCGCGCGCCCCTCTTTTTGCCGTGTGCGACGGCATGGGCGGCCACGCGGCCGGCGAGGTCGCGAGCTCGATCGCCGTGCAGACGCTGTCCGAGGAGGCCCCCGGCAACGCCGACGACGTCCTGCTCGGCGCTGCGGTCGAGAGCGCAAACACGGCAGTAATCCGAGGCGCGGCCGAGGGCAAGGGCAAGCCCGGCATGGGCTCTACCTGCACCTGCGCAATCATCGAGGGCAACCGCATGGCCATCGCCCACGTGGGCGACTCGCGCCTTTACCTTTTGCACGCGGGCACGCTCGTCCGCCTGACCCACGACCACTCCTATGTGGAGGAGCTCGTGGACGCCGGCGAGATTACCGCCGACGAGGCCCGCGTCCACCCCTCGCGGTCCGTGATCACACGCGCGCTGGGCTCGGACCCGGCCATGTACGCCGACCACTTCACCCTCAACATCTCCGCGGGCGACCGCGTGATCATCTGCTCGGACGGCCTTTCGGGCATGGTGGAGGATTCCGGGATCGAGGGCATCGCCGTCTCCACGGCCACGCCGCAGCAGGCGGCCGACGCGCTCGTGAGCGAGGCGCTCGCCGCAGGCGGCCACGACAACGTCACCGTGATCGTCGTGGACGTGCTGGACGACGGCGAAGCCGAGGTCCACCGCAAGAAGCGCCGCCGGCGCGTCCTTTACCTCCTGATCGCCCTGCTCGCCGCCATCGCCGCCTCCTGCGCGCTGATGATGGCCTACGTCGGCACCTCCTGGTACCTGGGCGAGCGCGACGGCAAGGTCTGCATCTACCACGGCGTGAACTCAGAGTTCGCCGGCCTTGCGCTCTCGCGGCTCGATACTGAGACATCCGTGCAGGTCAGCGACCTGCCGCAGACCGTGCAGGAAGACCTCGTGGACGGCATCGCGGTCGCCAGCAGCGAGGAGGCCCACCGGGTCGTGGACGACTACCGCGCCCAGATCGACGCGGCCAAGACCAACGCTGCCGAGAAGGCGGCCCAGGCCGGGGGTGATGCGTGATGAACGCGCGCGCGATCAACACCCGGCGCAACACCGAGCTCATGCTGCTCATCCTCGCGGCGGTCCCGGTCCTGCTGCTCTACGCCATGTACCTGACCAATATGTCGGTCGAGCTGTCGGTCGCGTCGCTGTCGGTCCCTATCGGGCTCTTTGCGGCCTTCACGGTCGCCCACTTCGCCATCCGTAAGTTCGCGCCCGGCGCCGACCCGGCTATCCTGCCGCTGGTCTTCCTCCTGTCGGGCATCGGCATCACCTTCGTCACGCGCCTCGCGCCCGACCTCGCGACGGGCCAGGTGGCCTGGCTTTTCCTCTCGGTCGCGGCCATGGTGGCGACGCTCGTGCTCGTCCCCAACCTCGACGACCTGGCCCAATACAAGTTCACGATCGGCATCGCGGGCGTCACCCTGCTGCTCCTTCCCATGCTGATCGGTACCGAGATTTCGGGTTCCAAGCTCTGGATCCAGTTCGGCGGCTTCTCCTTCCAGCCGGGCGAGCTGGCAAAGATCCTGATCACGCTCTTCCTCGCGGCCTACTTCGCGGAAAACCGCGAGATGCTCTCGGCCTCCGCGCTCAAACTTGGCCCCATCTCCCTGCCGCGCCCGCGCATGCTCGCACCCATGGCCATCATGTGGGGCCTGTCGCTCCTCATCGTCATCTTCGAACGCGACCTGGGCAGCGCCCTTCTCTTCTTCACCTTTTTCGTGATCATGCTGTACGTCTGCACCGGGCGCGTGAGCTATGTGGTCTTTTTCGGCCTCATGCTGGCCGTGGGCGGCGTCTTTTGTTACCGCTTCTTCGGCCATGTGCAGACCCGCATCCAGATCTGGCTGGACCCCTTCGTGGACCCCAGCAACAAGGGCCTGCAGATCGTGCAGTCGCTCTACTCCCTGGCCGACGGCGGCATGGTGGGCACGGGCATCGGCAAGGGCCTGCCCCGCCTGATTCCCGTGGTCGAATCGGACTTCATCTTCTCCGCCATCGGCGAGGAGATGGGCCTGCTCGGCGCCTCGGCCGTCCTGATCTGCTACCTCCTTCTCGCGGTGCGTGGCCTCTCCACCGCCGCCCGCGCCAAGTCGGACGTCTCGGCCTTCACGGCCGTGGGCCTGACCTCGGCAATCACGGTCCAGGCCTTCCTGATCGTGGGCGGCGTCACCAAGCTGCTCCCCCTCACGGGCGTCACCCTGCCCTTCATGAGCCAGGGCGGTTCCTCTCTGCTCGCGAGTTTCATCATCGTGGGGCTGCTGCTGCGCTGCGGCGACGAGGGCACGGGCCACGGGGCCGAGGTCGCCGCCGCCCAGACCGACGCCGCGCCGAGCCCCATCTTCGCCCGCACCGCCGGCGGACGCCGCGCCGCCATCGTTCAGGGCGCCCACGCCCGCGGCAGCTTCCACATGAACACGCCCGAGTCCGGCGTCCTGGGCCGCGTGGCCCTCTCCAAGCGCCTGACCGCCATCGTCACCGTCTTCTCCCTCATGATCGCGGCCCTCATCGCCAACCTCACGTATGTGCAGGTCATCAGGGCGAGCGAGCTGCAGAACATGCGCAACAACAACCACACCATCGCCAAGTCCGAGCACGTGCAGCGCGGCGCCATCCTGACCTCCGACGGCGTCACGCTTGCCGAGTCCGTCCTTCAGGACGACGGCACCTACACCCGCAGCTACCCGCAGGGGTCGCTCGCTGCGCACACCGTCGGCTACCTCTCCACGCAGTACGGCGCCACCGGCGTCGAGGCGCGCGCAAACGACATCCTGACCGGCCACGCCGACTTCTCCAACTGGCACAACGCGATCATGTCGCTCGCCGGCGTGCCCACGCCGGGCTCCTCGGTCGTGCTCACCCTCAATTCGCAGATGCAGCGCGCGGCGGAGCAGGCCCTTTCCGGCTACACGGGCGCCATCGTCGTGCTCGATCCGTCCACCGGCGCCGTGCTGGCCAAGGCTTCCGCGCCGACGTATGACTACGCCAACGTGGGCGACCTGATCACGGCCGGCGGCGCGGACTCCGCCCTGCTCGACCGCACGACCCAGGCCCTTTACGCGCCCGGTTCCACCTTCAAGACAATCACACTGGCCGCCGCGCTCGACATGGGCACCACCACGCTCGACTCCAGCTACAGCGCCCAGTCGCCGCTCGAGATCGGCGGTGCGCAGGTCACCAACTTCGGCGGGGAGGCCTGGGACTCGCTCACCGTGCTCGAGGCCTTCGCGCACTCGGCCAATACGGCCTTTGCCCAAATCGGCGATCAGGTGGGCGCAGAAGGCCTCGTGCGCTACGCCAACGCCTTCGGCTACGGGTCCGACCTCGGGCAGGACTTCTCCACACTCGACTCGCTCATGCCCGACCCGGCGGAGATGACCGAGTGGGAGACCGCCTGGGCGGCCGACGGCCAGCCCGTGGGCCAGCACGCGAGCCCTGCCGGCCCCCAGACCACAGCCATGCAGAACGCCGTGGTCGCGGCCACGATCGCCAACGGCGGCGTCGCCATGAACCCCTACGTGATCGACCACGTCCTCACCCCCGAGGGCACCGAAGTCGACCGCACCTCGCCGCGCGCGATCGGCCAGGCCGTCTCGGCCGACACCGCCGCGCAGGTCGGCCAGGCCATGCTCCAGGTCGTCCAGTCCGGCACGGGCGTCGGCGCCGCCGTCAACGGCGTGCAGGTCGCCGGCAAGACGGGCACGGCCGAGACCAGCACCACCACATCCAACTCGCTTTTCATCGGCTACGCGCCGTACGACACGCCCACGCTCGCGATCTCGGTCGTGATCGAGCAGACCGATCCCTCGCGGAGCACCTATGGCGTGGCAGCCCAGGTCGCAGGCCAGGTCCTCGCAAACTGCCTCGCGGTCCAGGCGGCGGGGGCGAGCTGATGAAACGCTTACCTGACCATCCGACGGACGCCGAAGAGCCTGTCCGTCTTTATTGATAGATTGATCACGTGGCGGGGCCACGAGGGGGAGAAGGAGACGTAGATGCCACAAAGGATTCTCGGCGGACGCTATGCAGTGCAGGACAAGGTGGGCACCGGTGGCATGGCCATCGTGTACCGCGGCCTCGACCAGGTGCTCGGGCGCACCGTGGCCATCAAGACGATGCTGCCGCAATACGCGACCGACCCCTCCTTCGCGGCCCGCTTCAAGCAGGAGGCGCAGGCGGCCGCGGCGCTGCAGAGCCCCTACATCGTGTCCGTGTACGACTGGGGCAAGGACGGCGACACGTACTACATCGTGATGGAGTACCTGCGCGGCACCGACCTCAAGAGCGGCATCCGCAAGCACGGCGCACTCGACTGCAAGAAGGTTGCGCAGATCGGCAGCCAGATCGCCCTGGCCCTTTCCGTCGCCCACCGGCACGACATCATCCACCGCGACATCAAACCGCAGAACATCATGGTCCAGCCCGACGGCAACATCAAGGTGATGGACTTCGGCATCGCCCGCGCCAAGAACAGCCACCTCACGCAGGACAATTCCGTACTGGGCACCGCCCACTACGTCTCCCCCGAGCAGACCCAGGGCAAGGAGCTCGGCCCCACGACCGACATCTACTCCCTCGGCATCGTGATGTACGAGGCCGCCACGGGCACCGTGCCCTTCGACGGCGACGATGCGATCACGGTCGCGCTCAAGCAGGTCAACGAGCAGCCCGAGCCGCCCAGCCAGCGCAATCCCGCCATCGACCCGTCGCTAGAGGGCATCATTCTCAAGTGCATGCAGAAGGACCCGGCCAACCGCTTCCAGACGGCCGACGAGCTCGTGCGCGTCCTTCACGATTACCTGGCCGGCCGCCTGCAGGCCGTGAACACCGCCACCTCCGTGATGGCCGTGCCCGCCACGGCGCAGATCGGCAACACCACCACGCGCCCGATGCGCCCCGTCTCGACCGGCACCGTCCGCACCCGTCAGACCACGGCCACCGAACTCGCCCGCCAGCAGCAGGAGCAGGGCGAGAAGAAGCACCGGCGCAATATGGCCATCGGTGTCATTCTCGGCATCATAGCCGCGGTCGCCGTCGTGGTCGGTGTGATCTCGGTCCTGGGGTCGGGCTCCGGCACGCAAAAGGTCCCCAACCTCGTCAACATGACGCAGGAGGACGCGGTCTCCACGATCCAAGACACCGGCTGGTTCGAGGTCGGCGAGATCAAGGAGGAGTACAGCGACTCCGTGGACGAGGGATGCGTGATCGACCAGGACCCGGCGGCCGGCAAGTCCTTCGCCAAGGGCACCGAGATCACCCTCTACGTCTCCAAGGGCAAGGAGCCCGCAAAGGACGAGACGGTCCCGGACCTTTCCGACATGACCGCCTCCGAGGCCGAGGCCGAGCTCGCCAAGTACAACCTTGTGTCCAAGGCCGGCGACGGCGTGTATAGCGAGGACGTCGAGGTCGGTCACGTGGCCCAGCAGGACCCGCCCGCGGGTACCACCATCAAGGCAGGCGACACCGTCACCTACCAGCTTTCCCTCGGTGTCGAGGAGGTCGACGTGCCCGATGTCGCGGGTTCCAGCGAGTCCTCCGCCACGAGCGCGCTGCAGGATGCCGGCTTCACCGTCAGCGTCCAGTACTCCGACAGCGACACGGTGCAGAAGGGCGTGGTCATCCGCCAGTCCGTGACCGGCACGGCCGCCAAGGGCTCCGACGTCACGATCACGGTCTCGAGCGGCTCCTCCAAGACAAGCGTGCCCAGCGTGGTCGGCTACTCCCAGGCAGATGCGACGACCACGCTGCGCAATAGCGGCTTTGCCGTGAACGTGAGCCAGCAGTCGAGCTCGTCGGTGGCAGCCGGCGTCGTCATCTCCCAGAACCCGGGCGGCGGCACGAGCGCGACCAACGGCACGACGGTGACGATTGCGGTCTCCACCGGTCCCGCGGCCAGTACGGAAACGGGCGGTGGCGAAACCAGTACCGACACGGGCACCGATACCGCCACGCAGTAGCGCCGTCTTCGCTCGCGCGATCACGCGCCGCGCCCACGCGCCCGGCGCTCGCGGTCTCATGCATCCGCATCGGGCGCCCTGAACCTCGCGTCCGACGCCATCCGTGCCCCCACACCTCGCGCCCGGCGTCACCGCACCCCCACTTCGTTGGTAATCACCGGAATCCCCTACCAACGATGCGGGGGTGCGAGTTTATTGACCTGCGCTTTTATTGTCCACACCCCCGTATCGTTGGTACATCGATTACCAACGATACGAGGGTGTCGCGATATTTATCTGGCCTTTTGTCCCCCGCACCCCCAAATAATTGGTAGGCGCGAAGGGCCACACCCTCACATCGTTGGTAAGCGCAAGGAATCACACCACCGTATCGTTGGTAATACCAGCGGAATATCGGCATG
>OMXZ01000063.1 GCA_900315165.1 uncultured Actinomycetes bacterium | reverse complement strand
GATGGAGGCCTGCACCAAGCAGCTCGAGGAGTTCGGCGTGCCCTACGAGCTGGTCATCGCCTCGGCGCACCGCGCGCCCGCCAAGGTC
The DNA here is from genome assembly GCA_900315165.1 of uncultured Actinomycetes bacterium. Lineage (GTDB taxonomy): Bacteria > Actinomycetota > Coriobacteriia > Coriobacteriales > Atopobiaceae > Olegusella. The sequence continues at coordinate 4,629 of OMXZ01000063.1, read as the reverse complement.
CACGAGTGGGCCTCCACGGCGGCCGACCGCGGCATCAAGGTGATCATCGCGGCGGCGGGCAAGGCGGCCCACCTGGGCGGCGTCGTCGCGGCGTACACCCCGCTGCCGATCGTGGGCGTCCCCATGAAGACGAGCGACCTCGGCGGTATGGACTCCCTGCTCTCCATGGTGCAGATGCCCTCGGGCGTGCCCGTGGCCTGCGTCGCGATCGGCGGTGCCAAGAACGCCGCCATCTACGCCACCCAGATTCTCGGCGCGACCATGCCCAAGTGGCGCGACAAGATCGTGGCCTTCAAGCGGGAGATGGCGGAGGGCTAGGCCGTGGCAAAGGACGGCAAGCATACCGACACACAGACGGCGAAGCGTGGGGGCGGCGTGCGCAACGTGCTGTCGCGCCTGCTTATCATTGTGGGCGTCGCCCTGCTGCTCGTGGCCGGCGGCATGTATGGCTACCAGCAGTATTCCTATTACGAGCAGCGCAAGGTGAACGAAGACCTCGCCCAGTATGCGTCCGTCGAGGAGGAGGACGAGAACACCTGCCCCGTCACGGTGGATTGGGACGGTCTGCGCGCAGTCAACGACGACGTCGTCGGTTGGATCTATGTAGGCGGCACGGAAATCAGCTACCCGGTCTATCAGGGTGAGGACAACCAGCACTACCTGCGCCACAATGCAGAGGGCACCTGGACCGTCGGCGGCCAGATTTTCCTCGACCACGAGAACACCGCCCCCGGCCTGGTGGACGCCCAGTCCGTCATCTACGGCCACCACCTTCTGGACGGGCAGATGTTCGAGCCCATCTCCCAGATGGACAAGCAGGACAAGTTCGACGCCGCGACCGACGTCTGGTATGTCACACCCGACGGGGCCACGCGCCTTCTGCCCCTCTTCTTCTACGACACCGACCGCGACGACACCGCGGCCCGCACCCTCACCTTCGCAAGCGCTGACGAGTTCCATGCCTACCTCGCGGACCGGTGCGGCCGCGCGCTGACCAAGCGTGCCGGCGCGGAAACCACCATCGGGAGCGTCTCGAAAGTGATGACGCTGTCGACCTGCGTGTACTACGACAAATATGCGAAGGGTCACGGCCGCGGCCTTCTGGTCTGCGCGCCGTACGACGAGGTCGTGGCGGCGGAGGCCGCCGCGGCACAGTAGGACCACCCCGGCTTTGGGAGGCATCATGGCAGACAGACACATCACCTACGCGGACGCGGGCGTGGACGTCGACGAGGGCGCCCGCTCCGTCGAGCTCATCAAGCCCGCCGTCAAGAAGACCAACCGCCCCGAGGTCATCGGTGGCCTGGGAGGCTTCGGCTCGCTCTTCTCGATGAAGGGCTACAAGGACATGGAGGACCCAGTGCTCGTGAGCGGCACGGACGGCGTGGGCACCAAGCTCGCGATCGCCCAGCGCTTCGGCCGCAACGACACCGTTGGCCAGGACCTCGTGGCCATGTGCGCCGACGACGTTGTGGTCGCGGGCGCCGAGCCGCTCTTCTTCCTCGACTATGTGAGCGTGGGCAAGCTGCGTGCCGAGGCCCTGGCCGAGATTGTCGGCGGCATCGCCGAGGGTTGTCGCCTAGCCGGCTGCGCGCTTGTCGGCGGCGAGACCGCCGAGCATCCCGGCGTGATGGATCCGGACGACTACGACCTCGCCGGCTTCGTCGTGGGCGTGGTCGATAGGCCGAAGATGATCGGTCCCGACCTGGTGCGCGAGGGCGACGTGATCATCGGCCTACCCAGCTCCGGCATCCATTCCAATGGCTATAGCCTCGTACGCAAAGTCGTCATCGAAGGTAAGACGGACGAGGAGCTCACGACCCCGCTCGACGAGCTCGATGGTCGCAGCATCGTCGACGCCGTGCTCGAGCCCACCACGATCTACGCGGGCGGTCTGATCCGCGCGCTTGCGGCCGGCGCTCCCATCCACGCCATGGCTCACATCACGGGCGGCGGCATCACGGAAAACCTCAACCGCGCCCTGCCCGCCACGATCGACGCGGCGGTCGACCGCGGCGGCGAGGACGGGCCCGCCTGGGATATCCCGCCGATCATCGACTACGTCTCCCGTGCGGCGGGTCTCACGCCCGACGAGGCCTACAAGACCTTCAACATGGGCGTCGGTATGTCCGTCATCTGCGCGCCCGACGACATCGACGAGGTCTGCGAGGCCCTGACCGCGGAGGGCTTCGCCCCCTTCGTCATGGGCGAGTGTGTCCCCGGCACCGGAAAGGTCGTGTATCGATGAGCCTCAAGATCGGCGTTCTCATCAGCGGGTCGGGCACCAACCTCCAGGCGATCATCGACCGCATCGCCGCCGGTACGCTCGACGCCGAGGTCGTCCTGGTCGTCTCGTCCCGCCCGTCCGCCTACGGCCTCAAGCGTGCCGAGGCGGCCGGCATCCAGACCCTCACCCTCAGCAAGGAGGTCTACGCCGACCCCGAGATGGCCGACGAGGTCATCGCCTCGAGCCTCAAGAAAGCGGGGGCCGAGTACGTGATCATGGCCGGCTACATGCGCATGGTCCACGACCCGATCCTCGCTACCTTCCCGAATCGCGTCGTCAACCTCCACCCGGCTCTCCTGCCCAGCTTCCCCGGCGCCCATGCGATCCAGGACGCCTACGACCGCGGCGTCAAGGTCACGGGCGTCACGGTCCACTTCGCCAACGCCGACTACGACGCCGGCCCGATCATCGCTCAGCGGGCCCTGCCGGTGGAGGAGGGTTGGTCGGTCGACGAGCTCGAGGCCCACATCCACGAGATCGAGCACGAGCTCTATCCGGACACCATCCAGCTGATCGCCGAAGGCCGCGTGCACGTACAATCGGACGGCCGCGTCCGCATCGACCCGGCCGCCTAGCGCGACGGAAAGACGACTATGGACCGTTTCGACTCCTTCATGCACTACGGTTTCGACCGCAAGACCTATGATGCGTGCCGGTCGGACATCGTCGAGCACAACCTCAGGTCGGCCAAGAGCCTATCGCGGGTCTTCTTCGTCGCGATGGCAATGTTCCTCCTCTTGTCGGTTATCGGCGTCAACTCGCGCTTCCTGGTCGTCTATGCCATCGAGACTATCGGGTTCGCGCTGGTCACGTTGATTATCGATACGCGCAAAGAGGCTACGCGCCACAGTACGCTCATCGTGGTTCTCGTGTCGATTGCCCTGCTTGCCTTCGGTATCGTGTCATCTGCTGCGGACGTCACCGTCGTGGCGACCTCCTTCCACGTGGTCATGATCGTCATCGCGATTTTCTTCGTCGCGACGATGCCGACAATGGCGGCCATCCTCGGCATCGGCGTGGTCGGCCTGGCTGTCGACTCATACCTCTTTAAGCCGGCCGCCCTCGCCATCGGCGACACCTACAACGCGGTCATCTTTCTCGTGGTCGCCTTGGCCTTGCACTTCATTACCTGCAGGGACCGCATCCAGAGCTACGTCAACCTCCACGAGCTGCAGGCCGCCCGGCGTGAGCTCGCCATCGAATCGCATTTCGACGGTCTGTCGGGCCTCTTTAACCGCACGCATTTCTTCGAGGTGACGGAAGCGCTCGACATGAGCGGCGACTTCACCGTCTGCCTGGTCGACATCGACGACTTCAAGAAGGTCAACGACCAATACGGCCACCACACCGGCGACCTCGTGATTGCGGGTCTCGGCGCGGCGATCCGCACGGCCCTGGGCCTTGCGGGTAAGGCGGGCTCGGATGCGGCGACCGCGCCGGCGAAGGGACGCCAGACCTTCGCGGGACGCCTGGGCGGCGACGAGTTCATCATGCTGGTCGGCCCCGACGGTCCCGATGCGCACGAGGCTGGCAGACGCGTGCAGGAGATCATGGCCTCCACGGATTTCGGCGAGCTGCATGGTATCGGCGTCTCGATCGGCTATGCGAGCACGGCCGAGTATCCCGGCGTCCGGGTCAACAGGCTCTATCGCGCCGCCGACGTCAAGATGTATCTCGAGAAGACCGAGCATCATATCGGCCGCTAGTCACCCGCCCCATTACGCGCCTGATTCCGCTGTTTGGCACCAGTATCCTGCCCTGGCATCTGATTCACCGTCCGGTTCTGGGGCCCGTTCTCGGTATCCTGCCCTGGCGCGCGGCCTCAGTCCGCACATTGCCTCGCTCGGTACGCCAGCTCCCGACCCGAGTCCGCACTTTGCCTCATTGAGTACGCAGCGGCCTTCCCCGACAGACCCCAACACGGCGATAGCGTCTTCTGCCGTGAGCCGTTTACTTGCGATTATCAATGCTGATGCGGATGGGTTTCCCGTGTTTTCCAGGGAGCCTGCGTACTGAGTGAGGCGAACTGCGGACTCGTGTCTTGCGCCAGCGTATCGGGTGAGGCGAACTGCGGAATCAGAGGCAAGCGCGAACGTACCGAGTGAATCGATTCGCGTATTCGAAGTCAGAGGTGGCACCCCGGAACTTCAACCCACAGACGGAAGGCTGCCATGGGCGGGCGCCCACAGACGGAAGCGCTCGGGTTCGCGCCCTCGCTACGGAGGCCACAGACGGAAGCCTTGCGATTTTCTTTGACCTGCGAGTTTTTCGGATCGGACGCGTTCCGTCTGTGACTAGCTTGCGGGCGAGCGTATAGACGGACGTGTTCCGTCTGTGGATTG
>OMXZ01000078.1 GCA_900315165.1 uncultured Actinomycetes bacterium | reverse complement strand
GCTGGCGCACAGCCGCCTGCACGACGGCGACCCCGAGGGCATGCCCGACCGCGCCATGCGCGAGGTGCAGGCCGAGAGCGTGGCCTACGCCGTGAGCGCGGCGCTCGGGCTGGACACCTCGGGCTACTCCTTCGGCTACGTCGCCAGCTGGGCCGTGGGCAAGACCGACGAGGAGATGCGCGCATGCCTGCAGGTGGTTCGCGACGCCGCCAAGGTGATGGTGGAGGACCTGCAGGCGGCCATGGCCGCGTAGCCAAGAGCACTCCGTAAGGCTGCAGGCGCCCGCCCCGGCGGGCGCCGAAACGCACGCTCCGCCCCGGCTCGGATCGGGCAAGGAACGCCCTGCCTCACCGCCCCGGAACCCCGAATCCCAGCACCACAACATGACAGGATTGTCATACCAAAGAGGCGCCATCGCGTGATGTCTGAGTCACACATCGAGTCACTTGGAATGACAAATCCGTCATGCGAAGGGCTGGCCACCAGCCCTGAGTACCCGTAATAGCAAGTGATGCCGGCGACCCCGCATGACTCCGCATGGAACTTACTGGGAAGACAGCCGCCCAGTAAGTGGGGCTTTGGTTGCGCGAAGGCAAAGAAGAGAGAGTTGCTGGAAGGCCAGTCGCCCAGTAAGTGGGGTAGGTGTGCCGGAAGCTACCTAGGGCGGACTTACTGGGAAGCTGCGGGGCGATCCGAGTTTCAAGACGCAACGCAGAAGCGTTCCGTAACGCTTAAGACAGCGTGCCGACGAACAATGCGGTTCCGTCTGGCTCCCAATGGAACAGGTACACGTCCTGACCGAACAGGTTTACCGAAGGCGCCTGTGCGAGCGTCCACGGCTCAAAACCGCAGCTCGCAAGCACTGCCAGAGCCACGACAGCGCCCAGCAGGAGCAACACGAGGCCAACGACCAGCAGCGTTCTCGGAACGTGCGGCCATCCGCCCTTCACGCGCGCGGCGAACGCCGAGCCCTTTTCGTACGTGCTTGCTTTCATGAATGGCCTCGACACCCACAGGCTGAGCCACACCGTGGCAAACGCCAGCCATCGACACACGCACACCATAAGCGGCAGCAGCACAACGGCCAAACCGGAGAGCGCAATCCCGATGCCGAAGCCCAATGCACCGGCCTGCCCAGCGCTGTTCGCCATGCCGTGTACCAGCGCTGCAATACCCGCGAGACCTGCTGTAATGCAGGCAATCCAAAGCGCTGCCGCTGCCGCCAAAAGCGACCAGAGCACCGCAATGAGCGCTGCGGCCACGAGCGCGAGCGAGACCAGGATGCTCCCCCAAACGGGAAACGTCAGAACCAGCAAGATCACCTTCAACGCCTTGTTGCCCGAATCCAAGCGACCGATTCCCCTCGCCGCTTTGGGCAAGTCGGCCACGACACTCTCAACGATGGAATCGATGCTCCCCAGCTCCTCGATGGCCTCGGCTTCCGTGGCGCCGTCCTCGACGCGCTCGTCCACGCATTCCGCGTAGAACTGAACGGCATCGCGCGCCTCGTTCTGCGGGACATGCGCCTTGTGCAGAGCGTTGTTCAATTGCAGCATGAAATCGATCTTGTTCACTTTGCTGCCCCTTTCAGCACATATGCCAGAATCTCCTGAATGGCCTGCTCTTCCTGCGCGAATTCGGCCAGCTGCCGGCGTCCTTGCTCGGTTATGGTGTAGTACTTGCGCGTGCGCCCACCGTGCTCTTGGGCGTACTCGCTCAGCGAACCCTGCGCGTCTTTGATGATCTGATAGCCATACGAATCGCCGTGCGCAAGCGTCGCCAGCACGCACATTTCCAGGAATCCTCGTTTGAACTGCGGTTCCACCGATCGTCTCCCTTTCCAATTACTATGTGTTGCATAGTATGCGCTTATACTATGCGATGCATAGCATTCAGTCAAGCGGTACGGATGATCCAACGCGAGATTGTTGTCAGTTGAGTTGTTTTGCTCGCAAACGCGCTAGACGGAGCAGTAGCGGTGGGTAAGCGTTGCGGGTCATGACGAGAGTGTCTTCGAACTGCAAGATTGTGCGTTGCTGGCAACTCACAAAGTCTCCCTGTGCACGTTTGGCGGGGGACATCCACCACTTCGTGCGTCACCGTTGACTCACGAAATCATCCGACACACGCACGAGGCACGCCGCCACCACTTGTGCCAGTCGCTCATGTCGTACGTGAAGTCATCGCAGTCCGAACCCTCCCGATGGGCGAAGTGCGCAGCCTTCACTTCCCCCGCCTTAAGGATCAGGTCACCTCCGCAACACGGACAGATGTAGCAAACCTTCTCGGGACGGCAAACAGCCTCGTCGGCATCGATGAGGCGATCCGCTTCCTTATCCAGGGCTACGAACAATGCTGGGACCCCCTTCCGTAAGTCTACACATGATATTAGTGGTGATTCATAAGGGCCGTCCACCAACCATGAGGGCCCGTAATAGCAAGCTGCCTATTCCATGTACAAGTCCATGGAATAGCTCGTCCGAGCCTCCTCGGGGATGTCCTTTTGAGGGGTCTTGTCATCGTCGCCGTAGCTCCTCCCCAAGTCCCCTCTTCCTGCCATCCCCTCGTCGTCTCGTCACGCTCACCCATGACAGCGTGTCATGGGTGTCGCATGCGGGGGAGCCCCCGCGCCCCTAGGATTGGCATGACCCCTTGTACATATAGAACCCGTCTCAGGGAGGACCATGCCCAGACCCGTCCAGCTCCACGTCATGCTCTCCGATGAGGAGATGTCCTCGCTGCAATCGCTCGCCGACTCGCTCGGCACCACCGTCTCCGACACGGTGCGCCTCCTCGCCCGTGCTGGCGCCGCAACACCCGATGGCGCGGCCGCGGGCGTCCTCGTCCTGGATCGCAGGACCCTAGCCGCCTACGTACGCAACGTGCGCTCTCTCGGCCACCTCCTCAACCAGTCGACCCACGCCCTCAACGCGATTGCCAAGGCGGTTCGCGAGTCCGGCGTGGACGCGCTCGATCTCGCCGAGGCGATGGAGGGCGTGTCGTACGGGCTCGACGAGGTGAGGCGCGACGCGGCCGAGGTCAGGCGGCAGGCGGCGGAGCTCACCGGCATGCCG
>OMXZ01000002.1 GCA_900315165.1 uncultured Actinomycetes bacterium | reverse complement strand
TTGGTGCGCCCTGCCGGACTCGAACCGGCAACCTACGGTTTAGAAGACCGGTGCTCTATCCATTGAGCTAAGGGCGCGGTCACGGGGTTGATGATAACACTACACGCGGAAGGCGGAGGCGCGTGGAACGGCTACACGCGAGACGGCGGCGCGGAGGTCGGTTGTGCGCTAGTCAGTTGAGTCCTAGTCGGCTGCACGCAGGGCTGCATCGAAGGCAGCCACGATCGTCTTGGAGTCGCGAATGAGGCCCGTGTGAATCGCCTCGACCACGTCGTCGACAGGCAGCCAGACGATACCGACAAACTCCCCCTCGTCGGGATGGGCCTCGGACTTGCGCAGGCCGATAGCACGGTAGACATGGGTGCACTCATCGGTAAAGCCGATGGCGCCCATGGAGTGCGCGACCAGCTCGACCCGGTCGGCCACATAGCCCGTCTCCTCAGTCAGCTCGCGCGCGGCGCAAACATCCGGGGTCTCCCCCTCATCCAGACGGCCGGCGGGAATCTCGAGCGTCATACGCCCGGCCGAGACGCGCCACTGCCGCACGAGACAGATCTTTCCGTCCTTGACCGCCGCGACACCAGCACCCCCATGGTGGCGCGCAATCTCGCGATAGCCATGGCTGCCATCCGGACAGATCACGTCGTCGGTCTCCACATCATAGATCCTGCCGTGCCAGGGCCGTTCGGAGCTCGCGACGCGCTCCGCTAGCGCGGGATCGGGAACCTCGAGCAGCTCACGAATTTCATCAATCATGATGCACAACCTCCGGGGAATAGACAAGCAGCCGCGGTGAACGTTGCGAATGGTTCGTTGTTGCGGCCCATGGCGGCAATGCGGAAGCCGTCTGCGGCCACTCGCCTATTTTGGCACACACGTGGCATGGGGAGGCGCTAGTCTTGTCTGCGTCCATAAACAACGAAGGGACTTCCCATGCATCTCGATACCACGGCCATCCATGGCGGCTACCAGGCCAAAAACGGCGAGCCTCGCTGCCTGCCCATCGCCCTCTCCACCACCTACCACTACGACACCACCGACGCCGTGGCCGAGCTCTTCGACCATCCCGAACTCAACCACATGTACAGCCGCATCTCCAACCCGACCTGTGCAGCGGTGGAGCAGAAAATCGCGGCGCTCGAGGGCGGCGCGGCTGCGATGCTCACCACCTCCGGTCAGATGGCGACCTTCATCGCCGTCACCAACCTCTGCCACGCGGGCGACCACTGCGTCGTGTCCTCGTCCATCTACGGCGGCACCATCAACCTCTTCTCCGTCACCCTGCCCAAGCTGGGCATCGAGTCGACCTTCGTGAGCCCGCGCGCCACGAAGGAGGAGATCGCCGCCGCGATCAGGCCCAACACCAAGCTCGTCTTCGGCGAGACGGTCGCCAACCCCGCGCTCACCGTCCTCGACATCGAAACCTTCGCCACGGCGGCCCACGAGGCAGGCCTGCCGCTCGTGGTGGACAACACCTTCCCCACCCCGGCCCTCTGCCGCCCGATCGAGTGGGGCGCCGACATCATCGTGCACTCCACCACCAAGTACATGGACGGCCACGCCATGACCGTGGGCGGCGTCGTGGTAGACTCCGGCCGCTTCGACTGGGCGGCTTCAGGCAGGTTCCCCGAGTTCACCGAGCCCGACGAGAGCTACCACGGCACCGTGTACACACGCGACTACGGCAAGATCGCCTTCATCATGAAGGCCCGCATGCAGATGATGCGCGACCTGGGCGTCTACCCGCCCGCGACGAACGCCTTCATCCTCAACGAGACTCTCGAGACCCTGCCCCTGCGCATGGAACGCCATGTGGCCAACGCACGCCGCGTCGCCGCCTGGCTTGAGGACCGCCCCGAGGTCGACTCCGTGAACTTCCCCGACCTGCCCTCAAGCCCCGACCACGACCTGGCCGAGAAGTACCTGCCCGACGGCTGCTGCGGTGTGATCAGCTTCGTCGTGGGCGACGGCAAGGGCACCCAGGGCGGCAGCCGCGACCGCGCGGCCCAGCTGCTGGATGGCCTGCACATGATCTCGCAGGAAGTCCATGTGGCCGATTCGCAGACCTGCGTGCTGCACCCGGCGAGCTCCACGCACCGCCAGCTCACGGACGAGCAGCTGGTGGCCGCGGGCGCCTGGCCCGGCCTGGTCCGCCTGTCCTGCGGCCTCGAGAACGTCGAAGACATCCTCGCCGACCTGGAGCAGGCCTTCGTGGCACTCGCTTAGGCGCGGGCGATGCCCTCGCGGCGGGCCTCCTCGGCGACCGCCGCGGCCACGATCTGCGGCACGCGCTTATCGAAGGCATTGGGGAAGATATAGTCCTCGGACAGCTCCTCGTCGGTCACGACACCGGACAGGGCCTTGACGGCAGCCATCTTCATACCGTCGCTGATGTCGGTCGCACGGGCGTCGAGTGCTCCGCGGAAGATGCCCGGGAAGATGAGCACGTTGTTCATCTGGTTGGGATAGTCGGAGCGGCCGGTCGCCACGACGCGCGCGCCACCCGCCTTGGCGTCCTCAGGCATGATCTCGGGCGTGGGGTTGGCCATGGCGAAAACAATCGCGTCATGCGCCATCGTGCGGACCATCTCGGTCGAGAGCACGCCGGGGCCCGACACGCCGATGAAGACGTCGGCGTCCTTGATGGCGTCGGCGAGGGTGCCATGCAGCTGGCGCGGGTTGGTACGCTCCGCCATTTCGGCCTGGGCGGGGTTCATCCAGTCCTCGCCGGGGGCGAGCAGGCCCTTCTTGTCGCTCATCACGATATCGTGGGCGCCCAGCTGCAGAAGCAGGCGCGCAATCGAAATGCCTGCCGCGCCGGCGCCCGAGAAGACGATGCGCACATCCTCAAGCTTCTTGCCCACCAGGCGTAGGGCGTTGGTGAGACCGGCCGCCACGATGATTGCGGTACCGTGCTGGTCGTCGTGGAAGACGGGGATGTCGAGCTCTTGGCGCAGACGGCTCTCGATCTCAAAGCAGCGCGGCGCGGAGATGTCCTCCAGGTTGATGCCGCCAAAGCTGGGGGCGATGCGCTTGACCGTCTCGACGATCTCATCGGGGTCCTTGGTATCCAGGCAAATCGGGAAAGCGTCGATGCCCGCGAACTCCTTGAAAAGGATTGCTTTGCCCTCCATCACGGGCATGCCGGCGAGCGGCCCGATGTCGCCCAGGCCCAGCACCGCCGTGCCGTCCGTGACGACCGCGACCAGGTTGCCCTTGTCCGTGTAGGTATAGACGTCGTCGGAGTTTGCGGCGATTCGGCGGCAGGGCTCGGCGACGCCGGGGGTATAGGCCGTTGAAAGGTCGTCCATGGTCTCGACCGTGACCTTGCTGTCCACCGCGATCTTGCCCCGGTGCTCCCGGTGGAGTTCGAGCGCGAGCGCATTGAAGTCCTTTTTGGCCATAGCGTGTCTCCCTTTCGCCGACGCTTAAATTGCCAGGGACAAGCATAGCGCGTAAGGTGGGAAACGGTTGTGAGCTCGTAGGAGAAAGGAACCGCCATGGCTGAAGAGACCCGTCCGTACGTCCCCTGGAAGATGATCGGTGACTTCATGGTCGACGCCTTCGAGCGCTACGGGGTGCCCCGCGCGGACGCCGAGATCTGCGCCGACGTGCTGATGGAGTCCGATCGCCGCGGCATCGAGAGCCATGGCAGCAACCGCTTCAAGCCCATCTACTTGGACCGCATCAAGAAGGGCACGCTCAAGCCCGTGACCGAGATCGAGATCGTGAAGGAGACGCCGACCACCGTGGTGATGGACGCCCACGACGGCATGGGCATGGTCGCGAGCCACAAGATGATGGAGATGCTGATCGACAAGGCCAAGAGGTGCGGTATGGCCGGCGGAGCCATCAAGAACTCCACCCACTACGGCATCGCCGGCTATTGGGCGACCATGGCCAGCAAGGAGGGCCTGCTGGGCCTCACCGGCACCAACGCCCGCCCCTCCATCGCGCCCACCTTCGGCGTCGAGAACATGATGGGCACAAACCCCCTCACCTTCGCCTTCCCGACCGACGAGGACTTCCCCTTCTGCATCGACTGCGCCACCTCCATCGTCCAGCGCGGCCGCATCGAGTACTACGCTCGCGAGGGCAAGGAGACGCCAGCAGGATGCGTGGTCACCGAGGACGGCGGCACCGAGACCGACAGCAAGAAGATTCTGGACGACCTCGTGGCGGGCACGGCGGCGCTCGCTCCCCTGGGCGGCGTGGGCGACGCGACTGCCGGCTACAAGGGCTACGGCTACGCCGCGGTCGTCGAGATCCTCTCGGCCGCACTCACGGGCGGCCAGTTCATGAAGGCGCTCACCGGCGTCGACGAGGCCGGCAACCCGCAGATGTACCACCTGGGGCACTTCTTCTTCGTCGTGGATCCCGAGGCCTTCTGCGGGCTCGACGTCTTTAAGAAGACCGCAGGCGACATCTGCCGCGCCCTGCGTGCCTCCGAGAAGGCGCCTGGCCAGGACCGCATCTACACCGCCGGCGAGAAGGAGTGGCTGGCCTGGCAGGACCGCAAGGACAAGGGCGTGCCCGTGGGCGCCGGTGTCCAGAAGGACCTCATCACCGTCCGCGACGAGCTGGGTCTGCCCTACCACTTCCCCTTTGAGGACTAGCCAAGAGCGCCCATCCCCCTGTCGGCTGCCGTACGACGCTCATCGGCCCCCGTCGGCCCCTGCCGGCTGCCATACGGATCGCCTCCCATGACGCCAACCGCCAGTTGGCGTCAACTAGATGGCTCTTTTCATCCTTCTACGGCCAAATTTGACGCCAGCTGGCGGTTGGTGTCGAAAACCATCTACCTGCAATAACGCGTATAGATGCAGGTAGATGGTTAATAATTTTGATATACGCCAATTGGCGATTGGCGTTTCGGTTTGACGCCAACTGGCGGTTGGCGTCAATTCCTACGCAATCGACCAAACGCTCACGCGAAAAAGTTGCCCTTACGGCCATACGAGACTGCAGGTCGGTGGCATAATCTTGCCTGCACGCTGAACCTTGGCCCCAGGAGGATTCATGGCCGTTTGGAAGACAGTCCCCGATTTCGGCGACGAGTACGCGAAGACCACCGTCAAATTCCATGAGCCCTCTGGCGCCCGCATCGCCGAGGTCCTCTACGACGCCCACGACCGCGCGGGCGAGCTGACCCACCCCGAGAGCGAGGCCGACGGCCACGGCCGCTGGCTGGGCATCGAGATCGACGGCACCTGGCAGGTCCTCTCCTGGCAGCACCCGCGCAAGTCCGGCGGCCGCACCGACTACGGCTTCGGCTGCAACAAGGACCACGAGCCCCTGGCGACCCTCGAGGCCGACCTCGCCCACAAGGCCAAGCTCGCCGACGAGGCAAAGAAGATCGCCGAGACGGGCGACCGGGGCAGCGCCAACGCGCAGAGGATGAACGACCTCATGGAGGAGTGGCGCAAGATTCGTGCCTGGCACGTCCCCCGCGAGGCCGAGCTCTGGGAGTCCTTCCACGGCGCCCGCCACGAGTTCTACGCCGGCCGCGAGGAGCAGCAGGCCCAGGGCAAGGCCGCCAAGGAGCAGCTCATCGCCGAGACCGAGGCAGTGCTCGCCGAGCGCGACTTCCGTCACGGCAGCGAGCGCATGAAGGCCCTGATGGACCGCTGGAAGCAGGCCCCCTCCGCCGGCCGCCGCGACGACCAGGAGCTCTGGAAGAAGTTCAACGGCACGCGCAACGAGTTCTTCGCCGCCCAGCACGAGAACTACGAGCAGCGCCGCGGCCAGCAGGCGGAAGCCGCGTCGCGCAAGCAGGCCCTCATCGAGCATGCGGCGCAGATTACGGCTGCCAAGGACTATTCCCGCGGCGCTGCGGACGAGATGAAGTCGCTGACCGACGAGTGGAAGGCCGCCGGTTCTGCCGGCCACCGTCGCGACGAGGAGCTCTGGGCTCAGTTCCGCTCGGCCCAGGACCCCTTCTGGGCCGAGCGCGCCGCAGCCCGCGAGCGCAGCCACGCCGACTGGGAGAAGCGCCACGCCGCCTGGTGCGAGCGCATGGAGAAGGTCATCGAGGGCAAGGAGCGCGCCATCGAACGCGCCGAGGACGACATCAACTACCTCGAGTTCAAGAAAACGACTGCCGAGTCGGACGAGGCCCTGAAGGACATCGAGCGACAGCTCGCGGATGCCGAACGCCGCCGCGACGATATCCAGGCGGAAATCGCCGATATCCGCAAGCAGATGGCGCAATAGGCTCGGACACGAGGGCGGACAGTAGGGGACGTTTCCCGGGACACTAGGGGACGTTTCCCTAGCGTCCGCCCCTAGTGTCCCATTGCCTTACTCGTCCTTCACACCGTCGTTGTGACGGATAAGCTTGCGCTTGATCTTGCCGCCAACCGTCTTGGGCAGCTCGTCCACGTACTCAACCACGCGCGGGTACTTGTAGGGCGCTGTCGTGCGCTTGACGTGGTTCTGCAGCTCGCGCGTGAGCTCGTCGGAGGGTGTGTAGCCGCGGGCCAACACGATTGTCGCCTTGACCACGTTGCCGCGGATGCCCTTGGGGTCGGGCGTAGCCGTAACGGCGCACTCCACGACCGCTGGATGGGCGACCAGAGCGCTCTCGACCTCGAAGGGGCCGATGCGGTAACCCGAGCACTTGATCACGTCGTCGTTACGGCCCACGAAGCTGTAGTAGCCGTCGCTGTCGCGCCAGGCCATGTCGTGCAGGTTGTAGTAGTCACCGCCGACCGCCTCGGCCGTCTTCTCGGGATTGTTGCAATAGCCTACAAAAAGCCCAGGCGGGTAGGCACTCTTGAGCTGGGTGATGCAGATCGCACCCTCCTCGCCGTCCTCCACCTCGCGGCCGTCGTCGTCGAGGAGTTTGATGTGGCAAAGCGGGTTGGGCTTGCCCATGGAGCCGGGATGGGGCTCTACCCAGGGGAAGTTGGCGATCAGCGCCGGGCCCTCGCTCTGGCCGAAGCCCTCGCGGATACGCTTGCCCGTGAAACGCTCCCAACGGATGGTGACGTCGGCGTTGAGCGGCTCTCCCGCGGTCGCGAAATTGACGATGGACGAGAGGTCGTACTTCTCGACGTCCTCCTGCAGCATGAAGCGGTACATCGTGGGCGGCGCGCAGAAGGTGCGCAGGTCGAAGTCCTGCATGACCTGCAGGAGCTTGGCGGGCACGAACTTCTTCATGTCGTAGCAGAAGACGGTGGCGCCACAGATCCACTGACCGTAGATCTTGCCCCAGCCGAACTTTGCCCAGCCGGAGTCCGTCACGGACATGTGCAGACAGTTCTCCTGGACCTGCTGCCAGTACTTGGCCGTGACGATATGGCCGAGCGGGTGCTTGTAGCTGTGCATGACCGCCTTGGCATTGCCGGTCGTACCGCTCGTGAAGTACATGAGCATGATGTCGTCGAGCTTGGTCGCGGCCTCGCCCGTCGGGCGCACCCACTCCTCAGGGCCCTCCTCCAGCAGCTTGTCGAAGGAGACCCAGCCCTCGCGCTCGCCGGCCACCACGATCTTGTGCTTAACCGTGGGGCTCTCGGCCAAAGCCAGCTCGGTCTGGTCGCAGACGTAGTCGTCGTTCACGCAGACGATGGCCGTGACCTCGGCCGTGTTGGCACGGTAGGCGATGTCCTTCCGGGTCAGCTGGATGGTGGCGGGCACGATGGTGGCGCCGATCTTGCACATGGCGGAGGCCAGCACCCAGTACTCCCAGCGGCGGCGCAGGATGGACAGGACGACGTCACCCTTCTTGATGCCCAGCGCCACGAAGCTGTTGGCAATGCGGTTGGACAGGCGCGAAATGTCCGTGAACGTGAACTCGCGGTGGTCGCCGTCGTCGTCGATCCAGACGAGGGCCTTCTTGTCGGGCTCCACGCGGGCCCACTCGTCCACCACGTCGTAGCCGAAATTGAAGTTGTCCGGCACGTCGATCCGGAAGTTCTCGGCAAAGTCCTCGTAGGAGTCGAAGTCGATACGGGGACAGTATTTCTTGAGTATGTAGTCCACGTTTCCCCTACTCCGCGATGATGGTCAGGAACTTGGTCGGCTTGTCGCCCAGGCAGCGCTGACCGTGACGGTGCATGGGGTTGAAATAGATGGAGTCGCCCTCGTGGAGTTCGAACTCCCTATTGTCGAAGGTGACGACCATGGACCCCTCGAGCACATAGTTGAACTCCTGCCCTTCGTGGGTGACGAGCGCGGCCGGCTCGTCGGAGGGGTCGAGCGTCACGACCAGGGGCTGCATGATCTTGTGCGAATAGCGCCAGGCCAGGTCCTGGAAGTGATAGCCGGGCAGGCGGTCGACCTCGAGGCCCTCATCCGCGGGCACGACGTGGTAGGTGCTGAGGCGGGCGGCGTTGCCGGTCAGGATCTCGTTCATGTCCATATTGGCCATCGTGGCGATGTGGTAGACGGCCGAGATGGGCACGTCCTTGCCCGTCTCCTCCCAGCTCTCGTAGGTCGCAAGGTCCACGCCCAGCTCGTCGGCCATCTCCTCGGGCAAGATATCGCACGACTCGCGGATACCGCGGATACGTTCGCCGATGGCGGCAAAGTTGGTGGGCATGGAGATCCTCCTCGGGACGTCGGACGGGAAATTTCCCACACTATATACCGCCGGACATCCCGCTTCCCCCCACGCACGGCCGCTCGCAACAACCCCGAAAACGAGTGGCTGTTTCCACCCCATTACAGTCTGTATCGGTTTCCAAGGCCGCTCGCTTAGCCCTCCGCACAGCTGCCCACAGAAGCGTTCGACGCCTCATGCGCCGCCGTCTCGACCGCCCCCGCGATATGATATGAAACGACCCGCGTCCCGCCGTAAAGGAGGCCCATGGAAGTCAAAGCCTGGTCATATGAGGAGATTCCCGAGTTCACCGACGAGGTGGAAGGTGCCGTTTGGCTCGATACCACCGGCGATGAGCCGCAGGTCGACTACCTGCCCGACGTCGCATACGCCACCTATGGCGACCGGACGCTCCGCCTGCAAATCCTCAAACCCCGCACGCGCAACAACCCCACGCCCCGTTCGCTGCCCTGCTTCGTGTATGTGCAGGGCTCGGCCTGGCGCAAGCAGAACATCTACCACGATATTCCCCAGCTCGCGCGCATGGCGGCGCTCGGCTATGTGGCGGCGCTCGTCGAGTACCGCGGCTCGGACGAGGCGACCTTCCCCTGTCCCATCGTCGACGCGCGCAACGCCGTGCGCTTCCTGCGGTCCCACGCCGCCGAATATGGCATCGACCCCAGTCGCATCGTGCTCGCCGGCAATTCCTCAGGCGGCCACACGGCGGTCTACGCCTCCTTCTGGCAGGGCGAGGAGGAAAACCTCTATCCCGGCATCTCCGCCGAGGTCAGCTGCGTGATCGACTACTACGGCTCCGTGAGCGTGATGGCCGACGACTCCAATCCCACCACTGTCGATCACAACCTGCCGACCAGCCCCGAAGGCATGGAGATGGGCGGCACCAACCTCCGCGAGCGTCCCGACCTGATGCGTCTGCTCTCCGTCGAGTGTAATATTGATGAGGCTACACCCGTCCCGCCCGTGCTCATCCTCCACGGCACTAAGGACCGCACCGTCAACACGACCTGCTCTGTGGCGCTCTACCGCCGCCTGCGTGAGTGCGGTAAGGAGACAGAGCTCTACCTGCTGCGCGGCGCGGACCACGGCAATGCGGAGTTCTGGACCGACGAGGTCAACGCTATCGTCGACCGCTTCATCTGCCGCCATCTCTCCTAGCTGCCGGGAAGACCGTGCCAGAAACTCGCAATGTGTGAGCCGACGGTGTTGACCATGCAGTCCTGCGGACTCCCCCACTCTTGCGGGAAAAGCGCGCGATACGTAGGAGAGTCGAAGCGCTCATCGAGCAGGAGCACGACGCCGCGGTCGTGCTCCGTGCGGATCAGGCGGCCCGCCGCCTGCAGGACCTTGGTCATGCCGGGGTAGGTGTAGGCATAGGCGAAGCCATCCTCGCCCTCCCCCTCGAATTGCTCGCGCACCAGGTCGCGCTCTGCGCTGATGCCGGGCAGCCCCACCCCCACCACGATCACGCCGATAAGCGCGTCGCCGCGCAGGTCGATGCTCTCGGCGAAATAGCCGCCGAGCACGCAGAGGCCGAGCACTCCCGCGCCACCAGGAGCGTCGTCTTCGGGCGTACCCCTGCGCGCCGCAGGCAAGCTGCGTGCAGCCTCAGCCGCATCGGTCTGCCGCCCGCGGAATGCCGAGAGGAACTTCTCGCGCGCGGCCTCGCTCATGCGGCCGCCCTGTTTCACGACCCGCACGTCCGCAGGCAGAAGCCCGTCGAGTGCCGCCGCCACCTCCTCCAACACGCGGTATGAGGGAAGAAAGACGAGGTAGTTGCCCTTTTTCGTCGTTACTGCCGACTGGATGTAGCGAGCGACGCGCACATATTGGCCCCGGTCACGTTTGCTATAGCGCATGGCGACGTCGTTACCGATCAGCACGAGACGATACGATGGATCAAAGCAGGACTCGGCAATCGCAGCCCGGTCATCCGAGCCAGCGCCGAGCAGCTTGCGGTAGTAGTCGAGCGGAAGCAGCGTGGCCGAGAAGAGCACGGCGGCGCGCACCGATCCGAGCCGATCGCCGACCTCTCCGCTCGGGTCGGCGCAGAAGACCTTCGCGCGCGTATCGCCCCCTGGGAGCGCTTCCTCATAGAGGATGTAGCCGTCCGTATCCGTCGCTCGTCCGAGCGCACCCTGGAAAGCCAAGATTCGCATCGTGAGATTTCGCGTCAGGATATAGGGGTCGGCAACCTGTTCCTCAGCAGGCACTTGATCGAGATGGGACTGCAGCGCCGGCACCAGCTCCTCCAGCAGAGCGGGAAGATTGCCAAAGCCCTTCTGTACCCGGTAGGCCTTGTGTGCGCCCTGCCCGCCATCGGATAGACGGGCCTGCCGCCCTCCAAACCACGCCGCAGCTTTGGCGAGAAGAGAGGCGAGCGTCTTGGGTTGAGCGTGAGCATCAATCGGCTGGGCATACGCAAGCGACTGGGTGTGCGAGCCGCCAGAAAGCACGTCGATGACTCTGCGGAACTCCCCTCCCGTCAGGTCCGCGCTGTAGTTTTCCCGCGCCCGGTCGACGAGGTTGTGCGCCTCGTCGACCAAGAGAATCGCCCGCTCCGACTCCTCCCCCAGGCAGCGCAGCGAGGCCGATGGGCTGAAGACGTAGTTGTAGTCGCCCACGATCACATCGGCCCAGTCTCCTACTTCGAGCTGCAGGTCGTAGGGGCAGACGCGATACCGCTCGGCCACGGCAAGCACGGCCACGCGATCGACGGCCAGCCCATCCCGCGCACGGGTCAGCACGTCAAAGGCGGCATCGTTGATGTGATCGAAGTGGCCGCGCGCATAGGGGCACTCAACGGGGTTGCAAGGCGTGGTCTGCCCCGCACTTCGCACGCTCGCGCCGCTGCGGCCGGTCTTGAGCGGACAGATCTTGTCCTTTGCCGTAAGCTGCACCGCAAGCACGCCGGCACTCTGCCGTTCGAGCAGGTCGAGGCACGAAAGCACCGCTTGTCGCGCCATGGTCTTGGCCGTCAGGTAGACGACACGGTCACCCTCCCCATGGCCCAGTGCCGCCAGCGCGGGATAGACGGTACCGACCGTTTTACCCGATCCCGTCGGCGCCTGGAGGTAGAGGGTGCCGCCCCGCGCAATCGACCTTCCGACCTCCTCGACCAGTTCGCGCTGGCCCTGTCGGTAGGCGTACGGAAACTCAAGCTTGCGCAGCCGCTCAACCCGCCGCGCGACATGGCGCGCCTGCCATGCAATCCATCGGTGGTAGCGGCGGAGCAGGTCGAAGAACCAATCCTCCAGCTCCTGATACCAATAGGTCGCCATCAGGCGCCGAACCTCCCCTGTCTCCAAACCCACGTAGGTCAGGCGCACCGCGATGGGAAGATTGCGGTAGACAAAGGCAGGTGCGGAGCTGGTACCGCTCGCGGAGCTGAGCCCGCGGGCAGAGCTGTTACCGCGGACGGAACCGCAATCAGCGCCGGGGCCCTGCCGTCCCTGCATGCTGCGCAGATAGAGGTAGGCATAGCAGCGGGCCTGTGCGTCGTGGAGCGCAAGCGGTGCCGTGATCTCGCCCACATCCGCATAGGTGCCCTTGATCTCGTCGATCATGACGCCCGACGCCTGCTCGACCACGCCATCGGCACGGCCCTCGACCGTGATGTAGAAGCCGTGCGGGTCCGTCTGCTCCACCGTCTCCGGCGCGATGTCCAGCCGAAGCGCCTCGGAAACGAAGTCGCCGGAGGGAAAGTAGAAGGTATGGGCAAGCGTGACCTCGGCCTGATAGGACGAACCGGCCATGGCTTGCAGGCGCCGATGCACATCGCTACCCGCCTGCATGGCCTCGAGCTGAGCCGCGGCGGAGGTCGCCGGCGCGATATCGCCCGAGCGCAGCAGGAACTCGACAAGCTTCCTCACCGATACCGTGTAGGTCCGAAGCACGGAGCATCACCCCCTACTCCTCGAGTCGCTCCGCCTCCACCAGATGAATTTTCGGATTGCCGTCAGCAAAGGCACCGCCGTCGATAAAACCGTTCTTGGCGAACAGATATAGGTACCCATCACCCTCGCGGAAGAAGCTTTCCTGCTTATCCTCAAGCTCGCTGAGGACAGATGCGTCCACGGGCTCCTTCCAAAACTTGCATTCACCTAGGAGATGAGTGGCCCTATCTCCCAAAGCGACGATGTCTATCTCGTTCGCATCCTGCCACCATCTGCCCAGGACGCGATACCTGAAGGGAAGGTCGCCCTCGATGTTGCGACGACGCACCCACTGGCGGCACACGTCCTCAAACGGACGGGAGAGCAGGTCGTTGATATTCGGTGCTATGACATGCTCCCACACGCCTTCTACGTCACCTTGATCGAGCTCGGACACATACGGGGCAACGGCCGCATACCAGAAGCGCACGTAGTTGTCGTTCACGCGCCAGAGCCCGCGACCCTTCTTGGTACGTTCCTGAGCCCCCATCTGTACGCTGAATTCTCGCTCGAGGATGCGCAGGCTTTCCAATCTGCGCAGATAGGTGTTAGCAGAGGAAGTGTCCAGCATGCCCTTTTGTGCAATCTTGCCCAGCTGGGTCTCTCCGGCCGCCACCGCATCAAGGACTGCGTTGTATGTCGACGGTTCCTGAAGTTCCTCTCGCAAGAGGAAATTCACCTCGGTGTAAAGCGGACAGCCTCGCGCGAGGACATAGTCGCACACATTGGTACGAACATCCTCGTCGGGGTCAAACTGTTCGAGGTAATAGGGAATGCCGCCAAGAATCCCATATGCCTCGAGCTTTTGTTGCGGCGTGTAGCTTGGGAAGAACTTGACGGCATCCGAATAGCTGAGTGGCTCCATTTTCCAAATGCCCGTCGCACGGCCATAGAGAGGATTGCCCTCTCCCAGCAAATTGTCTTCCATAAAACCGATTGAGCTGCCGCTGAGCACGATCATGACATCCTCATGCGACAGCAGTTCGTCCCAGACATTCTGCATAATCGACGGCAGCGCCTTGTTGCTGGCGACCGCATAAGGGAACTCATCAAGGATTACCAGCTTGCGGCCAGGCATGTCGAGCTGCGGAATGGACCTGAGCGCCCTCTCCCAGCTATCGATGCCCCCCAGTGTGCGCACGGTCTCCGGCAGCCGGGCGGAAATCCTCTGGGCGAGTCTACGCACCTGAATGGCGTCCGTGTCCTTGGTGCAGGAGTACCACACGTGAGGTTTGTCCTTTGCGAACTCCCGCAGACACGACGTCTTGCCTACACGTCTGCGTCCATACAGGACCACCAGCTGCGCTTTTCGGTTCTTGTAACAGCGCTCGAAAAAAGCAAGGTCCTTTTCCCGTGCGATAAATCCCATGTCGGCCTCCGCTTCGTCCCAGGGTCCATTGAGACCTCCTATAGAATTCTGTTTCTAGAATATATTTTCTAGAATTTATTGTCTAGAAAATATTGTCTAGACAGTATCGAGAGCCAAGACAAATGAGTTAAGCCCCCGCGCCACCTATAATCGTAGCCGACACGGCGGACACGATCAGGAGGCTCCCGTGAAGAAGACCCTGTACCTGATGCGGCACGGCCAGACCCTCTTCAACGTGCAGAAGGTCGACCAGGGTGCCTCCGATGCGCCGCTCACCCGCCTGGGCGTGGCGCAGGCCCGTGCCGCCGGCAACCATCTGGCCCAGATCGGAGCGGCACCCGACCACGTCTTCTGCTCGCCCTACGAGCGAACCTGCGACACCGCCGAGACCGTCACCTCATGTCTGACCGCGGACGGCACGCCCCTCCCCTATGAGCGCGTCTGGGGCTTGCGCGAGTTCAGCTTCGGCTCCTACGAGGGCAAGGACTCCTACCTCAACCCCTCGCTCCCCTTTGGGGACAAGTTCGTCCAGTTCGGCGGTGACGCGCAACAGGACGTGGCCGACCGCATGGTGGCAACCCTGACGGAGCTCATGCGACGCCCCGATGTGCAGGTCGCCCTCGCCGTGTCCCATGGCGCCGCCGTCGCCAACTTCTGTCGCGCCATCGCCGAGTGGAGTCCCGTCAAGTATCATCCCGGTATCAAGAATTGCAGTATCTTCACCGTGGAGTTCGACGAGGAGACGGGGCACTTCTCCTGCGTCGACCTCTTCGAGCCCGACGTCCCGGCCGATAGTGTGCCCGACGCGACCGCAATCGATTTCTCTCTCATGCATGGTGCGGGCGATGCGGCTCTCGACACGCCCGACGGCCCCGCCGTCGACCCTGCAGCCCCCAAGACCACCTGGCTGGTCCGCCATGCCGAGACGCTCTTCAACGCTCAGAACAAGGTCCAGGGCTGGTGCGACTCGCCCCTCACCGAGCGCGGCATCGTCCAGGCCCACGTTTGCGGCTGCACCCTCGCGGCACTCGGCATCAATCCCGACCACGCCTTCTGCTCCACGTCCTTCCGCGCCTCGACCACGCTCGAGATCCTTCTTTCCGAAATCGGGAAAGACGCCCTCCCCTACCTGCGGCTCAAAGGCCTGCGCGAGGCGGGTTTCGGCTCCTTCGAGGGTAAGGACCAGTGTCTGCAACCCAGCATGCTCGACCCCGAGGCCGACACCTACTACGTCCCCTACGGCGGCGAGGCGCGGGCGGATATCGCGGACCGCATGTACCGCACGCTCAAGGCGATCGCGGACCGCCCGGATATCCATGAGGCGCTCGTGGTCGGCTCGCGCGGCAGCGCCACGTCATTCTTCTACCGGCCAGAGGTGGTGCGCGAGGCGGAGCTCAAGAGCGGTGCCAACTGCATCATTTACCACTACGAATACGCAGATGGCACCTTCATCTGCAAGGAGATCATCGTCCCGGAGGACTAGCCTCTCCAGCCAGCTCCTTGAGGCGGCACGCGGCGGCCACGGGATCGTCGGCGGCGAGGATGCCACGGCCCACCATCACGATGGCGGGATCGAGCTCCATCACCTCACGAATGTTGGACTCGTTGATGCCCGTGCCGATAGCCAGGCCTGCGTGGATCAGGTTGCGCTTGACGGCGCCGGCCAGGTCGAGCGGCTGCAGCTGGAAGAGCGAGCGGCGCTGCGGCTTGTGCAGGTCGTACTCGTGCTCCATCAGATAGCCTGAGGCGATGCTCACATAGTCCACACCTAGGCCGTCCACCTCCGCCGTACGGCCACCGGGACGCTTATAGCCATCCATGTCGCACATGATCTTGCCGCCGTAGTCGTGCGCATGGCGGACCATCTGGGAGATCACAGGGTCGGGCGCCGCAGCGAGCACCGTCACGATATGGGCCCCCGCCTGAAAGCAGCGTCGCGTGATGCCCGTGCCGCCGTGGAAGACCTTGGCGTCCACGCACAGCTTAAGGTCGGGATGACGCTCGTGGACCTCGCTCACGAGGTCGAGACCGAAGGTCACAAGTTCCGGGTAGCCGATCTCGACGATATCGACGGAGTCACCATAGCGGTCGATGGCGTCGATGAGCTCGAAACGCTTGCCGTGGTCGAAGGTCAGTTGCAGCTGCATGGGGTCTCCTAGCTGAAGAGCTTCTTGTCGTTGCCCGAGGGCACTTGGAAAAGCAGGGACAAAAGCATGCCCGCCGCCGCCATCCCCAAAAGGAAGCAGAACATGGGCGGGTAGCCGAAGGCATCGATCATGCGGCCGCAGATGTTGTTGGCGATGATGGTGCCCAAGTTCTGCGCCGCCTTGGCCAGGGCGAGGCCCGTGATCTGCTGGCGCGGGTCCACGATGGTATTGACGACCTTCATGTTGGTCATGATGTTGAGCATCGCGGGCGGATGCTTGCCGATGAAAGTCGCAACGATGATGAGGGGCAGCGGCAGGGCCAGCCCGTAGATAAGCGTCTGCACGACCAGCATGCCGAAACAGCACATAAGGAGCGTTTTATTGGGCACCTTGTCCATGAACTTGGCGGACAGGAGGATGAGCGGCAGCTCGCAGACCACCGCGACCGAGAGAATGGTCGAGGCGGTCGCCGCGGGCAGCCCCAGGTTCGTGAGATAGGACGGAATGAAGGAATAGGCGCCTCCCGTGACCCCGCACAGGAGCATCTCGATCACGAGGTAATAGAGAAACTTCTTATTGGTCACAAGGTCCCGCATGGAGACGGGCTCGCCGTCGGACGCAACGTTTGCGACCTCGGCCTCGGGGATGCGGGGCTGCGTGCCCAAAAAGCCGATGATACAGACCACCATGGCGCCGATGAAGAGCACGTAGAGCGACTCGGGCGAGAAATAGTCGTAGACCAGCCCTGCCACCTGGGTGCCGGCGGCAAATCCGAGCGTGCCCCACATGCGGACCTTGCCGTAGCCATAGGGCGAGCTGGTCGCCATGCGCTCCACCACAGGGTTCGCGCCGTTGATCAGCAGGTACATGAGCGCGTACATTGAAAGCACCAGGGCGAAGGCCCGCGCGAAGATGAAGACGAAGGCCGCGACGCAGGCGGTGACGAACATGATCAGGTTGACCCGGCGCATGCCAAAGCGGTCCGTCAGGCTACCGATGACCGGCTGAGTGAGCATGGCCGCGAGCGCCGCCACCGACACAACCAGCGACACCTGGCTCGCGGCATAGCCCTTGTCGATCAGGTAGACCGAGATAAGGGCCGAAAAGGCCGCGAAGCCGATGTTATAGAAGAGGTACAGGAGCACATAGCTCAGGTAGCTATTAGTGTACCGCGCCAGCAATCGATTCATATGCGCCACCCCTTCCGGAAACGCCGCGTTGCATCCCATGATAGCAACGCCATGCCCGCGGGGTGAGCGTCTAGAAGCCGAGGATTGCGATGTCCGCCGAGTTGGTCGAGAGCGTGTGGTCCAGGCCGTAGACGACGTTGGAGATCACGTACTGGCCGTCGTTCACATAGACCTCCACGATGTGGTCGCCCGCGAGGATCTCGATCTCGTTCTCCGCACCCGCCTCGGGCGTCGCCGACTGCAGGTAGGGATGCGACTCGTTGGGGCGGTAGACGATACTGCGGTCCGTGTAGATGTGGCCGCCCTCCTGCCAGACGATGAAACCGCCCACGTTGATGTACTCTCCATCGTGCATCATGGTCTTGACCAGGCGCGCCCTGTTGCTACCGGGCACGCCGACCTTGCCGGCCGCGATAGCCTCGCGGATGGCGGGGTGCAGGCTGAAGTGAACCCGTCCGTCCACCACCTTCACGACGCGCGGCGCGCAGAACATGCCGATCCACTCGCCGTCCACGGGCTCGGGCATGCGCATCCAGCCGATCATCACGCGCCGGCCCTCGGCGTCCATCGTGGTCTGCGGCGCATAGAAGTCGTGGCCGTAATCGATGGGCTCGGGCGCCGTGGTCGTCTTGAAGTCGCAGGTCTTGGGATCGAAGTCGGCCATCGTCCAGACGGACGTGTCGATCATGCCGGCCTCCTTGTGCATGGCCGAGGAGATGAAGACGTCGCGCCCGTCGACCTCAAAGACGTCGGGGCACTCGCACATCCAGCCATAGGAGGGGTCGAGGAGGGACCGGTTCACGAGCTCCCAGTGGTCGAGGTCCTCGCTGCGGTAGAAGAGAACCTCGCCCTGTTTGCGATCGATGTTGCTGCCCAGGACCAGGTACCAGGCGTCCTCACCGCGCCAGACCTTGGGGTCGCGCGTGTGCGTGCGGTCGCCGACCGTGGGGTCCGTGATGGCTGGGATGATCACGCTCTTCTTGGTGAAGTTGTCGAAGGTGTAGCCGTCGGGGGACACGACGTGCAGCTGGGCGGACGTCAGCTGGCCCTCGATCGCCTTGTTGATGTTGTCGGGGTCGGCTTGGTCGTAGTGGACACCCGTATAGAAGAGGTGCAGCTCGCCATCCTTCTCGACCGCGCTGCCGGAGAAGCAGCCGTTCTGGTCCTCGGGCTTGGTCGGGAAGAGCGCGACGTCGTGTTGCTCCCAGCTCACGAGATCCTTGCTGGTCATATGGCCCCAGCAGATGGTGCCCCAGGTGGGCGCATAGGGGAAATGCTGGTAGAAGAGGTGGTACTCGCCCTTGTAGTAGATGAAGCCGTTGGGGTCGTTCATCCAGCCTTTGGGGGTATGGACGTTTACCTGTTGCATGCGTGCCTTTCGCGACGGCGCCGGACTCGCGGAATATGATATCGATTCCATACCGTGCGACCTCGCCATTGGCGGAATTCACCAATGCTGCAATACGTGCATATTGTGGTGATTTGCGGCTAGCGTTTGGCGACGGTCTCCACCAGCGAGCACCACTTGTCCGCGATGCAGACGAGGCGTGCCTCCGTCGAATGCGGCACGCGGTTGGAGGGGCCGACCGGCAGCGGCCACATGTGGCTTTCGATGATGTTGCGCTCCTTGGGCGTGAGGCCGAAGTCGCGGTCGGCGTTGGCCGCGGCGTAGAGCGGATGGCGGGTCGCGTGGTGGCGGTCGGCGTCCTCGGGCCCCTTCACGTGCCAGTCGTAGAGGAAGTAGTCGTGGAGGAAGGCTCCGCGCACGAGGGCACGCTCGTCAATCTGAACACCGCGCCGCTCCGCCCGCATCGCGAGGGCGAAGGCGGCATGGGCCACACGGCGCGTATGGTCGTAAGTCGTGACGGACCCATGCTGGATGAACCGGCGCATACGGCCCGACGTCGCTGGGTCGTCTACCTCGGCGAGCAGGGACTCGAAGCGGGCCTCTTCCTCCGTGGTCAGGCTCATTTCCTACGTCCCTTGACTGCTTCGGCATAGGCTTCTCTGATCGCCACCGCGGGCGACTCGTGCGTCGCGATGAAGGTGCGCAGGCGGCCGGCGGAGCGATTGGTCTTCTCGGAATCGTAGGCGCGGATGTTGCGCAGGGCATAGCGCTGGCGGAAGCTGAGGCGGCCGGCGGTCTCGCGGTCGCGGCGCTCTTGCTCCGCGCGGGCAAGGGCCTCCAGGCGTGCCTTCTCGCGCTCCTCGCGCTCGATGCGCTCCCGCTCCTCGCGGGCAGCCGCCTCCTGGCGCGACTTCTCGTCGCGCGCGGCCTGCTCGGCCAGGGTCTCCGCGAGCAGGGCTTGCTGGCGCTCGCGCTCCTGCTCAGCCGCCTCCATAGCCTCGAGCTGAGCCTGCTCGATCGACTCGCCGAAGCTCTCCATCTTGGCCGCGGCGGCCTCGGGCAAGCTCGACACCTTGGCAGCCGCGTTGGACGCGGTCTCCGTGACCTTTGCCGCCGCGTTTGACGCCGTCTCCGTGACCTTCGCCGCCGCACTCGAGGCCGTCTCCGTGACTTTGGCCACAGCGTTCGAGGCCGTCTCGGTGACCTTTGCGGCGGCGTTGGAGGCCGACTCATGGGCGCTGGCCACCCGCAGCTCCATCTGCGCATCGAATTGCTGCGAGCTCTCCTCGAGCTTGGCGCTGAGGTCGTTCAGGGCGTCGATGGTGAGCACGGTGTCGGCCGACATGACGGCTGTCACGAGCAGGGACGAGAGCTCCCAGAACCACAGGGGTGTCGCGAGGGTGATTTCCTTGATGGGGGGCAGCAGGAGATAGCAGATTGCCAGGCCTCCCCCGCCGAAGAGCATGGCGGGCCATACGCAGATGCGCCCCTGGAAGTTGAGCGGCAGGTTGGAGTAGTCCCACCAGCGCGCGTGGAAGCGCTTCTCGAGCACGATGGAGGTCGTGAGCTCGAGGACGGCGGAAAGGCCCATGGCTGTCAGGAAGACGGCCCACCAGGGGAAGGCGCCGCTGGCGACCGCGGGATGGTCGAAGAGGATCATGAAGCCGACCGCGCCGGTGCCGTAGATGGGGCACACGGGGCCGAAGAGGAAGCCGCGGTTCTCCCAGCGGCCGCGCCGCACCGCCGCGAATATGGTCTCGTAGACCCAGCCTCCCACGCTGAATACGGCAAACCAGGTCATGTAACTGCAGAGATCCAAGAAAAACTTCCGACGCCGCGGGCACAACGGTTAGTAGTCTAGCCAATGATGCCTCATGGATACCCGGCACCTGCCAGACTTCACCTCACCTGTAAAGTCTTGGCCTTTGTCAGATGGGTTGCCCGAGAAACGAAAACAGGCTGCCATCTGGCAGCCTGCGAAGGTTTGGTAGCCCGTAGCAGATTCGAACTGCTGATCTCCGCCTTGAGAGGGCGGCGTCCTAAACCGCTAGACGAACGGGCCATATGTAGGTCGCCGTCTGGCAACCTGAGCCGCCGGAAGGCAGCTGGTAAAGCATGGTAGCCCGTAGCAGATTCGAACTGCTGATCTCCGCCTTGAGAGGGCGGCGTCCTAAACCGCTAGACGAACGGGCCAGAGCAGCGAAAATGGCTGGGATGGAGAGAGTCGAACTCCCGCTGACGGAACCAGAATCCGTTGTCCTACCACTAGACGACATCCCAATATTTTCGTCCACCGCGTCGGAGCACCTGCTCCCCCAACGCGAGAAATTACTTTAGAGAAAATCCGCGCCCGATGCAAGGGACAAATCCTGTCCATTTATTGCACATAAGTAAATGAGCTGGGGATGTCAATAGGGGACGTTTCCCTTCTGTCATACATGTGACAATCGGGAAACGTCCCCTATTGACAGACACCTATTGACACCCCGGCCA
Organism: uncultured Actinomycetes bacterium; assembly: GCA_900315165.1. Taxonomy (GTDB): domain Bacteria; phylum Actinomycetota; class Coriobacteriia; order Coriobacteriales; family Atopobiaceae; genus Olegusella. Next base: position 90,813 of record OMXZ01000002.1, on the reverse strand, counting down.
GCGCAGCTCCCGGAGCAGGGCCTCGCGCTCGTTGGGCAGCTCGTCGTTGATGACTGCCGTGAGTAGCGTATCGAGCAGAAGGCCGACGCCGGGGCCGGGCGCCATGCCCGTCTCGCGCATCACATCCCCACCGTCCACAGCCAGGTCGCGCACGTTGAGCGGCGGCTTGCGCTCCAGCTCCCGTCTGAGCGCCTCCGACACGCGGTCGAGCTCCACGGCATAGCGGGCGGCACTCGGCACCTTCGAGACCGCGTCTGCCCGTTTCAGGTCAAGCAGCTCCCAGGTCAGGCGGGCAGCGTGGCCGGGACAGACGAGCTCGAACTTGCGCAGGGTCCGTCTGATCGAACGCGGCGTGGGATAGACGGTGTGGTCGTGCATGCGCACGAGGATTCGCACGCGACGCACAAGGTCGGTCGGTAGAGCCAGGCGGCGCATGATCGTCTCGGCCATCTCGGCGCCCACCTTGGGGTGGCCGAAGAAATGGCCGCGCCCCGTCGCATCCGTCATGAAGGTGGCCGGTTTGCCGATATCGTGCAGGAGGGCCGCCCACCGCAGCTCGGGCGTGGCCAGACCGCCCTGGAACTCCTCGACCGCCCGACAGACGCGCGCCGAATGCTCGAGCACGTCATAGGCATGATAGGGACTACGCTGGTCGAAGCCGCGCATGGCGCCGATCTCCGGAATGGCCGCGACGAGCACGTCCGTCTCGTGCAGGAGCGCCCAGTCGACGCGGCCGGTCTCGACGATGCCCTCCATCTCCTGACCGATCCGCTCGGAGGCGATCTCGGAAAGTTCGGGGGCACACGTCACAAGCGCCGCCTGGGTCGCCGGTTCGATCGCATAGCCGAGGCGGCAGGCGAAGCGGACCGCACGCAGCACGCGCAGGGCGTCCTCGCGGAAGCGTTGCTCGGGCTCCCCCACCGCCCGGATCACGCCGGCCCGCAGGTCGTCCCGGCCGCCATAGGGGTCGAGCAAGCCGCGTTCGGGGTGGAAGGCCATCGCGTTGACCGTGAAGTCGCGCCGCGCGAGGTCCTCACGGACGTCGGTCACAAAGTGGACCTCATCGGGATGGCGGAAGTCGCTGTAGGCGCCCTCGGTGCGATAAGTCGTGACCTCGACCGGTTCGCCGTCGACGACCACCGTGACCGTCCCGTGCGCGGTGCCGGTCTCATGCACCTCAATACCTGCCGCCGTGAGCACGGCTTCGGTCTGCTGCCAGAGCGCCGCGGTGGTCACGTCCACGTCGTGCCCCTCTGCCCCGCGCAGGCTGTCGCGCACCCAACCACCCACGGCCCAGGCTTCATAGCCCGCGGATTCGAGGGCGTCGATCACCCGCAACGCATACCCCGGCAATACGAGGTCTGATGCGCTGGCGAGTTTCACGGCTGCCTCCTTGCGCCCGAGATGGTTGCAGGGTTTTATTGACGCCAAGCATAGCACGCGGACGTGTCCGCCGCGGATGCTATCCTCGATAGGTCAGACATCTGCAACACGCAGTTCTCTTATATCCACCGAGGAGGTCACATGAACGATTTCTCCCACGCCGCCGTCTCTCCCGACGATCTCGCCGTCGCCCGCGATGCCTTCGGGGCCGACGTCACGGCCAAGGTCGCCAAGAACGCCGTCACGAGCGCCGGGCTACGCCGCGCCGCCCGCGTGCCCGAGGCTGTCGCCGCCAACACGCTGGGTTTTGACATCGAGGTCAGTCAGGGCAAGCGCACCAACCAGAAGCGCAGCGGCCGGTGCTGGATGTTTGCCAGCCTCAACACCATGCGCTTCCGCACCATCAAGACGCACAACCTCAAGAACTTCGAGCTCTCGCAGGCCTACCCGCTCTTCTTCGACAAGCTCGAGAAGGCCAACTGGTTCCTCTGCAACATCATCGACACGGCCACGGAGCCGCTCGGCGGCCGCCTTGTGTCCTACCTGCTCGCAGACCCCGTGGGCGACGGCGGCCAGTGGGACATGTTCCGCGGGCTCGTGAAGAAATACGGCGTCGTGCCCAAGGAGGCCATGCCCGAGACTGCCTGCTCCGAGAACACCCGCGAGATGGACAAGTACCTGACCCGCTACCTGCGCGGCTGCGCCAAGCGCCTGCGCGAGACGGCTGCCGCCGGCGCCCCGGCGGACGACCTCGACGCCATGCGCGAGGAGATGGTGGGCGAGGTCTGGCACCTGCTCGCCGTGTGCCTGGGCGAGCCGCCCGCACGCTTCGACACCCGCATCCGCAACAAGGACGACGAGCTGGTCGAGGCCCTGACCGGCACCTTCACCCCGCAGGAGTTCTTCCGCACCGCCGTGGGCATGGAGCTCGACGACTACGTGTCGCTCATCTCCGCCCCCACCGCCGACAAGCCCTTCGGCCACACCTACACGGTGGACCGCCTGGGCAACGTCGTGGAGGCCCATGGCGTCCGTTACCTCAACCTCCCGCCGCAGCGCCTGAAGGAGGTCGCGATCGCCCAGCTCAAAGATGGCCTGCCCGTCTGGTTCGGCTGCGACGTCAACCAGAGCTTCCTGCGCGAGGAGGGCATCATGGACACCGCCGCGCTCGACGTCGACGCCCTGCTCGGCGTCCCCTCCGAGGGCGCGCTCACCAAGGCCGAGCGCCTCGACTACGGCGAGTCCCTCATGACCCACGCCATGGTGCTCGAGGGCGTGCGCCTGGACGCCGCAGGGCTGCCCGTCTCCTGGAAGGTCGAGAACAGCTGGGGCGACGACCACGGCCGCGACGGCTTCGACACCATGTCCGACCCCTGGTTCGACGAGTATGTCTACCAGGTCGTCATCGACAAGAAGTACCTCTCGGCCAAGGAACGCGCGACCTACGAGACCGAAGAGCCCCGCGTGCTCGCGCCCTGGGACCCGATGGGTTCCCTCGCCCGCTGCCGTTAGCTACCCCCAACCGAAAGGAATCCCATGCCAGACAAGAGGAACGTCGAGGTCGCCTGGTCCGACGACCAACATGCCGCTTTCGCCAAGAAGCGCGGCAACCGCGTCGCCCGCAACGCCGTCACCACGATGGGTGTCAACAAGGCGGCAGTGGACCCCACCCGCATGCGCACCTACCACGACACCTATTCCGTGAGCCGTAAGCGCACGGGCGAGGTCACCAACCAGCGCCATTCCGGCCGCTGCTGGATGTTCTCGGCCATGAACGTCCTGCGTGCCTCCGCGATGGAGACGCTCGACGTGGACACCTTCGAGTTCTCGCAGGCCTACGGCATGTTCTACGACAAGCTCGAGAAGGCCAACATGGCCCTCGAGCGCGTCATCGACATGATCGACCGCCCCTTCGACGACCGCGAACTCGCCTTCGTGCTCGACAACGGCATGGGCGATGGCGGTTTTTATCCCTTCGCGATGAACCTCGTGCTCAAGTGGGGCATCGTCCCCAAGGACGCCATGCCCGAGACGGCCTCGTCCAAGGACTCCTCGCAGATGAACGTCTGGCTCCAGCGCCTGGTCCACAAGGACGCCTGCGAGCTCAAGCGCCTGCATGAGACCGGTGCGGACACCGATGCCCTCCGCGAGGCCAAGGCCGATATGCTGAAGGATATCTGGCGCGTCCTGGCCATCTGCCTCGGCGAGCCGCCCCGCACGTTCGACTTCGAGTGCGCCGTCGGCCCCGACGCCAAGGTCCCTGAGGACCTTCTGATCGTGCAGGAGGGCAACCCCGACAAGGCAGGGGCGGCATCTGAGGTGAAGGGCAAGGATGACAAGGACAAGCCGGGGCGCCTGGTACGCGACCGCGGCATCACGCCGCTTCAGTTCCTCGAGCGCTACGTGAAGGTCGACCCCGCCGACTACGTCGAGCTCGTCTCGATCCCGAGCGAGCGCTACCCCTTCGGCCAGGTCTACCATCCGCTTCTGACCGATAGCGTCACCGGCGGCCGGCAGATCCACATGGTCAACGTGGAGCCCGAGGTCCTCGACCGGGCCGCCATCGCGTCGCTTAAGGCCGGCGTCCCCTGCGAGATAGCCTGCGACGTGTCCAAGGAGTTCCCGCGCGGCGACGAGACCTTCGGCGGGGTACTCGCGACCGACACGATGGACTTCGACTCCCTCTTCGGCACCGAGCTCGCCATGGGCCGCGCGGATATGTATGCCAGCTTCGAGAGCTCGCTCACCCATGCGATGACCTTCCAGGGCGTCGAGCTGGACGACGAGGGCGCGCCCGTGGCCTGGCGCGTCGAGAACAGCTGGGGCAAGGATGCCTGCAAGGACGGCTATCTGATCGTGTCGGCCGACTGGTTCCATCTCTACGGCGGCGAGGTCGTCTGCCGCAGGGAGTTCGTACCCACCGAAGTCCTCGAGCTCTCCGACACGGGCGGGGCCATCGACGTGGAGCCCTGGTCGGGCTTCGGCTGCGCCGCGGGCGTCGGCCGTCGCGATTAGAAGGCCGCGAAGCGGGGCTCTCCGACCCGGCAGAGTTCGTCGCCAGCGGCGAGTTCCCGCATCGCCTCGACGAACCTCTCTTCCTCCCCCGCTACAAAGGCGCAGTTGAGCTGTACGTCCTCGCTGAAGAGGGAATCTCTCACCTTGCCGCCGCAGTCGGCGACGAGCCGCTCGACACGGCCGTAGGCGGCGTAGGGAATCACGACCGTCACAGGGGTGACCAGGGTCATCAGGACGACCTTGTCGTCGGCTTGGGCCCGCTCGACCGCGGCCTGCGTCGCAGCGGTATAGGCGCGCACGAGGCCGCCCGGGCCGAGCAGGGTGCCACCGAAATAGCGCGTGACCACGCAGCAGACGTCCGCAAGGTCTGCCCCGCGCAGGACTTCCAGCGTGGGCATGCCCGCCGTGCCGCGCGGTTCGCCGTCATCCGAGCAGCGCTCGCGGCCGTCCGACAGGATCCAGGCGGGCACGTTGTGGCGGGCGTCATGGTGGCGCGCCCGCACCTCCTCGATGAAGGCGTCGGCCCCGCGTTCGCCGTCCACCCACCTGACCTGCGCGATAAAACGGCTGCGGCGGTCAACGAACTCCGCCGCAGCCTCATATCCCTCGTCTATCGTGCGGAAAGACGAACCCACGGGTCCTCGCTATGCAGGGACGACGTCGAAGATCTTGGCGCCCGCAGCGACCTCGGCGGGCTCGGCGGGCTCGACGCTCTTGAACTCGTCGGTATTGGTGATGACGGTGATGACGTCAGTGGCGTAGCCGGCCTTCTTGATCTTTGCGATATCGAAGGTCATCAGGGGCTCGCCGGCAACGACATGGGCGTCCTTCTCGACGAAGCTGGTGAAGCCGTCGCCCTTCAGGTTGACGGTGTCCACGCCGACATGGATGAGAACCTCGATGCCGTCGTCGGTGGCGATGCCGAGGGCGTGCATGGTCGGGGTCGTGGCGGTGATGGTACCGGTGGCCGGCGCATAGACGACGCCTTCGGTCGGGACGATGCCATAGGCCTTGCCCATGGCACCGCTCGCGAAGACGGGGTCGGGCAGGTCGGCCATGGCGACGCCCGTGCCCGGCGTGGGAGCATACACAGCGGTCGGGACCGCCTCGACGGTGATCGCAGCGGGCTTGGCGGGGGCGGCTGCCTTCTTGAACTTGTCGAACAGACCCATATCGGTACCTTCCTCTGCAAACGTTCGGAAGGCGACGGCCTCCCGCGCGTCCCTCTTACTTTTTGATGGGCGCATTTGGATTCTAGCATGGATATGCGACGCGGGTGTCTACCATGGAGACACCTCCCTCACGACAAAAGGAGAAGCCATGCCCGACCGCGCACAGGACTTCCGCATCGTCGCCTTCGACCTCGATGAGACCCTCATCCCACCCTCGCGTGTAATCTCCGAGCGCGACCGCACCGCCATCCGCGAGGCAACGGCGCGAGGCGTAGACTGCGTGATTGCCACGGGGCGTGGTTACATGACGGTACAGGGGACCCTGCGCGACATCGGCCTGTGGGACAGGGCCGACAGCTACACCCTCTCCTACAACGGCGGCATCATCACGGAGAACAAGGGCAATCGCGTCCTCTACCAGCAAGGCATCACCTGGGACCAGGCCAACGCCCTCTATACGCGCGGTCAGGGCTTCGACGTGTGCATGCACGTCTACACCCAGACCGAGGTCTACGCCTGGAACATCAACAATGATGAGAAGGCCTATCTGGATAACCGTCAGGACTACATAGAGCTGGACGACGCCGACCTCGAGCGCTTTCGCAACGAGCCCATTATCAAGGTGCTCTACGAGCACAGGGGCTATGAGCACCTGAAGCCCCTCGAGGCCGAGGTTGCCGATATCACCGCCGATATGGAGGTCAGCTACTCGTCGGGCCGCTATCTGGAGTTCAACTGCCAGGGAGTGAGCAAGGGCGCCTCGCTCCTGCGCCTGGCGGATATCCTCGGTGTGGACCCTGCCGCCACGATCGCCATCGGCGACAACGTCAATGACCTCTCCATGATACGAGCGGCCGGACTCGGTGTCGGCGTGGGCAACGTCGACAGCCAAGTCCGGCCATATTGCGATTATGTCTGCGAACGCTCCTGCGATGACAGCGCCGTAGCCGAGGTCATCGAGAGGTTCGTCCTCTCCTAGCCCTCGATCCAGCTGTTGGGATCCTTGCCCTCGGCGGCCAGACGGTCGGACAGGCGACCCTTGGGCGAGGCCGACCACATCGGCGCGGACTCCACAGCCCAGCGCTCAGCGACATCCTTGGTCTTGGCCTGCAGCTCATCGACGTCCTCGGGCTGGGTGTAGTCCGTGGACTTGGCGCCGGTCTCGTGGACCATCTCGGCGAGGGCGCCGGGGTTGTCGAGCAACGGGCAGGGGCGCAGCATGTTGGAGTTGAAGGGCTGGTGCTGCTGGTAGCTCTTGAACAGCGGGCTCTTGTAGCACTCCAGCAGGCTCTTCTCGCGGATGTTGGAGTCGGAGTAGTGGATGAAGGCGCAGGGCTCCACGTCGCCGGCCGCGTTGATGTGCATGTAGCGGCGGGCGCCGGCGATGCAGCCGCCCGTGTACTCGCCGTCGTTCCAGAAGTCGGCAAAGAAGATGGGTACGTTGTTGCGCCAGTTCTGACGAACCTTGTTATACATGCCGTGGCGCTGCTCGGCGGTGGCGAGCAGCTCGACCGGGGCGCCGACGCCCACGGGCATGTAGGTGAAGATCCAGGAGAAGAGCACACCCTTGTCGACCAGGAACTGGATGAACTCGTCGGAGGTGATGGAGTCGTAGTTCTGGCTGGTGTAGCAGATAGAGGCGCCGAAGGGCAGGCGACGCTCGCGCATGATGTCCATGGCGTGGGTGACCTTCTGGAAGGTGCCCTGGCCGCGGCGGCTGTCGGTGGCCTCCTCGAAGCCCTCGATGGAGAAGGCGGGCATGAAGTTCTTGACGCGCAGGACCTCGTCGGCGAAGGCCTCGTCGACGAGCGTGCCATTGGTGAAAGCGCTGAAGAAGCAGTCGGAATGCTTCTCGCACAGGCGGATGATGTCGCGCTTGCGCATCATGGGCTCACCGCCGGTGTAGAGATAGATGTAGGTGCCCATCTCCTTGCCCTGGGTGATGATGCTGTCGAGCTCCTCGAAGGTCATGGAGTGGTGCTTGGAGGACTCATAATGGCCCGCCCAGCAGCCGTTGCAGTGCAGGTTGCAGGCTGTGGTCGGGTCCATGAGGATGGCCCAGGGGCAGTTGCAGCCCTCGGCCTCGTTCACACGGCGCTGCTTGTAGCCGCCGATGGTGACGGAATTGACGAAGAAGTTGAGCAGGAAGGTGCGAGCGACCTCCTTGTCCACGTGCTCGATCACGTTGAGCACGAGCTGGCGCCAATTGTTGCCCGGGGTCTCCAGATAGTCCATGACCATGTTGAAGAGGCGCAGCTGGGCAGCGTTGATGTTGTCGCCCGAACCCGCGAACTTGTCGATCATCGCGCGGACCTTGGGCAGGTTGCCGTCGAAATCGTCGTAGAGCATGTCGAAGGCCTTGTTGACGGCGACGGAGATCGCCTTGGCCTTGATGGTATCGGTAAGCGCCATTTCCTCTCCCAATCAGTTGAATAGTCGCGCACGATGCGCAGATACACAAATCGTTAGTATGCTTCTATCTTGAACAGAAGTCAAAAAATTGTCGGGGGACGACGGCGTGTCCCGCAGGACACAACCGACGTCTCGCGGCAGCCGGGCGATGCGTACCGCCTAACGCCCGGCAACCGTCCGCCGCATGTGCCGGGGCACCGCATGCCAGACATACGAGCCGATGACCTCGGAGGCCGCCGCCAAGGCATCGTCGCAGGCCTCCCGCGGCGCGTAGGCATGCCCATAGTGGGCATAGCGGGCAAGCATCGCCACATCGTTGCCGCCGTCCCCATAGACCGCGACCTGGTCCTGGCCGATTCCCAGGTAGTCCGCAAGCCAGGCGACGGCCTCGCCTTTGTTGACGCCCACACCAGTGATCTCGTACATGACCGACGAAAAGGGGGCGTTAACCGCCGTGTCGGCGCGCTCGGCAAGGAAGGCGTCGAGCTCGGCCCGGATGCCGGGGTCGTCGACGCGGGCGTTGACCTTGACGACGTCGTGCGCGAGCATGTCCGCCAGGCTCTGATCGCAGACCCACTCCCCCGCATTGTCCTTGGTGCGCCGCATACCGCGCGTCAGAATCGCACGGAAGGGATGGCGATGCCGGAAGCTTCCCTCGCGGGCATCGGCGCTCTGGTTGGTGTAGACATGGTCGGTGCCGATGCAGTCGAAATACACCTGCGGGAAGGCGCGCAGAAGCTCCTCGACAAATGCGTGGTCGAGCGAGACATGACGGATCAGTTCGCCCTCGTGGCTATAGACCAGCGAGCCATTGCCGCAGACTGCCTCGATGGGCAGGCCCTCGAAGCCGAACTGGGCGTTGGTGTGCATGAAGCGGCCGGTCGCGATGGTGAAATGGGCCCCGGAATCGAGCACCGCACGGACAGCGCCTAGGATGATCGGGTCGGTCGTATGCAGGGCGTTGAAAAGCGTACCGTCCAAATCGCATGCAAAGAGCTTTATCAAAACGTCTACCTCCGAGAATTTTTCCCTGCCCATGGTAGCTGCGCATCCGCACACTGTGCACAACTCCCCCATCTCCCCACACACGGACGCCGCCCCTCCCCTCGCCTGTGCTACAATCTGCGGCGCGAAGTGGGCCAGGCGATCGCGGGCCGTCCGTCTTTCGGCGGGCTGGCATGAGGAAAGTCCGGGCTCCATAGGGCAGGAAGCAGGCTAACGGCCTGGCGGGGCGACCCGACGGAAAGCGCCGCAGAAAAGAAGACTCCCGCTGCCCGCCTCGGCGGGTGAGAGAAAAGCTGAAACGGTGGGGTAAGGGCCCACCAGCGTCCGGGCGACCGGACGGCTTGGCAAGCCCCTTCCGGAGCAAACGCAAATAGGAGTGCCATGGGGCGGCCCGTCCCGCACTCGGGTTGCGCGCTAGAGGGCGTCGGCAACGGCGTCAGTAGATAAATGATCGTCCACGACAGAACCCGGCTCATAGGCCCACTTCGCATTTTTATGGCCCATCCGCATAAGAAAACCGCGACGGGAATATATCCCGCCGCGGTCGGCCGTACCGTATGGGGCGCGAGGTTTAGTCGAGGTCGTTGAAGTCATCGAAGCCGCTTGCCGCAGGGGCCGTCGGCATGGGGGTCGCCTTCACCGTGGCGTTCGCATCGACGGGAGCCGCGGCCGGCTTGGGGGTCTCGGCATCGGAACCGTTGGGGGTCAGCAGCGACTTGACGGGGAACTCGGCCGCGGCATCATCCATGTAATGTTGCAGGAGCTTCTTGTACTCGGAACGGAAGCTCTCGCGGGACTGCTTGAGGCGGTCGATCTCGTCGAGCTCGTTCTGCTTCTCGGCGAGCGCCTGGCGGATGACCTCGCGGGCCTTCTGGTCGGCCTCGTTGCGGATGCTGTCGGCAGCCTCGCGGGCGTCGGCGACGATCTTGTCGGCGGACTGCTGGGCAACGACGAGGACGCGGGAGATCTGGTCCTCGGAGGCGGTGGTGGCGACGGGGGCCGCCGCAGGTGCGTTCTGGAGCTGCGTCTCGAGGGAGGCGACCTGGGCCTGGGACTCGGCGAGCTGGGCCTCGGTGTTGGTCAGGCGACTCTTGAGATCGGCGATCTTGTTGAGCATCGCGTCGAGTTCGCCGGAGAGCTGATCGAGGAAATTGTCGACCTCATCGGTCTCGTAGCCGTGCTTGGACGGCGAGAACGTGAGCTTCTCGATGTCTGCTGGGGTGATTGCCATGGTGTTTCCTTTCGTCCGTGCTGTGCTTCGTTTACAGCAGATTACACAAGTATACCCACAACGACCCGCAGGATGAGCTCGAGGGCCAGCATCGCCACAACGGGCGAAAAGTCCATGGAGCCCACCGGCGGGATGATGCGCCGAAAGAGTGACAGGTACGGTTCGACGATCCTGCCCAGGGCGGCTTTGACGTCCTCGAGCATGCCGCCCGAGCGCATCGGAATCCACGTGAGGGCGCACCAGACCACGATCAGGATCTCGTAGAAATTGACGATGTAGCTGAGAAAGACGGCAAACCGGTACATGTCCGCCCCTATCCGGCAAGCTCGGCTGTGCGCTCGAGTCCCTTGTCTACGGCTTCCGTCACTGCGAAGAACATCTGTGTCTCCATAGCGTGCAGCGCCGCCACTGTGGTACCGCCGGGCGAGGTTACCTTATCCATGTACGCGCGCGGATGCTCGCCGGAAGACAGGAGCTGGTCGCAGGTGCCGCGCATGGTGGTGAGCACCATCTCGCGACAGTCGGCGGCGGAAAGGCCGTGCTCAACACCGGCGCGTGTGAGGTAATCGACGAAGAGCGCCACGAAGGCGGGCTCGCAGCCAACCACCACGCTCTCGACATCCAGCTGATCCTCCCGCATGAGCTTGGCGGAACCCAGCGCCCCAAAGACAGCCAGTACCAGGTCCACGTCGGCCTGTGCGGCGCTGGCACCGGCGCACACGGCAGATGCGCCGGAGAGGACCTGCACGGGAAGGCAGGGCATAGCACGCAGTACGCGCGACCGGGGCATAAGGCCCTCGAGTGTGCCGAGCGGAATGCCCGCCGCGATCGACACGACAGCCAGTCCGTCCAGAGAACCCGCCAACTCAGTCACGACATTGGGAAGCACCTGCGGCTTGACCGCCAGCACCACCAGGTCGGGTTTGCCCTTCGCCAGCATCGCGGCGGAATCCGTATAGCAGGCAATGCCCAGCTCGCGCAGAGGCCCCATCTTGGCTTCGTGCGGGTTGGAGACCATCACCTGACCGGCCTCAGCCGCGCCGGACCGCACCAGGCCCGCTGCCACGGCGCCACCCATGGAGCCTGCGCCGACAACCGCGATTCTCTGAGAGATCCTCTGGGCCATACCCTACCTCACCAGATCGCCGTCGGCGATAAGCTTGTCGATGTCGGCGTCGGACAGCTCGGTGTCTGCGGGCAGTACCACAAAGACGCGGTCGCCCAGTTCCTGCACGGCGCCGCCGATGCCGCAGGACAGGCCGAAGCAGAAGTCGAGAATGCGCTTGGCCGCGTCGATGTTGGTATTGCGGAAGACGAGCACGACCGGCTGGTTGGTCCGGACGCGCCGCACGACCATCTGAACGTCATCGTATGCGGCGGGTTTCAGCACGTAGGGGGGCAGCGCACGGCCGGAGCGCGGGATGGGCCGGCCGCCGATGTCGCCCGGGGTCACATTGCCACTGAGGCGTTCCTCGCCGCGCGACTCATAGCCGCGGTCGCGGCTCTCATAGGATGAGGAGCCGTAGCCGGCGCTGCCGTACGAACCGGCCCGGGGCGTCGCCTCGCCCGCAGCGCTCGAACGGTAGCCGGCCGAGCCATAGCCGGCGCCGCCCGCCTGGGGCTGGGCAGCCTGTTGCTGCGTGCCGAGGGGACGGCCGGAGCGCGTGTAGACCGAGACGCTCTCGGGCTCGGGGCGACGTGAGTTTCCGAGCAGCGTGGTGCGGGCGGGCTCCTCCTCGACGGGTGCCTCGTCGTAGTAGTCGTCGTCGTAATCCTGATCGTCGTAGTAGCCGTCGTCGTCGCGGCTCGAGATCCTATCCCTCAGGTTGTCAAAAAAGCCCATGTCAGTCCCTTTCACTCAGGCGGCTGCCGCCGCGCGATTCCAGTATGGTGCTATCAGGCGGGAGCGTGTCCCGGATCGAATACGACGCGACCGAGTCGCAACAATGTGGCGCCCTCCTCGACGGCGATCGGGAAGTCGTCGCTCATGCCGCAGGAGAGGGTATCCAGCGGAAGGCCAGTCGCAGCCCGCAGACGCTCGGCCAGCTCCCTCAGACCCGAGAAGGTCCTGCGTGCGGCATCGCGGTCCCCCGCCGGTGCCATGGTCATCAGCCCCCGCAGGTCGAGCGCGGGCAAGGCGAGCACCTCGTCGACCGACGCGGCCGCCTCCTCGGGAGAAAAGCCCGACTTGGATTCCTCGCCCGAAACGTTGACCTCGAGCAGGATGGGGAGCGTCACCCCATGGGACTCCGCGCGCCGCGAGATGGCGGTCGCCAGATGCAGGGAGGAGACAGAGTGGACGAGTGTCGGCTCCGCCTCGATGACCTGGTTGATCTTGTTGGTCTGCAGGTTGCCGATCATGTCGAAGCGCGCGTCGGCCATCTCAGGGAAGGCGGCGCACCCGGTCACCTTGCGCCTGAGCTCCTGCGGACGGTTCTCGCCGAAGGCGCGCCAGCCCGCCTCCCAGGCGAGCCTGACCGCCGGCACGTCCACGGTCTTGGAGACGGCGAGCGCCGAGACCTCGTCGACCGAGCGTCCCGCCCGGTCGGCGGCATCCTTTACGCGTCCGAGGATCTCCGCGCGCCTCTCCTTGAGGAATTCGAGGTAACCGTCGGGCGTCTGCGCGGCGGCGACCGGTTCGTTCTCGCTCATGCACCAAACCCCCCTCCGGTCCGGCGCCTAGACGGCGCCCGACGGGCGAAACGCGAGGGCGCCGTGCCGTCCGCACATGCCCTCGGCTCGAAATGAATAGAAGCGGTCCGTACTGCTCGCCGTCGAGCCTGCGCAGGAGGCGACCTGGTCCTCCCCCACGCCGGCCTCCGCGAGTGCCGCACGGACGCAAAACTCGAGGTCCAGATGGTCGGGCCCCGAAATGCAGGCGGGCCCGAACCTCTCAGCGAAATGCCGGGCGAGCTCTATGGAGACCTCGTAGTCAGCCGTTCCGATATGGGGGCCGATATAGGCCCGCGCCTGCGAGGCGGCCGCCCCAGTCTCCGCAAGGAGCAAACGGGTCGCCTTGGCGGCAATGCGCGCGTCGGTACCGCGCCAGCCCGAATGCACGACCGCAAACCCTCCCGGGGCCACGACGATGACGGGAACGCAATCCGCGTAGCACAGGAGCACGGGCACGTCCTCGGTGAGGCAGACAACAGCATCGGCCCCCTCCCGCGCCTCCCGGCGCACGGCCGCAAGCTCCCCACCGGTCCCCTCGCGCACCGTGACGACCGTGTCGCCGTGTACCTGATGGGGGTTGACGAGGCGATCGGCGCATCCGCGGGCGCCGATGGCGTCGAGCGCGCGCAGGCGGTTCTCGGCGACGGCGCCCTGGTCGTCCCCGCACGCATCGCCGATGTTCAGGGAGGCGTAGGGCGCGCGGGACACCCCGCCAGTACGTTCCGTGAACGCGAGCGTGACCCCGTACGGACGCTCCGCGTCCGCGAGCAGGGTCACGCCTTTCGATTCATAGCGGTCGATAGAAGGTGCCGAATCCATGGCTACAGGCGGCTGTTCCTGAGGAACTCGGGAATGTCGAGGGCCTTGTTTGCGCCCTGCTGCTGCGCGGGGCGCGCCGCCTCGGGAGCCTGCTGACGCGAGGAGGACGGGCGCTTCACGGCAGTCAGCGGGTCGCGGTCGAGCGAGGGCAGGGACGTCTGGACGTTGCCCTCGTTGAAGCCCGTGGCGATGACCGTGACGCGCACCTGGTCGCCCAGGCTCTCGTCGATGACGGTGCCGAAAATGAGGTTGGCGTTGGGGTCGACGCTGCGGGAGATGAGGTCGGCGGCGTCGTTGATCTCCTGGATGCCAAGCTCTTTGTTGCCGGCGATGGACAGCAGGACGCGCGTCGCGCCGTCGATCGAGGTCTCGAGCAGGTCGGAGGTAATGGCCTGCTGGGCAGCGTCGACCGCGCGGTTGTCGCCGGATGCGATACCGACGCCCATCATGGCGGTACCCGCGCCGCGCATGACGGTGGTGACGTCGGCGAAGTCGAGGTTGATCAGGCCCGGGATGGTGATGAGGTCGGTGATACCCTGGGTGCCCTCGCACAGGACCTCGTCGGCCATGCGGAAGGCCTCGAGCATCGTGATCTTGTTGTTGTTCTTGATGAGGTTCTCATTGGGGATGACGATCAGCGTGTCGACGCTGTCGGCGAGCGTCGCGATGCCCTCCGTCGCGTTCTGCTGGCGCTTGCCGTTCTCGAAGTTGAAGGGCTTCGTCACGACGCCGACGGTCAGGGCGCCCACGTCGTTGCGGGCGATGTCGGCCACGACCGGGGCCGCGCCCGTGCCGGTGCCGCCGCCCTCACCGGCTGCGATGAAGACCATGTCGGCACCCGCCAGGGCCGCCTTGATGTCGTCACGGGAATCCTCGGCGGCCTCCTGGCCGACTTCGGGGTTGGCGCCGGCGCCGAGGCCCTTGGTGATGTCGGCCCCGATGTGGACCTTGATATCGGCCTCGGAGATCGCGAGCGCCTGGGCGTCGGTGTTGATCGCCACGAACTCGACGCCGCGGATGCCCTCCTCGATCATGCGGTTGACGGCGTTGGTGCCGCCGCCGCCCACACCGACTACCTTGATGACCGCAAGATAATTGCTGAGGTTGTCGTCGTTTACCATGGTTGGACCTCCTGTTGCCGTTTCGTTCTTCCGTATAGTCGTTGCGTGTGTGGTGCGTTTGTCTGCGTACGGGCTTCGCTTCTTTGCCATCTCGGAACCTTAAACCTCAAGTTGACCTCGATATTTATCCCAAAGCGCGTTATAGTTGCACACTTTCCCGACTCTTGTCAACAAAAAAATACGAATTGCAAAATTCGCAGGTAAACGGTCCCACAATCGTGTGGGATTCCGTCAACTTCAGGATGAAGTTTATTGCATATCGGATTATTTGGATAAGGCCTGTGACACCTCATGTAACCCAGAGTAAACGTCCAGCTCGCCAACCTGGGTGTCAGGACGTGGCCCCGGTTCCCTCCGTCACATCCTGCGAGTCAATCACGCGATACGAGGGCCGGGAGGGTACCCGCACGTTGATGTAGGTGATGCGATTCGGATATTTGTCGAGGATCGACCTGATGGCAGTCTCCTTGGATGAGACATCGGTCGCGGCCCCCAGGGACACGGTGATGCCGCTGTCGAGGATGCAGGAGACGCTCGTCGCGCTCGGAGCCGAATAGCTCACGATCTGTGCGGCGAAGCTGTCCGAGAAATCCGCTTGGAAGTCGTTGACGGCCGCGATGGAGTCATCGCTCGCCTCGGAGCCCGCCACGGGGCTCACGCTCGCCGGCGAATCCGTTATCAGGAGGGCCCCCATCTCCTGCGCCTTCTCGAGCGCCGCCGCATTGAAATCCTGATCCTCAGCCGCCTGTATCGAGATCGGCTCGATCCAGACATTGCCTTCGCCCAGGCACCATACGACGTCGCCCGAATTCATGACGACCAGGGCGCGCACCTTGCGCTCGGTGACGCTGATCTGCAACGTGCCGGGGAACTTACGGGTGAAATGCACATCGGCGACCCAGGGGTTGCGCTTGACCGACTCGGCGACCTTGGCCTCGTCGACGTTGAGCAGGGTCGCGCCATCGGGCACCTCTGCGAGCTTCACGATGTTGTCCTCGCTCACATGATCGCTCGCGACCGCCGTCACATCGGTGATGGTGAAGGCGCTCGTATGCGACAGCACGAGGATCACGACGGCCGCCACGACAAAGAGGGCAGCCATCACGCCCAACCCGAGCGCGATCTGGCGCACCGGCAGGCTGCTGCCCTCCTTCCTGCCCGACCGGCGCTCCACGCGCCGCGTCTGCGGGGAAGGGACGAGGAATGGAGGCTTGGATCCGGTGGGTGCGGGTGTCGCTGCGGGCTTTTTGCCGATCGGCAGGCGCAGACCCTTTTCCTTGTCCTTGGCACGGCGGAACTGGGGGGTCGGGCCGGCGGGCGCGACATGCCCACTCCCCTGCCGCCTGGTCGGTTTTCTGCGCTGGCTGTCGTCGACCATGGCGACCCTACCTGCCGAAGCCCAGGAGCTTGACCTCGGGCACCAGGTCGATGCCGGTGGAGGTCAACACCCCGTCATGCATCTTCTGCATGCAGGAGACGACGTCTGCCGCCTTGGCACCCCCGCGGTTGACAATGAAATTGGCGTGCGTCTCGGAGATCTGCGCGCCGCCGACGGTGAAGCCGGACAGCCCGCACTCCTCCACGAGCCGGCCTGCGGACGCATGGGGCGGGTTCCGGAAGACGGAACCGCAACTCGGCAGCCCCATGGGCTGACGCAGGCGGCGGCGGGCCAGACGCGATTCCATCTCCGATGCGATCCTGTCCTTGTCGGCGGGGTCGAGCGCGAAGGTCGCCTCGAGGATGACCTCGTCGGCGGGAAGCGAACACCACCGGTAGTCCCATTCGATGTCGATACCCTGATAACGCCGCATGCCCTCGCGCGGCTTGACCGTGACCACCGACTCCACGCGCGAGCCGATCCACTCGCTGCGCATGCCGGCGTTCATGGACACCGCGCCGCCGACCGTGCCAGGCACGCCCGTCAGAATTTCGAGGCCGGAGAGTCCCGCCTGCTGCGCCTGGGAGAGCAGGGTATTGAGCAGGGCGCCGGCGCCGGCAGTGAGGCGACCGTCGCCCGCGCTCTCGATGCGTGAGAACTCGCGACCGAGCTTGATCACACAGCCATCGTAGCCCTCGTCGGCCACGAGCACGTTGGACCCGCGACCGAGCACAATCCAGGGCACGCCCTCGGTCCCGAGGACCTCGAACGTACGCATCAGGGCCTGATATGTCCGGGGAATCACGAAGAGGGCCGCCGGGCCGCCGATGCGATAGGTCGTCCTGTGCGAGAGCTTCTCCCGCCTGATGACCTCGGCATCGACCTTGCCCGAAAGCGCCATGTACGCGTTGAAGACGCTCACCTAGGCCTCCGCGCCCTTGCCGTCACGCTCGCGCATGGACGCAATGAAGGCGGGGCCGATCTGGGTGACGTCGCCCGCGCCCTGCGTGATGAGCAGGTCGCCGGGCCGGCAGATTTCGACGAGATGCGCCACGAGCTCCTTGCGATTGGGCAGGTAGGTAACGTCGTCGACCGACCCATGGGCCTTGACGGACTTGACGACCGTCTTGCCCGATACGCCGGGGATGGCCATCTCGCCTGCGGAGAAGACGTCCATCACGATGAGGACGTCGGCATCGTCGAAGGCGGTACCGAACATGTCGGCCAGGGCCTGGGTGCGGCTGTAGCGGTGCGGCTGGAAGACGCACACGATGCGCTTGAAGTCGAGGGCGCGCGCCGCGGCGAGCGTGGCCGCGATCTCGGTGGGGTGGTGACCGTAGTCGTCGACGACCGTGACGCCGTCTATATCGCCCACGTGCGTGAATCGGCGATGGGCGCCCTTGAAGCCCGAGACCGACTCGGCCGCGCGGTCGAGGTCGAGCCCGAGCACGCTCGCCACCGCGAGGGCGGCCGTCGCGTTGCCCATATTGTGCTTGCCGGGATTGGCGTGCAGGGAAAGACAGCGCACCGTACCGTCGGGGCAGGTCACGCTGAAATGGCTCTCGAGCTGGTGGGAAGACTCGGGCGACGGGGTGCAGACGAAGTCGTTGGTGTCCGCAAAGCCATAGGTCACGACGTGGCAGTCGCAGGAGCGGGCCAGCTCGACGTAATGGGGCACGTCGCCGTAGATGACGACCGTGCCGTCGTGGCCGACAAGGTTCATGAACTGGCAGAAGGTCTTCTCGATGTTCTCGAGGGTGCCGTAGTGGTCGAGGTGGTCCGCCTCGATATTGGTGACCACGACCACGTCGGGATTGAGGAAGAGGAACGATCCGTCGGACTCGTCGGCCTCGCAGACGAAATAACCGCCGTTGCCGTTGCGGCCGTTGGTGCCGTACTCCTCGACGATGCCGCCGATCAGGAAGGAGGGGTCGCAGCCCAGATGGTCGAGCATCGTGGCGACCATGGAGCTCGTGGTCGTCTTGCCGTGCGTGCCAGCGACCGCGACCGTCGTGGCGCCGGTACCCAGAGCCGAGAGCATCTTGGCGCGGGGCCAGACGGGAATGCCCAGCTCGCGGGCGCGGACCAACTCGGGATTGGTCTCGGGAATCGCCGACGAGATCACGACGACGTCGGGCGCAAGCTCGTCGATCGTCTCCGCACGGTGCCCGATCTTGACGTTAATGCCTGCGTGCTCGAGGCCGCGGACGTAATTGGAGCTCTTGAGGTCGGAGCCGGTGACCCTGCAGCCGCGCTCGTGCAGGACCAGTGCGATACCGCTCATGCCGGCACCGCCGATGCCGATGAAGTGCGCGCTCGAGAAAGCAGAAGACTCAGCCATGTGTCCCCTTCTGGGTTGCGTAATTCACATACGCATTTACTCTAGCCCAAGGCGGAGCGGCAACGCCCATCGATTGGCGATAGTCCCGAAAACATACGCGAACAGCGAATGCCGACCCTAGGCTTTGTGCGCGGCAGCCTCGACCTGGTCGGCCAGTGCGGCCGCGGCATCCCCCGCCTTGAGGGTGAGCGCAGCCTTGTGCATCGCCCCGCGGCGGTCGGGATCGGTCACGAGGTCCATCAGGCCATCTGCGAACTCGGAGGTGTCGATGCGGTCGTCGTCGCAAATCACGGCTGCGCCCACGTCGGCAAGCAGGTGAGCGTTGGTCGCCTGATGGTTTTCCGTGGCCAGGGGGTATGGGACAAGGAGCGACGGCACGGCAAGCGCCGCGATTTCCGCTATCGACGAGGCACCCGCGCGCGACACGACGAGGTCCGCCGCGGCCAGGGCACCGCCCATATCGCTGATGTAGGGCATGACCTGCCAGCGCGCCTTCTGCTCCTCCGTCAGGCCGAGCGCCGCCACCGTATCGTCATAGAGCGCATCGCCCGTGGAATGCACGATATAGAGCGAGGGCTGGGCGAGCAGGCGGTCCCTCAGGGCGACGATGCCTTGATTCAGGTGCTGCGCACCGAGGCTCCCGCCAAAGACGAGCAGCATCTCCGCATCCTCCGGGACCCCGAAGGCGGCACGGCCGCCCTGCCGCGTGGCATCCGTCACGCTGCGACGGACGGGGTTGCCCGTCATGACGACCTCGGTCGCGGGACCCGTCTTGCCCTCGAAGGCGGCGCGCGCCGCGGGGAAGGAGAGGCAGAGCTTGGCCGCCTTCTTGGCGCTCATCTTGTTGGCGAGGCCCGGGACGGAGTTCTGCTCATGCAGGACGTAGGGCACCCCGTGGGAAGCGCACCAGCGCAGGAGCGCCATCTCGACGTAGGCGCCGAAGCCTACGGCTACGTCGGGAGCACCCTCGGCAGCAAAGACCTGCCCCACCTCGCGCTCGGCGCCCCTCATGCGCACAAGGGCCGTGATCGCCGTCCAGGGACGGGAGCGGTCGAAACCCGTCACCACGATCTGATGGAAGGGATAGCCCGCCTCGGGGACGAGCTTGGCCTCCAGACGGGTCGACTGGCCAAAGAAACACACCTCGTGGCCGCGCTGCGCGAGCTCCCCCGCGAGGGCAAGAGCCGGGTTGATGTGTCCCGCCGTACCGCCGGCGGCGATGGCGACCTTGAGCTTATCTGCCACTTCTTCCATCCCTTCTGCCGGAAGACGAGCGCGTGCCCCTCAGGCGGTCGGCCGCGTCCGGGCCAAGATCTATCCTGCGGTGCCCGCTGGCATCGGTCGTGAGGCGGCCCCGCGGCGTCGACTGCCGCGCGAGCGGTGTGGGGCGCGGGACGGGACGGCTCTCGGTCCCCCCGCCCTCGACCAGCGTGAGGCGCGGCGCGGTTGCGGGCGCACTGGTCCGTACGGAACCGCCTCGCGCAGAGCGGGGCTGCGGCTCCCCGACGAAGCCGGAACCGTCGCCGGGCCCGTCCGTCCGCGACCGACGTGCCAGCGACAGGTCGCGGCGGCGCGCGTCGGACTGCGTCTCCTCGAGATGGGAGGCGCGCGATACCGACGCGACCAAGCCTACGAGCATGAGGCAGGAGATGATCGAAGAGCCGCCGTAGCTCAGGAAGGGCACGGGCTTGCCCGTGAGCGGCATGACGCCGAGGACGCCGCAGATGTTGACAAAGAGCTGGATGACCAGCATGGAGACCGAACCGGCGGCGATCAGGCGTCCGGACAGGTCGGGGGCGTAGCGCGCGATGCGCAGACCGGCCCACAGAAGCAGGCCGAACGCAGCGAGGACGCCGAGCGTGCCGAGGAGCCCGCATTCCTCGCCGATCACGGCGAAGATAAAGTCGTTGTAGGCCATGGGCAGATAGGAGTACTTCTGACGGCTCGCACCGATGCCGACGCCGAAGAGCCCGCCGCTGCCGAAGGCGTAGAAGCCTTGGACGAGCTGGTAGCCGGCACCGTAGCGGTCGGCCCAGGGATCGAGGACCGTCATGATACGGGCACGCGAGTAGTCGTCGCGCATGGACCAGGCGAACATGAGGGCGAAGCCGAGAACGATAACGAATATCGTGAGCTTTCCCGACATGCCGGACAGGTAAAGCATCACGAGGACGGTCGCGGCGCAGATCATCGTGGAGCCCTTGTCGGGTTGCACGAGGATGAGGACGAGCGGGATGCCGACGCCGAGGGCGCCCATGAGATAGAAGTCCCTCTTGCTGATCGAGCCGTCATCAAAATAACGCTGGCAGAGGTTCGCGGCAGTGAGCACGACCGTCACCTTGGCAAATTCGGACGGCTGCAGGCTGAAGGGGCCGAGCTGGATCCAGCGAGTCGCGCCGTAGGCGTCCGAGCCCGACGAGGTGAAGATCACAAGGACGAGCATGCCCGTCGTCACGAGCCAGATGAGCGGAAGCGCCTTCTCGGCCCAGAAGTGATAATCCACGTATGCCAACAAGACGGCGGCGCCGATGCCCGCAGCGCCGAACTCCGCCTGGCGGATAAGGTAATAGGCCGGGTTGTGGTCCGACGCCGCGCTCGTGAGCGCCACGATGGACGATGAGGAGTAGATCATAAGCAGGCCGAACGCAAAGAGAGCGAAGGTGGCGACGTAGAGCGTCAGACGGGGCTTCTCGAAGCGCTCCGGTACGCCGAAGATGGTCTTGTCCGCACGCCGGTCGCGGCGGCCCTCGTGTGCCGTGGAGTCGTTGCGCATCGGCTACCTGCCTGCGCGGATGCGGTCGGCGACCAGCCGCTTGAAGACGCGGCCGCGTTCCTCGAACCCGGAGAATTCGTCGAAGCTCGAGCACGCCGGGGATAGCAGCACCGTCTGCCCAGGCTGTGCGATGCCGCAGGCGAGGTCGAGCGCCTCGGCCATATGGGGCGCCTCGTGGACCATGCCGACGTCGGGAGCGCAAGCGCGCAGCGCGGCCGCCAGGCGCGGACCCGCATCCCCGTAGCAGACCGCGGCCGTGCAGTCGCGCACGACGGCCGCGGCCAGGCTCGAGAGGTCGGTGCCCTTGTCGTGGCCACCGAGGAGGAGGACGATGGAGCCGGGGGCGAAAGCGGTCAGGGCCTTCTCCACCGCGTCGGTGTTGGTGGCTTTGGAATCGTCGACGAAACGCACGCCATCCAGCTCGCCGCAGGGCTCGATACGGTGCTCGAGCGGCACAAAGGCGCGCAGGCCAGACTCGACGTCCGCGTCGGGAACGCCGACCTCGAGGGCCGCCGTGGCCGCCGCGAGGGCGTTCTCCACATTGTGGACGCCTTTGATCTGCAGGTCGTCCGCCGCGCAAAGCGCATGCTCGACACCGTCCAGGCGCACCATGAGCCGGCCGTCGCGCACGAAAGCCGCGCAGGGGGTGTCCGGGTCGCCGGCGAGGTTGAGCCGGCAAACGCGCAAGCCGCGCGCGTCGAGACGGTCCGCGATGGCACGGCACCAGTCATCCCCCACCGCGACGACGGCAAGGTCGCCTGCGCCGAGGTTGGCGAAGGCCTTCTCCTTCGCGGCGGCGTAATTCTCGAGCGTCTTGTGCCAGGCGATGTGGTCGGGCGTCACATTGAGGAGGACGGCGACGCGCGGATGCAGGCAGCGGGAGACGGCGAGCTGGAAGCTCGAGAGCTCCGCGACGAACCACTCCCCCTCCTCGCGCTTCGTGACCGCCTCGGTACAGAGGTAGCCGATATTGCCGACCGCCGTGGCACGCCGGCCCGCCCCGCGCAGGATGTCGCGCACGAAGGTGGTCGTGGTCGTCTTGCCGTTGGTGCCCGTGATGGCGATCCAGCATTCTGGCGACTCGCGCCAGGCGAATTCCGGCTCTGAGACGATCTCGGCCGCATGGGACTTTGCCGCGCGGAAGAAATCCGAGAACTCCGAGATGCCCGGCGATGCCACGCAGAGGTCGTAGTCGCCCTGCACGTCCTCCGTGCCATAGACGACGTCGACCCCGCAGGCTGCGAGCTCGTCCCCCTGCCCGCCCGGGCGGGCCGCGAGCCCGCCATAAAGTGTGACCTCATCGCCATGGTCAGCGCAGTAGCGCGCGACGAAGGCGCCCGTCTTGCCCATACCGAGTACGAGAACCCGAATGGGTGTGTGTTCGACCGATTGCCTCATAGTGTGTCTCTCCTACGTTCAAGGCTCAGACGCGGGGATGATGCCCGCCGCCCGGTCGCTTACCTCAGCTGAAAATACAAAGCAAACCCGAGCGCCGCGAAGGCCGCCGATATGATCCAGAACCTGATTACGACCTTGGTCTCGGACCAGCCCTTCTTCTCGAAGTGGTGGTGCAGCGGCGCCATGAGGAAGACGCGCTTGCCCGTCAGCTTGAAGGAGACGACCTGGATAATCACCGAGAGGGCCTCGACCACGAAAAGGCCGCCCATGATGAGCGAGGTGATCTCGGTCTTGGTGAGCACGGCAAGGGCCGCGAAGGCGGCGCCGAGTGCGAGCGACCCGGTATCGCCCATAAAGATCGAGGCCGGGTAGCAGTTGAACCACAAAAAACCGACCAGGGCGCCCGCCAGCGCGCCAGCGTAGACGGCCAGGTTTGCCTCGTCATACGAGAAGGCGACCATGGACATGATCAGCAGCACCACCAGGCAGCAGCCGCCCGCAAGCCCGTCGAGGCCGTCCGTCAGGTTGACCGCGTTGGACAGGCCCGCCATCAGGAGGAAGACAAAGAGCATGTAGAGCCAGGGCACCATGATCGTGTGTCCGCCGATGGTAAAGACCGAGGTGAGCACACCGAGGTTGACGGAAAAGCCCCCAGGGAACTCGACGAAGGGCGGAATCGCGCAGATGTTGACGGCGCACAGGCAGAAGACGACTGAGATGAGGATGAGACCGGCCATCTTCTGCGAGGGGGTGAGGCCGAGCGAACGGGCATGGGCGACCGACTCGATATCATCGAGCAGGCCGAGCGAGCCGGTGAGCAGCGTGGCCGCGACCGCGATAACGAGGTCGGGCGTCCATTTTGCCTGGAGCGCCGTGGCGACCATAGCGCCCACGAGGATGACGATGCCGCCCATTGTGGGCGTGCCCTGCTTGACGAGATGGGTGCCGGGGCCATCTGCGCGCACCTGCTGGCCCACATGCTCGCGGCGCATCAGCCTGATGAAGAAGGGCATGAGGACCATCGTCACCACAGCGGCGATGAACGCCGCCAAAAAGATGCGGTAACTCGGATAGCTGGGATTGGCAAACACTAGCCCAAAACCCCCTTCACAAAGGCATCGAGCCCGGCCGCGCGCGATGCCTTGACCAATACAAGATCGTCCTGAGTGAACACCGGCGTCATGGTCGCGAGTGCGGAGGCGGCGTCGGCAAACGACTCCATCTTATCCTCTGAGTAGCCCATCACAAGGGCAGCCTCACGCATCTCCGCAGCGTCTCCGCCACCCACCCACACGACGAGGTCGGGCGACTTCGCCGCCACATAGGCCCCAATATAGCCATGCAGGCGGCGGGCCTCGTCCCCGAGCTCGCCGACCTCGCCGAGCACGGCGACGCGACGGCCGCCGCAGGGCATGGACATGAGCACGTCGAGGGCGGCGGCCATGGAGGACGGGCTCGCATTGTAGGAGTCATCGATCACGCGCGGGCGGCCCAGGGCGCTCACGACCTCGAGACGCATGTGCGCGGCGGGCATGTGCTCGATGGCCTCCGCAGCGGCCGCGCGGTCGGCCCCCAGACGGTCGCAGACCGCCATGGCCAGCAGGAAGTCGGCGGCGACAGCCGTGCCCGGGACGTCGAGCGTCACATGGCGCGACCAGCCGTCGGCGAAGGTGACGTCGAAATCGGGCCGACCCTGCCCGTCCACCGAGACAGGCCCGCGCCTCACGGCGTCGTCCTCGGATGCGCCGACATAGGAGCAGGCGAGCCCGGCAGGTTTGCAGTACTCGCTCTCGATAAAGCCCGCGAAGTCGTTGTCGCCCGTGAGGAAGAGGCGGGGGTCGACCTCGCCGATACAGGTCCGCCGTGGCTCGCCCGTCCTGCCCATGCCCGAGACGATCTCGGCCTTGGCGCGGGCTATGCCCTCGCGACTGCCGAGCAGGCCGATGTGGGAGGTCCCAACGTTGGTGATCGCAGCCACATCGGGCCTCGCCGCATGGGTCAAGCGGGTCAGCTCTCCCTCGTGGTTCATACCCATCTCGACGACGACGACCTGGTCTTGCGGGTCCGCCGAGAGCAGCGTGAGGGGGACGCCGATCAGGTTGTTGAAATTGCCCGAGGTCTTGTGCACACGGTAGGCGCTCGCGAGCCCCGCCGCCAGCATCTCCTTGGTGGTCGTCTTGCCGACCGAGCCCGTCACACCCACCACGGCCCACTGGGGGTTGCGGCGGCGCCAGGCGCCCGCCAGGCGCAGCATGAACTCGGTGGGATCGTCGTTCTCGACGCGCAGTACCGCACACCCCGTATCGGCCGCCGCCGCGAGCAACTCGGCCGAGGGCTCACGCGTCGCCGCCACCGCGGCGGCACCGTCGCGCGCCACAGCGGGCGCGAAGTCGTTGCCGTCGGCGCGCTCGCCGGGGAAGCAGACGAAAAGCGCGCCCTGCCCCGCATTGCGGGAATCCGTCGCGACCGAGGTCACGGGCACGTCTCCCGCACCGGCGACCAGCGTCGCCCCCGTGGCATCGCAGATATCGTTCACAGAGAAGTTCAGCATAGGTCCCCCTTCGCATGCGCCTAACCGACAGGGGCCACGCCCGTATCGGAAAGGGCCTCACTCATGATAGCGGAGAACATACCCCCGGCAGCCGAACCGTGGTAGCCCGTCCCGTTCAGGCCCACATACACCAGGACCTCGGGGTCTTCCACGTTCGCGAAACCGATCATGGAACTCACGAACTTACCCTGCAAGTAGCCGCTGCCGTCCTCGTTGACTTGCTCGCCCGTGCCTGTCTTGACCGCCACTTTATAGCCGTCGACCTCGACGTCGGTGCCTGTGCCGTATTCGGCGACCGAGTGCATCATGTCGGCGACGGCGGAGCAGGTGTCGGCCGACACCGTGGTGCCGGTCGCCTCCCAGGAGACCTCCTTGCCGCCCTTGACCATGAGGAAGTGCGGCGTGTAGAGGGTCCCGCCGTTGGCGATGGACCCGATGGCCTTGACCATCTGGATCATGGGCACCGCCACACCCTGGCCGAAAGCCATGTTGCCGAGGGTGGACCCGTCATATTCGTCGAGGGTCTTGACGATGCCGTCGCCCTCGCCCGGGTAGTCGATGCCGGTCGCCTGGCCGATCTGGTAGGCGGCGACCCCCTCCGCGAATCTCTTCGCCCCGATGTTGTCCTGCGCCGCCATGGCGATACCGGCGTTGGAGGAGTACGCGATGATGTCGCGCAGCGAGTAGACAACGGTCGCCTCACGCCCGTCGGAGTCGCCCACGTAGCTGTCACCGACCTTGACCTTGCCGGGCACGACCCAGGTGGTGTCGGGGGTCATGAGTCCGTTTTCGATACCGATGGAGGCCGTAAGCACCTTGAAGATCGAGCCCGGCTCGTAGCTGCTCGTGACCGGCTTGAGCGTGAGGGCGGCCTCCTCTGCCGAGCCCGTATCGGTCGGGTCGAGCAGCGGTGTGGAACAGATGGCGAGAATCTCGCCGTTCTGCGGGTTGGTGACGACGACCGACCCCGAGTCGGCACCGTATTGCTCCACGCCTGCGGCGATCTGCTCCTCGGCCGTGCCCTGGATGTCGATGTCGAGGGAGATGATGATGTCGGTGCCGTCCTTGGCCGGCGTGACCTCCGAGGCAGCGCCCGCAATCGGTGTGCCGCCCTGTCCGACCTCCATAATCATCTGGCCGTCGGTGCCCTTGAGGATGTCGTCGTAGTAGAGCTCAAGACCGGAGAGACCGTCGCCGTCGACGCCGACAAGCCCCAGGACCTGGCCGGCGAGGGCGCCGTAGGGATAGACGCGCCGCGTGTCCGTGAGGAAGTAGATGCCGCGGATGCCCTGCTCGTTGAACTCCTCCCGCAGCTTCTCGCAGGCGTCGCTGTCGGCCTGGCGCCTAAGGTAGACGAAGGTGCCGTCAGCGCGCAGGAGCTTGTAATAGTCGTCCTTGTCCCCACCGAGCTCGTCCGCCAGGAGCTTGGCCGCGCCGTTTGGGTCGTTGATCTCCTCCGGGTTGGCGTAGACGGTCTGGCACTCCTCGCTCACGGCCAGGACGTTGCCGTTGCGGTCATAGATCGTGCCGCGCTTGGCGTGGAGGGTGACGGCGTTGGTGCGCTGGGCTTCCGCTTCCCGGGCGAGCGACCCCGCCGTGAAGACCTGAAGCCACAGGAGGCGCGCGACGACGACAGCCACGATGACGACGACGAAGACGGTAAGCCGCATGAGGCCGGCGTCCGTGCGCCCAGGGCCGCCGCCGAGGTCTTCGCCGCCGCGGCTACGGCCGCGCTCGCGCTCGCGCCGCGCCTCGTCATAGGATGCGCCGGGCACATCCCCTCTGCGGAACCCGTTCTGGCGGCCCATGATCAGAGGGATTCGGCCGTGACCGCGTTGGCGCCGGCGTTGTCCGGCTCGAGGGCGTCGGATTCGGCGTCGGCGACCTGCTCGCGCGACACGAACTTGTCGACGGCCGCAACACCGCTCGCGCTCACGCCGGCCACGCGGTCGGTGTCGCTCACCTTGAGCTCGTTTTCGGCCGCTTCGGCGGCGGTCGGCATCGGGACGAGCGCGATGTCGTCGACGCTGGAAGCCCGGACCATGCCGTAGTTCTCGGTCGCGATGCGCACGATGCGCTGCGAGGAGGCGTCGACCGAGCGCTCGATCTGGAGCGCGTCATTTGTGTCCTGAGCCTCGCTGACCTTGGATTGGAGCGTTTGGGTCGTCTCGAGCGCCGAGACCGTGGCCGCGCTCAGCGCCACACGGGCACCGCCGACCAGGACGAGGGCTACCACGAGGGCGATCACCGTGCGGAGCGCGCGGACGAACTCCGGGCTCACGCCGCGACGAGCCCGGGCATCGAGGCCGCCGCCCGTGATGACCTCCCACGAGGGGGCCGCGACGCGCTGCTCGCGCGTTTGCGCCGTCTGCATGTAGTCGAGGCGGACTGCCTCGGATCCCTCGTTGCTCATGACCCGTCTTCCTTCGGGCATCGCGCCTCAAAGGCGACGGTGCGGTGGTGGTGCATTGGTAGTGCGTTTAAGCTGCGTTTTGCTACGTTCTGCTTCGTTTGTGTCTGCAATCACGGCCGTGCGGCCGGGAAAGCCTATCGTCTGCCCTACGCGTGCTAGAGCTTGCGCGCCGCACGCAGAAGGGCGCTACGTGCCCGGGGGTTCCGGGCGACCTCCCCCTCGTCCGCGACGAGGGGCTTGCGATTGATCAGCTCGAGTATCGGCACATACGTTGAGACCGGGATATCCGGCGGTGTGTCGTCCCGCGAATACTCCGCGAAGACGTGCTTCGCGATGCGGTCCTCCAGCGAGTGGTACGAGATCACGCAGATGCGGCCGCCGGGGTTGGTCCAGCGGACGGCTGCGCGCAGCCCCGTCTCCAGGGCGTCGAGCTCGTGGTTGACCTCGATGCGCAGGGCTTGGAAGGTCTTGCGCGCGGGGTGGCCGCCGTGGCGCCGCCTTGCCGCGGGTATCGCCGCCTTGACGACGTCGACGAGCTCGAATGTCGTCTCGATCGGCTTTTCCGCACGACGGCGCACGATCTCGGCGGCGATGCGGGGCGCGAACTTCTCGTCCCCGTACACACGGAGGATCCGGGTGAGGTCGGCTACGGTTGCGGTATTGATGACCTCTGCTGCGGTTGGGGTGTCTTTGCCCGGATCCATGCGCATGTCGAGCGGTGCGTCTTCGTTGTAACTGAAGCCGCGTTCGGGGACATCGAGCTGCGGCGAGGAGACTCCCAGGTCGAAGAGGAAGCAGTCGACCCCGGGGACCTCGGCCTGGACGAGCAGGTCGTCCATCTCGTCGAAATTGCCTTTGAGGAAGATATGCTCGACGCCCGGCACCTCGCGCTCGAAGCGTTCGGTTGCCGCGGCGAGGGCCGCGTCGTCCTGGTCGATGCCGATCGAGAGCCCTCCGGGGGCTATGCGTTCAGCCATGCGGACGGTGTGCCCCGCCCCGCCGAGGGTGCAGTCGCAGACCACCTCCCCCTCCCGGGGGTCGAGCGTGGCCAGCACCTCTTCCAACATCACGGGTACATGCCGATATTCGTCTGTCAATCTACTCACCCCCGTGCGGAGCCTTCGCCCTACCCGAAGAGGTAGGCCTCGAACTCCTGGGACTCCTCGGCCTCCTGCTCGGCATCCCACTTGGCCGCGTCCCAGATCTCGAAGTGGGACCCGTTGCCGACGACGGTGACGTCCTTGTCGATGCCGAGCTTTTTGAGGTCCTCTTCATGGGCGCGCTTGACACCGATGCGGCCGGCGGAGTCGATCTCGACCTCGACCGTATGGGCATTGAAGAAGCGGGCCTTCTTGAAGTCCTTGCTGGTGATGTCGTCGCGGTTGGGGCAGTTCTGCTCCAGCCAGGCGACATAGCCATCGGGGGTGAACCCAAAGAGCGCACCCAGCACGGGCACAAGCTTCACCGTCTTGCCATCCCACTCCTTGCGGATGTCCGACTGGAGGACGAGACGGCCTTTGGAGTCCAGTGTGGTGCGTTTGAAGTTCGTTAGTGTCATTTCGGCCATCTCGATCCTCCTCTCGTCGAACTCGCGGGGTCTGGTGACACCTGTCCCCTGGGTTTGGGTACAGCCCTTACTATAGCGGGAAAAGTTGACACCAATTGACACAAATTGACATTTTGCCGTTTGAAAACGACATTTTTTCGGGCGGATGGGTTTTTCGCCGAGAGGGAGGCACGGGGCACCCCAACATCTTGTGACCGCAAGGATGTACGCACACAAGCGCATAGGACGCCAGCCACGAACAGGCCTTTAGAACACGTTATGAAGTTTTTGTGTGCAGATTTCCGCGCCGGAGAAACAGGTCTCCCGACGATTTCCGAAAGCCGTCCGGCGGCCCTCTAGAGGTCCGCCGAGGCGTGGGCGCGCGGGTGCGCCTCCAAATAGACCTCGCGGATGTGGGTGCGGTCCACATGGGTGTAGAGCTGCGTGGTCGAGACGGAGGCATGACCCAGGAGCTCCTGTACAACACGCAGGTCGGCCCCGCCTTCCAGAAGGTGGGTCGCAAAGCTATGGCGCAGGGTATGGGGGTGCAGGCCGTGCCGGGTGCCGTCGGCGTCCTCGGTCGCGCGGATGCCGGCGCGCTCCCCCGCCTCCTCGACAATGCGGAATACGGCCTGGCGCGTGATGCGGGTCCCCCGCACGGAGAGAAAGACGGCGTCCCCCGACCGGGACCCCTCGAGGACGGGGCGTGCCTCCATGAGATAGCGGCGCAGGACGCGGGAGGCGGCCCCCATGATGGGCACGACGCGCTCCTTGGACCCCTTGCCGAAGACGCGGATGAGCTCGTCCTCCAAAAACACGGTCCGGCGGTCAAGGCCGCAGAGCTCCGACACGCGCAGGCCGCAGCCGTAGAGCACCTCGAGCATCGCCTCGTCGCGCAGAGCGCAGGCGCACCGCAGCTGCCAGCGACGGGAGTGCTCGTCCTCGCCCTGCCGGGCCTCGACCCGGAAGTTGCCGGGGTCGAGAAGGGCCGTTGCCTGGGCGCGCGAGATCACGTCGGGCAGATGAACCGGCGCCTTGGGGGCGGGTAGGTCCGCCGTCGGGAGGTTCTCGCAGATCTGGTCGGCGACCATGAAGCGATGAAAGCTCTTGATGGCTGAGACAGCCCGGTCCACCGAACGCGCGGCCAGGTCGGACTCGCTGAGCGATTCGACGTATGCCTCGACGTCGAAACGCGCGACGTCGTCGGGAAAGACGATGCCGCGCGCTTCCAGATACTTCACATACCGGCCGAGGTCGCGCCCGTAGGACTGCGTCGTATTGTCGGAGCTCCCCCGCTCCACCTCGAGGTAGCCGAGGAAGTCCTCGAGCGCGGAGTCGAGCCTCACTTCACGTGGGCCCCGGGCTGCACCTCGTGACGGTCCGTGCCCTCGTGGTGGGCGATCGCGGCGCGAACGAACTCGCGGAAGAGCGGGGCGGGACGCGTCGGGCGGCTCTTGAACTCAGGATGAGCCTGGCTGGCGACGAACCACGGGTGCATGCTCTCAGGCAGCTCGACCATCTCGACCAGGCGGTCGTCGGGCGAGAGACCTGCAATGACCATGCCCGCCTTGGTGAGGGCGTCGCGGTAGGCGTTGTTGACCTCATAACGGTGGCGGTGGCGCTCGTAGACGAGGTCCTCTCCGTAGGCCTCATAGGCTAATGTGCCCTTGGCCACCTTGCAGGGATAGGCGCCCAGACGCATCGTGGCGCCCATGTCGGTGACGTCCTCCTGGTCGGGCATGAGGGCGATGACGGGGTTGGGCGTATCGGGGACGAACTCCACGGAACTCGCACCTGAAAGACCGGCGACGTTGCGGGCAAACTCGCAGACAGCGACCTGCAGGCCCAGGCAGACGCCCAGGTACGGAACCAGCTGGGTGCGGGCGCGATGGGCCGCGCAGATCTTGCCCTCGATGCCGCGCAGGCCGAAGCCGCCCGGCACGAGGATGCCGTCGGCACCGCCGAGCACCTCCTCCACGTTGGACTCGTCGAGCTCCTCGCCGTCGACGAGCTCGATGTCGACGTTGCGGCCGTAGTAGACGCCGGAGTGGTGCAGGGCCTCGATTACGGACAGGTAGGCGTCGGGCAGCTGGGTGTACTTGCCCACGACCTTGATGGAGGTGCGGTCGGAAAGGTCGTTGGCCGTGTGCATCGCATCGGTGAAGCCATACCAGTCGCTCATGTCGGACGGACGCTCGGGCAGGCCCAGCTTCTCGAGCACCTTGGCGTCGAAGCCCTGGTCGGCCAGGTGGCGCGGCACGTCGTAGATGGAGGGGCAGTCGCTGTTCTCGAAGACGCAGTCCTTCTCGACGTCACAGAAGGAGGCGATCTTGGCGCGGATCTGCTCGTCGACCTCGTGGTCGGAGCGGCAGACGATGAAATCGGGCTGGATGCCCATGGAGCGCAGCTCCTTGACGGAGTGCTGGGTTGGCTTGGTCTTGACCTCGTGGGCGGCCGCGATGTAGGGCACCAGGCTCACATGGATCACGAGCGTCTCGCCATGGCCCTTGTCCTTGCGGAACTGGCGGATGGCCTCGACGAAGGGCTGGCTTTCGATGTCACCCACCGTGCCGCCGAGTTCGGTAATCACGACGTCGGCGCCGCTTTGCTCCTCCACGCGCAGGAAGCGCTCCTTGATCGCGTTGGTGACATGCGGGATGACCTGCACGGTGCCGCCAAGGAAATCGCCCTTACGCTCGCGCTTGATCAGGCTCTGGTAGATGGCACCGGTCGTGAAGTTGGAGTTGCGTGAGAGGTTCTCATCGATAAAGCGCTCGTAGTGGCCGAGGTCGAGGTCGGATTCGTAGCCGTCCTCCGTCACAAAGACCTCGCCATGCTGGAAGGGGCTCATTGTGCCCGGGTCCACATTGAGGTAGGGATCGGCCTTCTGCATCATGACCTTGTAGCCGCGCGACTTCAGCAGGCGGCCGAGCGAGGCGGCCGTGATGCCCTTGCCAAGCGACGAAACGACGCCGCCGGTCACAAAGATGTGCTTGCTCATGGGGACCTCCCGTAAGGAACTTTCCAAACCTTTACGGGTCTCCAGTATACCGCCCCGCCGTCCCCCGCCGCGTCAAGAAATACAATGAGGTGAAAATTTACGACGGTCGTGAAGGGACTGTGATGGACCGGGATTCGGCACAGAGGCTCGTGGCCCTGTTCGGCGAAGAGGGCGTCTCGGCCCTCGAGCGGGCGACGGTGCTGGTGATTGGCCTCGGCGGCGTCGGGTCCAACTGCGTTGAGGCTCTTGCTCGCGGCGGCATCGGCCGCCTCGTGCTGGTCGACCGCGACGTCGTGGAACCCTCCAACATCAACCGGCAGGCCGTTGCCTACACCTCGACGCTCGGCCAGGACAAGACGGAGGTGATGAAGTGCATCGTCCGCGACATCAACCCCGTCTGCCGCGTCGACACCGTCCGTTCCTTCGTCACCCGCGACAACCTGCCTGAGCTGCTCGCCCCCTATATCGGACACCTCGACTACGCCGTCGACGCCATCGACACGATGAACCAGAAGGTCGCCCTCGCCCGTCTCGCCCAGGACCTGGGTGAAGACGGCCTCGGCTTTCCCCTGGTCTCGGCTATGGGCGGCGGCAACAAACTCCGGCCCGAGCTCCTTCGCTTCGCGGACATCACCGAGACCCACACCTGCCCCCTCTGCAAAGACATGCGCAAGCTCTGCCGCAAGCGCGGGGTGCGCCACCTGGAGGTGCTCTTCTCGACCGAGGTGCCCGTGCGGCGCGTGGCGGGCGATGCCTCGGGCGCCCGGAGCCCGCTCGGCACCGCATCCTTCATGCCGCCTATCATGGGCCAGATGATCGCCGGTCACGTGATCTGCCGCATCGCCGGGGTCGAGGGTGGCCGCGACGGCGCCCCGCGCGCGAAGAGACGCTAGATGGACGGCTTGCCCTTCCTTTACGACATGCATTGCCATCTGGGCTTCTGCCGCGATGCCGCAGGACTTGCCCATGAGCTCTCCGCCCGCGGCGTCGGCGGCTTCTGCTGTACTGTCACGCCGGAGGAATATCAGCACATCTCCTCTCCCGACCTTGACCCAGGCCACAGTAACGACTTGCCATCCGACCAAGACCCCCATCCCGATACAAGGCCCCGCTGGCGCATCGGCGTTGGTGCACATCCCTGGTGGGCGACGGACGTCGATGGCGATGAAGCCGCCCGCATTGCGGCACAAGCGCCCTATATTGGCGAGGTTGGCCTGGATTTCGGCAAAGCCCACGCCGCGACTCGAGACCGGCAGGTGGAGAATTTCTCGCACATCGCCGCGGCGGCTCCGGCCGGTGCGCTTCTCTCAATCCATGCGGTGCGGTCCGCCGATACGGTGCTTGACCTGCTGGAGGATGCGGGGGCGCTCCGAAGGTGCACATGTATTTTCCATTGGTATTCCGACAGCAACGAGGCACTTTCCCGTGCGCTGGCCGCCGGCTGTTACTTCTCGGTCGGCCCGCTCATGTTGCGATCACGCCGCGGGCGCGAGTATGCGCGTCAACAGCCGGCGGACCGCCTCCTGCTCGAGACAGATTACCCCGCCGAGGATGGCGCCGCCGACCCCGCAGCGACCGCGGATACGATGGCATCCGCCCTGCGCGACGGCCTTTATCGCATCGCCGACCTACGTGGCGTCAATCCCATAGCACTCGCGGTCCAAACCTCCGCGACCAGCGAGCGTCTCCTCGCTTCGAGCGGTAGATCCGGCTGCCATTCCAAGATGGAAGACGCCTGACCGTCATGCCAGCCTGCCGGTACACAGACGGAAGGCTTTGGACTTTAAATCCACAGACGGAAGCCGCCCAATTGCCGCATTCCGTCCAACGAGCCACAGACAGAAGCCCTCGGAAATTTTACGACCTGCAGCTTTCCCGAAACGCGCGCTTTCCGTCTGTGAGTTGACATATGGCTTGCGAAATTGCTGGTCTTCCGTCTGTGGATTGTCACCGAGACAAGTCATTGCCTCGGCGAGCACAACCGGAAAGGGCATCTCGAACTTCGAACACAACCTGAGAAGGTATTTTCCGCGTCAACACAACCGGAAGGGCTTATCCGCACGAAAACGAACGCAACAGGAGTGACCATTTCAGGGTAAAGACGCAGGAAACCGGTCCAAATAGGCCGTTCCGGTTGTGTTTACCCACCCCGATGATGCCCTTTCCGGTTGCGTTGGAGAATCAGGGTGTGCCTTCCGGTTGTACGCAGCGGGCCGGAGAGGCGCGCAGACACCTTGTGCGCTGATAAGGAGGAACTAAGCAGCCAATTTAGCGCGAGAGCATCTCGCGGGCATGGGCAAGGGAGGCCTCGGTCGCGTCGCCCGACAGCATACGGGCAATCTCACGCACACGGTCCTCGCCCTCAATCGGCACGATGGTCGTCTCGGGCACGTCGTCGTCGGTCTTGGATACGAGATAGTGGCGATCCGCATGCACCGCGACCTGCGCCAGATGCGTTACGACAATCACTTGGTGCGTCTCGGCAAGGCGCGCGAGCAGCTCGCCGAGTGCCACGGCGGTGGCCCCGCCGACGCCGGCATCCACCTCGTCGAAGACGAGCGTATCGGTCCCATCGGCCTCGCCGAGCACGACCTTGATCGACAGCATCACGCGGCTAACCTCGCCGCCCGAGGCGATGCGGCGCAGCGGACGCGGAGTGAGCCCGGCCGCGGGACGATACAGCAGCTCGACGCGGCTCGCGCCCTCGCGCGTCCACTGGGAACGTGGCAGACGCCCGAGCTGCACCTCAAGGGTGGCGCTGCCCATCTGGAGCGTCGCCATCTGCGCGTTGACCTCTTCCGCGAACCGCGGGGCCGCTGCGGCGCGGGCCTCGTCGAGCGCATCGGCCCGACGGGCGAGCTCGGCCTCGGCCTTCTCGACCGCGGCCTGTGCCTTTCGCACGGAGGAGCCGCCGTCATGGGCGGCCTCGACCACGCGCCGGGCACGCTCGCGCCGCGCGAGCACATCGGCCATACCGGGCCCGTAGCTGCGCATAAGCCCACGCAAGGTCGCCATGCGTGACTGCATGCGGTCGAGCTCGGAGGGGTCGTATTCCACGCTGTCGCGATAATCCCGCAGCTCGGAGGCCACGTCTTCGATATCGATCAAGGCGCTCTCGAGGGAGTCGGCGAGTTTACCGAGCCCGGTATCGTAACGCGATGCGTCGCGCAGGGCGTCCACGGCGGAGGAGACGGCGTCCATCGCCCCCTCGTCCCCGGCCAGCGCGTCGTGCGCGCCACCCGCAGCGCCCATCAGCGTCTCGGCATGCTCGATGCGGGGAAGCTGCTCCTCAAGCTCCTCGTACTCCCCCTCGCGCGGGTCAACCTCCTCGATGCGCTGCAGGGTGAACTCCGCCTCGTCGAGCCGCTCGGTGGCGGTGCGGGCGTCCTCCCGCACGCGGTCGAGCTCGTCGGCGGCGGCCTTGGCAGCGTCGAGCGCTTCGACATAGGCCGCGAGCGGCCAGCTTACCCGCTCACCCGCCCACGCGTCGATCAAGGCGGCGTGGTTTGCCTGGGTGAGCAGGCGCTGGTGCTCATGCTGGCCGCACAGGTCGATCGTCGAGCCGACGCCCGCCGCGAGTTCGCGGACCGAGGCCATGGCACCGTCAATCTCCACGCGGCTGCGCCCGGCCACCTCCACGCGACGACGCACGACACACCCGTCGGGATCGCCGTCCCTGAGGTAGAAGCGACCCTCCACCGCGAGCGAATCGGCACCCTCGCGCACCGCGCCCGCATCCGCGCGCTCGCCCATCAGGAGCTTGACGGAAGAGAGCAGAGCGGACTTGCCCGTGCCGGTCTCGCCGGTGAGCACCGTGAGACCGGGGGCGGCAGGCGCGATGGACGCCTCGCGGATGAGGGCGACATTCTGGACGCGAAGCTCGTCGATCATAGGCCCGCCTTGCCGTAGAAGACACGGGAGACGGACTGGTAGAAGCTCTCAGTGCTGTGGTCGAGCAGAATTACGTCGCCGGGACCGCGGCGCACCGTGGCGCGCACGCCCGAGACGTTGTCGCCGATGGGCTGGCCGTCGGCAAAGAACATGCGCTCCACATGCCGCTCCGGGTTGATGGAGATCTCCACAACGTCGGAGGGCGAGGTCAGGAAAGCGCGCGCCATGAGCGTGTGCGGAGCGACGGGCACGCAAACCATGCCCGGGAACTCCGGCTCCACGATGGGGCCGCCCGCCGCGAGCGCGTATCCCGTCGAGCCCGTGGCGGTGGAGACCACGAAGCCGTCGCCGCGCAGACGGTCGATGGGATGGCCCGACACCGACACGTCGAAGACGATCATGTCGCCTTTCATGCCATGGGTGAGCGAGAGGTCGTTGAGGGCGAAACGCTGCTTGACCTCGCTCGTGCCGTCCTCGTGCTCGAACTCGACCTGGATGTCGAGCGTCGCCCGGTGCGACGCGTGCATCTCGCCCGCGAGGGCCGCCTCGACATTGGGTATGAGCTCATCGGGGCCGCCGCAGGTCAGAAAGCCAAGGTGACCGTAAGAAATGCCCATGAGCGGAATCTCGGAATAGCCGATGATCCGAGCCGCGCGCAGAAGCGTGCCATCGCCGCCGAGCGAGACCGCCAGGTCGATGCCATCAAGGTCGACCCTCTTGTGCGGGAAGAGCTTTTTGTCGGGAGCCCAGACGACCTCGATGCCTCGATTGTCGAGCCATTCCTCTATCTGATGCGCGCCAGCCATAGCCGGCTCGCGCGAGTAGTTCGGCACCAGGAGTACCTTCACGACGACTCCTCCCTCTCGTACGTCCCCTGAGAGTTTAGCACCGGGCTCGGACAGGGCGACACGGACAGGCGCTTGGACGCGGACTTGTCACGTGATCGTTGGCGACGTCAGACACGGGTACCGTATAGCAAATACTCCACGTTTCCCTTGTGACCCTTGATGGGACTCTCGACGCTTCCGACGACGGTGAGTCCCGTTGCACGGAAGGCATCGGCCACCTTGTCGACCGCGGCGAGACGGACGTCCTCGTCCCGGACGATGCCACCCTCCCCGACATCTTCGCGCGCCGCCTCGAACTGGGGCTTGACCAGGGTGAGGAAGGCACCCGTCAGCCGGAGCAGATCCATGACCGCGGGCAGCACCACGGTGACCGAGGTGAAAGACACGTCACACACCGCGAGGTCGATCGTCCCCGTGCGACCGGGACCGGGCACATCGCAGATATTTGTGCGTTCGAGCAGCTCGACACGGGGATCCTGGCGCAGCCCCCAACTGAAGTCGGCTCGTCCCACGTCCACTGCAAGGACATAGGCCGCCCCGTGGGAAAGAAGGCAATCCGTGAAACCGCCCGTGGAGCAGCCAACATCGAGGCAGGAGAGGCCCGTGGGATCCACGCCGAAGGCGGCAAGGCCGCGTTCGAGCTTGATGCCGCCGCGGGACACATAGGGCGATTCTGCTCGCACATGCAGGGGGATCCCAGGCTTGACCTGGTCGCCGGGATGCTCGAGCCGACGGTCGGTCGTACTCACGTCGCCCGCCATCACCGCGCGAGCGGCCGTGTCGGTATCGGGAAAAAGGCCCTGCGCCACGAGCTCGGCGTCGAGTCGACGACGGGCCATGAGATCTACTCCTGGACTGATTCGCCGGCGGCATCCCCATCGGCGTCAGGGGCGCCCACCACATCGCCATCGGCTGCAGCTTCGGCCTCCGCGAGCTTCTCCTCTTCCGCGGGCGTCAGCTCAGTCACGTCGACCATGTCGACGGCGGCCGAACCCAGCGCGATGGCCTCATCGAAGAGGTCGAGGGAACGCTCAAGCGAGGTGTCCTTGTCGCGGACCTGGCCGATGATGCCGTCCAGACGCTCGCAGATCTGGTCGAAGGACCGGTACTGGGAGATGTCGGGCTTACTCATCGGCGTCCCCTGCATCGGCACACTCGCCAGGGACATGCTTGCCGGCGGCACGAAGTTGCTCGCGGGCGGTCGCGACGGGATCCTTGCCCTCTTCGATCTGATCGGCGACGACGCCGAGCAGACCATTGGCAAAGCGCGGAGACTCATCGGTGCCGTAGGCCTTCTCGAGCTCGACGCACTCGTCGATGGCGACGGCGATATCGACCTCGTCCACCCGCAGCATCTCATAGAGGGCGATGCGCAGAAGGTTGCGGTCGACGGCCGGCATGCGGTCGACGGACCAGCCGACCGAGCGGGCGGCAATGACGCTGTCAAGCTCGGCGAGCATATCCTCCACCCCGAGCGCAAGCTCGCGCCCGTAGGGGTCGAGGGGACCCGACTCGAGGCAGGGCCCGTCATCGAGGACGTCCTCGACGCTGCGGTCGCCCGCCTCCGCCTGGAACAGCAGCTGCAGCGCCTGGCTGCGGGCGAGGGTACGCCCGCCAAAGTGCGGCTTGTTGGACACCTGGGGTTACTCCTTGGGGAAAACGATGCTGTCGATGCACACGTCGACCGCGGCGACCTCGACACCCATCTGCTCGCGGACCGCCTGTGCGACCGCCTCGCGGACTGCCGCGGCGAGTTGCGTGAAGGGGTATCCATACAGAACGGTCAGGTGCACCGTCACCCGCAGGCCGCCGTCGACGACGTCGGCCTCGACCGTCTCGGCGTCCGTGGCGACCTGACCCGTCGCGAAGAAGACGGAGACGAGGTTGGACGCCGTGGCGCGCTGGCCGACGGAAGCCACGCCCTCGACCTTCTCGGCCGCCGCCGAGACGATGGCGGAGACGACCTGGCGGGAGACACCGATGCCCGAGATAGTGAGTTCGGATTCAGCCATGAACGTTCCTTCCTGATACGTGTGCCCGGCCAGTGATTAGACGCGCTGAACGAACTTGCCCGTACGGGTGTCGATCTTGATGCGCTCGCCCTGGTTGATGTACATCGGGACCTGAACCGTGGCGCCGGTCTCGATCGTAGCGGGCTTGGTGCCGCCCTGGACGGTATCGCCCTTAAAGCCGGGGTCGGTCTGCGTGATCTCGGCCTCGATGAACATCGGAGGCTGGACGCCGAGAAGCTCGGTGTCGGCGTAGAGCAGCTGGCAGACGTCGTTCTCCTTGAGCCACTGGGCGTTGTCGCCGATGTAGCTGGGGTCGACAGAGACCTGCTCGTAGGTCTCGTTGTCCATGAAGACGTAGTTCTGGCCGTCGTTGTAGAGGTACTGCATCTCATGCGTGATGAGCTGGACGCTCTCGAACTTGGTGCCGGCATTGCAGGTCTGGTTGTTGATCGTCTTGCCGGACTGCAGGTCCTTGATCGTGTAGCGGACGAAGGCGCCACCCTTGCCGGGCTTGACGTGCTGGAACTCGACGATGGTGTAGTAGTGGCCGTTGATGAAGAGGCCCATGCCGTTGCGGAAGTCGGCGGTGCTGATGGTGGTGGTAGCCAATGGAGTGCCTTTCTTTCCTCAAGTCCGCGCGCCGCGCGGGCGATTCGCATACGTTCGTTACTATACGCCAAGAATGACGGACGCGCAGGGCGTGGGGTAGCACCTGCGCGAAAGCTGCAGAGTCCGTTCGGGGGTCCTCCCCTAGCCCACGCGCACCAGGTCGTGCGTGATGCGGCTGAAGGGATGATAGCCCTCCTCGTCGATGAGGCCGCAGTCCTCGATGCGGACGCCGAACCTGCCCGGCAGATAGATGCCCGGCTCGTCGGTGATCACGGCGCCGGCGGGAATCACCTCTGTAGCGCGACGGCCGAAGTTGGGGCACTCGTGAATCTCGACGCCCACGCCATGGCCCAGGCCGTGCTTGAAATAGTCGCCGTAGCCGGCGCGGGTAATCTCGTCGACCGCGAGGTTGTGGATGTCCTTGCCGATAACGCCGGGGCGGACGGCCGCCTGGACTGCCTCGTTGGTGTGGCGGACGACGTCGTAGACGTGTTGCTGCTCCTCGGTCGGCTCGCCGACGCAAACGGTACGGGTCATGTCCGCGTGGTAGTCGTGGTAGCAGGCGCCGTAGTCCATCACGATGAAGTCGCCCTGTTGGATCACATACTCGCTGGGGCGGGCATGGGGGTTGGCGCCATTGGGGCCGGCAGCGATGATCGTCTCGAAACTCACGTTCTCGGCGCCATGAGAGAGCATGTAGTTGTCCAGCTCCACGCGGACGTCGAGCTCGGCCATGCCCGCCTTGATGAAACCGACGATGTGCTCGAAGGCGTCGTCGGTGATCTCCTGCGCGCGGCGGAGCAGGGCCAGCTCCTCGGCGTCCTTAACGGCGCGCAGCCGTGCTGCGATGTCGCCATGCAGGCGCGGGAGCAGCGCCGCGACAGAGGCACGGCCGAGCTCCGCCTGCAACCCGTCGTAGAAGGCCAGGTCGACGGTGTCCTCGATGGCCACTACCCGCGACCGGGACTCAGCGATGCGACGGGCGGCCCACAGGGGCGCGTCGACGATCTCCATATCGAGCTTCCAGGGCGTGTCCGGCCCGAGCTTGGCCTCGAACATGCCGAAGTAACGCGAGTCGGTATGCAGCCAGAGGCCATCGGGCGTGATGAAGGCGGTATGCGCGACCTCGTCGTCGAAGACGCGCTCGGCGCCTGTGAGCCAGCGCAGGTCGGGGTTGTTGCGCAGGATAACTGCGTCGTAACCGCGCTCCGTCATCAGGTCGCGCAGACGTGCCACGCGATTGCCGGTATCTGCCATGGTCGTTCCTCTTTTCTTCGTATCGTGCCTACGCCTCGCGCGTGGCGCAGAACATCTTGGTGTGCTCGGCAAGGAGGTCGTCCTCGACATTTGCCAGGCGGACGCGGCCGAGCGCGCGGGGCAGCCCGAGCAGGAAGCGGCTGCTGTACCGGAAACGGTCGGCCTTGAGCGCCGCGATCATCTGCTCGGGTTCGATGTGGCCTGCGATCTGCCCCAGGTCGAGCCTGGTGAGGAGCTCGTCGATGGCGAGCACATCGTCGACCGAGAGGTTTTCCTGGCCGCAAGAGATGCGCGAGGTGAAGCGCATGGCGTCGGCCAGGACCGCAGAGTCGGGCACATCGGCGGGAACGAGCGGCCGCATGGCGCGCAGGAAGGTCTCGCCATAGGTGAGCGACTGGCGTACGGCAATCGACGTCGAGGCTGAAAGGCGTCCGCGCGACTTGAGCATGTCCACCATCTGCTGGGCGAACTCGGCGAGGTCGCCCACCGCAAGGGCGTTTGCGCGGTCGAAAAGGGCCGTAAAGGAGCGCTCGTTGTCCGCGACGGCGGTGATTGCCATGAGGGCACGGGCGAAACGGACCGGCTCCGTCGCGGGATCGCACTCGATGCGATCGAGGTCGACGAAGCAGTTGCGGGCATAGCCGGGGGTCCAGATCAGCTCGGGGACGCCGTCGACATCGAGCCCGCGCGGGGTAATGGTCGCCCAAGCGGCCGCGGCGGCATCGGTCGGGACGGCGACGAGGGTCGTGCCGCCGCACCACTCGTGCGCCACAGCGGCGGCAAGTGACAGCACGTCGACCGAGCCGACCGCGCAGACGATGTCGTCGGAGGTGACTCTAGCACCCGCGAGCTTCGCGGCCAAAGCCGAAGCCGCCGCGAGCGTGCGCTGCGCGGGGATGTCGATACAGGTCACGAGGCAGCCGGCATCGGTCAGCTGGCGGCGCACGTCTTCGGCAAGCGCCTCCTCCGCCCCTTCCTCGACGACGAGTGCCGCGGGGCGCGACTGCACGGCGGGACGGCGCAGGACCTCCCCCATGGCGTCGATAGCGCCGGACCCCACCCGCACATCGGTCGAGGCCTTGGGCAGCGATACCCACTGACGAA
Source organism: uncultured Actinomycetes bacterium (assembly GCA_900315165.1). Taxonomy (GTDB): domain Bacteria; phylum Actinomycetota; class Coriobacteriia; order Coriobacteriales; family Atopobiaceae; genus Olegusella. Next base: position 48,860 of record OMXZ01000002.1, on the reverse strand, counting down.
TGATGGGGATGCCGGCAGGCAGGTCCTCGTCGCTGTCTGCGTCGCTGTCTACGGCGAATGCGTCCCTGCGTGTGTCTTCGCTCATAAAAGCCCTTCCTCCCACAGAAGCCGCGCTGCATCGCCGGCGACCTCGTCGAAATCCTTGTTGCGTATGTCCACCACATAGTCCGCCGTCTGCTGGTACAGGGGGCGCCGGTGCCAGTAGAGCTCGCGCGCGTGCTCGAACGACCCGAGGTCGGGGCGTTTCTCGGGATGCTGAATCTGGCGCAGGGAGTCGTCCAGATCCCCGTCCAGGAAGACGACCGCACCCATCTCGTGCATCGCCCGGCAGCTCTCGGCGCACTCGACGATACCGCCGCCGCAGCTCACGAGCAAGGACTTGCGCTCGCGGAGCGTCTCGAGCGCCGCGGTCTCGTCACGCCGAAAGGCCTCCTCACCCTTGCGCTCAAAGATCTCGGGCACCGTCATGCGCTGAAGGCGCTCAACCAGCCGGTCGGTGTCGACGTAATCGCGGCGGAAGAGGCGGCCGAGGTTGCGTGCCAGGGTCGACTTGCCCGCGCCGAGGAAGCCCACGAAGAAGATGTGGTCGCAGCCCTCGTGCACGACGTAGCCGCGCTGTCCGCACGTCGCCCCGGTCATCGCCCGTCTTCCCCCTCGAAGGTTTGGCCCTTGAGCAGGAAATGCTCGACCGCCCGAAAGGCATAGGTGTACCACATGTCTTTCCGCGACTGCGGGCGAACGAGGATCGTGGGGACGCCGGCGAGGTTGCCGGCGGCGACGTCGGTGAGCATCTGGTCACCGATCAGGACGGCCTGTTCGGCGGGGACGCCCTCCTTGGCCAGGGCGGACCAGATCGCAAACGGAGCGGGTTTCATGGCGTGGTGTACCACGTCGCAGTCGAGCTCGGCGGCCGACCGCTCGACCTCGCCCGAGTAGAAGTTGTTCGAGACCATGCAGGTTTTGATACCAGCCGAGCGCACGGCCCCGAGCCAGGCGATGACCTCGGGCGGCGGCGCCTTGGTGTCGCGCGGCACGCAGGTGTTGTCGCGGTCCAGAAGGACGCAGCGCACACCCTGTGCGACCAGGTCGCCCACGGGTACCCGGTCGAGCGAGGCCACGTAGCGTGTGGGACGAAGCACGGTCATCGCGCCCCCCTACGACGCGTTCGCGATGGCGGCCTGATGCTCCTCATAGGTCTTCGAAAAGACCGCCTCGCTGTCCGTGATCCAGAAATACAGGTAGTCCGTCGATTCCGGGGCGAGCGCCGCCTCGAGTGAGGCCATACTCGGCGCGCAGATGGGCGTCGGGGGCAGACCCTCGTTCTTGTAGGTGTTGTAGGGACTGTCCTGCTGAAGGTCGTCGGCGGTGACCTCGCCGCCCGTCACATAGCCCATGACGGCGTCGGACTGCAGGAAGGCCCCCTGGCCGAGCTTTCCGGCAAGACGGTTGTAGAAGACCGAGGCGACGTTGCCGCGCTGGTCGTCGGCCACGGCCTCGCGCTCGATCACCGAGGCCAGCTTGAGGATGTCGTAGTCCGACATCGTGACGCCATATGCATCGGCGATCTGCGCCTCGGCAGAGGCGAAATCGAGTCCCTGGGTTTCCAGGGCATATTGGTCGAGCAGGGTACGGATGACCGAGTCGGCCGTAGGCGCGCCCGAGGAGAAATCGTAGGTCTTGGGGAAGAGGTAGCCCTCGAGCGAATCATAGCCGGAGGCCGCCGCATCGGCGAGGAAGGGGTAGTCGTCCACATAGCTGGACGCCTTGGCCTGGGCGATGAAGTCGTCGGCGGAGATGCCGAGGCGGTCCTCGACGATCGCCGCCGTCTGCCGCACGGTGAGCCCTTCGGCGATGGTGAGGATGCCCTCCCCCGAGTTGGGGCCGGCGACGAGCAGGTCGATGACGTTCTGGACATCCGAGCCGGTCACAAAGATATAGGTGCCGGGCTTCAGCTTCTCGTCAACGTTCTGCTTGCGCGCCGCCTTCATGAAAGCGGACGTATCGCCGATGACACCGGCCTCGTAGAGCTGCTGCGCGATAGCCGACGCGGACGAGCCCTCGGCCACCTTTATGCTGACTTCCTGCCCCGGCTCGACGTCGACCGTCTTTTCTTCCGTCGTGAAGAGGTGCTGGTAGGCGTACCTTCCCCCGAAACCGATGAGCACGAGAAGGACGACGATGACGGCAACCCAAGGCCAGCGGGGAGGGCGCCGACGCTCGCGAAGGCCGCCGAGGTCCACCTGTGCCGCACCCACATGGGACCCATGCCCATGTCCCCGTGACGCCTTCGCACGTCGGGTAGCCGCTGCGGAACGCGATGACACCGTCGACTGCGTCATCCGAACGGCACCGCGGGACAGGTCGCTCTGTGCGTCAGGGGCGGTCGGTACGCCGTGCCGGGGGGCACTATGCTTCGCCATCGGTCTTCCCTTCGTTCGCGCGGGCATCGAGCCATGCCTGCAGAAAGACGGACGCGGCGACCATGTCGACCTTGCCGCGCATCTCCCTCTCGCTTTTGCCCTCCTCGCGCAGGATGCGCTTGGCCTCCTGCGAAGAGAGGCGCTCGTCCTCGAACTCGACGGGCAGACCGCAAGCCGCGCTTATGCGCTCGGCCTGCTCGGTCAGGCGGGTCGCCTGCGGGCCTGCCTCCCCAGCCATCGTGAGGGGGCGTCCACATACGAGGACCTCGGGCTCGTAATCCTCCAGTATGCGGCGGAACGTCTTGGCGCAGCCGAGTACCTCGGCTGCCGGCAGGACCTTGACGGGGAAGGCGATACGCCCGGTCGCGTCGCTCGCCGCGACGCCCACGCGCACCTCCCCTATGTCGAGCGCCAACGCCCTCACACGTTCCCTTTCGTCTAGGCTCCGAGCAGCTCCTTGGCTGCGGCCAAGGCGGCATCGAGGCCGCTCACATCGGGACCGCCCGCCTGGGCCATGGCCGGGCGTCCGCCGCCGCGGCCACCGACCTTCTCGGCGATCGTCTTGATGACCTGGCCCGCGTTGAAGCCGGCCGCCACCGCAGTGTCGGTGCCGGCGGCGAGCAGGGCCGCCTTGCCCTCGGCCGAGGACACCAGCACGCAGGCGCACTCGGGACGGGCGGACTTGTCGCGAATGCCGTCCCAGACCTGACGCAGATCTCGGCCGCCCACGCCCTCGAGCTTGACGAAGGTCACGCTATAGGCGCCCAGGTCCACGGTGGTCTGATCGGCGCCCGAGACGGTCGTCTTGGCACGGTGGGCCTCCTCCTGGGCCTCGGCCAGCTCATGGCGCAGGGCAACGATCCGCTCGGGCACATCCACGTCCTTACATTTGAGCTCGGCAGCCACCTCGGAAATCAGGGCGAGCTTCTCGTCGACGTACTGGATGGCACCGGCGGAGGTCACGGCCTCGATGCGGCGGACATTGGCGCCCGAGGAGCCCTCGGAGACGATCTTGAAGAAGCCCAGCTCGGCGGTGTTGCGGGCATGGGTGCCGCCGCAGAGCTCGCGGCTGAAGGGCACGTCCTCCTCGCCCACGGAGACGACGCGCACGACGTCGCCGTACTTCTCGCCGAAGAGGGCCACGGCGCCGGAGGCCTTGGCCTCGTCGATACCCATGACGCGAGTGATGACGGGCTTGGCGGCAAAGATCTCGGCGTTCACGAGGCCCTCGACCCGCTCGAGCTCGTCGGTGGTGAGACCCTCGAAATGGGTGAAGTCAAAGCGCAGGCGGTCGGGCGCGACCAGGGAGCCCGCCTGGGAGACGTGCTCGCCCAGGACCTGCTTGAGCGCGGCGTCGAGCAGGTGCGTCGCGGTGTGGTTGCGGCGGATGAGCTCGCGGCGGCCGTGGTCGACCGTGGCGCTGACGGTGTCGCCGCAGGCGATGGCGCCCTCCTCGACCTCGCACTCGTGGGCGACGATGCCGCCCTCGTGATGACGGGTGTTCACGACACGCAGACGGGCGGTGTCGGTCGTCAGGTAACCCGTATCACCCACCTGGCCACCCATCTCCCCATAGAAGGGCGTGCGGTCGAGCACGACGTCGACCTTGGCGCCCGCCTCGGCGGATGCGACCTCGGCGCCGTCGGCGACCAGCGTGACGACCTTGGCGCCCGTCAACGCATCATCCTCGTAACCGGTGAACTCGGTCTCGGCAAGCCGGTCGGACAGGCTCACCCAGACGTTGCCGGCCATGGTCCAGGCGTCGCGGTTGGCCGCGGCGCGGGCACGCTCCTTCTGCTCGGTCATGCAGGAGTCAAAGCCGTCCATGTCGATCTCGCGGCCCTGGCCCTCGCAGATCTCGCGGGTCAGGTCGATCGGGAAGCCATAGGTGTCGTGCAGCTTGAAGGCCACGTCGCCCGGCAGGACCGCGCCGGCGGGAAGCTTGGCGAGCTCCGCCTCGAGCATGGCCTCGCCGGCCTCGAGCGTGGCGCCGAAGTGCTCCTCCTCGGCGGACATGATGCCGTCGATCAGGGCCTTGTTCTCGACGAGCTCGGGATATTCGGCTGCCATGAGGCGCTCGACCTCGTGGGCGTACTTGGTGAGGAAGGCGCCCTGGATGCCCAGCAGGCGGCCGTGGTAGACAGCGCGGCGCAGCAGACGGCGCAGGACATAGCCGCGGCCGTCGTTGCCGGGCAGGATGCCGTCGCCGATCATGAAGGTCACAGCGCGACTATGGTCGGCGATGATGCGCAGGCTGCGGTCGGTGCCGGTCGCGGCGCCCGTATAGGTCTTGCCGGAGAGTTCCTCGCCCACGCCGATCAGGCTGCGCAGGATGTCACCCTCGTAGTTGGAGCTCTTGAACTGCATGATTGCGCTGATGCGCTCCAGGCCCATGCCTGTGTCGATGTTGCGGTGGGGCAGGTCCGGCATCGAGCCGTCCTCCTGGCGGTCGTACTGCGTGAAGACGAGGTTCCAGAACTCCAGGAAGCGGTCGCCGTCGTCACCGGGCTTCTCGCCCTCGAAGTCGGGACCCTGGTCGTAGTAGATCTCGGAGCAGGGGCCGCAGGGGCCGGTGGGGCCGGCTGCCCAGAAGTTGTCGTCGGCACCGAGGCGGGAGATATGGTCGTACGCCACGCCCTGCGCATGCCAGAGCTCGACGGCCTCGTCGTCGTCCTCAAAGACGGTCATGTAGAGGCGGTCGACCGGCAGGCCCAGGTGCTCGGGGCTGGTGCAGAAGTCAAAGGCCCACTCGATCGCGTCGGCCTTGGAATAGCCGCCGAAGGAGAAGTTGCCCAGCATCTCGAAGAAGGACAGGTGACGGGAGTCGCCGATGTTGTCGATGTCGTTGGTGCGCAGGCATTTCTGGCAGGAGCAGGCGCCGATTTCGCGCATGGTCTTGGTGCCCTGATAGTACTCCTTGAACTGGTTCATGCCCGCATTGGCCAGAAGCAGGGATGGGTCGTCGGGGATCAGGGACGATGAGGGATAGAGCTTGCAGCCCTTCGCCTCGAAGAACTTCAGAAAGTCCTCGCGGATTTCCGCGGTGGTCATGGTCTTGTGCTCGGGCGTTGTCATCGCTTGTCTTTCCTTCGCTGTTGACGGGATTCGCAACCCTCACAGTATAAGGCCAGACCAGCGGAGATTCCAAATGGGGCGGCTCTCCCACAGATTATTCGCTTGGACGGTCGTCCCCCGGGCCCACGAGCAGCGTCGATTCGAAGAACCGGTCGTCGTCGAGGGCGTCGGCCGAGGGAATCGGCCTGCCCTCGCTGTCGTGATAGGGCGTCGAGCGGAAAAGCGCGCCGTCGCGGCTCACGATCTGGCGGCCGCTGCGAAGCTCGAAATAATAGATGAAGACCGACCTGATCGCTGCCGTCAGCGGGATGGCGAGGGCCATGCCGAGCACGCCGCCGAGCGAGTTGCCGATGATGAGGCCAACGAGCGAGAGCACCGGGTGCACCTTGACCGCGGACTGCATCACGAGAGGCGAGACGAGGTTGTCAGTCACGTTCTGCGCGATGACCGACACGACGATCGACTCGACCGCGAGCGTGGGGCTCACGAAAAGGGCGAGGCCCGCGGTCATCGCCGCAGCCACCCAGGGGCCGATGACCGGGACGAAGTGGAAGATGCCCACGGTGATGCCCATAAGGCCGGCGTAGGGGTGCCCGATCAACGTGAAGCCGAAGAAGGACAGAAGGCCGCCCACCGTGGAGGTGGTCACGATGCCGCGCATGTAGCCGCCCATCGACCGGGACAGCACGGCGAGCATCATCAGGGTGTCGGTCTCGTGCGCAGGTCCGGAAATCATGGCAAGCTCCCGGGCGATGCGGGGGTAGTCCTTGGCAAACCAGAAGGCCAGGACGAGCCCGAGAAAGAAGGTGACGAAGTCGTTGCCGAGCGAGGTGACGTTCTTGATAAGGCCCGAGCTGAGCTCGGTAGTCTTGTCGGCGGCATAGCGGTTGACCGCCTGGGTGACGGCGTCCAGGATACCGGAGCTCATAACCTCGACGTCCTGGTTGGTAGCCTTTCCGTGCTCGGCCCAGAACTGGTTGAAGGAGTCCTGCACCTGGGCCAGATAGGCGGGGGCATGCTGGAGCAGCGTGATGAGTTGGGTGAGGAAGGGCCGCCCCAGGACCACGAGCACCGCGATGATCACGGCGATTACCACGAGCAGGGCGATGAAGGCCGAAAGCGACCGCGGCACCCCATGCCTCTCGAGCAAGTTGGTGACCGGGCTGCAGATGAAACCGAGGATGACGCCAGTCAGCAGCAGGGCGACGGCGGGCCAGATACGCGCCAGGGCTGCGACCGCCATGATGAACACCACGCAGCAGCCCACGATGGCCCAGGCGGTGACCGCGACGGCGCGCACGCGGTCGTATTGACGGCCCTCGGTCTCCCCCATTATTGCGCCGGCTCTATCTTTTCCTGGATGCGCTTAAGCGTGCGCCGCAGCAGGCGCGACACCTGCACCTGGGAGATACCGAGGCGCTCGGCGATCTCGACCTGGGTCAGGCCGTCGATGAAACGCATGCGGATGATGTCCTTTTCGCGCGGCGCAAAATCGGCGATGGCCTCCTCGAGGACGATGCGATCATCGGAGGCCTCCAGGTCACGGTCGACCGAGGCGTAGTGGTCGATGACGGCCGGGGCCTCCTCGTCGTCGCTTCCGCCGCCCTCGAGCGGCACCGCGCTGTAGGCGCTCGAGGATTCCATGGCCTCGAGCAGCTCGTCGACCGACACGCCGATGCGGTCCGCTATCTCCTCGACCGAAGGCGACCGTTGGAGCTCGCGTGTGAGATCCTCGGTTGCCTGGCCGGCCTTCTGGGACAGTTCCTGCAAACGTCGCGGTACGCGGACCGACCAGCCCTTGTCACGGAAGTGGCGCTTGATCTCGCCCATGATGGTTGGCGTGGCATAGGTGGTGAACTCCAGGCCGCGGTCGGGGTCGAACCGGTCGATTGCCTTGATGAGGCCGATCGTGCCGACCTGGACCAGGTCCTCGAGAGGCTCGCCGCGGTTCTTGAACTTGGAGGCAAGGAAACGCACCAGATTGAGATGATTCACGATCAGCTGCTGGCGGGCATCCTCGTCGCCCTCGCGGTAGCGCCGGAAAAGCTCGCGGGTGCGGTCCTTGTCCCAGGCGGGGCGTCCGGACACACGGGCACGTACGCGGGCGCGCCGCCGCTCGGCGCGGGCCTCCTCGCCCGTCTTGTCCTCTTCCTGCGTGTCTTCGCTACTCACGGGCACCAGCTCGTTTGACAAGGTGGAGGGTCGTGAAAAGGCCGTCCTCGTCCTCGTAGTCGATCAGGGAGTACTCGTCGCAGATGGCGGAGAGCAGAAGCTCGACGAGGTCGAAGGTGTCCTCCCCCTCCGCGGGGCCGTCCACGCCCTCGCCGAGGACGAAGTCCATCGTCACCTCGCCGGGCGCAATGCCGAAGGAAATCTCACAGGACCCGGACGCGGGCTTGGTGCCGCAGGCATAGACGAAGCCCTCCTCGGCCGCCATGCGGACGTCCTCGACGTCGTCCACGGAGAACTCGTCGGACACGGCGAGGCTCGCCGCGAGCATTCGAACGGAGCGAGCGTAGGCGGCGGTCGCCGGTACGCTCAGGATGACGCTGTCTTGGTCCATCGATGCCCCCTACGCTTCCTGGACGGGCGCAGCGTGGCGACCGGCGACCGGGGCGGGCTCGTCGTCCCCCTGCTCACCGTAGGTGACATAACCGCTCGCGCCGGGTACGGGGGCGGGCTCCGGGGCGGGCTCCTGCTCACCGTCCGTCAGTTTGGCGCGGTCGGCCCCGCCGATCTCCGCGTGCGGGGCGGCGGGCTTGCCCGTGATCTTGCTCACGAGACCCACGGCGGCGTTTGCCGCGGAATCGACGACGCCGGAGGCGACGGAGGTAGCGGCGCTCGCCGCACCGGACACATCGGATACGTCGCCCAGGATGTCATTGACCTTGTCGAGGCTGACCGTGGCGGTGTCGACCGTCTTGATGGCGCTTTCGAGCAGCGGGGTGACTTTCTTCATGGAGGGCTGCAGGTCGTCGACCATGCCGTCCGCTTTGGAGATGATCGGCTGAAGCTGCTCGATCGTGTCGTTGGCGGAGCGCGTGACCTCGTCGATCGAGGTGCGCGCCTTCTTGATCGTCAGCGCAAGCTCGACCACCGCCCAGACCGCCGCGACGATGAGCACGAGTAGTGCGATATGAAGGGGATCCATCGTGGCCATTGCTACCTCCGCTCGTATTTTTCGCATACACGAACGTCATTCTACCCAACTTCCGGGGGCATGCGCCCGTCTTCGCCTAGCTGGCGCCGCCGCCCGCGCGGTCGCGCGACGTGACCTCGAGGCGCCATGCCTCCCAGCCGCGCACGCCAGGTTTGTAGAAGGAGCCCCGCTCAAGGCCGTCGGGCAGATACTGCTGCTCGACCCAGCCCGCGGGATAATCGTGTGGGTAGAGGTAGGGCCCATAGGAGTCCGACCCGGGGCGGTGGCGATCACGCAGGTGGTTGGGGACTTCGCGGCGGGGACCCTCGCGCACCTCGGCGAGTGCCGCGTCGATGCCCGCCTCCGCAGAATTGGACTTGGGGGCGAGCGCCACGTAGAGCGCCGCCTGGGCGAGGTTGATGCGGCACTCGGGATAGCCGATGACCTCGGCGGATTTGAAGGCGGCCTCGGCGACGAGCAGGGCTTGTGGGTCGGCGTTGCCCACGTCCTCGGAGGCCTGGATCATGATGCGGCGGGCGATGAACTTGGGGTCCTCCCCCGCGTCGATCATGCGGGCAAGCCAATAGAGCACGGCGTCGGGGTCGCTGCCGCGCATCGACTTGATGAAGGCCGAAATAATGTCGTAGTGCATATCGCCGGCCTTGTCGTAGGTGAGACCATGGCGGGGGTTGGCGTCGAGGACGTGCTCCGCCGTGATCAGGGCGGGAGCCGCGGGCGTGCCCGCGTCGACCATCTGGCTCGCGAGCTCCAGGCTCGTGAGCGCCGCGCGGGCATCCCCGCCCGAGAGGGTCACGATTTCGCGCAGGGCACCGTCGGAAAGGGCAAAGCAGCCCTTGAGGCCGTACTCGCTGGTGACGGCACGTGTCACGATCGTCTCGATGTCGGCATCCGTGAGCGGGTGCAGCTCAACCACACGTGAACGGCTGATGAGGGCGGAGTTGACCTCGAAATAGGGGTTCTCCGTCGTGGCGCCGATCAGGACAACCGTGCGGTCCTCCACGGCATGGAGCAGGGCGTCCTGCTGGGTGCGGTTGAAGCGGTGGATCTCGTCCACGAAAAGGATCGTCCGCCTGCCGCTCGCGAGCAGGCGGCTGCTTGCCCCGTCGATCTCGCGGCGCAGGTCCTTGACCGTGCCCGTGATGGCCGAGACCTCGACGAACTCCGCATGGGAGGTATTGGCAATGATGCGGGCCAGGGTGGTCTTGCCCGTGCCCGCCGGTCCGTAGAGCAGGACGGACGAGAGCGCGTCGTGCTCGATCGCGCGGCGCAGCCACGACCCCTCGCCCACCGCCTCGGCCTGACCGACATAGTCTGCCAGCGTCTGCGGCCGCATGCGCACGGCGAGCGGGGCGTTGAGGTTGCGCTTGTAGCGCTCGACTTCTGAGAAGAGGTTGTCCATGCTGTCTGAGCTGCTCCTTTAGGGCTTCACGCCCTCGAAGTAGGTGCGACGGGGGAAATACTCGGCGGCATCGGGGAAGAGCGCCTCACAGGTCGCCATGAAGTACTCGTCCGACATCGACGCGATGAAGTCGACCACGGTGCGGTCGGGCTCCTCTTCCCATTCGTACGTGCGGCCGTAGGGCTCGAGGTGGCGCATGGTCGGCAGGATGTGCTGCACAAAGATGGCCGATTGCTCGTCACCCTCCCTGAGGGCATCGAGCTCGTGATGGTAGAGCCGGTCGAAGAACTCGCCAATGGGCCCGGCGAAGTCCTCGTTGACCTCGGCGGACTGATAGATCTTTTCGGAATTCTCTCGTTTTGCGCGATTGAGCTCCGCAAAGCCCGCGTCGCTCATCTCGATGTGGTCCTTGCCGATGCTGTTCTCGATCACGTCGCCGATGAAGGCTGTGAGAGCCCAGGTATTGTACTCGCCGCCCAGCCCGTCATCGAAGGTCGACTCGTCGGCGAGGCCGGCGCGAATGGCGTCCTGACGGTCCTTGCCCACGTAGGCGATGATGTCGGACACACGCACCACGCAGCCCTCGAGGGTCATGGGGCGCAGGGTCTTGATCTTGGCATAGCCGTCGTTCCAGCAGCTCTCGACCCCGCGGTCGAAGGTGTCGAAGCTGGCCAGTCCGCTCGTCTCGAAGGATTGCTGGACGAACTCGCCGTTGTGGCAGAGCACACCGTCGAGCGTCTGCAGCGTGAGGTTGCGGCCGCCGAGCACATCGAGCACGCGCACGGACTGCACGTTGTGGTTGAAATAGCGGCCGGTCTCGCGGTGGTAGACCGCGTTGAGGTAGCGCTCCCCCACGTGACCGAAGGGGGTGTGTCCGATGTCGTGGCCGAGCGCGATGGCCTCGATCAGGTCCTCGTTGAGCCCAAGGCCGCGGCCGATGTCGCGGGCGACCCTGCCCACGAGCTGGACGTGCAGGCCGCGGCGGCACAGGTCGTCGTCCGCGCGGAAGGAGAAGACCTGTGTCTTGCCCGAGAGGCGGTTGTAAGCGCCCATATGCATGATCTTCTCGACGTCGCGCAAAAAGGACGGGCGCAGCGGGGTGTCGCGGTCGCGGTCGGTCAGGTCGCGGCGGATGGCCGAGGTGTCGCGCGTGGCGAAACGGCTGAGTTTGATGCTGGAGCGGCGTTCGGCCACCTGGGCCATAGTCTCGTCGGACAGGCGTCCTGTCAGCTCTGCCGCAAGCGGGTTGTCCCGGTGCTCTCGTGCCATGCTTGGTCTCCTTCGTACGTTTTTCTTCCGCCATGAAGTATAGGCGGTCGGGCGGACACCGTCTTTTCGGGGCATGGCATGGCGAGACGGATCAGAGGCCGTCGCAGCTCTCGCGGATGCGGGTCTCGAGACGCCGCGCGATCTGGTGCGCCCCCTTGGCACCGGGCATCTCCTCCGCATCGGCAAGGAGGGCGACCCGGTGGTCGAGCAGGGAAAGCCCGTCGACCAGCTCCATGCGGTCATGCGCGGCGACGCCTTCGGCAAGCAGGTCCCCGAGCTCGGAGATGCAGCTGCCCGCATGCTCGGGCACGCGATCCGCGTTGTGCCAGAGCGGCGTGACCACCCAGATTGGCGCGTCGGGAAAGAGCCGCGCAAGCTCGGCCAGAAAGGCACGCACGTCGCGGGCGACGAGCCGGGCCTGGCAGGGCTCGCGCCGATAGGCCGCACCGAGGGCCACCACGACACCGGCGATGCCGTTCACGGCGCCAAGGCCCGAGAGCATGCCCGATTGGAAAACCTGTCTGTGGATGCCCTGGTTTACGAGATCGAACCCCAGGCGTTCTGACAGGCGGGTGGGCCAGGCGAGCGCGGGATTCCCGCAGGCCATACCTTGGGTGGGGCCGTCTCCGATGGCCAGCAGGGACGGTCGGGGATCCACAGGGGTAAATGCCGTGCCATCGCCCCAGAGGCCGCGCACCCGCACGCCCCTCAGACAGGGGAGCCAGATACGTACGTGATGGGTCGCCCCGAAACCCGGCAGCACCTGCACGGCACCGGGCGCCTCGCCGGCACCGTCGAGCACGAATGAGACGAGACGGGCACCCTGCGGCAGAGGACCGGCATCCTCACCCGTCCCATCGATCGAGACCGCGAGCACCTCGCCCCAGCCCGGCTCGCCGCCCCGTCCATCGACCTCGCAAGCGACGCCGTCGAACGACTCGGCGGGGGCAAAGATGCGCTCGCGCAGGCGGCACGTGACGACAGGCTCCTCGTCCGGGACGAGCTCGAGCGCGACCCGGCTCGCGTTGGTCTCGAATTCAATTGAGACGCCCGCGGCGGTCCGGGCCATCTGGCGGTACAGGCCGGGATGCCACGCCTGACAGCTGCCGAGCGCGCGCACCTGCGGGGGTAAAAAACGCAGCGGGCGCACCCATCCGCCCGGTTCCGCCTCAGCATCCAAGGCGCCATGGAGAAAATCAGCCGCATCCGCACGAACAAGCAGCGACCGCCCCTCTGCGCTAGCGATCATTTGAGAAATCATGCGGACACCTCCCCTGCCGCGTCGGCCGCCTCACGCACGGGCGCGTAAGCGGCGATGAGGTCGTCAAGGCGCATGCGGGCGTTGGCGGGGCTTGTAGAGGGAAGGCAGACGCAGGGACGGTCGAGCCCGGGCTCGATCAGGCGCCGGTAGAGGCGGGCGGCTGTGGTCCCCGTGCAGAAGATCTGGCGGATATCGGCCGCCTCGAGGATCGGGGTCAGGTCCTTCGGCACCGGGTCGGAGATCGAGGCATCCGAAGCGCCGGTGATGGTGCAGCTCTGGAGCACGTCATCGAGCGCGATGTGGCGCCGGTGGCACAGGTCGCGGCGGGCCTCGACGGAATCAGGGACGTCTTCGTCCCAGAGCGCCGCGATCACCGCCCAGAAACGGTTGCGGGAATTGCCGTAGTGGTAGCCGGCCTTGCGCGACAGCGGGCTCGGCATCGTGCCGAGCAGAAGCACGCGGCTGGCCCCGTCATAGACGGGCTGCAAGGGGTGCACGACCGTCCCGGACGGGCGCGCGAATCGGGAAGACGCCATCCTACTCGCCTTCACGCACGGACTCGTAGAATTCCTCGCCGTCGTCGAGGCGCAGGAGCAGGAGCTTGCCGAAGCCATAGCCTCCGGCGCATCCCGCGTCGATGTCCCAACGGTCGGCGACGCCGCCCGTCTGGTCGCAGGCGCCCACGCGCACCATCTGGCCGAGCCCGTCCTCTCCCCTGCCGGGGCGGTCGGGCCGATCGGCGATCTCGTCGAGGTACGGGGTCGGCGTGTGGCCGGCGATGGCGATGATGCCGCGGCCGTCCGTGCCCACGAGCCCCGTCGGACGCCCCCAGAACTCATGGCGCACCCAGACGAGGTCGTCCATCTGCTGGTCCTTTGTCAGGGCCGCGATGCGGGCTTCGTCGTCGGCGCCCTCATCGAGCACCGGCGCCGCCCAGTCGCCCTTGCGGTTGAGGCCGGCGTGCGAAAGGAAATACAGGCGCTCGCCCACGCGTGCCGAGGCGCTGAGCGGCAGCCCGCGGGTCCACTCGAGCAGGTCGTCAATCTCGTCCTCCTCGAGCTTCTCGAGACCCTCGGCGGTCTTGAGCCCTCCGTTGATGGCCCAGTTGACGTACGCGTCCGGCCCGTGCGGGTCGGCGAAAAAGGCCAGCATGAGGTCCTCGTGGTTGCCCATGAGCACGGTGGCGCCATGGTGTTGCTGCAGGTTGCGGCAGAACTTCAGGACGCCCACGGGATCCGGCCCGCGGTCGATCATGTCGCCCAGCATGTAGATGCGGTCCCCCTCGGAGGGAGACACGCGGTCGAACATCCGCTCAAGCGTGCCCAGGTGCCCGTGCACGTCGGAGAACACGTATGTCGCCATGCATACCTCCCGCGTCCCAATACGTCGTAAGAATACTACCAAGCGGGACTTTTGTGAAAAACCGCATTTCGCCCGACGGGACTAGCGGGCTCGCAGGCGCTTCCACGCCGCACGGCGGTGCCAGCCGTTGGCGGCGGCGGGGTGCACGACGGCCCCCTCGGCGCCATGGCGCTCACCCGCACGCCGGACGACCCGTATGACCGCCCGCATCGTGGAGTCGAAGCGCGCCCCCTTGAGCTCGCACTCCCAGATCACGACGACTGTCCAGTCCTCGGCCTCAAGCAGGGCCTGGTCGCGGGCGTCGCGTTCCTGGTTGCGGGCGAACTTCGCCTCCCAGAAGTCGGTGTTGTGCCGCGGCATCGGCAGCGCGCAGTGCGGGCAGCGGTGCCAGTAGCACCCGTTCACGAAGATAGCCACCCGCCGCCCTGGGAAGCAGATATCGGGCTTGCCTGCGGCCTTCTTCCAGTGCAGACGGTAGCCCGTGAGGCCCGCCGCGCGCAGGGCGGCCCTCACCTTGAGCTCGGGCTTGGTGTCCTTCGACTTGTTGGCCTGCATCGAGTGGCGCGTGGCCTCGCTCGTGGCCGGAGGGGTCGTCATGCCTCCCCGTCCCCCGCGGGTTCGCCGGAGAAGTTGAGGCCCTCCGTCAGCTCGCAGGCGCGGCGCAGGTCGAAGCGGTGGTCGAAGAAGAACTCCTCGGCCGCCGGCACGCGGTCGAGCGCTTGCTGGTAGAGCTCCCAGAAACCCTCCGTGCGCCGCTCCCCCGTGAAGGGGTCGTCCCAGGTGCGGTGTTCGCGGTTGTCGAAGTCCGAGGTTTTCTCGGCGCGGACACGATGGGCCATCGCGCAATAGAGCGAGTAACGGCTATGGGTGACGGTACGCTCCACGGTGCCGAGGACGCGGGCCTTGCCGCCGCCGGGCGACCAGAAGAGGTGCTGGACGCGGCGGAACGACTTGACCGCACGGGAATAGACGTCGAGCGGCAGGGTCTTGCTGTAGGTCCACAGCCCCATATAGAAGTACAGCCGGTCGATCGTCGCGAGGACGTCGTCGGACCCCTGGAGCACATGGCGCCACGGCACATATGCGTCGACCGTCTCACCCGTCTTGGTGTAGAGGACCATCTCGTCGAAATCGCGCTCGATCTCGGCATGGACCTTGCCGTGGTCGGAACGGTCGAGACCCGGCACGCCGGCATCGCATAGGCCATGCTCCCAGGCGAAGACGAGCGGGTGCATCGTGCTGTCGAGCAGGTAGTGGCACAGGAAGCCGGCGGCGTAGGCCTCGCCCACGGGACGCTCCTCCTCCGAGAGCATCGTAAGGGCGTCGTGCAGGGAGGCGATCAGGCGGGCCGGGCGGTCGTGATGCATCGTGTCGCCGAAGTCGCGGGACTCGGGGTCCGAGAGCGGGTCGGCGACCAGGTAGAAGAGCGGGTCGGGACCTTGGTTGCCCAGCTGGAAGGCGTCGTTTTCGTCGAAATTTGAGAAATAGAGCACCTGCGAGGCCGCGCCGAGCGCGTCGCGGCCGAAGAAGTCGTGGGTCAGTACTGCGGGCATCGTGTCCCTTTCGATATGGCGTGTCGATCGTGCGAGCGGGTCCGGCCCGCCCCGGCCAATTGTTATAGTCGAGGGTAGCGCAACGGCGTTGGGCGGTCGAGGGACACGCGGTCGGAATCGAGGCGAGGGCAACGGGGCGGCAAGCCGATACAGCAGGCATCGAGGGTCTGCGCGCAACCATCGGGCAGGACGGCCCCGCCGCCTGCACGGCATTGGCACGGCTCGGGTCCGAAGGACTCGCCGCCCTCTCCCCCACGGAGGCCGTCGACCTGCTCGAACGCGCCGCCGCCTGGGGCCGCGCGGAGGTCGTCGACGCGCTCTACGATGCGCTGGGGTCCTGCTACCCGGGTGGCCATCCCTTCTTTTATGAGAGTTACGCGTTGGCGCTTGCGCTCCGCTACGCGCATGAGGATGTGGCCCGCAACCTGCTCGACCGCGGGGTCGACCTTCTGGCCAAGCCCCATCGGCCGCAAGGCCTGCGCGCCATGGTCCCGCCCGACGATACCTTCACCCGTTTCGGGCTCACGCGCGCGAGCCAGACCCTCTTCCTCAACCCGATGGACCCCACGGTCTCGACCGAGGCCTTCCGCGACCCGCACGCAAACGAGCAGCTCGCGGGCGAACCCTACGCCCCCACGCGCGACCTCGCGGCGACCTGCGGCCTCATCTCCCGCCTCGCCGCCGAGGGGCTTTTCGAGGCGACGGTCTACGACGACCTCTTCCGTGCCTCGCTCACGGCGGCCTGGCATGCCCTGCGCCATGCCGATAAGGACGAGCAGGGGGCACAGACCTGCCTGGCCCTCTGCCATGAGCTTCTCGTCCTGCATCGCGCCGACGGCAGCGGCCGCCATGGGGACGGGCGCCTGTTCGACCTGATGGAGAAGATGATCGTCCCCCGCGGCGACCGCAAGATCGCCCTGTGGATATGCGACGAGCGTCCGACTGTCTTCCTGCATGCGCTCACGCGTCTGGACTGGCTACGCGACGAGACGGGCTTCGTGACCGAGGCGGCCGGGCATCTGTTGCGGCAAGATCTGTCAGATGCGCCAAGTGAGGATCTTGCGACCCTGTTGGCCGTCCTCGCGGGGATTGGCGAAATGTCTCTTGTCGAAAAAGCGGCCGCCCTGCCTCAAGTCGGCGCGCCCGCGCTCGGAGCGGCGCTTGAGGCTGCCAGCTCCGCCGGCCACCCCGACATGGCCGGATGGCTGATTGGACGTATCGGCTCGTTGCGCCCCGCGGGCAGCGGCCTCGACGACCTCTTG
The DNA here is from genome assembly GCA_900315165.1 of uncultured Actinomycetes bacterium. Lineage (GTDB taxonomy): Bacteria > Actinomycetota > Coriobacteriia > Coriobacteriales > Atopobiaceae > Olegusella. Next base: position 32,099 of record OMXZ01000002.1, on the reverse strand, counting down.
CTTTAGGCTTCTTGTCCGACTTGGTCGAAGCGTAGTGAGACCATGGCGACGTCGTCGTCCAGATGACGCCCTGTGAACTCGTCGAGCCGCGAGAGCAGCCGGTCGAGCAGGCCGTCATAACCGCGCGGCAGCTCCTGCATGACCGCATCGCGCAGGCCCGCCTCGCCAAAGAAGGCGCCGCCGGGGGCCCGGGCCTCCGTCGTGCCGTCGGTATAGAGCAAAAGGATGTCGCCCACGCCGATTTCAATCTGACCGTTGCGATAGTTCATGTCGGGGAAGGCGCCCACGACGCCAGACTGCACGTCGAGAGTAACGAGCTCGTCGCTCTTCGCATGCACGAGAATCGCCGACGGATGTCCCGCCGAGCAGTAGGTGAGCCGCCCTGCCCCGAGATCCACGATGCCCACAAAGAGCGTCGCGAACGTCTCGAGGCGCGAGAAGCCAAGCAGAAAATCGTTGAGCAGGCGAACCATGCGAGCAGGGCGCAGACCCTCCCAGGAGTAGGCGCCCAGCGCCGTCTTGACCGCCGCGGACACCGAGGCGGCCTCGACGCCCTTGCCCGAGACGTCTCCCATGATCACGCAGGCGCGACGGCCGGGCAGCCGGATGAGGTCGTAGAAGTCACCGCCCACGAAGGCAGACTGGGTGGCTGAGGAATAGATGCCGTGCGCCGTGACGCCGGCGACCTGTTGTAGCTCGTTGCGCATGCCGGTCTGGAGGGCCTGGGCGATATGGCGGTCGCGGTCGCGCTCCTCGCCACGCTGGGCGATGTCGCGCGCGTCGTCCGCGAGCCGACGAAGAAAGTCGAGCTCGATATCGTCGAAGCCGGCGGCATCCGCGTCGCGGAGCAGAAGAAAGACGTACCTGGCCCCCGCGACCTCTCCGAGGTCCGCCAAGGCACCGCGGCAGGGCTCCCCCTGCTCGGCCAGCCAGTCGCCGAGCGGCGTCCCCTCCCCGAAGCCGACGACCGTCGTCTCTGTCCCCGCGACGGATGTGCGCCTGCCGGTCGCCTCGATTTGGTCGAGACCCATGGGCAGGTCGCGCTCGCCCCCCACGGGCAGTCGGGCGACGACCGTCTCGGTCTGGAAGCGGTTCTCCCACACGGGTGCCACATGGCAGCTGAGCGCCTGGGAGAGCCGCGCGGCAATCGTGTCCAGGGAATCCGCCGAGGCGTCGCCGGCGGCCTGCCCCGCATCTCGTTCGGCGATGTCGAGCAGGAGGTCGCGCAGGTCGGCCTCGAGGTCGGCGAGCTCGGCAGTGCGCTGGTGGCGCAAGGTGGACAGCGCGCCCGCAAGCTGGACGGAAAGATAGCGACCCACGGCATCGATCAGGCGGGCATCGTCCCTGCGTGTCTGACGGGCGTGCTCCCATCCCACGATGATGACCGATATCACATAGCCGCCGAACCACACCGGAGCCACGATGAAGCTGGTGAAAGGAGGAAGTCTGCGGGCAGGGACGCGGCGCACCTGCCGTGTGTCCTCGTCGATCACCTCACGGGTTGCGAGCCGACCCCGCCGCAGGTCGTCGCGACCCGGCTCGAGCACGCGATAGCGCAGGGCGCCGCCCGATTCCGTGGCGAGCTGCTCCACGTCGCGGCGGCTCTTGATGAATTTCGGGAGCCTCGCCCCGGCGGTCGCCGCCCCCGTCCCATACAGGCGCAGGCCCTCGCCCTCGGCCAGGTAGAGCAGGGTCCCGCTCGCCTCCATCGTATTCGTGATCTCCTCGATCACATTGCCGAAAAGCGTGCCGACATCCTCGGAATCGATGGTACTGAGGACGATATCGAGGGTGCCGGACAGGCGATGATTGGCGCGCTGCAGCTCTTCCAGCAGACGGTCGTGCTCGCGCTCGGCCGCATCCGCCCCACGGGCGGGCGACACGACCAGAAGGTAGGTCTCGCCCGGGGCGCTCACGCGGTCCGCGCGCACCACGACCTCGGACAGACGCCCGTCGCCCGATGCGCACATCACATGTGTCGCACGGCCGTCGAGCGCAAAGGGCAGCGCCTTGGCATCGAAAGGCTCGTCGGGAACGATGCCTGGGGCTGGCGGGAAAAACGTGCGCACGTCGGCTCCGGCCATGGTCGCCCTGCCCCGGCCGAAGAGCTCCGAGGCCTCGTCGTTGGCCAGAAGGACACGTCCCGCGCCGTCGAAGATCATGACCGCGTCGGTCGTCAGGGCGAGCAGCCCCGCGAGGGCGCCGCTGACACTGCGCTCCCCGATGCCCTCGCTTGCCTCGCTTTTCTCTATCTCAGTGGAGCCCTCTGCCATCTCAGTCCGTCTCGAACGCCTCTGGTCCGAGGCCCACTATACCCGCGCCGCGCAGCTTCACGGCGACGGGTTCGCCCGATACGGCGACGATATCGACCACGCGGCCGCCGAGCGGGCAGGAATAGATGTAGTCGATATTGAGGTCGAGGCTCTCGAGGCGTCCGAGCGCGCGCGACAGGCCGCCCGGAACGTTCTCGACCTCGAGCGCCAGGACGTCCGAGACGATGGTATGGTAGCCTGCGCCCTCGAGCACTTGGACGGCCTTGTCGGGATCCGAGCAGATGAGACGGGCATAGCCGGCCTCGCCCGTCGACTGCACGGACAGGCCATGGATCTGCAGACCCGAGTCGCCCAGCGTGCGGCCCATGCGCTCGAGACTTCCCGGCCTGTTTGGCACCAGCACCGTCACCTGTTTGATCATGACTTGCCTCCTATCCTTGCGGCTTTCGCCATATGGCCTACTTTGCCTCCGCCCAGTTGGCCCCGTAGCTGACCTCTGCCACGAGCGGCACACGCAGCTCCACGACGTGCTCCATCGTGTCTTTGACCAGCGCGGACAAGGCTTCGAGCTCAGCTTTGGGCACCTCGAAGTCGAGTTCGTCGTGAATCTGCAAAACAAGCTTGGAGGACAGGCCCTCCTCGCGCAGCCGGGCCATGACCTGGAACATCGCTATCTTGATGATGTCTGCGGCACTGCCTTGCATGGGGTGGTTCATGGCGGTGCGCTCGCCGAAGGCAACGAGCTGGCGATTGCTGGCGTGAATCTCGGCTATGTGGCGCTTGCGACCGTACATGGTCTGGACCCAGCCGTTCTGGTGCGCAAAGGCGACCTGGCCGTCGAGGAAGGTGCGAACCCCGGGATAGGCCTCGTAATAGCGGTCGATCATCTCCTGTGCCTCGGCACGCGGAATCTTGAGCGAGGTGGACAGGCCATAGGCCTGCTGACCGTAGACGATGCCGAAGTTGACGGCCTTGGCGCGGCTGCGCATCTGCGGGGTCACCTCCGACACCGGCACGCCGAAGACGCGCGCGGCGGTCTCCGCATGGAAGTCCTCACCCTCGCAGAAGGCGCGAATCAGGTTCTCGTCCCCGGAGAGGTGGGCGAGCAGGCGCAGCTCAATCTGGGAATAGTCGCAGGCGAGGAAGGCGCAGTCCTCCGGCACGGTAAAGGCCTGGCGCACGCGGTGGCCCAGCTCCGATCGCGTCGGGATGTTCTGCAGATTGGGGTCCGAACTGGACAGGCGGCCCGTCGCGGCCACAGTCTGGTTGAGCGTGGTATGGATGCGGCCGTCCCTGCGGATGAGTCCCGGCAGGGCGTCGAGATAGGTGGACTTGATCTTGGCCCGCTCGCGGTACTCGAGCACGTCGGCCACGATCTTGTGGTCGCGGGCGAGGTCGGCCAAGACCTTGGCGTTGGTCGAGTAGTAGCCGCGCTGGGTCTTCTTGAGCCCAGCGGTGGGCAGGCCAAGCACGTCGAAGAGCACGTGGGACAGCTGCATGGGCGAGTCGATGTTGAAGTCCTCGCCCGCCTGCTCATGGATGCTGTCGACCATGGCGGAGATCTCGGCCCCGAGCTCCGAGGCCTGTGTGGCAAAGACGGACGCATCGGCCGAAAGACCCGTGCGCTCCATCTGCAGGAGCACCGGCAGAAGCGGCATCTCGAGCTGGGCGAAGAGCCGGTCCGATCCGTCCGCGGCCATCAATTTGACAAGGCGCGGCAGGAGCAGGCGGACGCCCACGGCATCGAGCGCGGCCTGGGGCAGCCGGTCGGTGGGCTCGGGCAGGGTCACCTCGGGTAGGTAGGCAGCCATGAGCGCGGGCGCGCCGTAATCCCCGCGGTCGGATTGCAGCAGATAGGCCGCGACGCCCACGTCGGCAATGCGGGAGGGGTCGACCTCGCCCGCGTCCACGAGCGCTGGTTCGGCGGAGTCATAGGGGCACACCTCGTGGAGCAGGGTCTTGACGTCGCCTGCGGCAAGCCTTCCCTCACGGACGAGCTTGGCCAGCGCCTCGTCTGCCTCTGCCCCCTCGAAGAGGAGAAGCCCCTTCTCGACAGAGAGCCACAGGCCGAGGCCCGTTTCGGCACCGCCGAGGTCGAGTGCGAGCTGGCCTCCCTTGCCGGCACCCGTATCGAGCGCGGCCGCGACCCACTCCCCCGCCCCGATGGCGCCGTCGAGCGCCAATCGTGCTTTTTCGCCCGTGAGCGGCGCCGCGATCTCGAGGACCTCTGCGGGTGCGGAATCCCCGAGCGCCAGGATCTTTTTGGTCATGCCGGTGAAGCCGAGCGCGGCGAGGGCCTTCTGCACCTCGGCCGCATCGAAGGTCGGCCACTTGGCATCGGTCAGGTCGACGTCGAGCGGGGCGTCCGTGCGGATGGTCGCCACCTTGCGGCTGAGGAGGGCATCATCGATATGTGCCCGCAGGTTCTCGCCCATCTTGCCCTTGACCTCGTCGGCATGAGCGATGACCTCGTCGAGGCTGCCGTACTGCACGATCAGGGCGCTGGCCTTCTTGGGGCCGATGCCCGGGACGCCCGGGATGTTGTCGGACGTGTCGCCCTTGAGGCCGTAGAAATCCGGCACGAGCTCGGGGGTAATCCCGTGGTAGAGGTCCTCGACGGACTCCGGGGTCATGATCTGCACGTCCGACATGCCCTTGTGGGTGGCGACGATATGCACGTGCTCGGTCGAGAGCTGGTACATGTCGCGGTCGCCCGTGATGAGGTACATGTTGTAGCCGGCCGCCTCGCCGCGGCGGGCCAGGGTGCCGAGGATGTCGTCGCCCTCCCAGCCCTCGAGCTCGACGACGGGCACGTCCATCGTGCGCAGGATGTCCTTCACGACCGGAAACTGGGCGTGCAGCGTGGGGTCCATGGGCGGCCGCTGAGCCTTGTACTGGGGAAGCATCTCCATGCGGACCTTGGGCTTGCCCTTGTCGAAGGCGCACATGATGCCGTCGGGCCGGAAGGTCTCGACCATTTTGACGAACATGCTGAGGAAGCCGAATATCGCGTTGGTCGGGGTGCCGTCGGGGGCGGTCATCGTGGGCGGGACCGCGTGGAAGGCGCGATGCATCAGCGAGTTGCCGTCGATCACGGCGATGACACGGGGTTTTGTCTCTTCCGGGCGCTCCTGCGAGATGGCTGCTTCCGACATCAAATCTCCAATCCGTTTGCCTGTCATCCCCATTTTAGCGGCACGGGCGGACAGCTTGCGATATGTGATGCATCGATAATGCGGACGTAGTCAGGGCACGAAAAAAGGCCGCCCCCGGACGGGGACGGCCTTCGTCTGGCTATGGGGGCGCCATACGGCAAACGACCTGCGCCTACACCCAGAAGAGCATGGAGTTGTAGCTCGGAACGGGCCAGTAGTCCTCGGAGCAGACCTCCTCCATGGCGTCGACCTCCTCACGGAGCTCGGCCATAGCGGTCAGGACCTCGTCGTGGTAGAAGTGATCCTGCTCGCCGGGATCCTCGATGCCCTGGGCCGTCTTATTGCTGGCCTCGAGCTTCTTGGTGGCCTCGGCGATCTTGGTGATGCCGTCGGTGACCGTCTGGATGATCTCCTTCTCGGCAGGGCTCGTGATGCCCAGCTCGGCCTTGGCGGCCACGGCGGTGGCCACGTCGCCGGAATACTGCGTCAGCGCGGGCAGGTACATCTTGCGGGCCATCGTGACCATCGTGTTGGCCTCGATGTTGATGAGCTTGGCATACTGCTCGGCCGAGGCGACATAGCGGGCGCGGACCTCGGGCTCAGACAGGACGCTGTAGCGGGAGAAGAAGGAGATGTTCTCCGGCTTGACCAGGCTCGGCAGCGCATCGGCGGTCGAAGTTAGGTTGGGTAGGCCGCGCTTGGCCGCCTCGTCCATCCAGTCGTCGGCATAGCCGTTGCCCTCGAAGATCACGCGCTGGTGCTCGCGGAAGGTCTTCTTGACCCAGGCCAGGGCGTGCTCGACAAACTTGTCCTCCGGGACGCGCTCGAGGTCGTTGGCGAAGCGGTCGCACTGCTCGGCGACGGCGGTGTTGAGGATGACGTTGGGGTCGGACAGGTTCTGCTGGCTGCCGCACATGCGGAACTCAAATTTGTTGCCCGTGAAGGCGAAGGGCGAAGTGCGGTTGCGGTCCGTGTTGTCGCGGAAGATGTTGGGCAGCGCGGGGACGCCCAGGTCCATCTCGTCGCGGCCGGCGGTGTGCACGGAGCGATCGTTGATGAGGGCGTCGACGACCGGCGAGAGCTCGTCGCCCAAGAAGACAGAGATAACCGCGGGGGGCGCCTCGTTGGCACCGAGACGGTGATCGTTGCCCGCGGAGGCCACGCTAGCGCGCAGCAGATCGGCGTGCTCGTCGACGGCGGCGACCAGGAAAGACAGGAAGACGAGGAACTGCAGGTTCTCCTCGGGCTTGTCGCCCGGCTCGAGCAGGTTCTTGTCGTCGGCGGACAGCGACCAGTTGTCATGCTTGCCGGAGCCGTTCACATACTCGAAGGGCTTCTCGTGCTGCAGGCAGGCCAGGCCGTGGTGGGTCGCGAGGAGCTTGAGCTTCTCCATCGTGAGCAGGTTATCGTCGACCGCAAGCGAGCCCTGCTCGAAGATCGGGGCGAGCTCATGCTGGGAGGGGGCAACCTCGTTGTGCTTGGTCTTGGCGGGGATGCCCAGCTTCCAGAGCTCGTCGTCGACCTCCTTCATGAAGGCGTTGACGGTCGGGCGGATCGCGCCGAAGTAGTGCTCCTCAAGCTCCTGGCCCTTGGCGGGAGCGGCGCCGAAGAGGGTGCGGCCGGTCAGCACCAGGTCGGGACGGGCGGCGTAGTCCTCCTCCTTGATGAGGAAGTACTCCTGCTCGGGGCCGCAGGTGGTGATCACGCGGTGCGGCTCGTGGCCGAAGAGCTTAAGGACGCGCTTGGCCTGGCGCTCGAGGGCGACCTCGGAGCGCAGCAGCGGAGTCTTCTTGTCCAGCGCCTCGCCGGTGTAGGAGATGAAGGCGGTGGGGATGCAGAGGACCTCGTCCTTGATGAAGGCGGGACTCATGGGATCCCAGACGGTGTAGCCGCGGGCCTCGAAGGTGGCGCGCAGACCGCCGGAGGGGAAGCTCGACGCGTCGGGCTCGCCCTGGACCAGCTCCTTGCCGGAGAAATTCATGAGGACGGTGCCGTCCTCGCGCGGGTTGATGAAGCTGTCGTGCTTCTCGGACGTGATGCCCGTGAGCGGCTGGAACCAGTGCGTGAAGTGGGTGGCGCCGTGCTCGAGCGCCCAGTCCTTCATGGCGTGGGCCACCTCGTTGGCAATGTCGATGTCGAGCGGCTCGCCGTCCTTGATGACCTTCATCAATTCTTTGTAGGTCGGCTTGGGCAGGCGCTCCTGCATGTCTGCGTCGGTAAAGAGCAGACTGCCGTACTCCTGCGACACTTTGTCGGTGCTCATGCGTACCCCTCTCTGTTTTTCCGAACCCAAGTTATTGATACTAGCCTTGTGTTGCCGCTGGGTGAATGAAACATTGCACCCATAAAAAACCGAAACTCACACCCACTCCAGAGGGCCGTTGACCCGATCGATCGGGGTCTCCCCCTGCACGGCCGATAGGCAGTTCAGGAAGGCCCTCTGGCGCAGCTCCGCATACGAGTCCTCGGAAAGGTAGGCAGCGTGCGGGGTGACCACGCAGTTCTCCAGGCCGATCAGGGGCGAGCGGCAGCGCGCCTCGTCGGCGATCACGTCGACGGCCGCCGCCGAGATCGTGCCGTCTGTGAGGGCCCGGGCCAGTGCCTCCTCGTCCACGCAGCCGCCGCGCGCCGTGTTGACGAGGAAGGCCGTGGGCTTCATGAGGGCCAGGGTGCGGGCGTTCACGATGCCCGTGGTCTCCTCGACCAGCGGGCAGTGCAGGCTCACCACGTCGGCAGTCGCGAAGAGGTCGTCGAGCGACTCGACCTTCTTGGCCCCGTAGCCCTCGATAAACTCGCGGGCCTTGGTGGGCGCATAGACGATCACGTTCATGCCGATGCCCTGGAGCATGGGGACGAGCGCGCGGGCGATCGAGCCGAAGTAGACGAGGCCCGCGGTCTTGCCGCGTGGACGCCAGACGGAGTAGCCCGCCATATCGTCCCAGCGGCCCGAGCGCACGAGCCGGTCGCGGTAGGTGACCTTGCGGTAGAGGTCGCAGATCAGGGCGAGCGTGTGCAGGGCGACGTCGTAGGTGCAGTAGCCGGGCACGTTGGTCACAAAGGCCCCGGACTCGGTCGCGGCGTCCACGTCGATGTTGTCGTAGCCGATGGACATGGTGGACACGCATTTGAGCTGCGGGTTCTCCTTGAAGACCCAGGCCGGTATCGTGCCCCACTCCACCACGAGCCCCTCGGCGCCCGCCAGCGAGTCCGCCAGGGGCACGCGATGCTCGTCGTGCTCGACGTCGAAAAGCTCGACGTCCGTCACGCCCCGCTCCGCAAGGAGGGCGCGCTCGCCGTCGAGGGGGCGTTCGCTGCAGAGGAAGCCGATTCTATGCATGGGAAACCTCTTTCACGCGATGGCTAGAATGGAAGGAGGCGGCGCCCGGCAGCGATGGGGAGTGGGCCGGGCGCCGCCATGTCGAAGGGGTCAGAGTCCGAGCTCGTCCATCGATTGCTCGAGGATGCCGATGCCCTCGTCGATCACGTCCGCCGTGACGTTCAAGGGTGTGGCAAAGCGCATGCCGTTGCCATGGACGCCGCAGTTGAGGGTGATCATGTGGTGCTCCAGGGCCTTGGCCTTGACCGCAGTCCAGAGCTCCGGGGCGGGCGTGCCGTCCTCGTGGTCGAACTCGATGGCGCGCATGAGGCCGATGCCGCGGGCGTCACCCACCACGGGGTGCTTGGCCTGCATCTCCACGAGCTTGCCGCCCAGGTAGTCGCCCATGGCGTTAACGTTTTCCAGGATGTGCTGGCGCTCGAACTCATCGAGCACCGCGTTGGCCGCGGCGGCGCACACCGGGTTGCCGCCGAAGGTGCCGCCGTGCATGCCGGGCAGCCACTTGCTCATGATCTCCTCGGTGGAGATGGTGGCGCTCATGGGCATGCCGCCAGCGATGGCCTTGCCGCAGTTCATGACGTCGGGCACGACGCCGAAGTTCTCGCTCGCGAACATTTTGCCCGTGCGGCCCCAGCCGGACTGAATCTCGTCGAAGATGAGGAGGATCCCGTACTTGTCGCAGCGCTCGCGGACGCCCTCGACGAAGGACTTGGGAGGCACGAAGTAGCCGCCCTCGCCCTGGACGGGCTCCATGATGATACCGGCCACCTCGTCGGGCGCGACCAGATAGGAGAAGAGCTTGTCGATTTCGCCCAGGCAGTAGGCCGAGCGCTGCTCCTCGTCGAATCCCGCCGGGCACAGGTCCTTCTGGGGATAGGGGGCGAAGTAGATGCCGGGCACGCCGGGCTGGTAGGTGTGGCGGTATTTGGAGTTGGAGCCCGTGACGCTCATGGCGCCCATGGTGCGGCCGTGGAAGGAGCCCGTGAAGGCGATGATGCAGGGACGCTTGGTGTAGGCGCGCACCAGTTTGAGCGAGGCGTCGGTGGCCTCGGCGCCGCCGTTGGCGAAAAGGGTGCAGCCCAGCTCGCCCGGGGCGATTTCGGCGATGCGCTCGGCCAGACGCAGGGTGGTCGGGAAGTTGACCATGTTGAAGGAGCCGTTAATCAGCTTGTCCACTTGCTCCTTGATGGCGTCCTGGACGGCTTTGTTGCCATGGCCCAGGGCGTTGACCGCGATGCCCGAGACGAAGTCGAGGTACTTGTCGCCGTTGACGTCCCACATGTAGGCGCCTTCGCCGTGGTCGATCACCAGGTCGGTGGACTTGGCCAAGGCGGGGCTCAGGTACTTCTTGTAGTCCTCGAACTTCATTGTCATACGATCCTCCTTTGTCGCATGCACAACAGATCACTTACCAGCGGTATCCGCCGTAGTCGTCCCAGAGCGCCTGGAAGGCGGGTAGCGAGGAAGAAAGCGTCTCGTCCTCGCAGCAGTAGGACAGGCGGACGTAGGAGTCGCTCCCGAAGTCATCGGACGGCACAAGCAGAAGGCCGTGCTCGAAGGCCCGGTCCGAGAAGGCCTGCTCGTCCTGCTCGAGGGCGCGTATCCACAGGTAAAAGGCGCCGTCCGGCCGCACGACGTCGTAGCCGATGTCGGTCAGGCCGTGGTAGATGATGTGGCGCTTGCGGCGGTACTCCTCGATCGGCGCCGGGATGTCGGCGCAACGCTCGATCACGCGCTGGACCAGGCTGCCCATGATCGTGTTGATGGCGCGCTGGGCGCCGAGCAGGCCGTCGTAAAGGCGGTCGTGGTTGGTGACGCTGGGCGGCACCAGGATGTAGCCCGCGCGCTCGCCCGGCAGCGACAGCGACTTGGAGTAGCTGTAGCAGACGATCGTATCCTCGTAGAAGTCGGGCACCCAGGGGTTCTCGTGGCCGTCGTAGACGATCTCGCGATAGGGCTCGTCCGAGATCAGGTAGATGGTGCGGTCGAGCTCCTTCTCCTTCTGGCGGAGCATGTCGGCGAGCTCCTCGAGCACCTCGGGCGTGTAGACGGCGCCGGTCGGGTTGTTGGGCGTGTCGATGATCACCGCGCGGGTCGTGGGGCAGATGGCCCGCTCGATCGCCTCGACGTCGGGCTGGAAGGTCACGGGCTGGGTATCTACCGCGACGCAGTGGCAGTGCCAGGCCTGGATGTACATGCGGTACTCGGGGAAATACGGCGCGAGCACGATCACATCCTCGCCCGCGTTGGTGATGGTCGCGATGGTCGCGGAGAGGGCGCCCGCCGCGCCGGCGGTGAGAATCAGGTCGTCCTCGTCGTAGCGGCGGCTCTCGTGGCCGAACCTCTTATTGAGGTTGCGCGCGATCGCGCGGCGCACGCTGGGCAGGCCGTTGTTGGCCGTATAGCCGTGGATCTCGTGCGACGTCATGGTCGCCATCGTGTCCTCGATGGCCTCCTGCACCTCGTCGGGCGCGGGCACATAGGGGTCACCGATCGAGAAGTCCCAGATATCGGTCACGCCCTGCTGCTGGAGCGCCATGCTTTTCTCGAAGAGCACGCGTATCGCCGACTTGCCGGCGCCGAACTCGTACATCACTGTTTTGTTGTCGGCAACGATGCTAGGTGCCTTGTGTTTCGCGAAACTGGATGAGTTTGTTTCGCGAATGCTTCGGGTCGTGCAACGTTTGGAGAAGCGAAGACAGACGAATCGGGATAGAAGCGCTGGTGGAGACTGTGTTACGCGGTGACGTCCGTTGCTATGGGCTTGTAGCCGGGCAGGAACTTCTCGCGCGCGAAATCCTCCGGGATCTTGACCGGATAGCGGCCCGTGAAGCAGGCCGTGCAGTAGCCGGTCTCAGGCGCGCTCGCCACGAGCCCCTCCACGGACAGATACGCCAGCGAGTCGGCGCCGATGTAGTCGCAGATCTCGTCCACGTCCTTGTGCGCGGCGATGAGCTGGTCCTGGACGCCTGTGTCGATGCCGTAGAAGCAGGGCCAGACCACCTTGGGCGAGGCCGAGCGCACATGGACCTCCACGGCCCCGGCGTCGCGCAGCATCTGGACGATCTGCTTGGACGTCGTGCCGCGCACAATGGAGTCGTCCACCATGCAGACGCGCTTGCCCGCGATGTGGTCGGGAAGAGGGTTCAGCTTGAGGCGGACGCCCATCTGGCGGAGCTCCTGGGTGGGCTGGATGAAGGTGCGCGCCACATAGCGGTTCTTGACGAAGCCCTCGCCGTAGGGTACGCCCAGCTCCTGGGCAAATCCCTCGGCGGCGGGACGGCCCGAGTCGGGCACGTCGATCACGAGGTCGACGTCGCAGGGGGCCTCCTGGGCCAGGCGCCGGCCGGACGCGAAGCGCACGGAATAGAAGGACTTGCCGTCCTTGACGGAGTCGGGGCGCGAGAAGTACACGTCCTCAAAGATGCAGTTGGCGCACATCCGGGGCTGCAGGCCGCGCATGCTGCTGATGCCGTCTTCCGAGATGCGGATGATCTCGCCCGGCTCCACCTCGCGCACGAAGCGGGCGCCGATGATGTCGAAGGCGCAGGTCTCGCTCGCGACGACCCAGTCGGGACCGTCGTCCGGGCCCAGCTTGCCCAGCATGAGGGGACGGATGCCGTTGGGGTCGCGGAAGGCGTAGAGGGCGTTCTCGCGCAGAAGGGCCATCGCGTAGCCGCCCTCGATCTCCTCCATGGCGCGGGCGATGCCGTCGCGCAGGCGGCGCGACTGCCTGGTGTAGTAGCCGATCAGCTTGGCGGCGACCTCGGAATCGGTATTGGAGTAGAAGGGCTCCCCCACCTCAGCGAGACGCTCGCGCAGGCGGTCGGAGTTGACGAGGGTGCCGTTGTGGGCAAGGGCTATGGCCGTGCTGTCGATCGCGGAGAGATGGGGCTGGGCGGCCTCCCAGCTCTTGGCGCCCGAGGTACCGTAGCGCACGTGCCCGATGGCCACGCGGCCCGGCAGAGCCGACAGGTCGGCGTCGGAGAAGACCTGGCTCACGAGGCCCAGGTCCTTGCGGGCGAGCACCTCCTGGCCGTCGCCGACGGCGATGCCGGCGGATTCCTGGCCGCGGTGCTGCAGGGCACGCAGGGCATAATAGGTGAGACGGGCCACGTCGCGGCCCGGGGCCCAGATGCCGAAGACGCCGCATTCCTCTTGGATTTCTTCCGCCATGACGTCCTTTCCGACCGACGCGGGTGACCCCTAGCATTCTAGGTGCAGCAAGCAGTATGAAGCACCGACGTTACGTACACGTGACTTTCATTTCCAATGTGAAAACGGCGGGGCACCGTTGTTTTTCAATTCCCCTTCCGACGGCAGGCGAGCCGCTGCGGGATACAAAAATTTAGTCAGGTAAGCTGACCGAGATGTGCGTCTGCGTCCCGGCCGAACGCGAGAGAGGTTACCTATGACTTTGCAGAACGACCGAGCCGCGGCTCACGAGGGCTTGTATCGCGAGGAGTTCGACCACGACGCCTGCGGCATCGGCGCCATCGCCCACCTCAAGGGCATCCGCAGCCACGCCATCGTGGACGATGCCCTGTCCGTCCTCGTCAACCTCGAGCACCGCGGCGGCCGCGGCCTGGAGCGCAACACCGGCGATGGCGCGGGCATCCTCTTCCAGATCCCCCACCGCTTCTTCCGTAAGGAGGCCCAGCGCTTCGGCACCCTGCTGCCGCGCGAGGGCAACTACGGCGTGGCCATGCTCTTTCTGCCCCAGGACAACGAGGGCATCTGTGTGGCCCAGCAGGTCTTTGAGCGCGTCTGCGCCGAGCGCGGCGTGCCGCTGCTCTTCTGGCGCGACGTCCCCTGCGATCCGCGCGACCTCGGCCAGACCGCGCGCGACTGCATGCCCACCATCAAGCAGGCCTTCCTCGGCCGCCCCGAAAACGTGGCCCCGGGCGACGCCTTCGAGCGCAGCCTCTACCTGTGCCGCCGCGCCATCGAGAAGCGCGCCGCGGCCGAGCCCGCGCTTGCGGGCAAGATCTTCTACGTCTGCTCGATGAGCTCCCGCACGATCGTCTACAAGGGTATGCTCGTCTCGACCCAGATGCGCCGCTTCTACCTGGATCTGGCGGACGCCGCGGTCGAGTCGTCGCTGGCCCTCGTCCACTCGCGCTACTCCACCAACACAACCCCCAGCTGGGAGCGCGCCCACCCCAACCGCCTGCTCATCCACAACGGCGAGATCAACACCCTGCGCGGCAACATCAACTGGGTCCGCGCCCGCGAGCACGACCTCTATTCCCCCGAGCTGGGAGACCGCATGGCCGAGGCGCTGCCCGTGATCAACCGCGAGGGCTCCGACTCCGCGATCCTCGACAACGTGCTGGAGTTCATGATCATGAACGGCCGGCCGCTCTCCCGCGCCGTCAGCATGCTTCTGCCCGAGCCCTGGGACCACAACGACCAGCTCAGCTCGGCACGCCGCTCCTTCGACGAGTACCAGTCGCTTCTGACCGAGCCCTGGGACGGCCCGGCCGCGATCGTCTACACCGACGGCCGCCACATGGGCGCCGCGCTCGACCGCAACGGTCTGCGCCCGGCCCGCTACTACCTCACGCGCGACGACCGCCTGATCCTCGCCTCCGAGACGGGCGCCCTCGACATCACCCCCTCGCAGCTTCTGGTGTCCGGGTCGCTCGGCCCCGGCGAGATGCTGCTGGTGGACCCCGACCAGGGCCGCGTCATCTGGAACGACGAGATTCGTGACGCCTACGCCTCCGAGAAGCCCTACCGCGACTGGCTCGACCAGGAGATGGTTGATCTGTCCGACATCGTGGACCGGGCGGACGCCCCCGCGGAGGGCACCGTCGATGGCGACCTGTCGCTCACCCAGCGGCTGGCCCGTCACGGCTACCACTACGACGACGTGGATGAGGTCGTGCGCCAGATGGCCGAGACCGCCAAGGCGCCGCTGGCCTCCATGGGCGCCGACCAGCCCCTGCCGGTGCTCTCCGCCCATCCCCAGTCTTTCTACGGCTACTTCAACCAGCGCTTCGCCCAGGTCACCAACCCGCCGGTTGACGCCCTGCGCGAGAGCTTCCAGACCTCCACGCAGCTCACGCTGGGCATGCGCGGCAACCTCCTCGAGGACTCCCGCGGCAACTGCCGCCTGCTGCGCCTGGCCACGCCGATCCTTACGGCTGATGAATTTGCGGCCGTGAGCGCCCTCGACCAGGTGGGCCTGCGCGCGAAGACCTTCTACTGCACCTTCGACCGCGACGGCGGCTCCCTGGAGGAGGCGCTCGAGGCCCTCTGCGCCGACGTCGAGCAGAGCGTGCACTCGGGCATCGACATCGTGGTTCTGTCCGACCGCGCCGCGGATGGCCAAGTCCCCATCCCCAGCCTCCTTTCGCTGGGCGCCGTCCACAACCGCCTGCTCGAGCGCGGCCTGCGCATGCGCGCAGACATCGTGGTCGAGACGGGCGACGCGATCTCGCCCCACGACTTCGCGGCCCTGATCGGCTACTCCGCCTCGGGCATCTATCCCTATCTGGCTCATGCCTGCATCGCCGACCTCGCGGCCAAAGATGCCATCGGCTACACCGCCGAGGAGGGCATCGACCGCTACAACAAGGCCGTTGTCGCAGGAGTCGTGGCCATCGCCTCCAAGATGGGCATCTCCACCCTGCAGGGCTACCACGCCGCCCAGGTCTTCGAGGCCGTCGGCCTCTCCGAGGAGCTCGTCGACCGCTACTTCACTAACACGACGAGCCGCCTGGGCGGTCTGGGTATCGGCGACGTCCAGCACGAGCTCTGCGAGCGCTACGACGAGGCCCTGGGGCTCGCACGGACGCCCGCCCCCGACCAGCTCCCGAGCTCAGGCCTCACCAAGTGGCGCCCGCTGGGTGGCGAGGAGCACCTCATCGACCCCCAGACCGTCTATCTGCTCCAAAAAGCGGTGCGTACGGACGACTACGACGCCTTCAAGGAGTACAGCGCCCACATCCACCAGGACGGCCGCGCGATCGTCCTGCGCGACCTGCTCGAGCTCGTTCCCCTGCCCACGGGCCCCGTGCCCCTGGAGGAGGTCGAGCCGCGCGAATCCATCGTCAAACGCTTCAACACCGGCGCCATGAGCTATGGCGCCATCTCGGAGGAGGCCCACGAGACCCTCGCCATCGCCATGAACCGCATCGGCGGCCGCTCCAACACCGGCGAGGGCGGCGAGGACCCCGTGCGCGAGACCACCCGCGACAACGGCGACTCCGCCAACTCGGCCATCAAGCAGGTCGCCTCGGGCCGCTTCGGCGTCACGAGCCGCTATCTCTCCTCGGCCATCGAGATCCAGATCAAGATGGCCCAGGGCGCCAAGCCTGGCGAGGGCGGCCACCTGCCCGGCCGCAAGGTCTGGCCCTGGGTCGCGCGCGTGCGCCACTCCACCCCAGGCGTCGGCCTGATCTCGCCCCCGCCCCACCACGACATCTACTCCATCGAGGACCTGGCAGAGCTGATCTTCGACCTCAAGAACGCCAACCCCCAAGCCCGCATCTCGGTCAAGCTCGTCTCGGAGACGGGCGTGGGCACCATCGCGACCGGCGTGGCCAAGGGCGGGGCGGAGAAGATCACCATCTCCGGCGCCAACGGCGGCACCGGCGCGGCCCCCCGCGACTCCATCTACCACGCGGGCCTGCCCCTGGAGCTGGGACTCGCCGAGACCCAGCAGACGCTTCTGTCCAACGGCCTGCGCTCCCGCGTGGTGCTCGAGGCGGACGGCAAGCTCATGGACGGCCGTGACGTGGCGGTAGCGGCCCTGCTGGGCGCCGAGGAGTTCGGCTTCGCCACGGCGCCCCTGATCGCCCTGGGCTGCCTCATGCAGCGCGACTGCCAGCAGGATACTTGCCCGGTGGGCATCTGCACGCAGAACTCCCGCCTTCGCGAGCGCTTCTCCGGCAAGCCCGAGCATGTGGTCAATTTCATGTACTTCGTGGCCGACGAGCTGCGCGAGATCATGGCCGAGCTCGGCTTCCGCACCGTGGACGAGATGGTCGGTCATCCCGAGTGCCTGCGCCAGCGCACGGTGCCCGGCTCCTGGAAGGCTGACACGCTCGACCTTTCCCCCCTGCTCTTCAGCGCGACCAACGAGTTCGGCCGCGATGTGCCGGGGGCGGCGGGCAAGCACTTCCTACCCGAGATGGCCGTGGATTCCGAGCTCGACCGCACGCTCGACAGCACGCTGCTCATCCCCTACACGGAGGATGCGCGCAAGCACCTGACGCCCATCCGCTTCAACGTGGACATCTCCAACGTCAACCGCTGCCTCGGCACGATGCTGGGCGCCGCCATCACCAAGGCGCACCCGACGGGCCTTCCCGAAGGCTCTATCCAGATCGACTGCAGCGGCTCGGCCGGCCAGAGCCTGGGCGCTTTCCTGCCCGCCGGCGTCACGATCAACGTGTCGGGCGACGCCAACGACTACCTGGGCAAGGGCCTTTCCGGCGGCATCATCACCGTGGCCCCCTCCCCCGACGCCACCTACAAGTTCGACGAGAACGTCAGCGCCGGCAACGTGGCCTTCTACGGCGCGACCTCGGGCCGCGGCTTCATCAACGGACTCGCGGGCCAGCGCTTCGCCGTGCGCAACTCTGGCGCCACCCTCGTCGTGGAGGGCGTGGGCAACAACGGCTGCGAGTACATGACGGGCGGCACCGTCGTGATCCTGGGCGAGGTGGGCCAGAACTTCGCCGCGGGCATGAGCGGCGGCGTGGCCTTCGTCTATGACCCGCTCAAGACCCTCGACTCTCGCGTCAACCACGACATGGTCGAGCTCATGGAGCCCACCGACGCCGAGCTCGAGGAGGTCCGCGCCCTCATCCAGGAGCACGTCGAGCGCACCAAGAGCCCCCGCGGCATCAAGCTCCTCTACCAGTACGAGGACATCCGCCGCGACTTCGTGAAGGTCATCTCGCCCGAGTACCGCGCGGTCATCGAGCGCCAGCGCCTCCAGCAAGAGCAGTAGCCACACGAGCGATCCGCATCGCGAACGAGAGTAAGGAACGCGCATGGGAAAACCGGGAGCATTTCTTGAGGTCGGGCGCCGCTCGCACAGCGAGCGCCCTTGGGCCGAGACCATAGTCGACTACGACGAGTTCGCCCTGCCCCTCGCGGAGGACGAGCAACAGGCTCAGGCGAGCCGCTGTATGATGTGCGGCGTTGCCTTCTGCCAGGCGGGCGTCTCCTTCGGGCGGTCGCGTACCTCGGGCTGTCCGCTCCACAACCTCATCCCCGAGTGGAACGACCTGCTTTACCGAGGCCAGTGGAAGGCCGCCTGGGAGCGCCTCACGCTCACCAACCCCTTCCCAGAGGTCACCGGCCGCGTCTGCCCCGCCCTCTGCGAGACCGCCTGCAACCTTGGCACCCACGACGACCCGACCACCATCAAGGACGACGAGCGCGCCATCATCGAACATGCCTTTGCCGAGGGCTGGGTTGCTCCCTTTGAGCCCGCCGGCGCAGACGCCCCGAAGGTCGCCGTCGTGGGCGCGGGCCCCTCGGGCCTGGCCTGCGCGAGCGAGCTCGCCCGCAGCGGTGTGCGCGTCACCGTCTTCGACAAGGCCGACCGCCCCGGCGGCCTGCTCATGTACGGCATCCCCGCGATGAAGCTCCCCAAGGAGGTCATCGACCGTCGCATCGACCTTCTGCGCCAAAGCGGCGTCGAGTTCGTCCTTGAGGCCGACGTCCGCGACGAGAAGACGCGCGCCCTCCTTTCCGACTACGACCAAGTGGTCGTGGCGGTCGGGGCCCGCGAACCTCGCCGCCTCAAGGTGCCCGGCGCCGACCTCGATGGCGTCGTGTACGCCGTCGACTATCTGACCGAGTCCACCCGCGCCCTGCTCGACGGCACGCCCGCCCGCACAGCCGAGGGCCTCGACGTCGTCGTGATCGGCGGCGGCGACACCGGCACCGACTGCGTGGCGACCGCCCTACGTCAGGGGGCCAAGAGCGTGCGCCAGTTCGAGTTCCTCCCCGAGCCCGGCCGCACGCGCGAGGCCGTGGGCTCCCCCTGGCCTGAGTACCCGATCGTCCGCAAGGACGACTACGGCCAGCTTGAGGCGACGGCCCGCGACGGCGCCGACCCCCGCACCTGGGCGGCGGATACCCGCGAGGTCCGCGGCAAGGACGGCAGGGTCGCGAGCATCCTGGTCCAACGCCTCGACTGGAGCGACGGGTCACCTCGCCGCATCGAGGGCTCCGAGGAGGTCGTCCCCGCCCAGCTCGTCCTGATCGCCATGGGATTCACGGGCACCGAGGCCGACACCCTGGCCGCGTTGGAAGATATCCCCCATGTGACCTGCGGCGATGCCAAGACCGGCTCCTCGCTTGTGGTCAATGCCATCTCGGGCGGCGTTGCCTGCGCCCATGAGGTCCTCAACGGGCTGGCTGCCCGCTGGCCTGCGGAGGGGTTTTCTTACACATAGCTAACACTATTATGAGTTTACTGAGACGAACCAGCTTGCGGGGGTAGTATTGACGGGTTGTGCTCGGCTGTCTATACCTTGTCATCCGTCGAAAGTGTAACCCATGCTCGTCACTTCGCTGATTGCCCTCGTCGCCGTCGTCGCGTGCTATACGGTCACGGTAAGGAAAGCCGGTTCGGTCCGGTGGCTTCCGGAAAGCCCCAAGCGCAGCTCCTGGGCCTGGAGCATCTTCTTTGCGGTCCTCCTCGCCTTCTTCGTGTGCTATAGCGCGGCCGGCCTCGTCGAGGCAGATGTTCCCTCTTCGATCGTCGGCGCCTTCGCCCTTGCCGCCTGCGCGGTCGTCGAGCTGTGGAACGACCGCATCCGCGCCCGCTTCGCCGGCCTCGCCCGTCCACTGCCGGCCCTGGTCGAGGCGGTCATCCTGCTCGTCGGCGCCTACCTTGCCTTCGTCGCCATCGAGCTGCCCTCCAACCCCTATATGACCGGCTTCTGGTGGGAGGGCCTCGTTTTCGAGGTGGCCATCATCCTGATCGTCATGACCGTCCTGCACTTCCTCTTCCAGCGCTCGGGGCTCGGCGCAGCCATCGCAGCGGTGCTTTTCGAAATCGCCGGCCTCGCCGAGTACTTCGTCGTGACCTTCAAGGACGCGCCGATCATGGCCAGCGACATCCTCGCCCTGGGCACCGCCGCGACCGTGGCGGGCGGCTATACCTACTCCCTCAGCTCCAATGCCATCCTTTCCGTCGCCCTCATCGGCGCGGTGGTCGTGATCGTGTCCCTCACCCCGGCCCCCCGCAGGTCCGAGCGGCGCGGCCGCGCAGTCGCCGCCAACCTCGGCGTCTCCGTCGCCCTGGTTGCCGCCTGTGCCGTCGGCTATAACACCATCGACTTCGCCCGCGACTTCAATATCATCTTCAACGCCTGGATCCCACTCACGAGCTATTACCGCGAGGGCTTTGTGTCCTCCTTCGTCACGCAGGTCCAGTCGTTCCGCCCAACCAAGCCAGACGACTACTCCAACGAGGAAGCCGAGTCCAAACTAGCCGATTACGCCAGCCAGTACGACGAGACGCTCGGTGCCCAGGAATCGCGCCAGGCCGCCGTGACCCAGTGGAACGAGGAGCAGCCCTGTGTCGTCGCCGTGATGAACGAGTCCTTCTCGGACCTCTCGATCTACGACGACCTCGCCGGCACCTACGAGGGCCCGCAGTGGTTCAACAGCTTCGACGGCGCGCTCGCCAAGGGCACCCTCTATGTCTCGCCTTACGGCGGCGGCACCTGCAATTCCGAGTGGGAGTTTTTGACCGGCTCCTCAATGGGCTTTATGGGCTCGGGCGTCTACCCCTACATGGTCTACAACATGGAGGGCGTCGAGAACCTCGCCGCGACCTTCAAGCAGATGGGCTACACCACCACCGCCATGCACCCCAACCTCGCGACCAACTGGTACCGCAACGTGGTCTACCCCACGATGGGCTTCGACCAGTTCCTCGACATCTCCGACTTCACCGGTGCCGAGCGCTACCGCAACATGGTGAGCGACAAGGCCACCTACGACAAGATCATCGAGCAGCTCAAGAGCGACGACGCGCCGCAGTTCATCTTCGACGTCACCATGCAGAACCACGGCGGCTACGACACGGGCGTCCTCTCCCCCGACCTCGTGACCCAGCGCACCGTGGTCGATTACGACAATCCCAGGCTCGACGAGTATCTCGCCCTGATCGACATCTCCGACCGGGCGCTCGAGGAGTTCGTAGAGGAGCTCTCGGAGCTCAACCGACCCGTTGTCCTTGTCTTCTTCGGCGACCACCAGCCCTCGATTGCGTCCTACTACAACAACTGGCTCATGACCAATGACCCCGACGAGCTGACCCACGAGGAGCGCGCCCGCACGACCGACTACCTGATCTACGCCAACTACGACGTCGCGGGCACCCCGACCACGGGCGAGACGTCCGACAAGAGCACCAACTACCTCGCAGCCGACATGCTCAACATGGTGGGTGCCCCCCTCACCGACTATCAGAAGGCCGAGCTTGTGATGCAAAGCACCAACCTGCCGCTCCTCAACCTTCTGGGCTATCAGGACTCTCACGGCACCTGGTACCCCATCGACAGCAAGGACAAAAACGGCGCCCAGCTCCTCCGCAACGACCTGCAGTACCTCCAGTACCACCAGCTCTTTGCCAACGGCGTCAACTACCAGACCGGCGCCGGCTACTCCGGCACCGTGTGGGGCCGTCTGCAGTAGGCGGGTTCATCCATCCGTACGCAAGCTTCGGCCGTTCGGACACTATACTTGACTTATTCATGGTGACTCTTTCGTCCGCGGGGACGACGAGCCGGGAGGGTTCATGCCAGCGATTATCACGCACCATCTTTTCGGGGAGGACGCAGCCCGCGAGCTGCCCAACGACATTCTCGAAGGCGAAGAGGAACTACTTGCCTTCCTACTCGGCAACCAAGGGCCCGATCCCTTCTTCTCCGCCTTCTCCACCCTGCCGCAGCGTGCAGCGAATTGCCATGCTCTCGCCGATCGTATGCACGACCATGGCTGCATGGACGCCCTCTGGGGTATGCGCGACGCCGTGAGCCACCTGCCCGCGAGCGACAGCCGTATCGGCCGCGCCTTCTGCCTGGGTTTCATCGGCCATTATGCACTCGACAGCACCGCCCACCCCTTCGTCTATGCCCAGCAATATGCGTTGATTGCCGCTGGCGACGGCCTTGCGGGCGCAGACAGCGAGGTACATGCTGTCATCGAGAGCGACATCGACGTCTGGACCCTGAGGCAGCTCCGCGGCCTTTCCGTCGCCGAAGTGCCCACGACCTCCTTCCTCGCCCGGACCGACCGCGTGACCCGCGTGGCGGGGGCCCTGCTCGCCCAAGCGGCCCTGCAGGTATACGGCCTGCCGGTCGGCGTCGGCGAGTATGCGGGGACCGTCGCGGACTACGAGTTCCTCTACCA
This sequence comes from uncultured Actinomycetes bacterium, assembly GCA_900315165.1. Taxonomy (GTDB): domain Bacteria; phylum Actinomycetota; class Coriobacteriia; order Coriobacteriales; family Atopobiaceae; genus Olegusella. Next base: position 9,939 of record OMXZ01000002.1, on the reverse strand, counting down.
CGCCATCGACCCGGCCGGCTCCCCCCTCCAGCGTTTCGCCTCCCGCACGGAGCGGCTCTTCCGCCGTCACTCCTACACAGCCTCGCTCGCGCACTCTACCGAGGTGGACGAGGACTGCCCCGCACTCAACCTCGACCGCCATCCCTGGACGGATCCGGCGGACGACAGGGTGCGCACCGAGAGCTTCCCCGACCTCTATTACGATGCCTTGGGGCTCTGGGGCAAGCTCGCCCGGCTCTTCACCGCGGACGACCGCGCGGGCTTCGAGCTCGCTTCCCGCGGCATCAATTACAACGGTCTGCCTGACAAGGGATAGGCCGACATGTCCAGCTTCCTCTACTCCGGCAACACCATGGACGTCTACACGCAGCTCGTCGTGTTGCTGCTGCTCATAGCTGGAGCCCGTCGGCCCACGGCCAACCCCCGCAACAAGTTTTATTTCCAGGCGCTCGGCATCCTGATCATCATCCTGGAGTTCTCCGGAACCCTCGCCGCCGTCAAAATTCCCGGAGCCCCATGGACACAGCCGGTGGGCAACTTCCTCCTTTTCTTTTTGGATGGCTTGGTCGAGTTCACCTGGATACGCTATGTGGCCTCCTGGGCGCGGCTCGACAAGCACACCCGCACCAAGTGGTTCGCCCCCATCGACATGTTCACCATGGCCAACTTTCTCGTTACGATCGTCAACCACTGGACCGGGTGGCTCTATGTCATCCATCCCGACGGTGCCTATGAGCGCGGGCCTTTCTTCCTCTTGCGCGCCGGGCTCCTGATCCTGTCCATAATCTATATCGAGATCTTCATCGTCAGCCAGCGCGAGAAGTTCAGCCGCGACAACTTCCGCGCCATCCTGCTCTTCCCGGTCGCGCCGCTCATCGGCGGCGGCTTGCAGGCGGTCATCCCGAACTCCCCAAACCTCGAGCATGCGGGCGCGGGCATCGCCTACCTCTTCATCTACCTCTTCGTCCAGAACCGTGACATGAACACCGACCACCTCACGGGTATCGGCAACCGCCGTTTGCTCGACATCGTGCTCGACAACCATGTCACCGAGGTCGGCCGAGACGAAGCGGCCCCCGCCTTCTCCTGTGTGATGGCCGACCTCGACCATTTCAAGGCAATCAACGACACCTACGGGCATACCCAGGGCGATCGCGCACTCATCAATACCGCAGAAATTCTCGCGGACATCTTCGCCCCCTATGGAACGGTCGCGCGCTACGGCGGTGACGAGTTCGTCTGTGTGCTCGACGTCGCGGAGCAAGGCGAGCTCGATGCACTCGTCGCGGATTTCCAGGCCGCTGTGAGGGTCTTCAACCGTCAGCACCGCCTCGACTTCCCCATCGAGGTCTCCGTGGGGTCGGCCGTTTACGACACGGCGGCAAAGCCCGGCGCACAGGAATTCCTCCACAGCGTCGACGAGCTCATGTACGAGGAGAAGCGCTCCAAGGGCGCCGAGCGATGAGGCGCTAGAGTCCCAGGAAGGCCTTGACGCCGATCCCGATCAGCACGAGGCCGCCCACCACCTCGGCGCGGTCGCCCAAAAGCCGTCCCAGCTTCTTGCCGAGAAAGATGGCGACAAGGCAGCAGACGGCTGTCGTGACACCGATGACAGACACCGAGAAGATCAGGTTGACGTTCTGCGCGCGCAGGCTCACGCCGACCGCAAAGGCGTCGATGGCCGTGGCGATAGCCTGAAAGACGAGCGTGCCGATCGTGAGACGCTGGTCGGCACGGGCGGCGGCCACCTCATCGGCCTGCCCGCATCTGGCCGCCCGCAGGGCGCCCACGCCCTCACGCAGCATGTTGCCGCCAATCACGCCCAGGATAAGCAGGGTGACGATGCCCGCGTACTTCTCGATGAAGCTCGCGGCCACGCTGCCCAGAAAGTAGCCGAGCAGGGGCATGAGAGCCTGGAAGGCGCCGAAGAAGACCGGCATGAGCAGCAGGCTCCGACGGCGCTCGTTGGCGTAGACGAAGGTGTTGGATATGGTGACCGAGAAGGCGTCGGCGGACAGCGCGAGGCCTAGGAGCAATATCTCGTAAATCGACATGTGGCCATTCCCCTATCCGTGGCGGCACGACGTCTGATGACAACACAATGCTCAGCATTGTAGCGACTGGCGCACAGACGCACAGTCCGCCTTGGGATACCTCGCCCTATGCCGACAAGACCGACATATCCCCCGTCAGAATCGCATCAAGCGCCGCCTCGTCGAGTACGGGAACGCCCAGCTGCTCCGCCTTGGTGAGCTTGGAGCCCGCCGCCTCGCCGGCCACCACATAGCTGGTCTTCTTAGATACCGAGCCCGAGACCTTGGCGCCGAGAGCCTGCAGCGCCGCCTTGGCCTCGTTGCGCGTGCGGCCGGTCAGCGTGCCCGTGAGCACGAAGGTCATCCCCGCCAGCGTCTGGGGTTGGTCGGCGTCCGGGCGCTCCTCCTCGAGCACGACGCCCGCCGCCCTCAGGCGCTCGAGCACGGCCACGTTCTTCTCGACCGAGAAGAACTCGCGCACGGACGCCGCGATTTTGGGCCCGACGCCGTCGACCTCCGCTATGTCCTCCTCGCTCGCGAGCATGAGCGCCTCGAGCGTGCCGAAGTGGAGGGCCAGCAGGCGGGCGACGTTGGCGCCCACGTGGCGGATGCCCAAGCCGAAGAGGATGCGCGCGAGGCCGCGCTGCTTGGACTCCTCCACCTGGGCCATGATCTTGCCCGCGATCGTCTTGCCGACGACGATCGCGTCGCCCGCATCGTGATCCTTGGTCATGGTCTCGTAGGTACGCCCGGTCGAGACGCCTGCCAGCTGGTCGACCGTCAGGCGGTCGTAATAGTCCGCGACGTCGGTCAGGATTCCCTGCTCGACCATACGGCCCACAATCTCGTCGCCCAGGCCGTCGATGTCCATGGCGCCGCGGCTGCCCCAGTGCAGCAGGCGCTCCGTGGCCTGCGCCGGGCAGTCGATGGAGACGCAGCGGTAGGCGACCTCGCCCTCCTCGCGGACGACCGGGCTGCCGCAGCTGGGGCACACGGTCGGCATCTCGAAGTCCACGGAATCCGCAGGTCGCAGCTCGGGCACATGCCCTACGACCTCGGGAATCACATCGCCCGCCTTGTGGACGACGATGGTGTCACCCACGCGCACGTCCTTGCGGCGCACCTCGTCGATGTTGTGCAGCGTGGCGCGCGCGATGGTGGACCCGGCGACCACGACGGGGTCGAACTCGGCCACCGGCGTCAGCACGCCCGTGCGCCCGACCTGCACGCGGATCTCGCGCAGGACGGTGCGCTTCTCCTCCGGCGGGAACTTGAAGGCGATGGACCAACGCGGGGCGCGGGCGGTGGCGCCCAGGGCGTTCTGACTGGCCAGCGAGTCGACCTTCACGACGACGCCGTCGATGTCGTAGTCGAGGTCCTCGCGGTGCGCGAGGGCGTTGGCGCAGTAGTCGTGCACCTCGGCGGCTGAGAGGCAGCGGCGGGCGTGGTCGTTGACGGAGAAGCCGCAGGCGCGCAGCCAGTCGAGGAACTGTGCCTGGGTCGTCACGTCGAGCGGGTCCTCGTCCGCGACGGCATAGATGAAGGTCGCCAGGTCGCGATGGGCCGTGACGCCCGGATCCTTCTGGCGCAGGCTGCCCGCCGCCGCGTTGCGCGGGTTGGCGAAGGGCTGCTGGCCCGCCGCGTCCGCATCCTCGTTCAGGCGAACGAAGGAGTGCTTGGGCATGTAGACCTCGCCGCGGACCTCGACGGACTGGCCGAGGCCGCCGTCCGCGATATGGGCCAGTCCCGCCTGCGCGAGGGTGCGCGGCACATCCTTGATGGTGAGCACGTTGGCGGTGACGTCCTCGCCCGTCGTGCCGTCGCCGCGCGTGGCCGCACGGATGAGCTGGCCGTCGCGGTAGGTGAGGGCGATGCCGAGGCCGTCGATCTTGAGCTCGCAGGTGAAGGGGATGGGGCGATCGTCGCTGCCGCCGAGCGCCTCGGTCGTGCGGGCAAGCCACTCGTCGAGCTCGTCGAGGTTCATGGCGTCGTCGATCGAGTACATGCGGCGCGCGTGGGTGACGGGCGTGAACTGGCGGTCCACATAGCCGCCGATACGCTGGGTGTAGGAATCGGGCGTGACAAGCTCGGGATAATCGCGTTCGATCCCCTGCAGCTCGACCAGGTAGCGGTCGAACTGGGCGTCGGTCATCTCAGGCGCGTCGAGCGCGTAGTACTGGTAGGCGGCGAGGTCGAGAATCCGCCGCAGCTCGGTCGCCCGTGCGGCCGCACGCTCGAGCGGTGTCTGGCCGGCTGCCGTACTCCCGGCGGCTGGTTCGCTCGCGGCGCCAGTTTCACTCGCGGCAGTCACCTCGCCCTGCTCGTCGAACCCGAAAAGCGTGCCCTGTCCCTCGGTCTCAGCCATGCCTCTCCCCCGTCCGTTTTCAGCCTTTCTATCCTACCGCAAGCGTCGTCCTGTGCATTTGTGCCCCGGTTGCAGGAAATTTCCGATTTCCCGACCCCGAATGCGCGGCACACTCTGCTTCGAACGCGGGCGACCGTGCAAACAGGCTCCGTTTGCAGCGATTTGCTGTTAACCGACCCTGAATGAACAATCCCGGCCAGTGTCGGCGACCCACACTGCGCACTCATAGTCAGAAAATCGGGAATTCGCTGCAATGTGGCATTGTTTGTGATTCGCCCATTGACTGGCACCTGCGACCGGTGCGATCCCGACGCGGGGTGAATCGAGCCCGCATGCGGCTATCACTGCAAATCTCTGCAAAAGGGACTTGCGGGTACGACAGGCCACGCCCATATCAATAAGTATCGCACCCGCATACGGGATTTACAGAAATCTGCGTCAATGACCGCTTCCCGGTACGGCACGAGAGCTGGCCCGGCGTGACCCGGAGGGATGCCGCTCCGGGAAGCCGGGATTGCCGACGACGAAACCGCGAGTTATGCGGGCTGCGCGCCGTGGAGGGAGCCTCGCCCAGCCGCAAGGGAGCGCCATCAGCTTGCAGACGTTCTGCGCGAAGGCGACGGGATCCTTGACCTCGAGGCCCGCCATCAGCAGCGCCTGGTCGAGCAAAAGCGAGCTCATCAGGTTGAGCTTGTCGGTATCGCCGGCCTCCTGGGCGGCCTTGAGCTTCTCGAAGACGGGATGCGAGGCGTTGAGCTCGAGCACGCGCTGGGCGCCAACCTGCGGGGTGCCCTCGGGGCCCTCGGACAGTACACGCTCCATCTCGAGCGACACGGGGCCCTCGGCCGAGATCACCGCGGGCGCCTCGGTCTCGAGCGGCGAGACGGCAACCTTGTTCACGGAATCGCCGAGCGCCGCCTTCATCGCGTCGAGCAGGGCCTTGTTGGCGTCGGCGGTCTCCTCCGCCTGCTTCTTCTCCTCGTCAGAGGCGAGGTCCAGGTCGCCGGACGCGACGTTCTTGAACTCGATGGTCTTGGGCTCGGGAGCCTCGTGGGCGTCGGCATCGGCAATATCAGCATCGGCAATGTCCGCGGCGGGCATCCAGACGTAGTTCTGCATGGACATCAGGCAGAACTCGTCCACGTCCTGGGTCATGAGCAGCACGTCGTAGCCGTGCTCGAGCACGGACTTCACGACGGGCATCTTCTCGAGGCGGTCGCGATCGTCGCCCGCGGCGTAGTAGATGGCCTTCTGGCCCTCGGGCATGGCTGCGGCGTACTCAGCCAGCGTGACCTGCTTGCCCTGCTTGGCAGACCAGAAGAGCAGCAGGTCGGCGAGGTCGTCCTTCTTCATGCCGTAGCTGGCGTAGATGCCATACTTGAGGCCGCGACCAAAGTGGTCGAAGAACTTCTCATAATCCTCGCGGGCGTTATCGCGCATGTCCTGGAGCTCGGAAGTGATCTTCTTCTCGATGCGCTTGGCCATGGCCTTGAGCTGGCGGGTCTGCTGCAGGGTCTCGCGCGAGATGTTGAGGCTGATATCGGCAGAGTCCACCACGCCGCGCACGAAGTTGTAGTAGTCCGGCAGCAGATCGGCGCACTTCTCCTGGATCAGGACGTTGGAGCTGTAGAGCTCGAGGCCCTTCTCGTAGTCGCGGCTATAGAGGTCGAAGGGCGCCTCGGACGGGATGAAGAGCAGGGCGTCGTACTCGAGCGTGCCCTCGGCGTGCAACGTGAAGGTGCGGGCGGGGCCGTTGTAGTCGTGAAAGGTCTGCTCATAGAAGTCGGCGTACTCCTTGTCGGACACGTCGGCTTTCTTGCGGCGCCAGATGGGGGTCATCGAGTTGATGGTCTCGAGCTCGGTATAGTCCTCCCACTCGGGCTTGTAGTCGTCGGGCTTGGGGTCGGGTGCCGGCTTCTCGCGGCTGTGCGTGACCTCCATCTGGATGGGATAGCGCACGTAGTTGGAGTACTTGCTGATGAGCTCGCGGAGCTTCCATTCGCTCAGGTACTCGTCGTAGTCCTCCTCGCCCGCGTTGTCGCGCAGGGTGAGGACCACGTCGGTGCCCCAGGTGCGGCCGTAGAGCAGGACGTCGGCGTCGCAGGCAGAGACGGCGTAGCCGGCCATGCCGTCGGACTCCCAGACGTTGGCCTCGTCGGAGCCGAAGGCGCGGCTGACCACACGAACCTTCTTGGCGACCATGAAAGCAGAATAGAAGCCCACGCCGAACTGGCCGATAATCTCGGCTGTGGACTTGGCGCCGTCCGCCTCGTCGTCGCCCGCGAGCGCTGCCTTGAACTCCTGGCTGCCCGAGTGGGCAATGGTGCCCAGGTTACGGTCAAGCTCCTCGGCTGTCATGCCGATGCCCGTGTCGGAGATCGTGATCGTGCGCGCGTCCTTGTCGAAGCCCACACGGATGGAAAGCTCGGTCTGCCCCAGGTCGACCGACGGGTCGGCCAGGTCCTTGAAATGCAGCTTGTCCACGGCGTCCGACGCGTTGGAGATAAGCTCGCGCAGGAAGATCTCGCGGTTGGTGTAGATGGAGTTGATCATCAGGTCCAGGAGCTTTTTGGACTCGGTCTTGAACGTACGCATGCGTGCTCGCCTTTCCTATCGATGAGCCGATTCAGACACAACATAGGGATATCTACCCACTCGGCTGGCCTTCATTCCCGAGATGAGAAAATCTAAGCGCGGGCTGCTGAGATTCTGTTAATGGCGCGTGAGGTACTTCTTACAATCCCCGTAGGTGACACTTACAAACAACCTGTAATATTGATAAAGGCGTATTCATTGCGAGTTAGAGAACCAAAGGTGAGGAGACAGCATGAAATGCCCTAAATGCGGCACGGACAACCAGGACGGCGTGCGCTTCTGCGGCAACTGCGGCGCAGACCTGCAAGCACAGCAGCCCACGGAGACGCAACCGGTCCAGCCAGCCGTGACGCAGCCCCTGTACGCTCAGGTGGACGAGACGGCCCAGCAGTCCCAGCCCGCCCAGCCGACCGAGCAGCAGCCGTATGCCTATAGCGCGGCCCCGCAGCCCGATGCCCAACAGTTCGCGTACGGCGCGCCGCAGCCCGCGCAGCAGCCCATGCCCAACCAGCCCTACCCGACCGGCTACCAGCCCGCCGCCCCGCAGAAGAAGGGCCCGTCCAAGGGCCTCATCATCGGCATCGTCGCGGCCGTGGTCGTCGTGGTCGCCCTCGTGGTCGTCCTGGGCGGCAAGAAGGACGAGGAGCCCACGCCGACCTCCGAGCCCGCCATCATGGAGGAGTCCACTGACGGCTCGGCTGACGATTCCGGCAACGATACCGAGAGCGAGGACACCGACACCGAAAGCAGCGAGGAGGAGTCCACGCCGACCGAATCCGCGGACGACAACTCCGCCGCCACCGCGCTGGGCGTCGTCGGCACCGACCTTTCCGGCGTCACCCTCGCCGACCGCGTGACTGACACCACCAACGGCTACGGCTTCTCCTTCTGCCCGCTTCCCAGCATGGTCGAGGAGACCACCGACGGCCGCCTGTACTACGACAGCGCCGACCCCTACATGGTCGCGATCGCCTTCGGCGGCGAGAATTCCGACGGCGACGATGCCGAGGGCTGGGCCGACTGGTTCGCCTACCAGAACGAGGACTACCAGGACTTCGGCCTCTTCGTCGCACAGTCCGACGAGACGACCTTCACCCTTGTGGGCACCCAGGCCGATAGCGACGGCGACCGCCTAGTCGTCCGCGGACTCGTCAACAGCGACACCGTCCAGCTTCTGTGCATCTATTACAAGGCCGATCAGGAGGCGGACATACTCCCGTCCGTCGCGGCCGTGGCAGACAGCTTCCAGGCCGGCACCGGCACGGGCAACGAGTAGCCCGTCCTCCCCTTCCGCATCAAGCGGTCCCCTCGGCGCCCCGGACCTCTGTCCGGGGCGTTTTTCTGTACGGAAAAGGGTGCCCCCCACTCATCCGAGTAGTTTCGCGACATCGATGGTTCTGTATACTTGTATCAGTTCATTGCATCAAAGCAAGAAGCTAAGGAGTCGAGATGTACTGTCCCAACTGCGGTTCGGAAAATCCTGACGGCGCCCATTTCTGCAGCTCGTGCGGCGCCCCACTGCAAGCGGCTTCTACTCAGCCCGAGTCTGTGCCCGCCCCCGAGCCGACGCCTGAACCGATCCAGCCAGAGCCTGTGCCCGAGCCGGTCCAGCCCGAACCCGAGCCTGCTCCTCAGCCAGAGCCCACTCCCCAGCCCGAACCGATAGCGGAGCCGGCTCAGCCGGAGCCTGAGCCTGCCTCGGCGCCCGAGCCCGCTCCCCAGCCGGTCCAGGCTGCGCCGACGCCCGAGCCCCAGCAGTTCCAGTACACCTCGCAGCCCCAGCCCGAGCCGCAGCCGCAGCAGTACGCCTATGGGGCGCCCCAGCCGCAACCTCAACCTCAGCCGCAGCAGCAGTATCAGCAGTATCAGTACGGCGGCACCCCGCAGGGTCAGCCCCAGTTCCAGCAGGGCGGCCAACCCTACCAGGCCGGCTACCAGCCCGCTCCCGTCCAGAAGAAGTCTCCGGTCCGCGGCATCATCATCGCCATCGTGATCGCCCTCGTCGCCGTGGGCGGCTTCGTCCTGCTGAGCGGCAAGAGCGGCGGCGGCTCCGACACCCCGGCCGTCGACACGTCGGGTGTCGAACTCGCCGACCGCGTGACCGACGAGACAAACGGCTATGGCTATTCCTTCTGCCCCCTGCCCAGCATGACCGAGGAGGACACCGACGGCCGCCTGTACTATGACAGCTCCGACCCCTACATGATCGCAATCGCCTTTGGCGGTACCAACACCGACGGCGACGATGCCGAGGGCTGGGGCGAGTGGTTCGCCAACAACAACGACGACTACGCCGATTTCGGCCTCGACGTGGTGCAGGCCGATCGTGACTCCTTCACCCTCGAGGGCACCCAGGCGGACGACGACGGCGACCTCGTCTACATCCGCGGCCTCGTCAATAACGACACCGTCCAGCTTCTCGTGATCTACTACAAGGAGTCCGAGAAGAGCGAGATGATGCCGTACGTCACAGCCGTCGCCAATAGCTTCGAGGCCGGCACCGGTACGGGCAACGACTAGCGAGCACGACCTTCCGCCTGCAACGACTCCGTTGTGGCTGCAACAAATCCGTTGCGTCCTCATCGGGTACGTAGCCGCACACAACCAGTACGTAGCACCAGACAACAAGTCCGTCGAATCGTGAGCTAGGAAGCGGTTTTTCCGCCACCAGGTCGCAATCCGACGGATTCTTTGTCAATGGCAACGTACTCGTTGTCAGGCACAACGTACTTGCTGCAGTCGCTACGTATTCGCTGTCAATCGGAGACGTCCGCAGCCCACGGCGCATGGGGTGCCGTGAACATGAGGCTCACTACCCAAGCGAACAAGATACGTTGCGGGTGCGGTGCCCTACCCCACCATCTGGCGATAGAGGTCCTCGTACTTCTTGGCGGAGACGTTCCAGCTGAAGTCGCGGCCCATCGCGCGGCGGACCATCGCGTCCCA
>OMXZ01000017.1:47313-70652 GCA_900315165.1 uncultured Actinomycetes bacterium | reverse complement strand
GCGGCGCCCCGGCCCGAGGACGAGGGGCTGCCCAGCATCGCCGAGCAGGTGGAGCGCGTGCCCACCGACCCGGGCTGCTACCTCTGGCGCGATGCGTCGGGCACAGTCATCTATGTGGGCAAGGCCAAGAACCTCCGCGCCCGCATGCGCCAGTACACGACGCTCACGGACGATCGAGCCAAGATCCCCCTGATGATGGAGGTGGTGCGGTCCTTCGACTACATCGTCGTGGGGTCCGAGCACGAGGCGCTGGTCCTGGAGCGCCAGCTCATCAACCAGTACCATCCCTATTTCAACGTCGACTTCAAGGACGACAAGAGCTATCCCTACATCGCGATCACGGAGTCGGACGTCTTCCCCGCGATCAAATACACACGCGAGCACCACAAGAAGGGCACGCGCTACTTCGGCCCCTACACCGATGCCAAGGCCGCGCGCGCCACGATCGACACCCTGCGCAAGGTGGCGCCGATCTGCATCGCGACCTGCGCGGAATGGAAGCGGTGCCGCCGCTACCTCGCGGCCCATCCCGACGAGGTGGGCATCGCGCCGCTGGCCCTGGCCAAGCTGGGAAGGCCCTGCTTCGACTACCACGTGGGCCGCGGGCCGGGCGTCTGCGCCGGCGCGATCGACACCGTGGAGTATGCGCGCCACGTCGACCAGGTCGAGCGCTTCCTGGCGGGTAAACGGCGCGACGTGGTGGACGACCTGACCGACCAGATGCGGGAGGCTGCGGCCGACCTCGATTTCGAGCGGGCGGGCAGGCTCAAGCGGCGCCTGGAGGCGCTTCAGGCGACCGACGCCAAACAGGAAGTCCTCTTCGGCGACGACGTCTCGATGGACGCCATCGGCTTCACCCGCGAGGAGACGATCAGCGCGGCCTGCGTCTTCGTCGTGCGCGAGGGGCGCGTGATCCGCAGCTCCGAGTTCATCCTGGACAAGGGCATGGATGTGGACGAGGTGGAGCTGGCCGAGGGCTTCCTCAAGCGCTACTACGACGAGACCGCCGACATCCCTGCCGAGGTCGACCTGGCCACCGAGCTGCCCGACGCCGACGTGGTGGGGGAGTGGCTGGCCGACAAGCGCGGCCACGTCTGCCGCCTGCACGTCCCGCGCCGGGGCGACAAGGTCCGCCTGCTCGAGATGGCCTCCCGCAACGCCCGCCATGCCCTCAACCGCTACATGGTCCGCACGGGCTACGCCGACGACCGCACCAACCAAGCCCTGCTCCAGCTCGAGAGCGCCCTGGCCCTCGATGCGCCGCCGATGCGGATCGAGTGTTTCGACATCTCCACCCTGCACGGCGCCTTCACGGTGGCGTCCATGGTCGTCTTCACCAACGGCCGGCCCGACAAGGGCCAGTACCGCCGCTTCAAAATCCGCGCCGAGCTTGATGAGGCCAACGACTTCGTGAGCATGCAGGAGGTGCTCGGCCGCCGCTACGCCCCGGAGCGCATGGCCGACGAGCGCTTCGGGTCGCGCCCCGACCTGCTCGTGGTCGACGGCGGCAAGCCGCAGCTCACGGCCGCGATGACCCAGCTCGAGGAGCTCGGGCTCGACATCCCCGTCTGCGGCCTGGCCAAGTCGGACGAGGAGGTCTTCGTGCCCTGGGACGAGACGCCGGTCGTGCTGCCCTCCGGCTCGCCCTCGCTCTACCTGATCAAGCAGGTCCGCGACGAGTCGCACCGTTTCGCGATCACCTTCCACCGCGAGCTGCGCACCAAGGCGCAGTCGGTCTCGATCCTCGACGAGGTGCCGGGCGTCGGTCCCAGGCGCAAGAAGGACATCATGCGCCACTTCGGGTCCTTCAAACGTCTGCGTGAGGCCTCTCCCGAACAGATTGCCGGGGTCAAGGGCGTGCCGGCCCAGGTGGCCGAGGATATCTGGCAGACCCTGCGCGCCTACGACGCCGAGCGTGACGAGGGTCCTGCGGATCCCGAAGCCGAATCCGCCAACTAGTCGTCCGCAGCGCCGGCGCCGGCCTCGTCGAGAAGCTGCTCCAGGCGGAGCACGCGGTGGTGCATGGCGGACTTGCCGACGGGCGGGTCGCAGAGCTCGCCGAGGGATGCGAGCGAGACCTCGGGATGGGCGCGGCGCAGGACGCAGAATTCGCGCAACGCCGGCGGCAGGGATCGCAGGCCGATGACCTCCTCAGCCCGGTCGATCAGAGCGAGCTGCTCGGCGGCGGCGCCGCTGGCGCGGTTGGAATTTGCCGTCTCGGCGTTGACCAGGCGGTTCACGCTAATCTTGACGGTCTTGACACGGCGGACCTGCGCGACGGCGCGGGCCGAGCGCTCGGCCCCCATGGCCTGCAGGAGGGTTACGACGCCGCCGAAGCTCTTGAGGTAGACGACATAGGAGCCGCGCCGGTGGTTGATGCGGGCGTCGACCCCGGCGTCCTCCGCCAGCCGCCGGACGTCCTCGGCCAGTTCCTCGCCGGTCAGGGCGATCTCGAGGTGGAAGTCGCCGCGCGGGTCCGAGACGAAGCCGCCCGCCATGAAGGCGCCGCGCAGATAGGACTTGCAGCAGCTCTTGCTCTGCAGCAGGCGCGAAGGCGCGCCCGAGGCGATGCCCATGCCCGGCACGATGATGCCCAGTTCCTCGAGGGCGGGGCCCAGCGCGTCCTGGTCGCGGATCTCGATCAGGAAGTTGTGGGCGCGGTGCAGGTTGGACCTGCGCATGGTGAGCGGGGTGTCGATTTGGAAGAGGTCGTGCGTGAGCTTGATCATGGTGCGCGCCACGGCGCCCGTCTCGGTCGTCACGCGCAAAGACCAGCTGCCCGACCCGTGGAAGGAGAGGGTGCCGCACACGCGCACGATGGCGGAAAGCTCCGCGAGGGCGCACTCGTCGCTTTCGCCTGCCACGCGGGAGAGCTCATCTTTGACCTGGGCTGTGAAGGACATGGAGACCGCCTAGTGGGCGTCGGACTCGCCGATGCGGGGCACGGCGAGCGCGAGGTCGCGGTGGCTGAGATTCACGCGGTAACCGCGGCCCTTGAGGTAGTTGGCCGTGGTGGACGCGATAGCCACGCTGCGGTGCTGGCCGCCCGTGCAGCCGATCGCAATCGAGAGGATCGGCTTGCCCTCCTGCACATAGCCAGGCAGCGCCACGTCGAGCAGACCCTCCCACTGCTTCATAAACTTCCCCGTGGTGGGGTTGTCCAGCACAAAGGAGGCGACCTTGGCATCGAGGCCCGTGAGGTTGCGCATCTCGGGGTCGTAGAAGGGGTTGGGCAGGAAGCGCACGTCGATCAGGAGGTCGGCCTCGGCGGGCATGCCGTGCTTGAAGCCGAAGGAGAAGACGTTGACCTCCATCAGCTGCGTCTCGTCGCCCACCGAGAAGCTGCGGCGGATGCGGGCGCGCAGGGTGGCGGTGCGGGTACGGCTCGTGTCGATCACGAGGTCGGCCCGATCGTGTACGCCGCGCAGCTGCACGCGCTCGCGCTTGATGGCGTGGTCGACCGTCTCGCCCGGCATCTGTAGGGGATGGCGGCGGCGGTTCTCATTGTAGCGACGGCCAAGCACCTCGTCCGAGCAGTCGAGGAAAACAATCTTATACGTGATCCCGTGCGCGTCGAGGTCGGTCAGGGCGTCGGCCAGGTCGTCAAAGAGGCCCTGGCTGCGCAGGTCGCAGGTCACGGCCAGATGGCGATTAATGCCCGTGTTGATGCCCACGAGGTTGGCCAGCTGAAGCATGAGGCCGGGCGGGAGGTTGTCGATGCAGTAGTAGCCTATATCCTCGAGGGCGTGTAGGGCCTGGGTGCGCCCGCTGCCAGACATGCCCGTGATCACCACGATGTCGGGCACACGGTCGGCGGCCGCGGCTGCGCGCAGATCGTCGTTTGCCATGTGCCCTCCCTTTGTCGGCCGTGTTTCTTCGGCGTATCTATCGTACCTCAGGCTGCGGACACGCTCCGCTGCGCCCCAGAAATGACCACGGAACGTAAGGCATTCGTCAGGGGCGGATAGTTTTTCGCCATTGGCGGGACTCGTTCTTTCTGCCGTCGCGGAATCGGGTAGAATCAAGAAGGTTTGTAGGACTGGGCTTGTCCGGGGAAGGGCTCCGGGAGCCTTGCGAAAGGAGAAAGCATGGCAGTTAAGGTTGCTATCAACGGCTTTGGTCGTATCGGCCGTCTGGCTTTCCGTCAGATGTTCTCTCATGAGGGCACCGAGATCGTCGCCATCAACGACCTCACCTCTCCCGAGATGCTGGCGTACCTGCTGAAGTACGACTCCACCCAGGGCAACTACTCCCGCGAGCACGACGTGACCTTCGGTGAGGATTCCATCACCGTCGACGGCAAGAAGATCACCATTTATAAGGAGGCTGACGCCAACAACCTGCCTTGGGGCGAGCTCGGCGTGGACGTCGTCCTCGAGTGCACCGGCTTCTACACCTCCAAGGCCAAGGCCCAGGCGCACATCAACGCTGGCGCCAAGAAGGTCGTCATCTCCGCTCCCGCGGGCAACGACCTGCCCACCATCGTCTACAACGTCAACCACGAGACGCTGACCGCCGACGACGACATCATCTCCGCCGCCTCCTGCACCACCAACTGCCTCGCCCCGATGGCCAAGGGCCTCAACGACTTCGCCCCCATCGTCTCCGGCATCATGACCACCATCCACGCCTACACCGGCGACCAGATGATCCTCGACGGCCCGCAGCGCAAGGGCAACTTCCGTCGCTCCCGCGCCGGCGCCGAGAACATCGTCCCCAACTCCACGGGTGCCGCCAAGGCCATCGGCCTGGTCCTCCCCGAGCTCAACGGCAAGCTGATCGGTGCCGCCCAGCGCGTCCCGACGCCCACCGGCTCGCTCACTAACCTCTATGCCGTCGTCGCCAAGACCGTCACGGTCGACGAGGTCAACGCCGCGATGAAGGCCTACGCCGAGTCCATCCCCGAGACCTTCGCCTATAACGAGGACCAGATCGTCTCCCACGATATCGTCGGCGAGACCCACGGCTCGATCTTCGACTCCACCCAGACCATGGTCCAGGACCTCGGCAACGGCCAGTCCCTCGTCCAGGTCACCTCTTGGTACGACAACGAGAACTCCTACACCTCTCAGATGGTCCGCACCATCAAGTACTTCGAGAAGTTCGTCGCCTAAGTGACGCTTCGTAGGTAGCGAGAGGCGCGGTTTGCAGCTCATGGGGCCGCGGCCGCGCCTCTTTTTATTGCAGGCAACGACAAAAGAAAGGTTGCAAGCATGGCTTTTACCAAGAAGACCGTTCGCGACATCGACGTCAAGGGCAAGAAGGTCCTGATGCGCGTCGACTTCAACGTCCCCCTGAAGGACGGCGTCGTGACCGACGACACGCGCGTGCGCGCCGCCATCCCCACCATCCAGTACCTCAAGGAGCAGGGCGCTGCCATCATCCTGATGAGCCACCTCGGCCGCCCCAAGGGCGACGGCCCCGAGCCCGAGCTCTCCCTCAAGCCGGCCGCCGACAAGCTGGCCGAGCTCACGGGCTACGACGTCAAGTTCGTACCCGACACCTATGGTGACGAGGCTGCCGCGGCCTGCGCCGCCATCAAGCCGGGCGAGATCGTCGTCCTCGAGAACGTCCGCTTCCTCAAGGCCGAGAAGAAGAACGACCCCGAGGTCGCCAAGAAGCTTGCCTCCTATGGCGACATCTTCGTCCTCGACGCCTTCGGCACCGCCCACCGTGCGCAGGGCTCCGTCGTCGGCCCGGCCGCCTATCTGCCCGCCGTCGCCGGCTTCCTGCTGGAGAAGGAGGTCGACACCCTGACCTCGATCTTCGCCGAGCCCGAGCGTCCCTTCGTCGCCATCGTCGGCGGCTCCAAGGTGTCCTCCAAGATCGGCGTGCTTGACCACCTGATCGACTCCGCCGACACCCTGATCATCGGTGGCGGCATGGCCTACACCTTCTTCCTGGCCAAGGGCTACACGGTCGGCACCTCCCTCAAGGAGGAGGATTGGGTCGAGCGCGCGGGCGAGATGCTCAAGAAGGCCGAGGCCAAGGGCGTTAAGATCCTGCTGCCGGTCGACAACGTCGTCGCCCCCGAGTTCAAGGACGAGCCGGGCACCGTGGTCGATTCCGACAAGATCCCCGACGACATGATGGGCATGGACATCGGCCCCAAGACCGAGGAGCTCTACGCCGAGGCCATCAAGGGTGCCAAGACCGTCTTCTGGAACGGCCCGACCGGCGTCTTCGAGTTCGAGAATTTCCAGCACGGCACCAAGGCCGTGGCTGAGGCGGTCGCCGAGGTCAAGGCCGCGGGCGGCACGTCCATCATCGGCGGCGGCGATTCCGTCGCGGCAATCAACAAGTTCGGCCTGGCCGACAAGATGAGCTGGATCTCCACCGGCGGTGGCGCTTCCATGGAGCTCGTCGAGGGCAAGGCCCTTCCCGGAGTGGAGGCGCTTCTCGATGCGTAAGAGGATGATTGCAGGCAACTGGAAGATGAACGAGACCTATTCCGAGGGCGTCGTCCTCGCGCAGGGTCTCGCCAAGGAACTCGCTGACGGCACGGGCGACGTCGACGTCGTCGTGTGCCCGCCCGCGGTCGACCTCAAGGGCGTGGCCGAGGTCATCGAGCACGAGGACGCTCCCTTCGCCCTCGGTGCCCAGAACGTCTATTGGGAGGAGAAGGGCGCCTACACCGGCGAGACCGCTCCCGACATGCTGACCAACATCGGTGCGACCTACTGCATCATCGGCCACTCCGAGCGCCGCGGCTACTTCCACGAGACCGACGAGGAGATCAACAAGAAGGCCAAGGCCCTCATGGCCCATGGCATCGTGCCTATCTCCTGCTGCGGCGAGTCGCTCGAAGTCCGCGAGGCGGGCAAGCACGTCGAGTTCGTCGTCGACCAGATCAAGAAGGACACCGAGGGTCTCGAGATCACCGATCCTGCCAAGTACGTGATCGCCTACGAGCCCATCTGGGCCATCGGCACCGGCAAGACCGCCACGGCCGACGATGCCCAGGAGGTTATCGGCGCCATCCGCGCGACGCTGAAGGAGATCTTCGGCGACGAGGTTGCCGACGGCATCCGCATCCTCTACGGCGGCTCCGCCAAGCCCGAGAACATCGCCGGCTTCCTGACCAAGGAGGACGTCGACGGCGCGCTCGTCGGCGGCGCCTCCCTCAAGGCCGAGAGCTTTGCCGCGATGGTCAAGGCTTCCATGTAAGACACGCGCACATCTGTGGCGTATGGGCGGGGGCTTCGGCTCCCGCCCTTTTTGTGTCCTCCCGCGCTGCTATGATGGAGAGCTGTGCGCCGCCCCGCGGTCTACGGGTCGGCGACGTCTGCAGAGGGGCACCCGCCATGGGGTGCCCGAGACGAGAGGACTTCTCAAATGGCACTTCATTCCATGCACACCCACACCTGCGGCGAGCTACGCGCGGCCGACGCCGGCAAGGAAGTCAGGCTGACCGGCTGGGTCGACCACCGGCGTGACCTGGGCCAGCTCATCTTCGTGACCATCCGCGACCGCGAGGGCATGACGCAGGTGATCTTCGACCCCGATCTGTCGGGCGAGGCCTTTGCGACTGCCGAGACCATCCGTCCCGAGTGGCCGATCCTCGTGACTGGCACGGTCCGTCACCGCATCGAGGGCCAGACCAATGAGCACATGGCCACGGGCGAGATCGAGGTCCTGGCCACGGGCATCACGGTGCTCAACACGTCCGTGACCCCGCCCTTCCCGATCGACGACGCCACCGACACGGCTGAGGACATCCGCCTGCGCTACCGCTACCTCGACCTGCGCCGCCCGGTTATGAACCGCAATCTGCGTCTGCGCTCGGACTTCGCCTTCGCCCTGCGCGAGGCCTTCCATGCCAACGCCTTCACCGAGGTCGAGACCCCGTCCCTCTTCAAGTCCACCCCCGAGGGCGCCCGCGACTTCCTGGTGCCCTCCCGCACCCAGCCGGGCCACTTCTACGCGCTTCCCCAGTCCCCCCAGCTCCTCAAGCAGCTCCTCATGATCGGCGGCGTAGAGCGCTACTACCAGGTGGCCAAGTGCTTCCGCGACGAGGACCTGCGCGCCGACCGCCAGCCCGAGTTCACGCAGGTGGACGTGGAGATGAGCTTCGTCGAGCAGGACGATGTGATGGCCACGATCGAGGACGTGCTCCACGACGCCTTCGCCAAGGTCGGCGTCGACATGCCGACCCCACTGCGCCGCATCTCCTACTGGGACGCGATGGACACGTATGGCATCGACAAGCCCGACACCCGCTTCGGCATGACCCTGCATGACGTGACCTCGATCTTCGCGGGCTCCGCCTTCCGCCTCTTCGCGGCGGCGGCCGAGACCGAGGGCCAGTACGTCAAGTGCATCAACGCCAAAGGCGCTGGCTCCTGGCCCCGTGCCCGCATCGACAAGCTGGGCGAAGTCGCCGCCGACCTCGGCGCCAAGGGCCTGGCCTGGTTCGCCTTCAAGGAGGACGGCTCCTGGAACAGCTCCTTCAAGAAGTTCGTGAGCGAGGTCGAGATCGAGGCGCTGCGCGCCGAGATGGACGCTGAGCCGGGCGACCTGCTGCTCTTCGCGGTCGCGGATCGGCTGCAGGCCGACGAGATCCTGGGCGGCATGCGTCTGCACATGGCCGACGCCCTCGAGATCCCGCGCGAGGGCCACGACTTCCTCTGGGTGGTCGACTTCCCGCTCTTCCATTGGGATGAGGAGCGCGGCGCCTTCGCGGCGGAGCACCAGCCCTTCACCCAGCCGATGGAGGACGATATCGAGAAACTCGCCAGCGGCGACCGCGATACGATCCTGTCCTGCGGCTCGCACACCTATGACTTCGTGATGGACGGCTTCGAGGCGGGCGGTGGCGGCATGCGTATCCACAATGCCGACCTGCAGATGCAGATCCTGGAGTTGCTCGGCTTCACCAAGGAGCGGGCCGAGGCGCAGTTCGGCTTCCTGATGGAGGCCCTGACCTTCGGCGCGCCCCCGATGGGCGGCTTCGCGCTCGGCCTCGACCGCGTCTGCATGCTGCTCACAGGCTCGGACTCCATCCGCGAGGTCATGGCCTTCCCCAAGACCAGCTCCGGCTCCGACCTCATGAGCGCGGCGCCCAGCAAGGTCACCGAGGCCCAGCTCGAAGAGCTCTCGCTGGCCCTCCGGCATGAGTAAGCCGTAAGCGTTAAACATTTTTTTCGGCACCGCTGCAGTCCCTTCCCGCGTGGGGAGGGACTGTTAGTATGCATCTGCACATGCCGCGCCTTGCCGCGGCGAAAATCGATGCCCGCCATTGGGATTGAGAAAGGATGGGATACGTATGCCCGATAGCTATTCCCTGCACACTCATACCTGTGGAGAGCTGCGAAATAATAATATCGGCGAGACCGTCACCCTGACCGGCTGGGTCTGGCACCGTCGCGACCACGGCGGCCTGATCTTCATCGACCTGCGTGACCGCAAGGGCATGACCCAGATCTCCTTCGACCCCGAGCATTCCGGCGGCACGGCCTTCCACACGGCCGAGCGCGTCCGCCTGGAGTGGCCGATCATGGTCACGGGCACGGTGCGCAAGCGTCCCGAGGGCATGGAGAACGCCCGCATCGAGACCGGCGAGGTCGAGGTGCTCGTGTCCGAGATCCAGGTGCTCAACACGTCGCTCACCCCGCCCTTCCAGATCGAGGACCGCGTGGACTCCAGCGAGGACGTCCGT
The DNA here is from genome assembly GCA_900315165.1 of uncultured Actinomycetes bacterium. Classification (GTDB taxonomy): domain Bacteria; phylum Actinomycetota; class Coriobacteriia; order Coriobacteriales; family Atopobiaceae; genus Olegusella. The sequence continues at coordinate 60,994 of OMXZ01000017.1, read as the reverse complement.
CTGCGTTACCGCTACCTCGACCTGCGCCGCCCCAAGATGGCCGAGAACCTCAAGCTGCGCAACGACTTCACCTTCGCGATGCGTGAGGCGCTGCACAACCGCGACTTCACCGAGGTCGAGACCCCGTCCCTCTTCAAGTCTACCCCCGAGGGCGCCCGCGACTTCCTGGTGCCCTCCCGCACCCAGCCGGGCCACTTCTACGCGCTGCCACAGAGCCCCCAGCTCCTCAAGCAGCTCCTCATGATCGGTGGCGTGGAGCGCTACTACCAGGTCGCCAAGTGCTTCCGCGACGAGGACCTGCGCGCCGACCGCCAGCCCGAGTTCACGCAAGTGGACGTGGAGATGTCCTTTGTCGACCAGGACACGGTCATGCACGCGCTCGAGGATGTGCTGCACGACGCCTTCGCCAAGGTCGGCGTCGACATGCCGACCCCACTGCGCCGCATCTCCTACTGGGACGCGATGGACACCTATGGGACCGACAAGCCCGACACGCGCTACGACATGAAGCTCGTGGACGTGACGGATATCTTCAAGGACACCAAGTTCAAGGTCTTCGCCAACTCCGCCAACACAGAGGGCGAGGTCGTCAAATGCATCAACGCCAAGGGCGCCGGCGCCTGGCCGCGCGCGCAGATTGACAAACTCGAGCCAGTCGCCGCCGACCTCGGCGCCAAGGGCCTGGCCTGGATCGCCTTCCGTCCCGACGGCACGATCAATAGCCCGATCGTCAAGTTCTTCTCGGATGAGGAGATGGCTGCGCTGCGCGAGCGTGCGCAGGTGGAGCTGGGCGACCTCGTGATGTTCGCCGCGACGAAGCGCCTCGAGGCCGACGAGATCTTGGGCGGCATGCGCTCCTACATGGCCGACGCGCTCGAGCTCCCACGCGAGGGCCACGACTTCCTCTGGGTAGTCGACTTCCCGCTCTTCCATTGGGACGAGGACCGCAAGGCCTACGCCTCCGAGCACATGCCCTTCACCCAGCCGATGGAGGCCGACATCGACCGCTTGGAGACTGAGCCGCTGTCCTGCGGCTCGCACACCTACGACTTCGTGATGGACGGTTTCGAGGCGGGCGGCGGCGGCATGCGTATCCACAACGCCGACTTGCAGATGCGTGTCCTCAAACTGCTGGGTTTCACGGAGGAGCGCGCGGAGGAGCAGTTCGGCTTCCTGATGGAGGCGCTCAAGTACGGCGCGCCCCCGATGGGCGGTTTCGCGCTCGGCCTCGACCGCGTCTGCATGCTGCTCACGGGCTCGGACTCGATCCGCGAGGTCATGGCCTTCCCCAAGACCAGCTCCGGCTCCGACCTCATGAGCGCCGCCCCAAGCGAGGTCACGCTCCGTCAGCTCAAGGAGCTCTCGCTGCGTCTGCTGTAAGTTTGCTACGGGTTGTCTCAGGAAAGAGGGCCACTCGGGCTATTGTCCGGGTGGTCTTTTTTCATACCGTGCCTTCTAGCTGCGGTTAAAGAAACTGCAGGTAGAACATGCCATTAGAAGGCCTGAGAACGCATGGAATCGTCACGAGTGGAGTTCTAGACCGATGAGGCCGCTGTGTCACCGTATAAGCCGTCTCAGCGCTTCTCGAGATGTCGCTGCAGGTAGAAGACGCGAATGCTTTCAATAATTTTCATGCGGAAAAGTGTACTTACTGCCCGTGTTGGGAATTGTGCCTGATTTTCACGCAATCTAGCTGCGCTTTTATCGATGTCGAAATTTGCGGGGTTGAGACTATGCCCGATTTACCACCGTCCTGACCTGCAGCGATGAAGGTGCTGTTTCCACTCATGTGACGAATTCTGTCTCCAAAAAGTACCGCAAATAATAATATGAAAAATAATAAATGCAGTAAAAGATATAATCGCTGATAGTGAACGAGCGATAAATGCGGTACTTTTCAACATGATAATACCTCTAAGGGAGATAGACATGCATATCGTCACCGGATGGTCAGCCTTGCGGGTCCTGAGAGCCTTACGGATGCGCTCCTACCGTGGAAACCGCGTGTGGCTGCCAGCGGTTGACCTGCCCGAGCGAACTGCGATTCCCACCAAAGACAGCAATGAAGTAAGAGCGCCGGAGGAGCGCGCTGGCGAAGCCAATCGTATGGGAGACGGACGGGCGAAGACGCTCGCGGAGTGTGGGTTCGAATTTGATAACGTCGTCGCAGGCAAAAGGGTTGATTTCGAGCGGTTCTACGACCTTGGGCCCTTCACGACCGATGACCCGCTCGAGCTCGGCGTATTCAATTCAAACAAACGCGTGCATCTCAAGACGACAAGGTCTCGCATGCTTTCAACGAGTTTGCCGCAGACAGCGCTCCTGCGCGTCGACCCAGACCTTTATATCGCCAGCCCTGAGCTCATCGTCGCACAGATCGCCGAGACGGCAACGCTCGTAGGACTCACACAGATCATCATGGAGCTGTGCGGCAGCTATGCGGTGATGCCGGTCCCGACGGCAGACTCCCTGCAGATGGCGGTGTACGAGATTCCGCCGGTGACCTCGATAGCCGCAATCAAAGAGCTCCTGGGCAATGCGCGCGTTAAGACGAGGGCGCGACACCTCATCAAGCAGGCTTTCGCCTATGCGTGTGAGGGCGCGGCATCGCCCGCTGAGACCAATCTTTCGCTTGCGCTCGGTCTCCCGATGGACCTGGGAGGCTATGGCTTGGGTATGCCTGTGCTCAACGCGCGCCTTCAGACCCCGGAGGGAGAGAGAGCGTATGTCGGTCAGGATCACTACGATCTCGACCTTTATTGGGCGGACTGCCGGGCCGATATCGAGTACGAGAGCACCGAGTTTCATCTCGATCCGCTCTATGGGGTCCCCTCAGCTGGCTTAAGGTCTGAAGAAGTCAAGGCCTGGCGCGAGGATCGCATCGCGCGCGGCGCGCACGACCGCATACGTCTGCGCGACATCCAGACGCTTGGCGTGCAGGTGATCCCTGTGGTAGCGACTGACCTCCGCGATGTGCGCTCGCTGGATCATGTTGCTCGTTCGCTGCTTCATCAGAAGGCGCTCGTCGGCTGTGTCGATGAGGAGACGCACCTCGCGTCGCTCGATGATTACGATGCGCGTACCAAGCGCGAGTCCTTGCATGGGGCGCTCTTCGCAGGCGCCGCATGAGGGATTGCGGGACGCGTTGTGGCCGCGCCGGCTAGTATTGCAAATAGGGGTTGCGCTGGGCACCTGTGACCTTGATCGTGATGGTCATGGTGTGGCAGTGTTCGTCGGTATTCACCGTAAAGCCGCTGATGTCGAGGCTCAGGTTGTACTGGCGATTGACGCTGGGATTGATGTAGGTGGGGAAGCCGTAGGGCTCCGAGCCGCTGACCGTGGTGCCGTCATGTGCCGTGAGCAGGAGCGTGATCAGGTAGTCGGTCCCTTCCTCGATCTGCGTCGAGCCGTCAATGGCGGCGAGTGCATAGGAGACGGGCGTCAGGTCGTAGTGGTCGCTACCCTCGCCGTTGCCCCAAATGAGGAGGCCCGACAGCGGTTCGCCGACCACCGATTGCCCCGTGACGATCTGGACGTTGTAGAGGGGGTCGAGGAAGTAGTAATAAGCTGTGTCATAGGGCTGGGCGTCTGCCACATTGTCGGCATAGGTGTAGATGTTCACCTGCACGATGCCTTCGGCATTGCGATGGGCTCGGGCATCGTTCGTGAGGTTGTACCCATCCCACTGATCGATCATGGCTGATTTATCATTCGGATTATCGGGATTGACAAACTGGTGGTAATAATGGCCTTTTGGAAGGTCGATCCAGGGATTGGTGTTCGTGACGAAGGTCTGGCTTGCCACAACTTTCGGCTCCGTCCAGTCGCCGACGTGCTGGGACTCGCCTTCGGGCAGGGCGAACGGGAAGACGTCGCCGAGTGCTGACGTGTAGGGGCTTGCCGTGCCGCCGCCGTTTGAGACCTTGAGGCTTGCGAAGCTTCTACCGTCACCGAAGAGGGACTGCGCCGTGCCGAAGCCGGTGAGGTAGACGCAGCTCGATGCTTTGACTTTGGATTCCGCATCGGCGGCCATGGTGCTGCAGAAGCCCGAGTACTGGGTGCCGTTCTCGGCGTACCAGCAATAGGCGGAATTGTTTTCCAAGGTGCCGTTGTAGGCATATCCGGCAAAGCCGCCGACATGTGACTGGCCGACTGCGTTGGCGGTGGTATAGCAGTTGGAAATCGTGCCGCCGCTGTCATTGACGCTGCCGAATTGACCGACGAAGCCGCCAACGTAATCCGCGGTGTAGCTCCCGACAGTGCCAGTGACTTGGGATGTCAGGGCGGATGCGGCGTAGCAGTTTGTGATGACTGCCTTGGGGGAGAGCGACCTGCCGACGAAGCCGCCAATCCAGCTTTTGTTGTCGGCTGTGCCAAGCACATAGGCGCTCGTTGAGCAGTTGGTAATATTGACCTTCGCGCCACTTTCGCTCTTCTTGATATACCCCGCAAAGCCGCCGATGTTGGAGCCGGTGCCCGTGACCCAGATCTGACCGTCGCCATCCGTATAGCCATCGGCTGTGGATGTGGTGCCGTGGACGCTTGTGCTATCGATTGCGATTTTGACCGAGGCGTTGATCTCGCCGAAGGCGCCGCCGACCTGGTTGTTGCCCGTGACGTTGGCAAGGACGCGGGAGGAAGAGACGGATCCGCCCTTGTAGTTGCCGATGAGACCGCCGACATAGTCGTTGGTGCCCGTGACGGCGATGGGTTTTTGCGCCGTGCCCACAACGACGCAGGAAGTGATGTCGGCGCTTTGGGAAACGGCGCCAATCAGGCCGCCGACCTCGACGACGCCATTGACGTTGGCAGCGACGGTGCAGCCGTCGAAGGTCGCGGCACTATTCGTCTTGGCGACGAGACCGCCGGCGGCAGATGAGGTCGAGGCGACGCCCGACGTCGTATCGGGCTCCTCGCCGTTTGCGGCAAGGCCGAAGGTGCAGGATTTGAGCGTGCTGCGAACGCCCGCGCCAGCATTGGACGCGTTAGTCGTCGAGCCGACGATGCCTCCGACGAGACCTCCGCCTGTGACGGTGCCGGTGACGTTGACGCTGTCAACGGTCACGGATGCGCTGCCATTGGGCTGGATACGACCAGCTAGGGCGCCCGTCTCGCTGTTGCCATCAGTGCTGGTGTTATTGACGTTGATGCCAACGAGATTGATATTGTCCACATTGGATCCGATTCGCGTGAAGAGGCCGGCGGACCGGTAGGTATCGCCTGAGGCCTGGTAGGCGCCCTCGATTTTCACGCCCTTGATGAAATGGCTCTGCGTCGGTGAGTAGTCGACGCCGTTGTAAGTGACGACAGAATTCGCCATGGAGGCGTTGGCAAGCGGCGCGTAGACGTAGCCGTCCGCGTCGCCCTTCGTCGGATCGGTCGATAGCGACTGGGTATACACGGTGCCGTCGTCGCGCACATAGAGCCGGTCGCCGGTCTTGCTGCGATAGACGGTCAGCTCGACCTTTTCGGGTGCGCCGGAGGAAGAGGCCTCCGAGGTACTGACCGTGGTCGGCTCCGCGCAGGCGCCCGAGATGGCGTTCGTCGCGTCGCCCGTCGTCGCGAACTGACCCGAGTTGAGCACGATGGGCTCGAAGCTGGCAATCGGCCTGGCAGCGGCTCCGTCCGTGCGGCTGCCGGGGGACACGATGCGGGCCGATCTGCCCGTCCAATCCCAATAGATGTCGTCTGTGAGCCGGACGTTCGTGAAAGCGGTCGGCACATCGCCGGATTTCGACCATTTAATGCCCGCGTCCTTGGACTCGTCGAAATCGCGCAGGTTGTTGAGGTGGCGCAGCTCTGATACGGCGACCTCGCCGTCTTTATTGGATGCGAAGAGGCTGTTGTCGACGATGCTCTCGCCCAGGTTGTTCTTGGTGATGCGGATGCCGTCGATGGAGAGGTTGACGCTCACCGTGATGTCGGATCCGGGACAGATGATATTTCTGATGCCCCTGACATTCTTGACTTTCTTTCCGCCGTAAACAAGCGTACTGGTGCCGCCGAACTCGCTGTCGAGCGCGCCGCACATGATGTTGTAGAAGCTCCAGGGGATTGTGTTGCCGCTTGAGTCCGCAGACGAGTTCATGCTGTCGAGCGGCAGGTAGAGCTCACCTGTGCCACCCGCCTTATTTGCCGAGATGACGCTTGAGAGGTCCTCGTAATTGTATTGTCGCGTGAAGGTCCAAACAGAATCCTTGCCGCTTATCGCCTTGCCCTCGACGGTGACGTCGAATTCGAGGGTCGAGCCGCCCCTCAGCAGACTCTCCAGCCGGTCGAACTGCGTGCTCGTGACGTCGACATAGAGCTCCTCGGCGTTGACGAGGTCCCAGGAGATGTCATCCAGCAGGACATGACCGCGGTCGATTTTGTCCCCGACCGCGCCGCCGCCGTAGTAGCCGAGCAGCAAGGAGGTGCGGGCGTCGCGGCTGCGGTTCCCGGCGGCGGCAATCACGTCGCTGTAGTCGGCGTCCGCGCCGAGCGTCTTTGTGCCGTCCTTGTCCGGCTCCCAATAAAAGACGGAATAGATCTCCGCGGTCGTGGGGGAGAGCTCGACGATCCAGCAGCCGTCCGAAAGGCCTTCGGTAATCGCCGCGGTACTCGTGCCCTTGTCGCTGCCCTGAACGAGAAAAGCGATGGTGGCCTTGTCGCTCGTTGCGTCAGAGGAGAGATAGTGGATGTCCGTCTCGTCCGTCCAGACGCCCGGATAGGTCGTGCTCGCATCGTCGGTGGTGACGTCGGACTTTGTGACAACGTTGCCGTCGCTGCCCATCGATGTCAGGGAGAGCAGGTAGTCGAGCCGGCCATTCGACTGCAGCGAGGTGAGGCGGTTCTGCAGTGTGTTGTACATGGCATGGGCTGCATTGTCGAGCTCCATCATGCGCATGGACGTGCGGTAGGAGGTGCCCGCGATGCCAACAAACGCCATGAGGATGACCATGATGGCGACAGTCACAAGCGTCTCCGTCAGGGTCATGCCAGACCGTGTGCGCGGAGGGGCGACACGATTCGATGCTGTCTGGCGACTCTGCCACCCACGAACCCTATGTGATGCCGACCGTGACATGCAAAGCCCTCCGCAGGCGGGGTCTTCACCCTGCGCCCTTCCCGAAAGACGGGAGACATACCTTCCACTATCGTACCCCAACCTATGTCTCACAAGGGACGGCGGCAGGCCCTTTATGTGCGCAATGGCGGGCCCTAGCAACTTTGGCAACTGGCTGCGGCAGTGGTTGCGGTAGCCCGAGATGCTAGACTGTGGTCAGGTTTTGTATGACGCGGAGAGAAGGGAGGGCGATGTGAAACTTCATAGGGACGGCCGCGTGAATCGGACGGCGTCGGGGGAGACCCTCACGGAGACGCTCGTTGCCCTTCTTATCAGCGCGCTGGGCATCCTGCTGCTCACAACGAGTATCGTGTCGGCGATCAGTATCAACCGGGCGGCGACGGCGCGCGACCGGGACCTGCGCAGCCAGAAGCGGGCGGCGGAGCTGCAGAGCGAGCCTGCGGGCACGGGTACGGTCACGGTTGCCGTCGACGGCAGGGAAGCGATGGTCGGCGTCACCTTTTACGGCGGTGACGACATCTCCTCTTATGCGCTGCCGGCTGGCGTGGGGGATTAACCGGCATCGATGCCCGTCTGCGTACGGTTGTCGATGATGTCCTGCCCGTCCTTGTCGAGGTCGTTCTGCACATAGGTGAGCTCGACGGGATAGCTGAGGGTGTTCGAGCTGTCGTGGATGGTGAAGCGGACGGTGATTGTCGGCAGTGCGCTCAGGTCGAGCAGGTCGTCTGACGTCGCGCCGTCCTGTGCGCTGATCGTGCATCCGCCGTATGCGCCGGAATTCAGGAGCTTAACCCTGACATCTTTGCCCTCGGCATTTTTACCCGTGAAGTAGAGCTGACCGTTCGACGAGTCCGCGACGAGGGCGGGCGTGCTCGTACTGTCGATCATGCCGTCCGCGCTGTAATCCGACTGGTAAACGAGGGTATAGGTGCCGGTCGCCTCGTCGTGCGCCATGAAGCGGAGCGGGTCGCTCAGGGCGTCGTCGATGGTGCTCTCGAGCGTGCGCGCCTGGGCGGCGAAGACGGCCTGGTGGTAGACGTGGGAGATAGTGCTCGATCCCGCGGCGATGACGCTCGTCGCGAGGAGCAGGATGGCGACGGCGACGAGGGTTTCGGTGAAGGAAAAACCGCTCTGGGTCCTGTCCTTCTTTTTTTCCCACATCATCACGCGTCCGCCCCCTCGATGCTCCAGCTCAGGGTCTCGGGATCGCCGGTACGGTCGTCGAGTGCCTTGACGGTGCGCGTCAGGGTGTAGGCGTAGTAATCGCGGTTGTCCGTGTCGCTTTCCTGATGGACTGCCGCGGAGATGGAGATGTCGTAGTTCGTCGGGCTCATCGAGAGAATGACGTCGACCGAGACGTCGTCGGCGGGATACGCCGCGCCTTCGAGGTCGTTGCCGCTGACGTTGAGCGTGAGGTCCTGTGTCTCGGAGGTGCCGGCGTTCTCGTGGACCACGCACGCCTGCTGGTACATCCACACCTTAATCTGGTCCTCCAGTGCCGTGGAGTCCGCCGATATTCCGGGGTCCGCCCAGACGGCCCCATCGACGGACTGCAAGACGAAGGGGGTGCTGCCACCGGTGATGCTGGACGTGAACGTGTCCTCCACCAGACCCTCGGCGGAGGTGACCGCGTAGTAGGTGTTCTCCTCGCGGGCGTGTTCGGCCGTGCGTTCTCCGTTCACAGCGGCGAAGCGCAGAACGATGACGGCGATGACCCCGCAGAAGAGGATGAAGAAGAGCGCCAGGAGGATAGAGGCCCCGGCAGTCGACCGTGTCCGCGATCGTGTAAGAGGGGCCGATGAGCTAGGACAACCCCTACCGTCCATCCGTATCCCCTCTCCCTGATGTACCGCTTTCAATCTTAACAATTGTCATGAGGCGGTCAAAATCAGACGTGGGTGACATCATAAATATATGATACCATAGGATTATGATATTTGGAGGGGACGATGGCAAGGAAATTGACGCTTGAACAGTATGTGTCTGAGCAGCAAATTCCGGAGGGCATGCTGGATCGCGCTGAGCGCGATACCGAGGAATACGTGAAGGCATACGAGCTGCGTCAGGCGCGCCTTGCTCAGGGGATGACGCAGCAACAGGTGGCGGAGAGCATGGGCGTCGGACAGAACCGGGTGTCTGCGCTGGAGAACGGGAACCTTCATACGCTGAAGCTGGAAACCATCGAGCGCTACATCGAAAGCATCGGTGGCCGCCTCCGCATGACGGTGGAGCTTCCCGGACGCGAGATCAGGCTGTCATAGCAGGTCGCGCGGGCCTCGGGCGGACGGTTCGTATTACTATGTATGGGATTATGTCTCGCGGCAAAACGGAGTCCAGATGAAGTACACACGACTTGGCGACTTGCTGGTAGACGCTGGTGTCATCTCGGATGCCCAGCTGGGGCAGGCCCTCGCGGACCAGAAGAAGACGGGCCAGCGCCTGGGCGAGACCCTCGTCTCGGAGGGCATCATCACCGAGCACACGCTCGTGAACGCCCTGACCATGCAGCTGGGCATCGACTTCATCGACCTCACCAACGTCGATATCGACCCCGAGATGACCAAGTACGTCCCGCGCAACCTGGCCAAGAAGTACTCGATCGTCCCGGTGCGGTCGCGCGGCGACGAGCTCTACCTCGCCATGAGCGACCCGCTCAACTTCATCGCGATGGAGGAGGCCAAGACCGCCTCCAAGCGCCGCATCGTCCCCATGATCGCCACGCAGTCCGCGGTGGACCACGCGATCTCGGCCCTCTACGGCACCGAGGGCGCCAAGCGCGCCGTCCGCGAGATGCAGCAGGAGATGGCGCGCGAGGGCAGCACGGGCACCGCCGTGGCCCAGGCCACCGAGCTCGCCGAGGATGCGAGCGCCGCCCCGTCCGTCCGCCTCGTGAACAACATCATCGAGCGCGGCATCTCCGACCGCGCCTCCGATATCCACATCGAGCCCCAGGCCACGCGCGTGCTGGTGCGTATGCGTATCGACGGCGTGCTCCATAACGAGTTCGACATCCCCAAGGAGCTGCAGGCCTCCCTCACGAGCCGCATCAAGGTCATGAGCGGCATGGACGTCACGGAGCGTCGCGTGCCCCAGGACGGCCGCGCCGTGGTGCGCGTGCGCATGCAGGAGGTGGACCTGCGCGTGTCCACCCTGCCCACCATCAATGGCGAGAAGATCGTCATCCGCCTGCTGTCCCGCGACACCAACCTCGACACGGCCGAGGAGCTGGGCTTCTACGGGCGCAACCTCGAGCTCTACCGCAAGTTCATGAAGCACAACCAGGGCATCGTGCTGGTCGTGGGCCCCACGGGCTCGGGCAAGTCCTCCACCCTCTACACGATGATCAACCTGCGCAACACCGAGGGCGTGAACATCGTGACGCTCGAGGACCCCGTGGAGTACAACATCGTGGGCGTCAACCAGGTCCAGGTGGACGAGAAGACGGGCATGACCTTTGCGAGCGGCCTGCGGTCCATCCTGCGCCAGGACCCGGACATCATCTCCGTGGGCGAGATCCGCGACGGCGAGACGGCCGAGATCGCCCTGCGCGCCGCCGTGACCGGCCACCTCGTGCTCTCGACCATCCACACCAACGATGCGGTCTCCACGCTCGACCGCCTGTCCGACATCGGCGTGGAGCCTTATATGATGGCCTCGGCGCTCAAGGGCGTGATCGCCCAGCGCCTGGTGCGCCGCATCTGCCCGCACTGCAAGGAGGCCTACACGCCCACGTCCGAGGAGATGGCGTCCATCGGCCTCGACCTGGCGCGCGCCGCCTCGACCAAGCTCTACCGCGGACGCGGCTGCCCCGACTGCTTCGGCACCGGCTACCGCGGGCGCACCGTGGTCGCCGAGTCGCTCGAGATCACGCCGGCCATCGCGCAGGCCATCCGCACGCGCGCCCGTCAGGAGGACGTGCAGGCGGCGGTGCGCGCGTCGGGCTTTGTGCCCATGGCGGCCAACTGCCGCGAGCTGGTGCTGTCGGGCGTCTCGACGGTGGAGGAAGTCCTGCGCAGCGCCTACACGGCGGACTAGCGGGGGAGGAGCGCACATGAGCATGCTGGACGAGATAGTCGCGCGGGCCCGCCGCAGCGGGGCATCCGACGTGCACATCGCGGCGGGCGTCCCCATCCGCTTCCGCGTGGACGGCCAGCTCGTGGACGCGACGGCCGATCCCCTCACCACGGCGGACTGCGAGTCGATTGCCCGCCTGGCCGCAGGCGATGCCTACGAGAGGATCGCGCGCATCGGCGAGCTCGACCTGTCCGGCACCTATGCCGAGGGGATCCGCTGCCGCCTCAACATTTTCCGTGCCCAGGACTCGCCCTGCCTGGCCATCCGCCTGCTCGCGCCGTCCATCCCCGTGCTCGACACGCTGGGCCTGCCCGATGCGGTCAAGAAGATCCCCCAGATCCACAAGGGCATCGTGCTCGTGACGGGCGAGACGGGCTCGGGCAAGTCCACGACCCTTGCCGCCATCGTGAACGAGATCAACCACAATTCGGCCAGCCATGTGATTACGCTCGAGGACCCGATCGAGTACGTCTACCAGCCCGACCGCTCCTCCATCGACCAGCGCGAGATCGGGCGCGACACGGTGAGCTTCGCCGAGGGCCTGCGCGCGTCGCTGCGCGAGGACCCCGACGTGATCCTGGTGGGCGAGATGCGCGACCTGGATACGATTGAGACCGCGCTCACGGCGGCCGAGACGGGCCACCTCGTGTTCGGCACCCTGCACACGAGCTCGGCCGCGGAGTCGGTTGACCGCCTGGTGGGCGTCTTCCCGGCCGAGCGCCAGGGCCTCATCCGCATGCAGCTCTCCACGACGCTCTATGCGGTACTCTCGCAGCAGCTCATCCCGCGCCGCGAGGGCACGGGGCGCGTCTGCGCCTGCGAGCTCATGGTGGTCACGCCCGCCATCCGCAACCTGATCCGCGAGGGCAAGACGCCGCAAATCGAAAACGCGCTGGCCACGAGTGCCGACACCGGGTCCGTCACGATGGACAATACGCTCGTCCGCCTCGCCAAGCAGAAGGTCATCAGCCGCGCGGCTGCCGTCGACGCCGCGCACGACGCCGAGTTCGTCGCACGCTCGGTCCGCTAGGGGGTTCGCGTTGAAGACGTTCAAATACACCGCCCGCTCGCAGGAGGGCACCGCCGTCGACGGCGTCATCGAGGCCAACACGCAGGACGAGGCCATCGAGCTGCTCAAGGGCGAAGGGCTGATCGTCAGCGCCATCGAGGAGTCGGGCAAGACGACCGACATCGACCTGCGCCTGGGCAGCCGCCGCGTGAAGGACAAGACCCTCTCCGTGGTCTGCAAGCAGTTCTCCATCATCCTCAAGGCGGGCATCCCCATCGTCCGCGCGCTGCAGCTGGTGGGCGACCAGACCCAGGACAAGACGCTCAAGGAGATTCTGCGCCTGTGCGCCGACGACGTCGCGGCCGGCTATCCCCTGGCCGATAGCTTCGAGAAGCATGGCACGGCCCTGCCCCCGACCTTCATCGAGACGGTCCGCGCGGGCGAGAGCTCGGGCAACCTGGAGGTCTGCTTCGACCGCCTGGCCGCCTACTACGAGAAGACGAGCAAGGCCCGCAGCAAGGTGACTAACGCGATGATCTACCCCATCTTTGTGCTGATCGTGGCCGTGGTCGTGGTGGCGGTGCTGATGGTCTTCGCCGTGCCCACCTTCAAGTCGACCTTCGACAACATGGGCCAGGAGCTGCCCGGCCTCACTAAGGCCATGATCGCGACCTCGGACTTTTTCGTGAACGACTGGATGGTCATCGTGGGCGTGATCGCGGGCGTCGTGATCGCGTGGAAGGTGGCCAAGGCCAGAAGCGAGGACTTCCGTTTGTGGGTGGCCCGCATGGCCACGCGCCTGCCTGTGCTCGGCGCGATCAACTCCATGAACGCGACCGCCCAGTACGCGGGCACGATGGCCGTGATGATGCAGGCGGGCCTACCCGTGGTGCAGGCCGTGGAGGTCACGGCGCGCTCGATCTCCAACTACTACATGGCCACGGCCCTTGCGGCCACCCAGCCCGACCTTGAGGCTGGCAAGCCGCTCGGCGAGAGCATGAAGCGCACGGAGGCCTTCCCCGACCTGGTCGTGGAGATGACCACGGTGGGTGAGGATACGGGCTCGCTCGAGTCCACTCTCAACGTGATGAGCGAGTACTACGACAACGAGGTTGCCAACGCCACGCAGCGCGCCCTCTCGATTCTGGAGCCCGCCACGATCGTCTTCCTCGGCCTGATCGTGGGTGCNNTCTATATCCCCATGTTCACCCTCGAGACCTCGGTCCAGGGGTAGGCGGCGGCAAGTTTTTTCGAATTAGCCCTTGCGGGCCATCTGGAATCGGTATTATCCCGTTTTCCGCAGCACATTCTAGCAAAACAGGCCGTCTACCTCGGTAGACGGCCCTATTCACCCTAATGCGTTCTGTAGTGACTACCGGCCCGGCAGGCCCTTCCAGGCGTTCCTCTTGGCGCCGAGGGCGCGGATGTCCCGAAGCTGCATGTACCTGGTCGGCACCTCGAGCCCGAAGGCGGCGAACAGCTCGTCGGTGAGGTCGGTGCGGTGGTCGAAGACCCACCAGTTCGACTCGAGC
>OMXZ01000017.1:4615-47291 GCA_900315165.1 uncultured Actinomycetes bacterium | reverse complement strand
GAAGCAGACCAGGAAGTGGGCCTCGATGTGGTCGGCGCGGCTGAGGTAGACGGGGCGGGCCCTGAGGTCGGACTTGGTGATGCGGAAGGACTCCTCGATGCGCCAGAGCCCGCGGTAGGTGTCGATGACCTCCAGGTCGGGCATGTCGGTCTTGCTGGTGACGATCAGGTAGTAGCCGTCGCAGGCCTCGTCGGCCGCGAGCGCCTCCGCGTCGAAGGCGAGCCGGGTCGGCCCGGCGACCTCGCCGGTCTCGGGGTCCGCGTCGCGTGCCGAGACGTACTTCATCGCGCCCCTGTCCGTGACGGCGGCGTACTTCGAGGGATGCGCGACGAGGTCCATCGCGCGCTCGACCGTCCTGGCCCGCTCGCGGCGGGCGCGCTCCCGGTACTTGCGCGACCAGAAGGCCACGTACTTGACCTCGACGGGGACCCTCCTCGCCCTCCCGTCCGGGCCGGCGACCTCCAGCTCCAGCGTGTCCTGCCTGCTCTTGACCCTGAAGTCCGGGCCGGCGTCCGCGTCGCCCGCGACCCCGGCGTAGCCGCGGCCGTCGAGCACCCAGTCCCTGAGCCCCCCTTTGGACTTGGTGCCCCTGATCGACTGCGACCACAGGAAGTGCTGGCCGCGGGCCGCGCAGTCGACCATGTTCGCCCTCGTGTTGCAGCCCTTGTCGGCGACCCAGACGACCTCGCCGGCGCCGGGGGCCGCCGCGGCCACGAACTCGGACATCGTGGCCCCGTCGTGCTCGTTGCCCGGGAAGAGCCGGTAGTCGATGGGGACGGCGTTCCTGTCGACGAGCAGGCCCATCTGCACGATCGGCTCGGGCCTGTGCTCCTTGCTGACGCCGCGGCGCCTGAGGCCCGCGCCGGCGCCCGCGTCGGGGTCCTCGTCGTCGACCTCCCAGTAGTAGTTGGTGACGTCGTAGTAGACGCGCGTGGCGTCGCGGCCGGCGAGGCGCGCGGCGTGCGACGAGACGGCCGCCGCCACGCGGCCCCTCGCGCGGGCGAGCTCGGTGAGCGAGCGGTAGAGGTCGTCCTCGGAGAGGTCCGACGCGAAGAAGTGGCCCCCCGCCCCGCGCAGGTCGGAGAGCTTGGATCCCGGCGACAGCAGCCGCTCCACCACCATCAGCCTCATGGCCTGCGCCAGGCTGTAGGAGGCCCTGCTGCCGGTGGCCGCGCGCTCGTTGTTGAGGGCGGCCTCCACGCCGAGGGCGTTGTAGACGGCCAGCGGCACGCAGCTGCCGGCCTCCCTCCTCGCGCCCGCGCCGCGCTTGTCCACCCTCTGCGCGGGGTGGACGGTGATCGCCACCGGCGCCGTCCGCGCGGCCTTCTCCGCCGTGAGCTCGGCGGCCCTGGCCTCGAAGTGGGCCAGCGGGTCGGCGTACTCGGCCTCGAGCTCGTCGAGGTAGCCCACGGGCTCCACGGTGCGCTGGCGGACCCTGCCGCCCTCGCGCCAGCCCTCGCAGATCGACAGGTACACCCTGCCGCCCGGCCTCTTGGTCTTTTTCAGGAACATGCGCGGAAACCGCCCCTCACCTGCGTTTATCCATGTCCCCATTATAGCAGGCATAACATGCCAGAACAATATACAATATATAAAAATCGGCAGGAAAATGGCCCCTGAGCTGGGGCCTTCGTGGGAATCAGGTCATAGATACTGCGGAATCATGGAGCGAGTACTACGACAACGAGGTTGCCAACGCCACGCAGCGCGCCCTCTCGATTCTTCTATATCCCCATGTTCACCCTCGAGACCTCGGTCCAGGGGTAGGCGGCGGCAAGTTTTTTCGAATTAGCCCTTGCGGGCCATCTGGAATCGGTATTATGTAGTTTGATTTTCGCTCTCGCGGGAGCAGAAGCATATTCCCGTTGGAGCTGGCGGTTTTACCCAGAGCTCGGACACCGGGTCCGAGAACGACCAAGAGGAGGACGCCACCATGAATATGCTTCAGACCAAGAAGGAAGAGCTCAAGAAGCAAGGCAAGAAGGGCTTCACGCTGATGGAGCTCCTGATCGTCGTCGCGATCATCGCCGTGCTTGTCGCTATCGCGATCCCTCTGTTCACTAATCAGCTCGAGAAGTCCCGTGAGGCCGTCGATGAGGCCAACCTCCGTGATGCCTATGCGGTTCTCGTAGCAGCTCAGCTGACCAATGAGACCAACCTCTCCCCGCACGATACAGATAAGATTTCTTATACAACGGATACTTCGGCGGGGTATACCGCGACCGTAACGGCCACACAACAACAAGCTGATTGGACTGATGGCAAGACGGTTAATATCGCGGGCGTTAAGAAAGGCGTGGCAGCGGTTGTTAATCCGAATACCTGGACCGTTACGGTAGACAAGAATGGTGTTGCAACCATAGAGCCTACGAAATAAAAAAGTACGTGCTTATAGTTTTTAGAAGGGCTCGGGAAACCGGGCCCTTCTTTGATTGAGAGGGCAATGTGACACAGAAGCGCATCGTGGGACTGGACGTGGCACGGGTTGTGGCCATGCTCGGCATCATCGGCTACCACGTGCTCAAGGGCGGCGGCATCCGCGACATCGCCGAGACCTGGCAGGCCTCCTATTGGGTCGCCTGGTACCTCTACCTGCTGTGCGTCGCGGCGGTCGACCTCTTCGCTCTTCTGTCCGGCTACCTGGGCTACACGAAAAAGGTCTACGGCAGCTACCGCCTGATCGAGCTCATCTTCACGCTCTTCTTCTGGTGCGCCGTGATCACCTGCGTGCTGCGCGTGGCCACGCCCTGGCTCTACACGAGCTGGTGGAGCTACGTGGTGTCGCTCTGCCCGCCCATCATCACGCGCTACTGGTACACTGTCTGCTACCTGCCCGTCTTCCTGCTCATGCCCTACCTCAACCTGCTTCTGCGCAACCTCACCCTGCGGCAGGCGGACAAGCTCTGCCTGGTGCTGGTGCTGGTCTTCTCCGTGGTGCCGGCACTCACGGCCCACGACCTCTTCCGCGAGAACTTCGGCTTTTCCGCCGGATGGCTCCTTGTGTGCTACATCGTCGGTGCGACGACTCGCCGGCGCGAGCTCGAGGGTGACGAGGGGGAGAAGGGCGACCGACTCGCCCTGCGCATCTGGCGTGCCATTCGTGACTTCAAGATGAACGGCTACCTGCTTTTCTTCCTGCTTGGGCTGATCTTGCTCGCGATTAAGTGGGCCAACATCACGCTGCGCGGGGACGACTGGTACTACATCCGCACCTACTCGTCGCCCTTTATCCTGGCCATGGCGTATACCCTGCTCCAGACGCTGCGGCGGGGCTTCGGCGGGGCGCCGGCCTGGTTCGGCAGCCTCATGGCGACCCTGGCCAACGCGGCCTTCGACGTCTATATCATCCATGCGCACGTTTTCATCTACAGCTTCCTGATGGACGGCAAGTTCTGGTGGGCCGTGAATCTGCCGCTGCTCGTAATCCCGCTTTTCGTGCTGGGGGTCGCCGTGGGGATTTATCTGGCCTGCGCCCTGCTCGCCCAGGTACGGATGGCGGTCTGTCGGACAAAGCCCGTGCAGAAGCTGATCGGCGCGGTGTCCGGCTGGCTCGACTCCTGGCTCTGCCCGCCCGAGTGGCTGCCCGGCGCATGATGGTGTCCGCCCCGCGTGCCATACTGGTGGGCGAAGGGAGGGGCATGTGGATACGGGCTTGGCAAACTTTCTGACGTACGCGGCAATCTATCTGACGTGCGTGACGGCGCTGCTCGGCTTGGTCATGGGCAGCTTCCTCAACTGCGTGGCTTGGCGCATCGTGCAGGGCGAGTCGTGGGTGAGCGGGCGGTCGCATTGCGATGCTTGCGGCCATGTGCTTGAGCCGCGCGATCTCGTGCCTGTTGTCAGCTGGCTTTCCACACATGGGCGCTGTCGCTACTGCGGGGCCAAGGTCTCCGTGCGTAACCCCGCGACCGAGATCGGCTGCGCGGTCCTGTACGTGGTCATCCTCTGGCGGTATGGCTTCACGCTTCAGACGCTCGAGATGGGCGGGTTGGCGAGCGTGCTTTTGGTCGCGTCGCTTACGGACCTCGATGACTATCTCATCCCGAACGGCTGCATCATCGCGGCGGTCGTGATCCGCGTGCTTTACCTCGTGATATGTGCCTTTCTCGGACAGGACGTCGGACCGGTGGTGCGGGAGTCGCTCATCGGCGCCGTCGCCGTGACGGTTCCACTGCTCATCCTCGTGCTGATTATGGACCGCGTGCTGGGCAAGCCCTCCATGGGCGGGGGAGACCTTAAGCTCTTCGCGTTGGCGGGCCTCTATTTCGGCTGGCGGCAGTGCCTCTTTCTGATCATCGTGGCCTGCTTGCTGGGTATCGTGTTTGCCTTGGCGGTCAGGTACTGGTTCAAGGCGGATGGTGCTGAGCACCCAGATACTGACACCCCTGCGGATGGGAACGCCGTAAAGCAGAACGTGTCTGTTGATGCCGAGGACGACGTGCCCGAGCACGCCTTCCCCTTCGGCCCCTCCATCGCGGTAGCCATGGTCATCACCATGCTCTGCGGATACGAGGTGCTCGCGTGGTATCTCGGCCTGCTGCTTTGAGTACAATGTACACGTGAAATTTTATGCCTACGCAGGGAAAGGGCGCGTGATGGCAAAGTCCATAGTCGGTATCGACCTCGGCAGCAGCTATGTGAAGTTGGTCGTGCGCGAGGGCGGCTCCCCACGCGTGGTGGCCCGCCGTCTGCCGATGGACATCGTCGAGAGCGGCGCCGTGGTCGCCCCGGAGACGATGGCCCAGTTCCTGCGTGACGTGCGCGCCGAGGAGCACATCAGAGCCAAGGACTGTGCGGTCGTCCTGGCGCCTGAGCAGTGCTACTTCCGCCAGGTCTCGCTGCCGGCCATGACCGTGGCCGAGCTCAAGCTCAACCTGCCGTACGAGTTCCGCGACTACATCGACGACGACCCCTCCTCCTATGTGTACGACTACGCGGTGGACGAGCTCGTGCGCGACGATGTGGGCACGCCCCAGCGCCTCGAGCTCTATGCGGCGGCGGTGCAGCAGGCCACGGTTGATCGTCTCGCCGCCATGCTCAAGAAGAGCGGCTTCAAGCTGAGGGGCGTCTTCCCGCCCCAGATGGTGCTCGCGCGCCTGCTGGGCGATTACGAGACGGCCCATCCTGAGGACGCCGGCCACGACGCGGTCGTCGTGGACCTCGGCGGCGACACCGTCAACGTCTCCCTCTACCACGGGACCGCCTTCCAGGCCATGCGCACGATCGAGTTTGGCTGCCGCGAGTTCGACCGCGCTGTGGCCGACCTGCGCAACATCGATCGCTATACGGCGGCCAGCTATGTGAGCGGCAATTTCGAGGGCGTGCTCGATACGCCGGAGTGCATGGCCGTGTGCGACCGGATCTGCGTGGAGGTCAACAAGGTCGTCAACTTCTACAACTTCTCCAACCGCGACAAGGACATCGACCGCATGTACCTGATGGGCGGCGGCGCGCGGATCCCACAGCTCGTGCATGCGCTAAGCGAGGCGGTGGGCGTGCAGGTGATGAGCGCGGTCGTCCTGGCCGACGGACCTGCCGCTCCGGCTCCCGACGGCGCGACCATCCAGCGCGGCACCGGCGGCCCGCAGGATCCGAGCGCCGCCGACAAGGTCGCGCAGCAGGGCGACGAGCCGACTGTGCCCGCGACGCCCGAGGAGGTTCAGGACCTCACGGGCAACGGGCTGGACGATCTCCAATGGACGACTGCCGAGGGTATCGGCGATATGCGCTATGGAGCGACTGTCTCGCCCGCACCCGAGCCCACCTATGTGCCTGAGGTGACCCACGTCGAGATTCCCGATGTCGTCTCGGCGACTCTGTCCGCTCAGCCCGTCGCCCCAGCTCAGACAAAGCAACCCGACCAGACGACCGAGCCCAAGCAGGAGCACAAGCCCAAGAGCCTCGGTGCCATCCTTAACCAGCCCATCGGCGGCAAGAAGGACGGCAAAACCAAAGGCAAGCGCGGCCGCGGCGCCAGCGCCTGGCCGTCGAAAAAGACGATCAACCTCTATGTGCCGTCCGACTCCGGCCTGGACGTGCGTCATACCGTGACGCTCGCCGTCTGCCTTGCCGTTTTCCTGCTCGTCTTCGTCCGCTTCGGCGTGCTCGGTCCGCTTGCCCATGTGGCGGAGCTGCAGGGCGAGCTGGCCGACCGCCAGGCGTCCCTTGCCCAGATCGACTCGGGCCTCACGGATTACGACGAGGTCAAGGATGTCTACGACGCCTACAACGTGCAGACCTCCTCGACGGGCATCGATGCCCTCGGCACGCTCGATATGGTCGATACATACGTGAAGCAGGTCGCGACCGTCGACTCCGAGGACCTGGAGGGCAACGTCCTGACGCTGAATCTGTCGGGCGCCAACCTCGACGCCTACGGCAATCTCGCGACCACGCTGATGGCGCAGCCCAGCGTGAGCGGCGTGTCCGTCTCGACGGCGGACAACCAACAGAGCGACTCCACCGACAATGTCACGGCCACCCTCACGGTGACCCTGCGCACGATTGCCGAGACGAACGCACAGGCTGCACAGGGCGACGGTTCCGATGCGGGCGCCAATGCGCTTGATGCCGACGCGGCGAGCAAGTAGGAGGGACGCCATGCTGACCTACACCTTCTCCAAGCGCGAGAAAGTCCTGCTCGTAATCCTCGCGGTCATCCTGCTCGCGGTCGTCTACTACCGCTTCATCTTTGTCGCCGTCAACGACCAGGTGGACTCGCTCGAGAGCCAGATCGCCGCGACCGAGGACCAGATCACGGTCGACACAGCAAAGTCGCTCGAGCTGAAGTCCATGCAGGCGGCGATCGAAGACTACCAGGCGGCCGGCCGCAGCCAGATCGTCATGCCCGCCTACGACAACATTACCCCCCTTATGGCCTCCCTCAACGGGACGCTCGCAGGGACCAATAACTTCTCCCTGTCCTTCGACGAGCTCGACGGGAGCGAATCGGGCCTGGTCAAGCGCGGGGTCACGCTTGACTTCACCTGTGCGGACTATGCGACGGCCCGTAGTGTGATCGATGCACTCGCCAAGGGTCAGTACCCCTGCAGCATCGAGTCGGTCAGTATCACGGACAACGTGGCGACCAGCGCATCGACCGGCTACGGCATCGCCGCGTCTGGCTCGGGGGATGGCGCACGTGCGGACGCCTATGCCGTGACGGCGCATCTCACCTTCTACGAGCGTGGCACTCTCCCCGGCACCGAGGCGGACGCCTCTGCCGAGAGTACAGGCGCTTCGGCGGCCGAGTAGCCACCTTTTTCAGGTTTGGGAAAGGTAGCTTTCAGGTAGCTTCAAATGTTGCGCCAGTGGCATGGGTACTGGCCGACGAGCGCTTGCGAGCATTTCCCCTGCGGTATCACTAAGCCAGGCACCATCGGATACCGATGAGAGGGGAAGACATGAACAAGACCATCACACGCTATTTGCAGGACCCCCTGCGCAAGGCCGGCGTCGCCGTTGTGACCGGTGCACTCGTACTCTCTATTACTCCTGTGACCAGCGCGTTCGCAGCAGACTCGACGTCGACCGCTGCCACGACCACGGCGGCGGAGTCCAGCTCGACCTCTGACTCGACGCCCGGTGCGGGCGACGCCCAGGGCACGCCTCCCGAGATGCCGGATGGTGAGGCTCCGAGCGGTGCTCCTAGCGGCGAGGCCCCCAGCGGCGAGGCACCGAGCGATGGGTCGGCGCCCGATATGCCTGAAGGCGGCCAGCCCGGCGGTGGTGGCGGGGCTGACACGATGACCTTCGACTACTCAGGTTCGTATAGCGGTGCCCTTACCGCGGACGGGGAGGAGGTTGCCTCCGACGGCGAGACCACCGACGCCTCCGAGGCCGACCAGAACGCGGCCCTCGCCGAGAACGGCGGCACGCTCACCATTACCAACGGCACGCTCACTAAATCGGGCGACGACACTAACGGCGACAACTGCAACTTCTACGGTCTGAACTCGATCCTGCTCGCCGTGGGGGAGGGTTCAAAGGCGGTCGTGTCCGATACGACCCTCAGCGCCACGAGCGAGGGCTCCAACGGCATCTTCGCGACCGACTCCGGCACGGTTTATGCCGATAACGTCACGATCAACACGACGGCCGGCAACTCTCGCGGTCTCGATGCCACCTACGGCGGTACGATTATCGGCTCCGACATCGACGTCACGACCCAGGGCGACCATTGCGCTGCCTTCGCGACCGACCGTGGCGGCGGCAATATCTCCGTGGATGGCGCGACGCTCTCGACCGCAGGCTCGGGTTCCCCGCTCATCTACTCCACGGGCGACATCGAGGTCACGAATGCGACCGGCACATCCACGGGCAGCCAGATTGCGGGCATGGAGGGCCTCAACACCATTCTGATCAGTAATTCTGACCTCACGAGCACCCAGACCCAGGCGACGGCCTCCGACCCCGTGGCCGATGGCATCATCATCTACCAGTCTACCTCGGGCGACGCGGAGTCCACGACGGGCGAGGCCGCGACCTTCCAGGCGGTCGACTCGACCCTGACCTCCGCCATCGAGTCCGGCTCGATGTTCTATCTCACCAATACCACGGCTGACGTCCTGGTGCAGAACACCACGCTCGACTTCGACTCCGACGCCGCCGACCTGATCTATGCGGCGGGCAACGACGCCAACAACTGGGGCACAGCCGGTTCTAACGGCGCCACCGTCAGCTTCACGGCGCGCGATGAGGAGATGAGCGGCGATGTCGTGGCCGACACAATCTCCAGCGTCGACCTCTTTCTGCTCGACAACTCCACCTGGACCGGCGCCACCTCGATCGAGGAGAACGCCAACGGCTCCACCTCCGAGGCCCCGATTACCGTCAACGTGGAGTCCGGCTCCACCTGGGTCGTCACGGCCGACTCCACCGTGAGCGCCCTCAACGTGGAGGACGGTGGCAAGGTCGTGGACGCCGACGGCAAGACCGTGACCATCGTGGCGAATGGCGATACGGTCGTGGAGGGTGACTCCGACCTGACCGTCACTGTCACGGGCTCCTATGGCACGACGGTCGACACGAGCGCTGCGGCCACAGCGACCGCTCCGGTTTCGAGGAGACCTTTGGAACGGGCTCGACCACGACGACGGCTTCCGAGGAGAAGAACGCGTCGGGCTCCGAAGCCGAAGCCGCGCAGCCGCAGGGCGGCCAGTCCTGGTGGGACGCGGTCGTGAACTGGTTCAAGGGCCTTTTCGGCCTCGACTAGCATAGTCCGCCTCCATGGAGATACGCGGGGCCGCGTGCGGTCGTGCTACTATTTCCCTGCACGAGCCAAGCGAACGCAGCTTACACGGAGGTCAGGCTTGGATACGAAGCACCCTCGTCGGCGCGAAGCGTCGATGCCCCTCATCGATACCGAAATGACGCGCCGCACGGCGCTCAGGATGCTCTTGGCCGGTGGCGCGCTCGCTGCCGGCCAGGCGCTTGCCCCGGCGCCCCTGTTGGCGGTCGACAGCACCGACCTCGACAACGCCCAGAGCGCCCTCGACGACGCACAGGACCAGTACAACCAGGCCAAGTCCCAGCTCGACCAGATCGGGGCGGAATACGAGGCCCTCGCCAAGCAGCAGGCAGAGACCCTCGACCAGATCGAGGCGGTGCAGGGCAAGATCGACGACATGCAGGCCCAGATCGACGAGACCCAGGCGGACATCGACGCCAAGCAGAAGGACCTGGACGCCAAGAAGGCCGTGCTCGCCGACCGCGTCTCGTCCGCCTACAAGTCGGGCGGCAACAGCTTTCTCGACGTGATCATGAGCTCGACCTCCTTCGAGGAGCTGAGCTCCAACATCTACTACCTCGACAAGATCTCCGAGTCGGACGCTGCGATCATCTCTGAGGTAAAGGCGGCCAAGGAAGCCCTCGACGCCCAGAAGGCCGTGCTCGAGCAGCAGAAGGCCGACCTCGAGGACCAGAAGGGCCAGCTCGAGCAGCTGAACGAGAGCCAGAAGCAGCAGCTCGCCGAAATGGAGGCCAAGCAGGAGGAGATCAACGACACGCTCTCCGGCCTGTCCGACCAGGTGGCCCAGCTGATGGCCGAGCGCGACCAGGAGCTCGTGGAGTACAACAACGCCCGCCTGCAGGAGCAGCGCGCCGCCGCCGCAGCCGGTGCCGCCGCGTCGGGCGTCACGGGCTCGGGCACCGGCCAGACCTCCGCGGGCACCGGTTCGCAGGCAGCGGTCGTCGCGGCCTGCAAGAGCACCGGCTCGCCCGGCCCCGGCCTCTGCGCGATGTGGGTCTCGCTCGTCTTCTCCAAGTGCGGCTATGGCTACTACGGCGGCAACGCCTGCGACATGTACTCGGCCTGGTGCACAAGTTCCAACCGCAACGACCTGCAGGTCGGCATGATCGTGGCTGTATCGACCCACAGCCATACGTCAGCCGGCCGCATCTACGGCCATATCGGCATCTACATCGGTGGCGGCACGATCATGGACAACGTCGGCTACATCCGTACCATCGGCGTGAACGACTGGATCAACTACTACGGCACCACGGTCACGCCGCGTTGGGGCTGGATCGGCGGCCGCGTCCTCTCCTAGGGCTTTGGGCATCCGTTCGACAAGCGAGCCGTTTCGCCCGCGAACGGTTTGTCATGATGGCGCGCTGCGATTTGGGGTACTATATCCCTCGTGTCGCGCGCACGGGCGGGCGGCATAGGTAAAACGCGCGCAAGCGCAGTGTTGGTGCCCGCAAGGGTGCACGAAAGAAAGGCACGTCATGGCTCAAGGTACTGTTAAGTGGTTCAACCCCGACAAGGGCTACGGCTTCATCTCTCGCGAGGACGGCGACGACCTGTTCGTCCACTACAGCGAGATCCAGATGGACGGCTTCAAGACCCTGGACGAGGGCCAGGCCGTCGAGTTCGACATCACCACTGGCCAGAATGGCAAGCTGCAGGCGTCCAACGTCCGCAAGATCTAAGTTCTCTTTCATAAGGAACTGATGGAGAGGCTCCGAGAGGGGCCTCTCTTTTTATAACGTTTACCTTGTCTTATGCCTTCTTCTTGTAATCGTGTGGCAGCGGTCGGGATTGCCAAATGTCTACGGTAGACTAGACAATGTTTGCTCTGTATCTGCAGGCTATCGAAGGGCACCCGATTGTACGCACGCATGACTATCGACAAGACCGCGATGGGGCATCCGCTGGGAAAGGCCGCCACGGCCCTGCTGGTCCTCGCCATGGCATACGGGATTGCCGGCATCGCACCGCGTGTGGCGCTGGCAGACGAGGTGTCCGACCGGCTTGCCGCGACGGCCCAGCGCGTGAGCGAGGCGTCGCAGGCGTATGACCAGGCCCAGGCCGCGCTTAACGATGTCAACCAGCGCATTGCGGACAATCAGGCCCGCATCGACGAGATTGAGGCCGATCTGCCCGAGCAGCGCCAGCAGGCTGCCGATTCCATGGTCGCCCTCTACAAGATTTCGCGCTCGGGCACAAGCCTGGTCGACCTGATGCTGTCCTCCGAAGACTTCAATTCGCTCGTCGCGACCATGCAGTACCTCAACGTCATCACCTCGCGCAACAACGACGAGGTCCAGAAGCTGCTCGACATGGAAGACGAGCTGGAGGCGACCCGTGACGAGCTCGCTTCCGAGAAGGACGAGGCGGAGGCCGCCCAGAAGGACGCCCAGCAGGCGCTCGACGAGGCCAATGCCGCACGCGCCGCCGCCGAGGCTGCCGCCCAGGCTCAGGCTCAAGCCGAGGCCGCAGAGGCGGCCGAAGCAATCTCGGAGGCTCAGGCCGCCGCCGACCAGGGACAGACCTTCACAACCGAGTCAGGCGAGACCGCCCAGGTCGCGGCGCCTGCCGAGCAACCTACCCCCGCTCCCGCTCCCGCCGCGACGAGCGACGTCGACCAGTGGGCCGCCCGTATCGACGCCTATCTTGCCGGCTCTCCCATGGCCGGCCACGGCCGTACCTTCGCCGAGGCCGCACTGCGTTACGGCGTCGACCCGCGCTTCTCGCCGGCCATCGCCACTATCGAGAGCGGCAAAGGCGCGATATGCTTCCGCCCCTACAACGCCTGGGGCTGGGGCAATTCCTCCTGGGGCAGCTGGGACGAGGCCATCAACGCCCATGTGGCTGGTCTCGCCTCGGGCTACGGTTACACGGTGTCGGTCTGGGGCGCCAAGAAGTACTGCCCTCCCAACTGGCAGTTCTGGTACTCGTCCGTGAGCGCGCAGATGGCCGCTATCTAGCTCTTCGCTGCCTTTTTCTTGAGGATCTTGACCTCGCGCTTGAGGGCGTAGGGCAGGATGCCCTTGAGTTTGTCCTCGTTTTTCATCATGACCGATGCCTCGGGGATCTCGCGCGTGAGGTGGATGGCGTCGAACTCGCACTTGGTCGTGCAAAGGCCGCAGCCCACGCACTGGTGCGGGTCGACGACCGAGGCGCCGCAGCGCAGGCAGCGCTGACACTCGGTCCTGACCTGCTCGGGCGTGAGGTCGAGGTGCCAGTCGCGCAGGGTGCGGTGGATGTCGAAATTGGGGTCGATGCCCTGCTTCTGACGGGGCGCGCCGTCGTAGGCGTCGACCACAATATCGTCCTTGTCGAGTGAGACGTAGCGGCGCGGGTTGCGGCCGCGCGTGAGCGAGTTGCCCGGCTGGACGAAGCGGTGGATGGAGATGGCCGCCTCATGGCCCGCGGCGATCGCGTCGATCACGAACTTGGGGCCGGTGAAGTCGTCGCCGCCGACGAAGATGTCGGGCTCCGCGGTCTGGTAGGTCTGGGCGTCTGCCTCGGCGCGGGCGCCGCGCCCCAGCTCGACCTTGGTGCCGTCCAAGAGCGTGCCCCAGTCGATGGCCTGGCCGATGCTCATGATCACGTGGTCGGCCTCGACATAGCGGGTGTCCTGCTCGTCGTAGGCGGGGGGAGAAGCGGCCCTCGTCGTCGAAGACGCGCGTGCACCGCTTGAAGGTGATGCCGAGGAGCTTGCCGTCGGCATCGCGCTCGACGGAGGCCGGGCCCCAGCCGCTGCGGATGGCGACGCCGTCCTCCGTGGCCTCGCGGACCTCCTCGGGGGTGGCGGGCATCTCGCTCTCGCCCTCGAGGCACCACATCGTGACCTCGTCCGAGCCGCAGCGCAGGGCGCCGCGGGCCGCGTCGATGGCCACGTTGCCGCCGCCGACGACCACGGTGCGGCCGGGCAGGCGGACATTCTCGCTTCCGAGCATATCGGCCAGGAGGTCGACCGCCGTCACAACGTCGGCCCCCTCCTCGCCGGGGACGCCTGCCAGACGGCCCTTCTGGGCGCCGATGGCCAGGTAGAAGGCCTTATAGCCCTGCGCGCGCAGGTCGCCCAGGCTCACGTCGCGGCCGACCTCGACGCCGCAGCGGATCTCCACGCCCAGCTCGCGCAGGACGTCGATCTCGGCCGCCACGACGTCTTTCTCGAGCTTGTAGGAGGGGATGCCGTAGGTCATCATGCCGCCGGGCAGCGGGCGCTTCTCGAAGACCGTGGGGGCGTAGCCCATCTCGGCAAGGTAGTAGGCGCAGGACAGGCCCGCCGGACCGGCGCCGACGATCGCGACCTTCTCGGTGTAGGGGCCGCGCAGGGAGGGCTGGCGGACAGGCGGCACGTAGCGGGTCTCGGCATCCAGGTCGCGGTCGGCCAGGAAGCGCTTGACTGCCTCGATCGAGACGGGGTCGTCCAGCGTGCCGCGGGTGCAGGCGTCCTCGCACAGGTGGTTGCATACGCGGCCGCACACGGCAGGGAAGGGGTTCTCCTTCTTGATCAGGGCCAGGGCGTCGGTGTACTTACCCTGCTTGGCCAGGTCGAGATAGCCCTCGATCGCGATGTGGGCGGGGCAGGCTACCTTGCAGGGCGCGGTGCCCGAGTCGTAGGTCTCGATGCGGTTGTGCTCGCGGTAGTCGAGGTCCCACTTGTCGGGGCCCCACTCGGTCTCGTCGGGCAGCTCGCGCTGGGGGTACTCGACCTTGCCATGCTTGGTGCACAGGCGCTGGCCCAGCTTGACGGCGCCCGCCGGGCAGTTCTCCACGCACTGGCCGCAGGCGACGCACTTGTCGGGGTCGACCTTGGCGATGTAGGCCGAACGGCTGAAGTTGGGCGTGTTGAAGAGCTGGCTGGTGCGCAGGCCGTAGCAGACGGACTTGTCGCAGTTGCAGATGGCGAAGATCTTGTCCTCGCCGTCGATGTTGGTGATCTGATGCATGAAGCCGAGCTCCTCGGCGTGTCGGATGATCGCCATGGCCTCGTCGTAGGAGATGTAGCGACCCTTGCCCGTCTGGACCTCGTAGTCGGCCATGTCGCCCACGCCGATGCACCAGCCCTCGGGGTCGGCGCCCGCGTTGAGGCCGCGGATGGTCTCGGACATGCGGCAGCTGCAGGTGGACGAGGCGAACTTGTCGTACTTCTTGAGCCAGTGGGAGATGTGCTCAACGTCGACGGAGGTGGTCGCAGACGAGATGGATGACTCGACGGGGATCACGTGCATGCCGAGGCCGGCGCCGCCGGGCGGGACCATCGGGGCGACCATAGCAGGACCTACAAAGGCGACGCGCTCGAAATAGGTCGCCATCTCGGGATGGTCCTGCTCCATGTGCTGGTTCATGGCGTAGAACTCGCCCATGCCGGGCAGCTGAACGGGGAGGACCCACTGCTTCTCGTGGCGGTCGTTCTCCCAGTTGTACTCCACGAGGCCCGCCTGCGCCATGTGGTCGATGATGGGTTTGACCTCGTCCTCGGTCATGCGGCAGGCCTTCGCGAGGGCGCTGTTAACCCTCCGTGGATACAAACGTACGTATGGCGCGAATATCCAGTGTCCGACCCCTCTGCGAAAATGTCACTGACGAGAAAGAGGAGGTCGGTGGCATGGAGAGCGATATTGCAACCATTGCGAGGGAGTCCCTGTCCCGTATGCCGGAGAGGGAGAGGCGCGAGGCGCTCAGGGAGCTGCGGCGCATCATCGACGAGGAGATCTTCGACCTCGCGGCAAAGGGCGGCGAAGGCGCCGCGGCCTGCCCGAGGTGCGGCTGCGAGCACACGGTCAAGAGGGGGAAGACGGCGGGGGGCGCGCAGAGGTGGCTGTGCCGGGGCTGCGGGAGGACCTTCACCGCGGCCACCAACAGCGTCTTCGGGGCCTCCAAGCTCCCGCGCGACGTCTGGATGAGGTTCGCGCAGTGCCACGTCGACGGGCTCACCCTGCGCAGGACCGCCGAGAGGTGCGGCGTGAGCCTGAGGACGGCGTTCTTCATGCGCCACCGCGTGATCGAGGCGATCGCCCGGAGCATGCCGGCCTACAGGTGCGCCCGCGGGCGCGGCGTGGAGCTCGACGAGTTCTTCGTCCCCGAGAACTTCAAGGGCAACCACGACCGCAGCGTGTGCGGCCTGCCGAGGAAGGCCAGGAAGAGGAAGGGCAGGGGCCGCGACGGCCGCGAGCAGATCAGCGTGCTCACCGGCACCAACGAGGTCGGCGACATATTCTACGAGATGACCGGCAGGGGCCCGATGGACGCCCAGCGCGCGAGGGACGCGTTCTCGCACGTGGTGAGCAGGGGCGCCGTCGCCGTCACGGACGGCGCCAACGCCTACCCGAACGCGATGAGGGCGGTCGGCGCCGTGCACGTCGCCACCAAGGCCTCGCGGCACAAGATCAACCGCGTCAACAACCTCCACTCCAGGCTCGCCTGCTTCCTCGCGCCCTTCCGTGGCGTCGCGACCAGGAGGCTCGGGAACTACCTCGCGTGGTTCAAGTGGACCGAGAGCTTCAAGGGAGGGAGGTCGTCCGAGGGCGTCGCCGAGCTCGTGGTGAGCCAATCGTCCATCAACTCGTACGACAGGACCTGGCGGCAGTACAAGGCGACGCCGTACCCGTTCTACGACTACTGGGTGAAGCAGGCGAAGTGGGATCCCATCGCCGAAGCGGCCCTACCCCTTGCGAAGCTGGGCGTATCCACGGAGGGTTAACAGCGCCTTCGCGAGGGCCGGCAGGGTCATCGGCACGCGGACTTTCATGCGGCGGACGACCTTCTTCATGTCGTCCGTGACCCAGCTATAGAAGCCCCAGTACTCGGGGTCGGTCGTGCGGACGGCGTGGCCGATGCGGTCGGTCATGCGCTGGGCGAGGCGGAGCTTGGCCCCGTCGGGTGCGGCCTCGGCGGCGGGCGGGAAGGGCGTCTCGGCGTTGGCCTCCACATGTTCCGGATCAATGCCGGGCTCCGCCTCGGGGCGGTGCGGGGTGTCGGGCCGCCAGAGGTAGGGCATCTCCCAGAGCTCGGGGTGGTCGGACTCCTCCGGGCTCGGCGCCCAGGTCGGCTCGTCGAAGACCGTGGTCGGCTCCGTGCCGTGGTTGCGGGCCGGGCTGATGCCAGCGTTGATGTCCTCCCCGTCGCGGTTCGGGGCCATGGGGTGGCCGGTCAGCCGGGAGGTGTCGAGCTCCGCGGGTGTCTTCATATCGTCGTTCATAGCGCTCTCCTCGCTACAATAGATAACCGGAATCAGTATACGGGAGGTCTGCCTGGTCGAGACGCATCGTCGGGTAGACGGTTTCATTTATTTGGGGGTTACGATGGCTGATGAGAAGCTCAAGCAGGAAGTGGACGCCTACGTCGACGAGGTGTGGGAGGACGTGGTCGCCGATATCGACCGGCTGGTCCGCATCCGCTCGGTCGAGGACAAGGAGGCCGCGGTCCCGGGCATGCCCTGGGGCCCCGCGTCCCACGAGGCGCTCGAGACAGCCATCGGCATAGCCTCCCGCCTGGGGCTCGACGCCCATGATTGCGACGGGTACATCGGCTACGCGGACCTCCCTGGCAAGACGGACGTGCAGGTTGCGACCATCGCGCACACCGATGTCGTGCCCGAGGGCCTGGGCTGGCACTTCGACCCCTTCACGGTCACGCGCAAGGACGGCTACCTGGTCGGCCGCGGCGTGCTGGATGACAAGGGTCCCTTCGTCCTCTCTCTTTATGCTGCACATTTTTTCCAGCGCCAGGTCGAGCGGACGGGGGAGAGACTGCCCTACACGCTGCGTTGCATCATCGGCAACGACGAGGAGACCACGATGGCCGATGTGGACTGGTACCTGGAGCGGTACCCGCAGCCGGCCTTCTGCTTCTCGCCTGACGCCGACTTCCCGCTGATCTGCGGCGAAAAGGGCCTCTATGGAGGCCAGTTCACTTCGGGGCATGTGGTGGGCCACCGCATCCTCAAGCTCGACGGCGGCACGGTGAGCAACGCGGTGCCCGGCCAGGCCACGGCCCTCGTCCGCGCCACGGCTGATGAGCTGCCGGCGGCGGACGG
Organism: uncultured Actinomycetes bacterium; assembly: GCA_900315165.1. Classification (GTDB taxonomy): domain Bacteria; phylum Actinomycetota; class Coriobacteriia; order Coriobacteriales; family Atopobiaceae; genus Olegusella. The sequence goes on along the minus strand of OMXZ01000017.1, from coordinate 30,018 downwards.
CATCGACATCGAGCCTGCCGCGGACGGGACCTTCCTGCTCACGGCCCATGGCAGGGGCGGCCACGCCTCCATGCCCGAGGGCACGGTCAACGCCATCGCTCTGCTGGTCGACTACCTGCTCGATCACGATATCTGCTCGCGCGGCGAGATGACCTTCCTGGGGATGGAGCAGCAGCTCCTGGCCTCGACTGATGGCTCCTCCATCGGCGTCGACACGGCCGACGGCAAGTTTGGCCCGCTCACGCTAATCGGCGGCACCGTGCGTACCGTCGGCGACCAGTTCGTCCAGACGATCGACTGCCGCTACCCCACGAGCGTCACGGGCGACGAGCTCCGCGCCAAGCTCGCGGCCTTCGGCATCCAGTTCGGCTGCAGCTACGAGCAGTGGCGCGACGTGACGCCCTTCTACGTGGACCCCGAGCTGCCCGAGATCCGCACCCTGCTCTCGACGTATGAGGAGTACACGGGCCGGCCGGGCAAGGCGTTCACGATTGGCGGCGGCACCTACGCGCGCCATTTCAAGCGCGCCGCTGCCTTCGGGCCTCATGATCCCGCCGTGCAGGACCCGGACTGGGTCGGCATCGAGCATGGCCCCGACGAGGCAATCTCTGAGGAGGCCCTGCGCCGCGCGCTCAAGATCTACATCGTGAGCATCGCCCGCCTGATGGAGCTCGATCTGGGCTAGGTCACCGACAGATTGATAGGCGCCCTAGTCTTTCCTCCGCGGATGCTTTGCGTGCGTTTGATCTGACGCCAACCGCCAATTGGCGTCAGGTTTTTACACCAACTGGCGGTTGGTGTGCATCAAATTCATTAACCAACTACCAGCGGAAACGTGTGATATTGCTGGTAGATTGATTGCGACACCAACCGCCATCTGGCGTTAAATGCTTCTTCATTCGCGGCCTGTTTTGACGCCAACTGGCGGTTGGTGTCTTCCTCGCGCGTCCCAGTGACTTGGGACTGCCGATGTAACCTTGACCGAATACAATAAGAGGGTGCATCGCCCACTCTCATAGACGGGAAGGTAGCGCGTGGGTCTGCAGGTCAATCAATCGGTCGGCGGGTCTGTCAGCGGAGGACCGGTCGGACTCTGGCCGCCCAGCTTCAAAGGCGCGATCTTTGATTTCGACGGGACCATCTCCATCACGCGGGACGTATGGACCGAGGTCGACCGCGTCTTTCTCGGCGCGCGTGGGTTCGAGGTGACGCCCGACTATCAGCGGGCGCTCTCGGCCTTGGGATTCGAGGCCGGAGCGAGGTACACCATCGAGCGCTACCAGCTTCACGAGTCGGTCGAAGATATCTGCGACGAGTGGAACCGGATGGGACGGGCGCTGTACGAGTCCCGGGTGACCCTGCGTCCTGGCGTGGAGGACTACATCCACGCGCTCCAGCGGCGGGGCATCCCTTGTGCCCTGGCGACGGTCAACGACCCCGAGGTGCTCTTCGCCTGCCAGCACATCGACGTGCGCGGCCTCTTCGACGCGCTCGTCTTCGGCCGGGAGGTGGACAGGCCCAAGGATTCGCCGGACATCTACCTGGAGGCCGCCCGTCGCCTTGGCGTCGCAGCGAAGGACTGCATCGTGTTCGAGGACCTGGCGATCGGCCTGCGGTCGGCGCAGTCGGCGGGGATGATGACCTGCGCGGTCAACGCCTGCGACGACGTGCAGAACATCGCGGAGGTGCAGGGGATTGCCGACATGTGGCTCGATGACTGGCGGAATATCGAGGTCGGCTAGAGCCTGGACTCTCGACCAGCGCCGAGACCCTACCGCCTGTCGAATTGTTTCAAACCTGTGTCGGCATACGTTAAACTAGCTGAGTCATGCAACGTACGACTGCGAGTCAGAAAGGATGCTTTATGGCAGACGAGCAGCTCAAGCAAGAGGCGCGCGAGTACATCGAGCGCGAGTGGGAGAATATCGTTTCCGATATCGACACGCTGGTACACATCCGCTCCGTGGAGGACATGGACGCCGCCGAGCCGGGCAAGCCCTACGGCCCCAAGGCCTTCGAGGCGCTCGACGCCGCGGTCAAGATCGCCGACCGCCTGGGCTTTGACGCCCACAACTGCGACGGCCACATCGGCTATGCCGACATCAAGGGCGCGTCTGACAAGCAGATTGCCCTCATCGGCCACACCGACATCGTCCCCGAGGGCACCGGCTGGACCTTCCCGCCCTTCGAGGTCACACGCAAGGACGGCTTCATGATCGGCCGCGGCGTCCTCGATGACAAGGGCCCCTTCACGCTCGGCCTCTATGCGCTCAAGTTCTTCAAGGAGCGCGCCGAGAAGGCCGGCACGGTCAATCCCTACACTCTCCGCATGATTATCGGCAACAACGAAGAGACCGACATGCGCGATGTCGAGTGGTATCTCGACAACTTCGAGCAGCCCGCCTTCCTCTTCACCCCGGACGCGGACTTCCCCGTGATCTGTGGCGAGAAGGGCGGCTACTCCGCCACGATCCGCTCCGCCTCCGCCATCGCTGACCAGATCGTCGAGCTGGACGGCGGCTCCGCAGGCAACGCAGTCCCCGGCCAGGCGACTGCGGTCGTCAAGGCTGACGCCTCTAAGCTCCCCGCGGCCGACCGCATTACCGTCGAGCCCGCTGGTGATGGTCTCGCGAAGGTCACCGCCGAGGGCATCGGCGCCCACGCCTCGACCCCCGAGGGCTCCGTCAACGCCATCCTCGTCCTTGTTGACTACCTGCGCGCCCAGGAGATCGGCAGCGATGCCGAGCGCGTCTGGCTCGACCTCGAGCACGACATCCTCTGCACCACCGACGGCTCCTCGATGGGCTTCGCGAGCCACGACGAGATGTTTGGTCCGCTGACCTGCATCGGTGGTACGGTCCGCACCAAGAACGGTGTCTTCGAGCAGACCATCGACTCCCGCTACCCGACCTCGATCTCCTCGGACGAAATCAGCGCCGCGATCGAGAAGTTCCTCGAGGGCCGCAACGCCACGCTGACTGTGGACCTGGACATGCCGACCTTCTATATCAAGCCGGACAACCCTGCCATCGAGACCTGCGTCGCCACCTACAACGAGTACACTGGCCGCAACGCCAAGGCCTACGTGATCGGCGGTGGCACCTACGCACGCCACTTCAAGTGCGCCTGCGCCTTCGGCCCCAACGACCCCTCCGACCCGATGCCGGACTGGGTCGGCGCCGAGCACTCCGCCGACGAGGGCTTCTCCGAGGCCCAGTTCAAGCGCGCGCTCGAGATCTACATTGTCACGATTGCCCGCCTGATGGAGCTCGACCTCTAAGCGTGCCGCGTGCCGCCATCAGCGTAAGAAGGGACCCCGTATCGGCTGCCTGTCGGTGCGGGGTCCCATTTTTTCGTAACCCTCTTGTTGTTTGCGCCCTTTTTCGCGTCGGGATGTCGCTACAGGCGGGAGTCCGGCGCGTCCTCGAGCGAGTGCAGGATACCCACAATCACGTCGTCGGGCGCAAAGGCGGCCATCGTCGACATGAAGTTGCGGGCGACCGGGAAGATCTCGGCGTCGACGGCGGCATGGGCGCACTGGAAGAAGGCCTCCGACACGCGGTCGGTCGGGGCGTCGGGGATGTTGTGGGCGGCGAGGGTGTCGGCAACCTCGCGCTCCGACATCTCATGGTCAAGGTCGGTCGAACCTCCTGTGGCCATCGCGAGCGTGGCGATCTCGAGGGCGATGGTCTGCGCCGCGGCCGGCAAAAAGCGGATGGCGAGCGCGTAGCAGGCCTTGGCCGCAGTCACATTGCCCGTCTTCCACTGGAAAAAGGCCATGCGGTAGTAGGCGGTGCCGACGCTTTGCGGGTCGTGGGCAATCTCGAGAAGGCCGCGGAGCTCTTCTATCGCCTCGTCGTCCTTGCCCTGGCCCTCAAGCGCGCGAACGACCTGCAGGCGCGAGCGCGTGTCGAGCGGGGCGATTCGGGTGAGGAGGCGGGCATGCCGCTCGGCCTTCTCGGGGCGGTTGGAAGCGAGCAGGGTGACGGTCATGAGCAGGCGCGCGTCGAAATAGCCGCGGGGGACGAGCATGAGCGAGCGTCCCTCGAGGTCGACGAGGCGGTTGTAGAGGGCGCGGTCGACGAAGTCGGCGAAGTAGCGCCAGACCACGTGATCGGTGTCCTCGTAGAGCCCCTCGTCGTCGATGGGGGAGAGGGCTTCGGCCAGGATCTTGTTTGCGCGGACGAGGTCGTGTGCCGCGAGCGCCTTCTGCGCGGCCTGGTTTGCGCGGGTGAGCAGGTCGCCCGAGACGAACTCGTCCACCACGGCGAGCGGGTCGTCGCTGATGGACCCCGTGACCAGGGCGCGGGCGGTGCGCTCGGCGGCGGACCTCACGCTGGGGTCGGGGTCGTCGCCGGCGATCTCGAGAATCGCGTGTACATCCCGCTCGGTCGCGCGCTCGTCCTCCGGATGGGCGAGGTGGCGGAGGATGTCGTCGGCGACGGCGGCGCGCTTTTCTCCCTCGTCCACGGCAAGGCCGCTCACATGGTCGGTGCCGAGGGCCTCGGCGACCGCCCCACGCAGGCGGCGGGACGAGAGGGACACGCTCTCAAAGCGGCGACGCGGGCAGAAGCGCTCCTCGGACAGGGCGAAGGTCTGCATGACCGGGCGGAGGAAGCCGTCCTCCAGGCGCAGGGCCGGGCAGAAGGGATGCAGGATGCGCTCCAGGTCGTCGACCTCGGAAAGGTCGACCTTGGCGAAGCGCCAGCGGTCGAAGTCGATGGAGTAGTAGCAGTCGCGCCGCGTGGACGTCTCGAGGATGCCGGCCACCCAGACGTGCTTAACCTCGGCTGATGCTCGGAAGGCGGACGCCGCGAGGAGGATGGCAAGACGCAGGGCGTAATCGGAGGCGCGCATGCGGCGCATCTGTTTGGTCGCAGGGATGCGCTTATTGCCCGCCTCGGCGCTTATACATTCGGTGGGAAAGACGTCGCTCGGTGTGAGCATGACCTCGATGGCGACGTTGCCATCGGCGACATTGGTCCGGAAGTTCGCGACCAGGCGATAGGGGAGCTGGTAGCTCTCGATGGCCTGCGAGATGGCATGGCGGACCGCCCACTCGCCATTGGGATCGATTCCCTCGTCGGTCTCGAGCGGCTCGTCAATCGGGGCGGCCTGCGCGGCGATGCTGGACGTGATGCGCTGCTGCAGCTCGATGCACTCGTACTCGGTCGGCTCCTCGTCGTCGTAATAGCGCAGCGCGAAGCGGACGGCGTTGAGCGCGGCCTCGATGCGCAGCACGACGAGTATGGCGCCATAGGACACCTGCGGCTGCTCGACGCGCAGGTAGAACATGCCTGAGCTGCGCGGGCACACGATGTGCATCTGCGGCATCTCGACCTCGTCGTCGTAGAGACCCGAGTCGCGCAGGCGATGGGCGAGGAAGAGCTCGATGCCCGAGGGGATGGGCGTGACCTCGGGATCGGGGTCCGGACCGTTGTCCTCGTCGGGAACCTCCCGCCCCAAGGCACGGGCGATGAGCCGGTCGCGCTCGCGCACCGACCTGCCCTCGCTCCAGCGGCCATGGCCCTTCCATGCCTGTTCACGGTCGGCGATATCCTTTTCCATCAACTTGAGCTCGGCGACGGGGTCGGGGCAGCCGACCAAGCGGTCGACCAGCGTGCCCATATCGAGCTTTGAGTATTTGGAGGGCTCGGAGGTCAGTTCGACCTCGGGCTCGGCGGCAGGAGCGGCCTGGACGAGCGGTGTATCGGCAACCGCCGGCATATCGATGGCCTTCGGGTCCGACTCACTGTCCTGCGCCAGGTCAGCTTGTTCGGCCGGTGCTGTTTCATCGGAAGACGCCCCTGACCGTCTGCGTCTGGCATAAACGAGGACGCCGATGGACGCGGCGCCCGCCGCAAGTCCGGCGACGAAGGTCACGGCGTTGGCGACCCCGGCGGTCGTGAAGACGGCCGCGAGGAGCACCGCCGTGCCGGCAAGCACCGCTACCGTTGCCACGGCCTGCAGCGCCACCATGGCAAGCGGCAGGTCGACACGGGCCTTGTCGTCAGGACGCCTCATAGATCTCCAAATCCCATCAAGTTGATGGGTAAGAATATACCCGCGCCCGCGACATCTATAACACGCGAACGCCATCGCTGTGAAAAAACGTGGCACCGTGTCGGGGCGAGTCCGCCGCTTCTAGATCCTGCGGATAAAGAGGCCGGAAAGAAGCTTGGGTACAAACCACGTGGACTTGGGCGGCATCAGCTTGCCGGCGTCCGCCACGGCCATGAGCTGGTCGATCGAGGTGGGATGCAGGGTGAGGGCCACGCCCGTGTCGCCTGCCTTGCGGTCGGCCTGGTCGGCGGCGTCGGCGCCTCCCACGAAGGTGATGCGCGGGTCGCTCGTGGGGTCCTCGACGCCGAAGACGGGGGCGAGGATGCGGTCCTGCGCGATCTGGGTGTCGAGGGAGGCCACGGGGTCGTCGATCGCCGGGCCGGCAAGACGGACCTTCCACCAGCCGCCCCCGATCTTGAGGCCGAAGGTGCCCGCCTCCTCGGGGTCCACGACGCCCTCGGCAGGTTCGGCTGTGAAGCCGGCGGCGCGGATGGCGTCGATTGCTTCCGCGGCGGAAAGCCCGCCCGCATCCGAGAGCACGCGGTCGTAGGGCATGATGGCGAGCTGGCTGGCGGGGAAGAGCACGGCCAGGAAGCGGTCGTAGGGCGCGGTCTCGTCGGCGCCCGCGGCGGCCTCATCCAGCTTCCCATCACGTGCCGCGGCGCGTCGCTCCTCGCATACGGCGACGGCAGAGGCACAGCGATGGTGGCCGTCGGCGATGTAGGCGTCTGGCACCTGCCGGTCGAACATCAGCTGCAGCGACTGGACCGCGACCTCGCGCGAGATGCGCCAGATGGTGTGGCGGCACCCGTCCTCGGCTGTGAAGTCGTAGAGCGGCTCGCCCGTGGTCGTGAGGGCGACCAGGGAGTCGATCGTCGGGTCGTCGCGATAGGCGAGGAAGATGGGGCCGGTCTGGGCGTTGGTCGTGCGGATGTGGTTGATGCGGTCCTGAGCCTTGGCCTTGAGCACGTCCTCGTGGCGGTGGACGGTGCCGTCCTCGTAGTCGTCCACGGCGACGCCGGCCACGATGCCCGTCTGCGTGTGGCTCTCCGCCGTGGCAAGGCGCCAGACGTAGTAGCAGGGCTTCTCATCGCGCAGGAGGGTGCCGTCGGCCACGCGCTCGTTCAGCAGGTCGCGGGCATGCTCGTACACGTCGGCCGCGTACATGTCGTGGTCGGGTGCGAAGCCCGTCTCGGGACGGTCGATTGCCAGAAACGAGCGCGGGTGGGCTTCCACATAGGCGGCGGCGCCTGCGCGGTCGAAGACATCGTAGGCCGGCGCGGCGAACTCGGCGGCGCGCTCGGGCGTGGGACGGTAGCAGTAGATGGGATCGGCGTGCATGGTGCCCCCTCGTTTGCGATTCGTAACGCGACTATCGTAGCCTATAGTGCGGACAGCAGACCTATCGCAGCGTGAGGAGCAGCAGGATGGAAACAGGCAGACAGCCCTGCATCGTATGGGATTTCGACGGGACGCTGGGCGACACGATGCCCATGATCGTCGAGACCGCCCGGCGCGTTCTGATCGGTTTCGGTCTGACTGAGGACGAGCTTGGCGATCTGCGCCGCCTGGTGGGGCCGCCCTTCCCTCAGGCCTTCTCGATGGTGTACGGCCTGTCCGAGGCCGACGCCGCGGAGGTCACGCGGCGCTATCGCGAGATATACGGGACCTATGGGCCTGAGGCATGGCCTGCTTTTCCGGGCATTCCCGAGCTTCTCGCCGACCTTGCGGAAGACGGGCGGACCTTGGCCGTCGCCTCGTCCAAACGCACGCCGCTGCTGCGGCGCTGCGTGGGGGAGGCGGGCATCGCCGACCAGTTTGCCATCGTGATGGGCAAGGACTCGGACGGCAAGGTCTCCAAGGCCGATACCATCAAAGCCGCGGTCAAGGCGGCGGGCTTCTCGCTCGACGAAGCCGTGATGGTAGGTGACCGGCACTTCGATGTCGAGGCTGCGCACGAGGCGGGGATCCCCTGCATCGGCGTCTATTATGGCGATACCGCGCCGGCTGGTGAGCTCGAGAAGGCAGGTGCTGCATCCATCGCGCACACGGTCGATGAGCTGCGCCGGCTTTTCCTGGCATAAGTCCGCTCCCCGCAATCTGCCGATAGGTCGGATTTCCGCGCAACGAGAGCGACTACGATGGGTATATCAGGGCGAAAGGCGCGGAGGGCGCCTACCTTTGAGAGAAGGGGTACTCACATGAGCTTTATCGATGACATGAGCGATACCGCGCGCAAGGTGTTCCTGGCCGGGGTCGGTGCCGTTGCCTTGACCGCCGACAAGTCGACGCAGCTGATCGACGACCTCGTCAAGAGGGGCGAGATCACGGTCGAGCAGGGCAAGGCCCTCAACGAGGAGCTCAAGCACAAGGCGACCACTGCCAGCAGCGATGCCGAGGCCGCCGTCCTGCGTAGCCGCATGAGCATGATGAACGCCGAGGAGCGCGAGGCCTACGCCGCGAAGGTCGCCAAGATCAAGGACGACCTGAACGCCGAGCCCGTCGAGGTCGATGTCGAGGATGCCGAGCCCGAGCCGGCCGAGCCCGAGCCGGCCGACGAGCCCAAAGACGACGCCGAGTAGCATCCGGACACATCGCTCGTGACGGATCCGGAGTTTGACCCCGAAGACGAACTTCGTGACGACGACGGGTCGAGGCAGACCATAGGCATCCTCGGCGGTAGGGATACCGTCGAGGATCGCTATCAGATTACGCGCTCGAGCAAGGCGGCGCGCCTCCGCGAGATATTTGATATCGCGCGGAAGTACGACGTGCTGCACGGCCTTACCCCGCAGACGTTGCGCCAGCTCTTGGAGGAACTCGGCCCGACCTTCGTGAAGGCGGGTCAGATTCTCTCCATGCGGTCCGAGATTCTGCCCGAGAGCTTCTGCGATGAGCTCAAGAAGCTGCGCACCTCGGTCGAGCCGATGGAACGCGACGCCATGCTCCAGGCCCTGCGTGACGAATACACCATGCCCATCGAGGACATCTTCGACGCGATCGACGATGTGCCGCTCGGTTCGGCCTCGGTCGCGCAGGTGCACAAGGCCCGCCTCATCACGGGCGAGCTCGTGGCGGTCAAAATCCAGCGCCCGCACGTGCAGGAGATCATGGCGCAGGATATCTCCATCATGCGCTCCCTGGCAAAGCGTGCCGACCGCATTATGAGCGACGGTCAGTTCATCGACTTCACTTCGGTGGTCGACGAGCTGTGGCAGTCCTTCCGCGAGGAGACGGACTTTCTGGTCGAGGCCAAGAACCTCGAAGAGTTCCGCCGCAACAATGCCGATGTCGCCTACATCGACTGCCCCAAGGTCTATCGTCGCTGGTGCACCCGCCATGTGGTCGTGATGGATTATGTCAAGGGCATCCCGATCGACAAGACCGACGAGCTTGTCAAGGGTGAGTACGATCTGACCGAGATCGGCACTAAGCTCGTCGACAACTACACCAAGCAGATGCTCGATGACGGCTTCTTCCACGCCGACCCCCACCCCGGTAATATCCTGATCCGCGACGGCAAAATCGTCTATCTTGACCTGGGCATGATGGGGCGTCTGTCCGCGCATGATCGTGCGGCCATGCGCGATATGGTGCTTGCGGTCGGGATGCGCGACTCCGTGCGGCTCAAGGAAGGCCTCCTACGATTCTCGATCTCCGACCTCTCCCAGGTCGACCACGCGAACCTGCTCGCCGACCTCGACGAGATCATCGCCGAGTACGGTGATGCGGAGCTCGAGGACTTGGACCTCGGCAACTTCTTCAACGCGCTGGTGTCCATGGCCCGCAAGAACGGGATTGAGCTGCCCGGCACGGTGACGATGCTCGCCCGTTCCCTCGTGACGCTTGAGGGCGTTGTGGACGAGTTTTTGCCGGGCGTCTCTATCGTGGACATCATCCGTCAGCACGTCCGCTCCACCATACAGGTCGACGAGCAGGTCAAACGCGAGGCGAAACGCTACGTCCGCGAATCCTACGAGGCGAGCCATGCCCTGCTGCGCGCCGCGCGCGACCTGCCGACGCTCTCGCGCATGCTGACCCGCGGGCAGATCCGTACGCAGCTCGACCTGACGGGCATTAACGATGCGATGCGCGGCCTGTCAAGCTCGGCGGACCGTCTCTCGATGAGCATCGTCGTCGCGGGCCTCTTCATCGGCTCGTCGGTCGTCTATTACGCCCGCATCAAGCCCGTTATCTTCGGCGTTCCCGTGATCGGCTTCGTCGGCTATTTCCTCGCCCTCATCCTGGGTCTCTGGATCGTGGGCTCCATCCTGCGCAAAGACCGCAAGCACCGCCGCCACTAACGCATACTATGACATATCAGCCGGCCGGGGGAGCGAAGCGACACCCTGACCGGCGTACGTGGCGACCGCAGCTACCCCACCGAAGCAGACAGGAGGGGAGGGTCTGTGTTGTCTCAGCCGACATTTGGCGAAGCCATGCGGCTGGGGCAATACAGACCCTCCCCTCCGTCAGGTCCGATGAGGTAGGCGCTATTCGAGCTCGAAAGCGCCCGTGTAGAGCTGGTAGTAGGTGCCCTTCTGCGCAATGAGGTCGTCGTGGGTGCCGCGCTCGATGATGCGGCCGTGGTCCAGCACGATGATCACGTCGGAGTTGCGGACGGTGGACAGACGGTGGGCGATGACGAAGGTGGTGCGGCCCTCCATCAGCTTGTCCATGCCGCGGGCGACGATCTGCTCGGTGCGGGTGTCGATGGAGCTCGTGGCCTCGTCGAGGATCATGACGGGCGGGTCGGCGACGGCGGCGCGGGCGATCGAGAGCAGCTGACGCTGGCCCTGCGAGAGCGACTCGGCGTTGTCGGTGAGCATCGTGTCATAGCCCTCGGGCAGACGCTCGATGAAGCTGTCGGCGCCGGCGAGCTTGGCGGCGGCGATGCACTCCTCGTCGGTCGCGTCCAGGCGGCCGTAGCGGATGTTGTCCATGACGGTGCCGGTGAAGAGGTTGACGTCCTGCAGGACGATGCCCAGGGAGTGGCGCAGGTCGGCCTTCTTGATCTTGTTGATGTTGATGCCGTCATAGCGGATTTTGCCGTCGGCGATGTCGTAGAAGCGGTTGATCAGGTTGGTGATCGTGGTCTTGCCCGCGCCGGTCGCGCCGACGAAGGCCACCTTCTCGCCCGGCAGCGCGTAGAGCGAGATGTCGTGGAGCACGAGGTGGTCGGGGGTGTAGCCGAAATCGGTGTCGACCATGACGACCTCGCCGTGCATAGGCACATAAGTGAGGGTCCCGTCGCTGTGCGGGTGCTTCCAAGCCCACATGCCAGTGCGCTCGTCGGATTCGACCAGCTCGCCGTTCTCGCCCTTCTTGACCCGGACGAGCGTGACGTAGCCGTCGTCGGTCTCGGGCTCAGCATCGAGCATCTGGAAGATGCGCTCAGCGCCCGCGAGGCCCATGACCACGAAGTTGATCTGGTGGGACACCTGGCCGATGGAGCCGGCGAAGCGCTTGGTGAGGTTGAGGAAGGGGATCACGATGGAGATGGACAGCGCCATGCCCGAGATCGAGAGGTTGGGAGCGTTCACGGCGAGCAGGATGCTGCCGGCGAGCGCGACCACGACGTAGGCCAGGTTGCCTAGGTTGAAGAGGATGGGGCCCAGCGTGTTGCCGTAGATGTTGGCGGCCTTGGCGGCTTCGAAGAGCGCCTCGTTGACCTCGTCGAAGTCGGCCTGCATAGCCTTCTCGTGGGTGAAGACCTTCACGACCTTCTGGCCGTTCATGGCCTCCTCGGCAAAGCCCTCGGCACGGGCGATCTCCTGCTGCTGCTTGAGGAAGAAGCGCGCGGACTTGCCGCCCATGTACTGGGTGAGCCAGCCCATGAAGGCGAGCATCACGATGACGACGGCGGTCAGGGGCACGGAGTACCAGATCATCAGGAAGAAGACCGAGATCATAGCGACGGCCATGGTCAGCAGGTTGGGCAGCGCCTGGCTGATGAGCTGGCGCAGGGCGTCGACATCGTTGGTGTAGTAACTCATGATGTCGCCGCGCTGGTTGCGGTCGAAGTAGCTGATCGGCAGGTCCTCCATGTGGTCGAACATCTTGTCGCGTAGCTTCATCAGGGTGCCCTGGGTGACCACGGCGCCCAGCTGCAGCTGGATGGTCTGGGCGGCGAGCGCGAAGGCGTACAGGAGGATGAGGCTCAGCGCGATGTGCGCGATCTGGGGCTGGGCGGTCGCCCAGTCGCCCGACTGCCAGCACTGGTTGACGACGTCGATGGCGCGCTGCAGGAAGACCGAGGGGAAGGTAGACAGAAGCGACTGCAGGATGATGCAGACGATCATGACCACGAGATGCACGGGATAGAAGGAATAGACCAGCTTGAGCACGCCCATAAGGACGGTCATGGTGCCGGCCTGGGGCCCCTTGCCATGGCCCTTGCCGTCTTGGGGCAGGGAGCCGGGCTTGGGCGCCTTGGAGTAGCGGGCGGGATCGTTGGCGGCGCTGATGCGCTCCTGGTCCGCGGTCGTGGGCTCGTGGGTCAGGTAGTCGGTCACGGCGTGGTCGGCGGTGTCGCGTATGCCCTTGGAGGCGGCGTTGCCGGTGTAGTTCTTAGTCATGCTGCTCGACCTCCTTTCCGTCGGCGGCGGCATCTGCGGCGGCATCACCCTCGGCGTCGAGCTCCTCGAGCTTCTCGTCGTGGCTGGCCTTGTTCTGCGTGAGGTAGATGTCGCGGTAGATCTCGTTGGTACGCAGGAGGTTCTCGGGCGTGTCGAAGGCGTCGATATGGCCGTCGTCCAGGACGATGATGCGGTCGGCGTCCTCCACCGAGCTGGTGCGCTGCGCGATGATGAACTTGGTGGTCTCGGGGATGTAGCTGCGGAAACCGGCGCGGATCAGCTTGTCGGTCTTGGTGTCCACGGCGCTCGTGGAGTCATCCAGGATGAGGATCTTGGGCTTCTTGAGCAGGGCGCGGGCTATGCAGAGGCGCTGCTTCTGGCCGCCGGACACATTGGTGCCGCCCTGCTCGATGTAGGTGTCGTACTTGTCGGGCATGAGCTGGATGAACTCGTCGGCTTGGGCGAGCTTGCAGGCCTCCACGAGCTCCTCGTCGGTGGCGTCGGGGTCGCCCCAGCGAAGGTTGTCCTTGATGGTGCCGCTGAAGAGCACGTTCTTCTGGAGCACGACGGCCACCTGGTTGCGCAGGGTGTCCAGGTCGTACTCGCGGACGTCGTGGCCGCCGACCTTGACGGAGCCCTCGGTGGCGTCGTAGAGGCGGCTGATTAGCTGGATGAGCGTGGACTTGGACGAGCCGGTGGAGCCGATCACGCCGATGACCTCGCCGCTCTTGACGTGGAGGGTGATGTCCTCCAGCGCCTCACGCTCGGCGTCGGCGGAGTAGGAGAAGCTCACGTGGTCGAAGTCTACGGAGCCGTCGGGTACGTCCATCAGCGGGTGCTCGGGGTTCTTGAGGTCGGACTCTTCCATCAGCACGGAGCAGATACGGCGGGAGGACTCGTCGGCCATTGTGATCATCACGAAGACCATCGAGAGCATCATGAGGCTCATCAGCATGGAGAAGCCGTAGGTGATGAGGGCCGACATCTGGCCGACCTGCATGGCCTGGCCGGCGCTGGTGACGATGGCGCGCGAGCCGAAGTAGACGACGAAGGTGTAGACGATGTCCACGCAGACAGTCATGATCGGGCCGTTGAGGGCCAGGATGCGCTCGACATGCAGGAAGTCGTGGTAGATGGCCTCGGACGCGACGTTGAACTTCTGCTTCTCATAATCCTCGCGGACGTAGGACTTGACCACGCGGATGCCCGAGACGTTCTCCTCGACGGAGTCGTTGAGCGCATCGTACTTCTTGAAGATGCGGTGGAAGATGGGCATGACGCCGATGGCGATGCCGAAGAGGCCGACGCCCAGAAGGATCGAGACAAAGACATAGATGACCGCCATGGGGCCGCCGGTCATGAAGGCCATCACGATGGCGAAGATGATCATGAGCGGGCTGCGGATGGCCATGCGGATCAGCATCATGAAGGCCTGCTGGACGTTGTTGGTGTCGGTCGTGAGGCGCGTGACCAGCGAGCTTGTGCTGAAGCGGTCGATGTTGCTGAAGGAGAAGGTCTGGATGTTGGCGAACATGTCGTGGCGGAGGTTCTTGGCGAAGCCCGCCGAAGCGATGGAGCAGGTGATGCCCGCGCCGGCGCCGCACAGAAGCGAGACCAGGGCGAGCGCGATCAGGATGGCCGCGTAGCGGCCGATCACGTCGAGGCCGCGGCCCAGCTGGATCGCGTCGATGAGATGCGCCGTGATGAAGGGGATGATGCACTCGATGATGACCTCCGCGATCACCAACACGGGCGTGACCTTGACGTATTTGCTGTATTCGCGGATGCTGCCGGCCAGCGTCGAGAAGATCGTCCGCAAGGGGAGCTTCTTCTCGAATTCGGAATTACTCATGTACTGCCACCCTCTCCTTGTCCTCAATCTGGCGCCAATGCGCGGCGACGCGGTCCAGCATCCCGGCCAGTTCGCCCTGCTCCTCCTCGCTGAGCGGGGAGAGCGCGTCCTTCTCGAATCGGAGCCTGTGCGCTTCGATGTCGGTCGCCTTCGCCGCGCCCGCTGAGGTCAGGCGGACCATGCGCTGGCGGGCGTCGGTCTCGAGCGGCACGCGCTCGATCAGACCTTCGCTTTCAAGTTTAGCAAGCACCTCGGACATCGATGCCGAAGCCGTGCCGCCGACCTCCTGCAGCTCGCGCTGGGTCAGGCTGCCGCCGGATTTCAGCAGGCGTATGAGCACGTACTGCTTGCCGGCGCGGCCGCCCGCGTGCATATGCAGGAAGTGGCCAAAGTAGCCGAAGTCGTGCAAGATGCGCTTGCCGACGCTACTTCCTTCGGAAATATCGTGCATGGAATCGTACCTCCTTACAGACCATACGATAGGAATGTTAGGTACCTAGCAAATAGATGTCAAGGTACCTAAGGAATATCAGGAGGTACCTAACATTCCCTCCACACTTGCCCGGTTCGCCTTAATTGGTCCGCAGAGTTTCAGCGCGAAGCGCGAATCAGAGGGTATCTTCAAGAAAATATTGAGCGAAATTGAGCGAATATGACCGTTTGCGGCGAAATAACAACCGTTTAGAGAGTATAATGAGCAATAACAGGCGATATTGAGCGAATACGCGCATAATCTTCAACAACAAACGGAGGAGGTGTCATGCTCGCACAGGAACGTCAGGATCGCATAGCCCAGCTGGTTGACGAGCGGGGGAGTGTCTCGGCAAGCATCCTTGTCGACGAGCTCGGCGCCTCGCCCGCGACCATCCGCCGCGATATCGATACCCTCGCCCATGCTGGACGCGTGATCAAGGTGCACGGCGGGGCGACGGCCCTCCATAGCGTCGTCTACGAGACCTCCGACCGCGCGATGGACGAGAAGTATCCCCTTTATATAGATGAGAAGGACGCCATCGCCGCCCATGCCGCGACTCTGATCGAGCCGGGCGACTTCGTGTATATCGATGCGGGCTCGACGACCGAGACGCTGGTCGATCACCTGGGCCCCTCCGCCGCGGGCGCCACCTTCGTCACCAATTCGATCGTCGCGGCGCGCAAGCTCGTGCGAAAGGGCTACCGCACGCTTATGACCGGCGGCGAGCTCAAGATGTCCACGGAGGCCCTGGTGGGGCCTGAGGCCATTGCGGGTATCGAGCGCTATCACTTCACCAAGGGCTTCTGGGGTACCAACGGCGCCACGCTCGAGCAGGGCTTCACGACGCCCGACATCAACGAGGCCCAGGTTAAGCGCATCTCGATGGAGCGCACGGGCAAGCGCTATGTTCTTGCCGATGCCAGCAAGTTCGGTACCGTGGCTCCGGTCACCTTTGCGGATTTTGCGTCTGCCACCGTCATCGCCAGCGGCGAGGTGGACGTGGTCTATAGGAAGCAACCCAACGTAGTGGAGGTACCTGCATGATCTACACCGTCACGTTCAATCCCGCCCTCGATTACGCCGTGGGTGTCGAGCATCTGAGGCTCGGCGAGGTCAACCGCACGTGCTCCGAGAAGATCCTGCCCGGCGGCAAGGGCATCAACGTCTCGATCGTGCTCGGAAACCTGGGCCACGAGTCGGTGGCGCTGGGCTTCGTCGCGGGCTTCACGGGCCGCGAGATCGAGGAGCGCACCGAGTCCTATGGCGCGAAGTGCGACTTCATCCACGTGGCCGAGGGCCTCTCCCGCATCAACGTCAAGATCAAGAGCGACGAGGAGTCCGAGATCAACGGCATGGGCCCCAACATCACGGAGGCCGACGTTGCCGAGCTCATGGCCAAGCTTGACCGCCTCGTCGAGGGCGATGTGCTGATCATCTCCGGCTCCATCCCCACGATGCTGCCCGCCGACATCTATGAGCAGATCATGGCCCGCCTGGACGGCCGCGGCATCCGCATCGTGGTCGACGCCGAGCGCGACCTTTTGACCAACGTGCTGCCCTATCACCCCTGGCTCATCAAGCCCAACAACCATGAGCTGGGCGCCATCTTCGGCGTGGAGCTGCGGACGCGCGACGAGGTCGTCCCCTATGCCAAGAAGCTCCAGGAGCGCGGCGCGGCCAACGTGCTGATCTCCATGGCCGGCGAGGGCGCGGTGCTCGTCGCCGAGGACGGCACCGTGACGGGCGGCCCCGCACCCAAGGGCACGGTCGTCAACTCCGTGGGCGCCGGCGACTCCATGGTCGCGGGCTTTGTGGCCGGCTACCTCGAGAAGGGCACCTACGAGGACGCCTACAAGATGGGTGTGTCCTGTGGCAGCGCATCGGCCTTCTCGTCCGAGCTCACGACGCGCGCCGAGGCCGAGGCCCTGCTCGCGACGCTTTAGTAACGCTCTAACCATCGGTAATTGCCCGTCGCCACGCCGTGGCTGGTGGGATAGGACTGCGGGCGACCGCAGGAGGAAAGGGAGAGATATGAGGATTGCAGACCTGCTCAGTCCTGGTGCGATCAAGATCGGGGGAGCGCCCAAGGACAAGGCCGACACCATCGACCAGCTTGTCGAGCTGATGGTCGGCCAGGGCAACATCAACGACCCGGAGGCCTATAAGGCCGCCGTGCTCACCCGCGAGGCGGAGATGTCGACGGGCGTCGAGAACGGCGTCGCCATCCCGCACGGCAAGTCCGACGGCGTGAGCAAGCCCGGCCTGGCCGCCATGACCATCCCCGCTGGCGTCGACTACGAGTCGCTTGACGGCGAGCCCACCACGCTGCTCTTCCTGATCGCCGCCCCCAATACCGAGGACAACGTGCACCTGCAGGTGCTTGCCTCCCTCTCCCAGCTGCTGGTGGACGAGGGCCTCTGCGACAAGCTTCGTGCCGCCAAGACCGCCGATGAGTTCCTGGGCATCCTGACCGAGGCCGAAGGCGCGCAGTATGCAGCTGCCGAGGAGAAGGAGCGCGAGATCGCGCAGCAGGCCGGCAAGTTCGACGTGCTCGCCATCACGGCCTGCCCGACTGGCATCGCCCACACCTACATGGCCGCCGAGTCCCTCGAGCAGAAGGCGGCGGAGATGGGCGTCTCCATCAAGGTCGAGACCCAAGGCTCCGGCGGCGCCAAGAACATCATCACCGCCGAGGACGTCAAGGGCGCCAAGGGCGTCATCATTGCCGCCGACAAGAACGTGGACCTCGCGCGCTTCGCGGGTAAGCCCGTCTACAGCACCAACGTCACCAAGGGCATCCAGGAGCCCGAGATGCTCATCAACAAGGTCCTGAACGGCGAGGCTCCCGTCTACGAGGGCACCGGCGCGGCCGCGCCTGCCGAGGACACAGGTGACGGCATCGGCCACGAGATCTACAAGCACCTGATGAACGGCGTCTCTCACATGCTGCCGTTCGTGATCGGTGGCGGCATCATCACCGCCCTGGCCTTCCTCGTCGACATGGGCGCCGCGGGCACCGCCGCCTATGGCTCCTCCACGGTGGTCGCCAAGTTCATCAAGACCATCGGCGAGGAGGCCTTCGGCCTGATGCTGCCGATCCTGGCCGGCTACATCGCCATGTCCATCGCCGACCGTCCCGGCCTGGCCCCCGGCTTCGTCGCAGGCGTCTTCGCCAAGGCTGGCTACAGCCTGGGCTTCGTTCAGGCCTCCGTCGCGGGTGACGCCGAAGCTGCCGCCGCAGCCTGCGTCTCCGGCGGCTTCATCGCGGCGCTCTTCGCTGGCTTCGCCGCGGGCTACTTCATGCGCTGGTTCGAGAAGGTCTGCGAGAAGCTGCCCAAGTCCCTCGAGGGCATCAAGCCGATTCTGCTCTACCCGCTCGTCGGCGTCTTCGTCATGGGTGCCGTCATGTTCCTGCTCAACCCGATTTTCGGTGCCATCAACACCGGCCTCAACAACTTCCTGAACGGCCTCGGCGGCGCCAACATCGTCATTCTCGGCGCCGTGGTCGGCGGCATGATGTCGATCGACTTTGGCGGCCCCTTCAACAAGGCCTCCTACGTCTTCTCCACGGGCCTGCTCGCCGACGCGACCCTGGGCTCCACCGGCCAGGTCGTCATGGGCGCCTGCATGGCCGGCGGTATGGTGCCGCCCCTGATCATCGCTCTGTCCACCATGATCGCCAAGAACAAGTGGAGCAAGGCCGACCGTGACGCGGGCCTGGTCAACTGGATCATGGGTCTGTCCTTCATCTCCGAGGGCGCCATCCCCTTCGCCGCCGCTGACCCCGGCCACGTCATCCCCAGCTGCGTCGTCGGCTCCGCAGTCGCCGGCGCTCTGTCCGCGATGTTCGGTTGCTACAGCCCCGCTCCCCACGGCGGCGCCTGGGTCATCGCAGTCATCGGCAATCCCGTGATGTGGTTTGTCGCCCTCGCCGCGGGCACGGTGGTCGGCGCGCTGATTCTCTCCGCCTGGAAGAAGCCGCTGGACGAGCAGTAAGTCGCGAGCGGCAACCTGCCATGCGGTAGGTTTGCGGAGGTCTTGCAACTGAATGGGTAGTTCCCGATGTGGGCCACTCGGTCGCCATCAAACGTCCTCGTGTGGGGCGGGTTCGCCCGCCCCACACGTGTGTCAAAGGAGATGCCAAGATGTCTGAAACCCTTGTAGCACCGCACCTGAACTGGGGCGTTCTGGGTTGCGGCGTGATCGCGCACGAGATGGGCGACGCGCTGGCGGCCGAGGGCCGCACGATGGCCGGCGTGGCCAACCGCACCCACGAGAAGGCAGTGGCCTTTGCCGAGCAGTACCGCATCCCGACCGTGTACGACAGCTTCGATGAGATGCTGGCCGACCCTGCCATCGACGCCGTCTACATCACCACACCGCACAACACCCACATCACGTACCTGCGCCAGGCGCTGGCAGCCGGCAAGCACGTGATGTGCGAGAAGTCGATTACGCTCAACTCCCGCGAGCTCGATGAGGCGATGGCCCTCGCCCAGGCCAACGACGTCGTCTTGATGGACGCCTGCACCATCCTGCACATGCCGCTCTACAAGGAGCTTGCGCGCCGCGTCGCTTCCGGTGAGTTCGGCCGCGTGAACCTCGTGCAGGAGAACTTCGGCAGCTACAAAGACTACAACATGAAGAATCGCTTCTTTAATCCGCGCCTTGCGGGCGGCGCCATGCTCGACATCGGCGTGTACTCCTTCACGCTCGCGCGCCTCTTCCTGGAGAGCAACCCCAACCAGTGGGTGTCCCTCTCCAACCCCGCGCCGACCGGCGTGGACGAGATGGACGGCATCGTCGCGCGCAACGCCGAGGGCCAGATGGTGGTGCTCTCGCTCACCATGCACTCCAAGCAGCCCAAACGCGCGATGATCAGTTGCGATAAGTGCTACATCGAGATCATGGAATATCCGCGCGCCGACGTCGCGACCATCGTCTGGACCGAGGACGGCCGCCGCGAGGAGATGCACGCCGGCGAGCGCAGCCGCGCCCTCAGCTATGTGCTGTCCGACCTGGAGGCAGGCGTGGCCGACCGCGAGCTGGGCAAGCAGAACCTCGCTATCTCGTCCGACGTCATGCACCTGATGACCGGCCTGCGTCGCGACTGGAATTTCTACTATCCCGAGGAGCTCTAGCCACTGGACGCTTCGCCGAACCAATTATGACGTGAGACATGCGGATTGCGCCACAGGCCCTCCGCCTGACGGCGGGCGGCCTACTTTTATGATGTCTGGGTGTCGTATAAGGGGGCGTGGCGTGGGCGTGCTGGTCCGGTTCATCAATAAATTCCTGAGGGGTTTCGGGGCGCTGGTGGGCGGCCTGATGGAGTTCGTCTGCATCCTGGCCGTGGTGCTGGGCATTGCGGTCGGACCCCTTTTCGCCAACGCCATCACCATGTACACGGGCGCCAAGGACTATAAGGTGGAGGGCGGCACCGACACCACTTACTACGCCTCCGATTACACCGATGCCGACGAGCAGCACGATGCGGCTGCCCAGTTGGCGCGCGAGGTGGAGGCCGGCGGCATCGTGCTGGTGCGCAACGACGACGTGGCGGACGACCCGGCGCTGCCGCTCGCGCGCGGCTCCCGCGTGACCCTGCTGGGCCAGGATGCCGTGGACTTCGTCTACGGCGGCGCGGGCTCAGGCTCGGTGGATTCCTCCAAGGCCGACACCCTCAAGCAGGCGCTCGAGCAGGCGGGCCTCGAGGTCAACCCAACCGCCTGGGACTTCTACGAGGAGGGTCCCGGCAAGGATT
The DNA here is from genome assembly GCA_900315165.1 of uncultured Actinomycetes bacterium. Classification (GTDB taxonomy): domain Bacteria; phylum Actinomycetota; class Coriobacteriia; order Coriobacteriales; family Atopobiaceae; genus Olegusella. The sequence goes on along the minus strand of OMXZ01000017.1, from coordinate 9,286 downwards.
ACCGCAAGAAGACCCCCGACGTCACGGGTAGGGGCGACTACGCCGTGAACGAGTGCCCCGTGAGCGAGTTCACTGACGAGCTGCGCGACAGTTACGCGGACTACTCCGACGCCGCCGTGGTGGTCATCGGTAGATCGGGCGGCGAGTCTTCTGACCTGCCGGTCAGCTACCTGCAGCTCACGACAGAGGAGAGGGACCTGCTCCACGAGGCGCGTGCCCATTTCGACCGCGTGGTCGTGGTGCTCAACACCGCCAACCCCATCGCGTTGGGCGACCTGGCCGACGCGGACGCCGTGCTCTGGGTGGGCTCGCCCGGACAGGCCGGCATCGACGCCGTGGGCGACGTGCTGGCCGGCCTCGTGAACCCGTCCGGCCGCCTGGTGGACACCTACGCCTCCGACCCCGCGAGCGCGCCGGCCATGCAGAACTTCGGCAACTACCTCATCGCTAACGGCAACCAGACGCACGACTTCCTCGACCCGGACACCATGCCCTACGCCAAGTACCTCTCGTACTCCGAGGGCATTTACGTGGGCTACCGCTACTACGAGACCCGCTACGAGGACAGCGTGCTGGGCCAGGGCAACGCGGGCGACTTCGATTACGCAAGCGAGGTGGACGCCCCCTTCGGCCATGGTCTCTCTTACACGAGCTTCGACTGGGCCAACTACACGGTGGACAAGACGGACGATGGCTACGTGGCCTCCGTCGACGTGACCAACACGGGCGACGTGGCCGGCCGCGACGTGGCCGAGCTCTACCTCCAGCGCCCCTACACCGATTACGACCGTGCCAACGCCATCGAGAAGCCCGCCGTGGAACTGGCCGGCTTCGCCAAGACCGAGCTGCTCGAGCCGGGCGAGACCCAGCACCTGACGATCACGGTGAAGCAGGAGCAGCTGCGTACCTACGACTCGTGGAGCGCGGGCACCTACGTTTTGGAATCCGGCACGTACTACCTGGCCCTGGCCCGCGACGCCCACGAGGCCACAAATGACGTGCTGGCTGCCAAGGGCAAGACCGCGGCCGACGGAATGGACGCCGCGGGTGACGCCGCACGCGCCTACGCCTGGGACATCGACCAGCAACAGGCCGATGCCGATAGCTCGCTTATTGCCACGGCCGAGACGGGCAAGGAGATCCACAACCAGTTCGACTCCGCCGACCTGCGCACCTGGGACGACGGCTTCACCTATCTCTCCCGCGCGGACTGGCAGGGCACCTGGCCCGAGACCTATGCGGATGGCACCTGGACGGCGCCGCAGGCCTTCATCGACGCCATGGAGGTGGCACAGCCCGCAGGTGACACCACCGAGCCCGCCGACAGCGCTGCCGACATGCCCGTCTTCTCCACGACCGACGAGCAATACGGCCACCTCTCGCTGGCCTCGCTTGTGGGCCTGCCCTACGACGACGCCCGCTGGGATGCCCTGATCGGCCAGATGAGCAAGCAGGAGCTCTGGAACCTGGTGCGTCAGAGCGGCTATGTGAGCCTGGCCATCCCCAGCATCGACATGCCCCTCGTGACCCTCAAGGACGGTCCGGCAGGCATCTCGGCGACGCTCACCGGCGGCGGCGTGGACTGCATGTCCTATCCCATCGAGATGGTCCTGGCCTCGACCTTCGACACCGGGCTCGTCGAGCGCATGGGCCAGATGGTGGGGGAGGACTCGCTGGCCTCGGGCGTGGCCGTGTGGTACGCGCCCTCGATGAACATCCACCGCACGGCGGCGAGCGGCCGCAATTTCGAGTACTACTCCGAGGACCCGCTGCTCTCCGGCGCCATGGGCGCGGCTGAGACCCGCGGCGTCCAGAGCAAGGGCGCCGTGGTCACCATCAAGCACTACGCCCTCAACGACCAGGAAACCAACCGCTACGGTGTGGCCGTGCTGGCCAACGAGCAATCCATTCGCGAGCTCTACCTGACGCCCTTCGAGATGAGCGTGCGCGAGGGCGGGGCAAGCGGCGTGATGGCCTCCATGAACCGCGTCGGGCCCACCTGGTCGGGCGCCACCGAGGGCCTTATGACCGGCACGCTGCGCGACGAGTGGGGCTTCGCGGGCTTTGTCACCACCGACCAGGCGACCTTCCCGACCTTTGAGTACTGCGGCATCTACCAGGGTCTCGGCGCGGGCACCGATATGTGGCTCAACGACGCCGACCTCATGAACAACGACGACGTGAACGCCATCTCCGTTGCCGATTGGGCCAACGTCCGCCAGGCCGCCCATCGGATCCTCTACACCTACGCCAACTCCAACGCGATGAACGGCATCTCGGCCGACGCGCGCATCACGGCCTCGGCGGTACCTCAATGGCGTTTGCTCCTGCTCGCGCTGGTCGTCTTTGCGGGTCTTTTGGGCTATGCCTTCGCCAAGCTCTTCCACGGGTGCACGCGGACGCGCACCCTCTGGCAGGTGATTCGCAAGAAGCCCAGCAAGAAGCCCAGTCGTAAGGAACGCAAGGCCCAGGCGGAGGCGTAGGTACGGCATCGCGTGATAGGGGACGCGCGTGACAGGGGGCGGGGGACCGTCACATTCGAAAGGAGTCAGCATGGACGACAAGCGGGTATGTGTGGTGACCGGTGGCGGCTCGGGCATGGGCCTGGAGGCGGCCAAGATCTTGGGCCAGGGGCGCGTGGTGGTGCTCACCGGCCGCACTGTTGCGAAGCTCGAGCACGCGGTGGCCGAGCTCGAGGCGGCTGGTGTCGAGGCCCATGCGCACGCCTGTGACGTGTCGCAGCGCCAGAGCGTGCGCGAGCTGGCGGAGTATGCCGCCGGTCTGGGGCGCGTGACCAACGTGGTGCACGCGGCGGGCGTCTCACCCACGATGGGCACGCCGGAGCAGATGGTGCGGATCGACGCGCTGGGCACGGTTTATGTGAATCAAGAGTTCGCGAAGGTCATGGGGCCCGGCAGCGTGATCGTGGACGTAGCCTCCAACTCCGCCTACGCCCTGCCCAAGCTGCTCATCAACGAGAAGATATACCGTCTGGCAGAGCAGGACGAGGACGCCTTCATCCGCCGCATGCTGAAGAAGGCAAACCTTGCCAAGAGCGACTACAACAAGTCGGGCTTCGCATACGCCCTCTCCAAGAACTTTGCCGTGTGGTATGCGCAGAAGTCGGCTTTTGACCTCGGCGAGAAGGGCATCCGTGTGGCTTCGCTTTCTCCCGGTCTCATCGCAACCGGTATGGGCAAAGCAGAGGCTAGCCACGGTGACGGCATGCTCAAGTACGGCGCCGAGCGGCGCATGGGTACACCCGAAGAGGCCGACGAGCGCAACGGCTACCTCGCGGGCGTGGACGTGCTCGTGGATGGCGGCTGCACCAATGGCAAGCGTTTCCGTAAGTAGTGCCGTTAACCGCGCCGAGAAAGCCGTCGAATACGCATATCAGGACACCGAATACGCTGGTTAGGACACTCGGTACGTCCGGAAACGGGGTATGAAAAAGTATCGTTCGTCTGTGGATTTTGATCTAGACTATCTACCTTGTGTTTTATACCATCATTTATGCAATTATTCGGAATGATGAGCCAATCAGACGTTTTCGAACGTACTGAGTGTCCTAAGCCGCGTACTGAGCGTCCCGAACAGCGTATTCGCATGCGTAAGGAAGGCCTCGGCGCCGACAAAATGCGGAGAGCGCGCGATTCTGCAGCGGCGATGGTGACGAGGAGCTCGCGCAGGACGGCCTCGGGCGCGACCTTGGGCAGCGTGTGCTCGGCGCCGGGCACGACGACCTTGCGTGTGCCGGGAATCGCGTCGGCGATACGGGCGGTCTCCGTCGGCGGGATCTCGTCGAGTGCGCCGGACATGATGCAGGTGGGGCAGGTGATGCGCGTCAGGCTGCGGGGGTCGATGTGCGGCTCGACCACCATCAGGTGCAGAAGCTCGGCGGTCCAAGCGGCCTGCTCGCGGGTGGGGGCTGGTGTGCCGTCCTCGTAGGTCGCCCCCGTGGCGCCTGACAGGGCCGACAGGGGAGAAGCGGCCCAGGCGGCATACGCGCGTGAGACCTCCTCGAACTCGTCGTTGCCGGGCAGGCCGTCGGGCGAGAGGTTGGCGCCGACGGCGGTGAGGGACGCGACGCGCTCGGGATAGTCGCGGGCCATGAGCAGGCCCTCGATCGCACCGTCGGAAAAGCCGAGCACATGCGCGCGGGCGACGCCGGCGGCATCCAGCGCCCGAACGGCGTCCTCGGTCATGAGCTCATAGGTGAGCGGAGCGGTGCCGCGGGTCGAGCGACCCTGCGCGCGGGAGTCGACGGCGACGACCTCGCGGCCGCAGGCGACGACCGCCGTGACCAGCGTGCCGAAGATGCCATGCTCCTCGCCGTTGCCATGCAGCATGAGCACGGGGTAGCGAGCGGGCACGGCAGCATTGAGCGTAACCGCAGCATCGGCTGCCGGCGCATAGCGGAAGGCCTCGATGCGCGCGCCGTCCGGGGTGTCGATGTGGAGCGGCTGCGCAGGAAAGAGCGGCAGGTCGTAGGGCCGCGCGATATGGCGCGGCGGCAGGGGAGCCGAGGTCTCCTGTGGCGGCAGCGGAGTCGCCGCTGGCGTATCGTCCGTGGGCTGCGGTGCGGTCATCGCTACTTCTTCTGGGTGGGGTGCTTCTCGAAGAAGTCGAAACGCGGGGGCAGCGGCACGATCTGGTGCTGCTCGGGCGTCT
>OMXZ01000017.1:0-4608 GCA_900315165.1 uncultured Actinomycetes bacterium | reverse complement strand
GGCGGCAGATCTCCTCGCAGCCGGCGGGCACGGCGGGGTGCATGAGCAGCGTGGTCGTGCGCAGCGCGGCGAAGGCGTCGGCGAGCGCCTGGGCGTAGGCCGCGTCGTCGCCGTTGGCGGCCTTGCTGGCATCGCCCCAGCGCTTGTTGGCGGCGCGGGCGAAATCCTCGGCCACGGCCAGAGCGCCATGTGCGTCGAAGACCGCTGCAGCGCGCTCGAAGGCGAGCGTGGCCTCGCGGCACTCGTCCAGGACCTCGTCATGGGCGGCCACGGCAGGCAGGTGCCCGTCGCAGGCGTTGGCCGCACCGTAGAAGCAGCTGCGGGCCAGGCGGTTGAAGATGTTGGTGAGGAAGGCGGACTCCTTGAGCGCCGGATCCACGACGCGCGGGTCGTCCTTCACGAGCACGTCCTCGCCGGTCTTCTTGTCCTTGTGCGAGACGGACGTGTCGAAGGCCTTGGGCGAGAAGGACACAGCCTTCTGGTCGAGCGCGAGCGACAGCCAGTGGCAGCGCAGCTGCTCGGGCGTGTAGTAGTCGAGCAGCTCGGCGGCCATGGGCGGCTTGATCGCGCCGGAGCTGGATGCCTTCTTGTTCATGAATAGGATGTGGTAGTTGGCCACAGGGGTGTCCTGGAAGAGGTCCCAGCCGAGCGCCTCCCACATGGCAGGCTGCACCACGCAGTAGAAGTAGATGTTGTCCTGGCCGATGAACTGGTAGACCTTGGCGTCGTCGGCGCACCACCAGTCGCGCCAGTTGTCGGAGGAGTAGCGGCCCGCGCCGGACTCGGCGTCCAGCTTGAGCACGGTCTGGACGAAGGAGATGGGCGCCCAGAGGCTCTCGGGCCAGCACCAGACGGTGAGGGCCTGGTTGGCGGCCGCGGCGGCGCCGTCGATGTCGGGAGCGGGGACGCCCCAGTCGATGTTGCCGGTGATGCGGAAGGGCAGAAGCGTCTTGCCCGTACGGAAGCGGATGTCGGCCTCCTCGAGCACGTTGCGGGCATGGTCGCGGTCCTCCCAGCCCTCGAACTCCACGGAGAAGGAAGTGGCGTTGCCCTCGGCCTCGTGCAGGGTATGGGCGGGGAGCTTGTCCTCGACCTCGTCGAAGGCGGCGCGGTACTTGGTCTGGATGTACATGACGGGGGCGGCCAGCGACTCGCGGACCGTCTTGGTGACCACGGCACGGACCTGCGGATCGGTATCCCACTCGTCCATCAGCTCGTCGAGGACCTCGTGGTAGCGAGGCAGGTCGAAGTACCAGTTGGCCACCGGGCGCAGCTCGGGCGTGGTGCCCGTGAGCTGGCTCACGGGGGAGATGAGCTCCTCGGGGTCGAACTGGTGGCCCAGGTCGCACTCGTCGGCGTAGGCCTTCTCGGACTTGCAGCCGCGCACGGGGCAGCGGCCCTGGACCTGACGGCCATTCAGGAACTGATGGGCCTCGGTGTCGTAGAACTGCAGCGTCTCGCGCTTGACCAGGACGCCCTTCTCGTAGAGGCGACGGATCAGCTTGTCGGAGAGCTCGGCGTGGACGCTGGCGGCGGGCTCCAGACCCGACCCTGCGAAGAGGTCCAGGCTGATTCCGTAGGCGTCGAGCGCGGACTTCTGCAAGTCGTGGTTGGCGCGAACGTAGTCGACGATCGTGCCGGTGTAGCCCTCGTCCTCTACCTTCTTGCGGTAGCCCTCCATGATGGGGGAGCCGTAGCAGTCGGTGCCGGAGACGAAGATCACGTTCTCGGGCCCGATGCGGTCGCGCAGGAAGCGGGCCGTGAAGTCGGCGGGAACGAAGACGCCGCCGATGTGGCCGAAGTGGAGGTTCTTATTGCCGTAGGGCATGCCGCCCGTGATCACGGCGCGGTGCGGGAAGACGGGACGGTCGGTGTTGATGTCGGACATGCGTGCTCCTTGCTTGCTGTCGTGTGCCCCGACAGTATCCCACAAACGGTAGGAGTGGGCAGGCGGCGAAGCCTGGTCGGACAATAGGGACAATAGGGAACGTTTCCCTTCTGTCACATATCCGGGGTGAGCGTGGGGAGGGTCGCCATGCTGGAGGAGCCGAAGGTCGCGGGCGAGGTGGTCGATCCGCATGCCCCGTCATCTGGGTCAGGATCCAGCGCCATGAGGGTGCTCTCGGAGGTCCCGGCAGGTGCGACGCCACCGCTGGTTGAGGGGCCGACATAGGTGTCGCTGCGGGCGGGGCAGTTCTCCTGGTAGGCCTCCAGACGGTGGAGCAGCATCTCCGCATCGGGGCGGAAGTCTTGAGCGATCGCGAGACCCGAGACGATCGCGTCGCAAAGCTCCTGCTCGGCGGGCATGTGGGGCGTGAGCGGTGGCAAGAGCCCGCTCACCTTGACCTGGTAGGGGTCGGCGTCCGGGGTGGCGGCGAGGCCGTAGGGCGTGTGGCCGCAGTAGAGCTCGTAGAGCACGGAGCAGAGCGCATAGACGTCGACCTTGGGGCTGCGGCGCAGCTCGGTCGCGTTGGGGAGGTCGCGGGCGAGCATCTCGGGCGGGGCGTACTCGGGTGTGCCGCGGCGGGCCACACCGGTGAGCACCGTGAAGGCGGGCAGGTTGGGGTCGGGGACCGCGGCGCTGCCGAAGTCGATCAGGCAGGCGTCGAAGTCGCAGCTCGCGGCCTGTGCGGCGACGGGCCGGCTCTCGGTGCGCAGCATGATGTTGCGCGAGGAGATGTCGCGATGGACGATGCCGGGATAGAGGCGGTCGGCGGCGATCAGCGTGCGGAGCACGGCGATGCCCAGGCTCGAGACCGTCTCACCCGTGCAGCCGAGGTCGCGGCCGTCCCGGTCGAACTCGTGGGGCAGGGTCGGCGCCGCCTTTCGCAGCGTGACGCCCTCGACCCATTCCATCACGATCAGCGGGGCGCCGTCGGAAAAGCCGAAGCCGAGCGGGCGGGGGAAGCCGCGCAGGAGGGAGACGGCGCGCTGGGCGCGGTATTCCTCGCGAAGTATCGAGGTCACGACGTTGCGGGTCTTTCTGGCACGGTCGGGATCCATGTCCTCCCAGACGGGCCAGGGCCGCTTGACGCCGAGGGTCTCGCCGGCGGCGTTGTGGGCGCGGCAGACTGAGGCGTTGCCGCCGGTGCGGACGAGCGAGTCGTATTCCACGTAGAGCGTGCGGAAGCGGCGGTCGAGCGCGTCGGTGTTGCGCGGCGAGACGGGGAAGGCCGGCTCGAATTCGTCGAGGGTCAGCAGCCGGACCTCTCCATCTTGCTCAGCCATGCGTCGCCTCCCGCCATCGGTGCGTCCTTCTTTAGCCCATGGTAAGGGACCGCCCGCGCAGGTGAGGCCACTTTTCGGTTTGCGCTACCATACTAGCGACACGCGTATCCGTGGGAAGGAAAGACTATGTTCGGCACCATTGTTTTGGTCACCCTGCTCGTGATCGTTGCGGCGACGGTGCTCTCGACCGCCTATGTCGTCCGTCAGCAGCACGTGGCCGTGATCGAGCGTCTCGGTAAGTTTGACAGCATCAAGGGCCCCGGCTTCCACGTGAAGGTGCCCTTCGTCGACCGCCAGTTCGACGTGGACCTCATGACCGAGGACCAGCACATGACCTTCGACGCCAAGACCTCCGACAATGTCACGATCGAGCTCGATGTCTCGATCCAGTACCACGTCGAGGGCTCCGACGAGGGCGTCTGGAAGAGCCGCTACACCCTGACCGATCCCGTGGGCCAGATGAAGGACTACCTGGCCGACGCCCTGCGCAGCCAGATCCCCAACCGCAGCCTGGACGAGGTCTTCTCCGAGAAGGACTCCATCGCCGCCGCCATCGACGAGGCCGTCGCCGCCAAGATGCTCCAGTACGGCATCGTGCTCGTCACCACGCTGATCACGTCCATCCGCCTGCCCCGCGAGGTCCAGGAGTCGATGAACCACATCATCGCCTCCAAGAACAACCTCGAGTCCGCCAAGAACGACGCCAACGCCGAGAAGGCCAAGACGGTCATCGCGGCCCAGGCGCGCGCCGAGGCCATGGCCGCCGAGGGCCAGGGCATCGCCGACCAGCGCGTCGCGATCGCCCGTGGCATCAAGGAGTCCATCGACACCATCAAGGGCTCCGAGCTGACCGAGGCCGACGCCAACCGCCTCTTCGAGTTCACGCAGTGGATCGACATGATGCGCGGCTTCGCCGACAAGGGCGCGAGCACGGTCGTGCTGCCCAACGACTTCAAGGAGTCGGCGTCGCAGTTCGACGAGTTCCTGGCCGCGCGCGAGACTCCGCGTCCGGGTGGGACGAACAAGTAGCTTCCGACTCGAAGCTGCACATCATTTCGGCAAACACGGTACACGGCGCCCGGCGGCTAGAAATCATCAAGTCGCCGGGCGTTTTGTTACTTAACTGCGCGGCAAGATTTTCGATGGTGCGCCGCCGGCAGTGTGACGGGGCAGGCGTCGTGGATAGCTTTTCACATTGAAGTGCAGATTTCAGGGCTGTCCCGAAAAACCAAGTATGAATGCATGACGAGGCCGATTGCGGATGGACGGAAGCGTTCAAAAAGATAGCGTCCCTATAGTGGTGTAAAAGACGGGCGATGAGCCAGAGGCCCGTCTTCCAAGTAGACTCGTAATCGCCGAATTATCGAAGGGACTTGGAGG
>OMXZ01000047.1 GCA_900315165.1 uncultured Actinomycetes bacterium | reverse complement strand
AGATCCATCGACCCCTCCCGTCAAGGCTTCTCTGTCCCTGCCAGGATTGTGGCGCGCCGGCGGCGCCGCCTCAACGCGTGTCAGATTGAGCGCTTACCCCTGTTGGTGTGCGGTATGCCTGGCGCGTGGCTAGCGCCTCCTGCGCCTGCCAGCGAGGACGGCGCCCGCGCCTGCGACGGCCGTCGCGAGGGCGGCCACGGGCGCGGCGGGGTCGCCGGTCTTGGGCAGCGATGACTTCGCGGTTGAGGTCTTGGACGTGGTCGCCTGGGAGGTCCGCCCCGTCTGCTGCTGCGGGGACGAGGCGGCCTTCCTCCACTGCGCGTAGAGGGTCAGGTCCGCCGTGGGCGTGACGGTGGCCTTGTCCGCGTAGGCCGTGCCAGAGCCGTCCTTGGCGGTGTTCCAGCCGGAGAACGCGTAGCCGTCGCGCTTGAAGGCGTTGGCGGTGAGCGCCACGGACTTCCCGGCCTCGACAGCCAACTTGTCCATCGTGCCCGTGCCGCCGTTGGCGTCGAAGGTAACGGCGTAGGTCATGGCGGGCGTTGGCTCGGGCTGGGGCGCAGGGCCGGGCTTCCCCTCGTCGGCGACCGTGAACTCGGCCGTCGAGGAGCCGTCGTCGAAGGTGGCGGTGAGCTCGTGCTTGCCCGTCGAGAGCGTCTCCAGGTAGGCGGGCGCGAGCGTGACCACGACGCTGCCCTCGGCGGCGGCGTAGTCCTTGTCCTTGGCGAGCTCCCTGCCGTCCACGGAGGCGGAGACGAAGTGGGCGAAGGTGGCATCCTTGTCCTCGCCCTCTACCGTGCGCTTGAACGTGATGGCGAGGCCGTCCTTCGAGCCCCTCGTCCACGTAGAGCCCGCACCCGAGGTCGCGGCGTAGGAGGGCTTGGCAGGGTCGGGCTTCGCAGCGACGGTCGCCTCAACGCACGCGGGGTCGGAGTCGAGGTGGTTGGCGTCGCCCACGACCTTGTACCACACGGTGTAGGCCTTCGCATCGGTGCCGGTGGGAATCTCCTTCGAGAAGTTGCTGCCGTCGAGGCTGTACTGCATCTCACCGCCCTCGGCGGTGCCGGCCGTCACGAGGGCCTGGGCCTTGCCGGTGTAGGCGGGATTCGTCGCCTCGGGCGCCTTGGTGACGGAGCTCGCGGCCTTGGCGACGGTCACGGTCACGTCCTTTGTCGCCTGCTTGCAAGTATCGGTCTCCGCCGCCGTGACGGTAATGGTGGCCGTGCCCGCCTTCACGATGGTCAGTGCGCCCGTAGTGGCGTTCACCGTCACGGCATCGCCGCTCTTGACGGCGTAGCCGAGCGCGCCATCCCCGTCGGTTCTCGCGCTGACGCTCTTGCCCGTGTCGCCGTAGGTGGCGGCCACGTCGGGGGCGGTGATCGTCTGCTCAGGCTTGATGACCAGCGTGACGGTCATGGCGTAGGTGTCTGCCTCGGTGCTGAACGTCGCGCCCTGGCTGGCGGGAGAGGCGTTCGTGTTCGCCGTCGCCTTGACACGCTGGTAGAACGTGTACTCCGTGCCGGGCATAAGGCCGGCGAACTCGGTGCCGTCCTGCCATTTTGCGCCGTCCTTGCTGTACTCACAGCCATCCACCGCGTTCAGCGTGATGCTGTTCTTGGTGACGCTCGCCATTGTCGGTGCGGCAGGTGCGGACGGCGTGGACTTGGTGATTTCAAACGTCCAGCCGTCGCCGTAGAGCACGGCAGTGCTGGCGGCGTACTGGTCGCCCTCGGCTACCGTCGCGCCGACATAGTAGGTGCCGACGTTCTTGGGCGTTGCCTCGGTGGTGCGGGCGGCGTCGCTGTAGTACTTCACCGTGATGTCTCCCATACCCGTCGCGCCGGATGCCGCGGCAACGGTCGCGGCCTTGTCGCTGCCGCTGTATGTAAGGTCGGACGGCGCAGCATAGGTCAGGTCGGTCGCCGCCGGGGTTTTCTTCGGGATGACCAGCGTGATGTTCATTGTCTCCTGTTGATTCGGGGTATCTTGTCTAATCGTGGCCGTGTTCCCCTCCGCATAAGCCGGAAACCTGAACATTCCGACAAGCAGGGTGAAAACCATGATCCACGATAAAAATCGTTTTTGTCTCATATGCACACCTCGTATTGTTGGTTACTTCACTTCAAGTGTCAGTTGGATCTCCGCTCCGTTGAGCGGCTGATTGTCCTCGATGGTATAGCAGTCGTAATGGAGCGTCGCGGGGTACTCACCCACGTCCAGCGCCCTTTCCAGCGTGATGCGGGTGAACGCCTCGCCGGGGGAGAGTACCTTGCCCTTCCAGAGGGTTTCGCCGCCCTCCAGCGTCAGGGTCAGGACGAAGGCACAGGCGTTCTCCGCCGGGTTTTTGAGGTTCACGGCCTGCGTGGTCTTGCCCGCTTCGAAGCTCAGCTTCTCATAGCCCGGAATGGCGATGTTCTCGCCGCTGCCGGGGTTGGCCTCCGCAAACCGCTCCACTTTGTCGCCTCCCGCGCCGCAGGCGGTCAGCAGGAGTACAAGGGCAAGGGCGAGAAAGGCCGCAAGAATATTCGGTTTTCGGTTCATAAGCTCACGACCTTTCACTGCTTATTGAACTTCGTATGTCTTTGTGTTATCTACGAGATCAGTGACAAGAACAGCACTGCCTCTGTCTTTGTAATAGATAAACCCATCCCTGTCGAAAGCCGCTCTGCGACTGTAATCTTTTATCAAACCATACCTGTTAACCAAAGCCTGCCATGTTTCTCCGGCGTAGTACTCGCAGGTGAGTCTATCACCGGTGTACGGACCTACGAGTTCGTTAATATGAAGTACTTCTGGTACGGTGATTGAAACAGCTTCACTCGCCAGCTTCTCATCGGTCTCCTTGACACGGATCTGTACGGTTCCTGCGGCGAGAGAAGCGATGGAGCCGGCAGAAGTCACATCAGTCCAGGTCGTGCCGTTGTCGGCGGAGTATTCCATAGAGGTCGTAATATTAGCGTTTGAGAGCGTGCTCTTGCCGTTTGAGGGGCTGAACGTGCAATCTGCCTGCGCAATGCTGGGTGTTTCAGCGGCAGATTTGGCGACCTCCACCTTCGCCGTAAAGGTCACGGTGTCCTGATAGGTGCCTGCGGGCTTGGAGCTGTAATCCTCCACGATGATGCCCATATCTTTCTTTGCTGCGGTGTCGCTCAGACTATCAAAAGTCCACGAGGTGGTAGCCTCCGTGTCCGTGGACGCGGTTGCCAGCTTGTAGCCGACCTTCTGCGTGTTGTCGCTCTGATTTACAAGTGCAAACTCGCCGTCAGAGCTTGCGGTCACGGTCAGCTTCTTGCCGCTGGCCAGCGTGCCCGTGGCGCTGATGCCGTCCGTGGCGTTCCAGCCGCTGTTCGCTACGCTCAGCGTGGACGGGATGGTGAGGGTGTAGGTGCTGGTGTCTCCGTCTGCCGCCAGCGCGGTCATGGTCATGCCCGGCACCAGACCTAGCGCCATCGTGCCAGCTAGGGCAATGGACAGGATTCTCTTCTTGATCTTCATAAAATGTGTACCTCCGTCTTGTAGTTCTCGAATACAAAGAAACCGCCGAATCTGACAGGGTTTTAGTAACCCCATCAAATCCGACGGTTATCCATCACGAATATTGTATTCAGTTTCAAGCGCCCCGCAGGACGCAAAAAGGGCGCAGTTAGCCCATGCCCTGCTCTGCGGAGCGTGCGCGTATTCCGCATGGCTGTCAAGCCCCCTTCCTTGGCGTCCGGCCGCGCCCGCCTCCGCAGGCGCCGCATAGTCAGTCGAGGGTAATGGTAGCACGGGAGCCGCCCGCGAGCAGGAACTTTGTAGGCGAAGCGCTTGACATGCGCGCGGCGGTCGGTGCCCCACGGGCGGAGGCGGCCGCAAATCGTAGCCCATCCGTGAAAGGGGGCTTCGTATGCTCTCATCCGTGGGGTCATGGAGTTTGGGTTTTGCTGCGGATGAGCTGACTCATCATTGATGCTGTTGCCCGTTCCTTGCTCCTTTGTGCTTCGGCATAGATGTTGAGTGTGGTTGATGCCTGCGCGTGTCCTAGCCTGTCCTGTACGGCTTTCACATCTGCTCCGCTGCCTATGAGCACGGTTGCTTGCGTATGCCGCAAACTGTGGAAGTTTGGGCCATGGTATCCCGTGCGACGGATCCGCTTTATGCCTGCTGCGTCGGTATACTCTTCCTCATGTTCGTAGTATCCGAAGTCATGCTTCACGTACCAGTTTCGCCGCCATCGCCCGAAGTTATCCACGCCTTGCCATGAGCATCTCGCGTTACTGCATACGGGTGTTTCTAAGCCCCACACGGCCCTTTTCGTCTCGGCGTCAGCCATCTTGTCGAGCTTGGCGTTGTAGGCCTTGAAAACGGTTTTCTGGCGCTCGCGCCATGCCTTGAGGTAGGCGATGGTGGGGTCTTGTGCCACTTCCGATGTGTCGCATATGCGCACGATGCGTACGCTTCCTTCGGTCTTCGGGGCTTTGCGGATGCACTCTTTGCCGAGTTGCCATTTCACGTCGATGATGCCTTCGTTGAGGTCAATCTCTTGCCATGACAGTGCCAAGACCTCGCCACGACGCATGCCTGTGGCAGCGCCGAGCCACAGTGCGACCGTCTTGCCATCTTGCGGCTCCTTTTGGAGGATGTCGAAGAGTCGCACGAGGTCATCTTGGTCGACGCGTTGCTCGTCACGCTTCGCTGCCGTCACTTTCGGTCGTGTCATGCCTTTGATGCCATGGCACGGGTTTCTTGGAATGATGCCGCTCGCTACGGCTTGGTCTAGGATCTGCTTGAGCTTGCCGTGTGTTTTGGCACGTCCTGATTGAGAGATGCCGTCTGTTGCCATCTTCGTGTATGCGTGGTCGAGAGCGTCTGCGGTAGTGTCGCGTAGACGTATGTCGCCGAGGTATTTCTCGATGCGTCGGATCTCGGTCTCGTCGCGTTTGGTTGTGAGTGTCGACACCTTGCCCTGCGCCGCGCGAGACTCGTGCCAGTCCCTGGCGTATGTGCCTATGGTCACGTCGATGTTTGTCTGCGTGACGGTCGCGTTGTCGAGTTCGTCTTGGTAGGCGAGCGCGAGCTTCATGGCATCGCTCTTGCCATGTGCGTCGCATCGTCTGGCCTTGGAGTACGTTGAGGTGAGCTTGCCTGTCTTATCCTTCATCCGTACTCGCGCGGAGTAGCGTTTACCACGTTCGAGCTCTTTGAGACGTATGCGTCCTTCGTGGTATTCACGGTATTTCTTCGTCATTCTGCCCCCTTGCTGCCATTGCGCACATTTCCGAAAATGTGCGCAAAAATGTGCGCAATTGGGATTATGACATAGTTTTCCACGGTTTGACAGCACGCGGGTTACCTGCGGTTTTATGTGCTATTATCATACTTAGACCTGTATGTTTGTTTACGTAGACCTCTGGCCTCATAACCCGGAGGTCGTTGGTTCAAATCCAGCCCCCGCGACCATAAAAGTGCAGGTCAGAGGCTCGTTCCTCTGGCCTTATTTCGTTTGAGTGCCCAAGTGAGTGCCGAGCATTCTCGTATGGCTTCCTAACAAATAGTGTTGGTGAAAAACACTGCAAGTTCGCTCATCCCAAAAAATATAAATAAGTGAATCAATAGAAATCTGGCCCGATAAAAAGACCGTCCAATAAAGGTGCGGAGGTTCCGTGCCCATGCGCGTACGTCTGTTCAGCTTCGAGCTGATGATGGTGTCCGCCCTGCTTGAGAGAATCGACTTGATACCGGTGCCTCTCTTGCAAGATGGGGGTGGCGTCATGACCCGACATGCGCTGCGGCTCGTACCCCTCCCCTGAGGGGGAGAACGCCCTGTGCTGCGGACCTTGCTCGCCCTCCCCCGAGAGCGCCGTCGTGAATACCGTGTGTGTTTGCATGTTATGGGCGCTTGTCGGTCCACCTCACCGGCATCTCGCATGCGAATCGCGCATCGTCCGAATCAAGCGGGGCGGCCCAAATATCCCCAGAGGCGGGATGCGGTAGCTGGTTTCCATAACCTGCGACAAAGCGTCGCTGTTGATAAAAGCAAAAGGCCGGTTCGCTATGAGCCGGCCGCCTCGTGCCCGAGGGCATTGCCCTCTGCAGATATTTTTACCCTGGTCCCAACCACGCGCTCGCAGGCCAAGCGGGTCAGGGTCTTTCCGGTGAGGCGCATGTGCCATACTTCGACCGCTCTCGGTCCCTCTCGCTTATTCCGATTGGATTCTCCTCCGTGTAAGCCTCGTAGAGTTCTCTATGGGAATCCGAGATCTCCTTGAAGGTGTACGGGATATGCCAGCGGTCGAAGAATCTCACCAGGCGCATGAAGAGGCCCCCAGTATAGGAAAGGGCGAGGTGCCTCTTCCTGCCGGTCGCCGCGTCCTTCCAGGTCAGACGGAAAAAGTTGGGGTTCGGCCTATCGTCGTCGGAATCCCAATTCTCGTCGTAATGGTCAACGATCTCCACCGGTTCGCTCCGGTCGAACGCGGCCTCATGGAATTCCGGGTCGAACTGAGGCAGCTGAGGTTTCGGGAAGAACCAATGTCCGTCGAAGTAGTCGATGTCCTTTGCCCTGACGCCCAGGGCACGCGCCGTGCGCGCCTTCTTCAAGCCGCTACGGATGCCGAGGGCGATTTGCAGAATGGACGCGCCGATGGCAACCGTCAGGAGCAGAGTGCCGCCCAGGATCAGGCCGATGCCCGTGCGTTCGGTCGTGCGGAAGAAAGCCCACAGCATGCCGATGGAGACGACCCACAGGGCGATGGTCGCGGGGACCCGGGCCCTACGGAACCGTTCGCGTGTTTCCTTCGCAGAAGACGCCATGCCGCCCCCTTTCCACGGCCGATGATAGAGGACCTGGCGGAAGTCCGGCGTAAGGCCCGTGTAAAGTGAAGGCGAACGGCCGAGGGCCTGTGCCGGAGCCTTCAAGGAGGCAGATCATGGACATGGGCGACTTCGAGGAGAGGGACTACAGGGTCTTCGAGCTGTTCCGGAAGCGGTGGGCGCTCGGCATCATGGGGTCTCGCTCGGGCAGGGACGGCGGCAAGGCCGCGGCGGCCGGGCTCACCCCGGTCGGGCTGGGCGGCAGTGTCACGTTCGAGGAGGCGTCGCTCACCCTCGTGTGCAGGAAGGTCTACCAGCACCGGATGTCGAAGGACGGCATGGCGCCCGACATACGCGACTACTACGCCTCGAAGCCCGGCAAGGCCCTATATTGACGCTTACAGTCTTGCGCAGGGCATCCCGATAGCGGTCTGCCTCTTTGTTGAAGGCCTTGCGGCGCTCGTTCTCGGCGGCGATGGCGGCCTGCCGCTCCGCGTGGCGTGCCTTTGCGCCCACGAGAGCCTCGAGCGCGTCCCGCCTGTCCTTCGCCAGGCAGGCCGCGCTCACGCAGACGTCGGCGAAGGCCGTCGGAACTTCCTCCTCCAGCGTCTTCTTACGGAAGTCCTTGTAGACATCGCAGCCCACGCAGAGCGAGAGGAGGCCGTTGTACGTGCGGCTCGGGGTCTGCCCCTTGCGGTACTTGCCGAGGTGCTCGGAGAACGACACATGCGCACGCTCCCCGGAGAGGCCGAACCCCTTCTCGTCGGGGGTCCCGCCGAGGCTCTCCGCGGCCTCCCCGGGTGCATGCCGGCGACCACCTTTTCCCAGTACCCCTCGCCGGGCATGGGGATCCTCCAGACGAAGTCGTACAGCATGTCTCGGCCCACGTGCGCGGGCGCTTCCAGGTCTCTCATGGGCATTTCTGCCTCCTGCCTCCGCGCGGGGGATGGTGACAATCCCCCGCGAGCCTTCCGTGCAATGGGCTCGTGTAAGGTCCTCACGTAAATCAAAAGGGAATGCAGCTAATCTAGCTGCGGTTTCATTTGCGACCTCGCGTAACTTCTCGCGTTTCCTCGCGTTAGGCGGCGGTTACGCGAGGCTCCAGTGGCTGGTCCCGCCCCTGCGCGTCTTTGCTCCGAGCCTGCTTCAAGGAGCTTGGGACAAGTTGTAGTACTGCACCAGGCCATTGCCGCTCATTGCCGCTCATTGCCGATTGCCCGGGAGACGATAGCGCGTGGAGACCGAGGAGCCCGTCCTTACGACGGCGCCGAGCCCGACGAGTGCCGCGAGCACCCTGCGCGCCTGCGGGGCGCTGATGCCAATCCCCGACGCGACCTCGGAGGATGTCGAGGGACCGCCTTTCGCGAGGAAGGCGAGGATTTCGTCGCTGTGTCCCGGGAGCTTGGCCGACTGCAGTGTTAAGGCGCTATTGCCGTCTTCACCCAAGCCGCCCTTTGATGCGAACGGGTCGGGGCGCAGGAACGTGAGCCTCGTGCCGAACGGCACCCTCTACGTGCTCACGCACGAGTGCCCCGCCTCCATGCGCGACGAGCTGACGCAGACGGGCGCGCCACACCTGCCTCTACACGGCTGCCGTCCCGCTGGGCGACCCCGCCGGCGAGTCGTGGGCCCTCGGGGGGAATGGCATATATCGTGGTCCACGCGCCGGGCGCCGGCGCTGTGCCTTGGACGCGGCGAGAGCGGCGGCAGCAACGAGCGCGTTCGGGGTATGATGTTGCCGACGGGCATTCTGGGGAGGGAGGGTACCGCATGCGATCCGACGGCGTCTACGGGACCGCCGAGCTGAGGCGGATAATTCTGCCGCTCGCGAAGAAGTACGGCATGGCGCAGGCGGCCCTCTTCGGATCCTACGCTCGCGGCGAGGCGCGCCCGGACTCCGACATCGACGTCCTCCTCACGCGCGGCAGGGGCTTCCGCCCCATCAACGTGTTCGCGCTCGCGGAGGACCTGCACGAGTCCTCCGGCAAGGACGTGGACGTCTACGAGCTCGGCGAGCTCGAGGACGGCCCCTTCCGCGACGCGGTCCTGCGTGAGGCGGTGCGGCTGTGATCTACACCGATGCTGAAAGGCTCGCACGCATCTCGAATTTTGGCGCGAGGCTTATGGAGGCAATCGCTGACGAGGGTATTACGCGCGATGGGATCGTTTCCGACTACCGGGTGCAGTGGCTCATCGCGACGCCGCTCTACAACATCGGGGAGCAGACCTATCACGTCTCGCGGGAGCTTAAAGAGGCCCATCCCGAGGTGCCGTGGAGCGGTGTCTCGGGCCTCAGGCACAGGCTTGTCCACGAATACGAGGGCACAAACTGGACGATGATCGCCGACATCGTCTTCGACGAGTTGCCGCCCTTCCTGAAACAGGTTGAGGAGATCAGAGGGGGACTCTAACAAGCGGGTTTTCGCCGTGCAGGCTGCCGGGCGCTGTCGGTGCAGGCCTCTTCCGATTTGCGAGATCGATCTGGGCCTGGGACGAAAACGCATTCCCATCAGGGGTGGTTAGCTGAAAAACAGCAGGTGAAACGCATGATGCAATCTCAACGTTCCCTAATGGAATAAATATAGAAAATAAATAACAGAACCTTGAGTGGCGGGTGAGTGCCGGGGATGCGATTTTCCTCTCGTATTCAGACGTATTCAAATGCGCTCAAACGCACTTACTTGCCTGCCGCGAGCTGGGAGGGCTGTACGAAAACGTACCCAAACGTATCCAAGCGTACGCTACTAGTATCGGCTCATAACCCGGAGGTCGTTGGTTTCCCAAAGGGACTAGCTTCGCGTCGCAAATCCAGCCCCCGCGACCATGAAACCGCAGGTCAGAGGCTCGCACCTCTGGCCTTTTTTCGTTTGAGCGGAGAAAAGCGTTGGCGGTAGCTCCCAAATCCTCCTATGGGCTCCGACGATAGACCCACCGACGCCGCCTGCTCCGCTTCCCGGTACCGCAAAGGCCGATGCGGCGGGAAGAATGTCCCCGCCCCGGGGCGGACGGGGGTTTCAGCCAGTTCAGCAGCCCCATCTCACCCCTCTCTCGCGAGACGACAAGCAACGGGTCTGCGGACTGGGTAGAATGCTTGGCAAGGTCAGCAACGGGAGGGGGTCGTCATGCCGCCGGTAGCGGATATAGCGAGGATGCTCGAGGGGCTCGACGAGGAGGACCGGCGCTCGGCGTCGGACTACGTCGTGTACCTCTTCACGACGCGCGGACAGCGCAGGGCCGCGAGGACCCAGCGCGCGTTCGACCAGGTTGACTCGATTCTCGATGGGGATGGAGGCTGGGAGTCGGAGGAAGACATGGTCTCCGAGATGGCCGAGTTCCGCAGGTCGAGGCAGCTTGCATGAGGGTCTTCCTGGACACCAACGTGATCATCTCGGCGCTTGTGTTCGGCGGCGGGGTGCGTAGGCTGCTCATCGAGCTATTGGGGTCGGGCCACGAGCTCTGCACGTCCTCTTATGTCGACGGAGAGTTGAAGGAGAAGCTCAGGCAGAAGTGGCCCGCGAAGGCCGAAAGGGTCTTTGACCTCTATGCTCAGATGGATATCGAGCATGTTGCCAGTGCGGGCGAAGCTTGAAGGCGAACGCCGACGTCCTGCTCACCGGCGACAAGGACTTCCTCGCGACGGACATCGAGCGCCCGGTTGTCTTCTCCCCGGCGATGATGTGGGACTTCCTGCGGGACAGGGGCATGGTCTAGCACCTCCTTGGTTTCTTTCGCAAGCGGGTTGCCAGGTCGCCGCTGGTGCCGCTTGCGGCGGCCTGTATGGCTGGGGTTGCTGTGTAGATAAAAGAGATTGACCCGGCGCTGTCTTTGTCAGGCACCGATGAGCACCCCCTCGCGCGATGCGGCCCTCGACGGCGTTGACGCTCCTGCTGCGCCGCGCGAACTCGGAGCGGTGCGAGCTCGGCGCGTCCACGGTCACGGAGGAGACGGAGGACGCTGCGCTCAGGAGGCGGTGAGGGCGACCTTCGAAAATGCGGTTTAGCATCAAGGCCTGCGGGCGCATCACCTCTGGGAGGAGAACCCGCGGCGGCGACACATCGGAGGTTCGCCGCCGCGGTCTGTTGCCACTACTCCATCACCCTCAGGTACTTGGCCGGCAGCGCGTCGCAGAGCCAGA
>OMXZ01000018.1 GCA_900315165.1 uncultured Actinomycetes bacterium | reverse complement strand
CCTCCAAGTCCCTTCGATAATTCGGCGATTACGAGTCTACTTGGAAGACGGGCCTCTGGCTCATCGCCCGTCTTTTACACCACTATAGGGACGCTATCAGCGCCTGCAGTTCTTTAAAAGGCGTTTCGAGGGGGTGAAGTTCTTCATCTCCCCAGACACGTCGCAATTCGGCGATGTCGATGACATCGAGAACCATTACCGCATCAAGAAGACACGTGTTATCTCCATTTGGCTTGCGATGGAGTTGGGTGCCGTGGTGATACCACACATCACCTTCCCGACCATCGATAGTATCGACTTTTCGCTAGACGGACTCGACGACTGCAGCGTCGTGGCATTCAGCACGAAAGGATATGTAAACGACCCCATCGAGCGTGCAATACTCGAGAAGTCCGTTCGCTATACCGTCGATAAGTTGAATCTCAAGGCGATTGTTGTCTATGACGTCTGCGCTCGCAATGACAAAGCATTCGAGATCTTCAGGTACGCAACCGATAGGGGCATCGAGGTCGTCATTCCCAACAATATGCTCAAGGAACGTAATGCGAATAAGAAGCGAGGCGATTCCGATGAGAGGTAGCGAAAGCGGCTTCGCACACGGAACCAGCGGCTCGCCCCAGAGCACGTTCGAGTCATGGATGTACGCTCTGAAGGTTCTAAAAAACGAGAGAGCCGTCGAGAACTCTATGATCAACGAAAACCTTGTCGCAGAACTTGAACGGAAGGGTGTGAAGTTCTCTCGCGAAAATATGCTTTTCATCACGAGAGACAAGACCGGCCAGATTATCTGGTTGGAAAATGGAAGCAAGGGGGCCGGGCTGGAACACATTCAGATGCGTCATGCGAGAGACTTTGCCGATAAGGTCAATGTACGCGAGTCCGACATACCAGCCTTTCTCCACCGAGTGATTACATACGGCACGGTTGTCGAGAACAAGATTGTTAAGCGACACGGCAGAGACGGGTATAGCCGGAAATACCGATATGCAGGACGGGATTATATTCTCACCGGCATCGGTCTCAACGGATTTCTTGTCTCAGCGTATCCCATAGATTAGAAGGGACGAGCGATGAAGACTGTAGTAATCATGCTGGATTATCTCCAAGGACCGATCTGGACAAGCAACCCTGAGACGGGAAGGCCCGAAACAGGCATCGCTGTAGTTGACAACGACAACAAGCTGCGCAAGCTCAACTACGACATTCAGAATCTCTACGACTCATACTATGAGTTTGACTCCCATGGCCAAGCATGCTGGTTCAACGAAGAGCAGGAGAAGGAGGATAAAGGAAAGATGCTTACCCTCCTTTCGGAGCTCGTTTCGAGGCTCGACGAGATCAACGATGGGACGTTCGTCATCGATGATCGCGAGACCAAGCGCGTTGAGGCTCTCTAACCTCTACGAACTGCAACCGGGGCCAAGCTGCTTCCTGACGTACACTTGGAGCGAAAGAAGGTGGCCCGATGTTCGACCTCGACCTGTTCCGCGTCGCACGCAGCATGCCGCACGCCAGCCCGGGCCAGACGTTCGCCCCACTTACGACCGTGTGGGGCGAAGCCCTCGACCCCGACCGCCTTGGCGAAAGCGAGCCCCATCCCCGCCCTCAGCTCCGCCGCGACCGTTGGCAGTCACTCGACGGCTGGTGGGATTACGCCATCGTGAAGACGAACGGCGCGTCCGCCGCCCGCGGGGCATGGCATACGGCGACGCAGCCCACGGCCTGGGACGGCCGCATCGTCGTGCCCTTTTCGCCCGAGGCGCCGCTCTCCCGGGTCGCGCGGCAGCTCCAGCCCGACGAGCTCCTCTGGTACCACCGCCGCATCACGTATGACGCCGCACCGGGCCACCGCGTCCTACTCCACCTCGACGGCGTCGACTGGGCCTGCACCGTCTGGCTCGATGGGAAGAAGGTCGCCGAGCACACCGGCGCCTATATGCCCTTCAGCGTCGACGTAACCGAGGCGCTGAGCGCGGGCGGCGGCACCTGCGACCTGGCCCTCTGCGTCTACGACCCCGGTAGCACTGGCACCCAGCTGCGCGGCAAACAGCGCCTGGACCGTGGGTCGATCTGGTACACGGCCCAGTCGGGCATCTGGAAGCCCATCTGGCTCGAGGAGGTCCCCACCGCCCACATCACAGCGCTTAGCCTGCATCCTGACCCCGACGCAGGCCAGCTGCTCGTCCATGCGCAGGTAAAAGGTGAGGGCGAGCTACAGGTCTACCTTGGCGATCATGCAACCGTGGGCAGCGCGCGGGCTGCCGATGGCGAGGTCAGCCTCACGTTGACCGTTTCCGATCCACACCTCTGGAGACCGGCGGACCCCTATCTCTACGCTGTCGAGCTGAGGTTCGGACCCGCCGACGCGAAGGACGAGGACGTTGTCCACAGCTACTGCGCCTTCCGCACCTGCGAGGTCATGCGAGACGGGCGGGGCGTCCCGCGCTTCTTCCTCAACCACCGGCCGCTTTTGCTCGAGGGAGTGCTCGACCAGGCCTACTGGCCCGACGGCCTGCTCACCCCACCGTCCGACGAAGCGCTTGCCGCGGATGTCGAAGCAGCCCGTGACCTCGGCTTCAACCTGATCCGCCTGCATATCAAAATCGAGCAGGACCGCTTCTACTACCACTGCGACCGACTCGGCATGCTCGTCTGGCAGGACATGCCGTCGGGCGGCGCCACGCCCGAGCCCAAGCGCTCGCTCGCCTACCCAACCGTCTTCGAGCTCCGCCAGCGCCACTACCGCGACGACACGCCGCGCCATCAGCGTGATCTTGGGTCCGACGATCCTGCCTACCAGGCAGAATGGCGCGCCACCTGTCGTGACGCCGTCACCCGTCTCGGCAACCACCCTTGCGTCGTCACCTGGGGCCTCTTCAACGAGTCCTGGGGCCAGTTCGACGCGGCGCGGGCACACGAGGATGTGCGCGCGCTCGATCCCACCCGTCCCATCTCAGCCACAAGCGGCTGGTACGACCAGCGGGTGGGTGACTTCTTCGACGTCCACAGCTACTTCCGCCGCTTGCACGTATACGGTCGCGACGGCCGTCGCGCCTTCGTGCTCTCCGAGTTCGGCGGCCTCACCCATCACCTGCCCGCCCATAGCGTGCTCGCCCAGGGCTACGGCTACGAGATGTACGACGATGCGGCAAGCTATGCGACGGCTCTCGGGAAGCTCCTCGCCCGGGTGCGCGCCCTCTGGCCACGCGGCCTCGCGGGCTATGTGTACACCCAGCTCAGCGACGTGGAGGAGGAGACCAACGGCATCCTCACCTACGACCGCCGGGTCAACAAGCTCGCGCCGCATGGCTGAGGCGGCCCCGCCGGTTGCCGGCTCCCTACAGCTCGCCCGCAAAGAAGCGCTGGTAGAGCGCGGCTTCCTCCGGCGTGTCGATGCTGCTCGCCAACTGCACGCTCCCCTCGCCCTTCTCGCGCAGGGCGCCTGCCGCCGCAAGCAGGCGGCGCGTCTGACGCGCGGTGCCGGCCGCCCCGTCGAAGAAGCGCACGTCGCCCAGGACCGCAGCGATCTGCCGACGCACGAAGGGATAGTGGGTGCAGCCGAGCACCACGCCGTCCACCGTGCCGGCGTACTCCCCCACCAGGGACTCCAGAAGCTCGTGCAGGTCGGGCGCGTCGAGGTTGCCCCGCTCGATGCGGCTCGCCAGGCCCACGCAGGGGACGGCGGCGATGTCGCAGGCCTGATCGTAGGCCTGCTCGAGCTGCTGGAACTTCTCGAGCCGCAGCGTGACGGGTGTGGCCATCACGAGAATCCTGCCGCCCGGCAGCGCCTCGCAGGCGGGCTTGAGCGCTGGCTCCACGCCGACGATCGGCAGGTCGTAGCGGTCGCGCAGGCCGGCCGCCGCCACGCTGGTCGCTGTGTTGCAGGCGATCACCACGGCCTTGGCGCCATCGGACACGAAACGCTCAACGATCGCCTCCGTGAGGGCCCGGACCTGCGCGTCCGTCTTTTCTCCGTAGGGGGCGTTGGCGGAGTCGCCGAAGAAGCGGAAGTCCTCGTGCGGCAGTTCGCGCACCAGTTCGCGCAGGACGGATATGCCGCCCACGCCCGAGTCCATCACGCCGATGAAGCCCTCCGCCATCCCATGGCCTCCCCACAAAGGCTAGAATGCAATACCTAGTGTCAACTCATCAAGTATGCCCCAAAACGAACGGAGACGGCATGAGCAACGCAGGCAAGAAGGTCAAGGTCCACTACGTCGGCACGCTGGACGACGGGACGAAGTTCGACAGTTCGCGCGACCGCAACGAGCCGCTGGCCTTCACCTGCATGGCCGGCCAGATGATCCCCGGCTTCGACGCCGCCGTGGACGAGATGGAGGTCGGCGAGACCCGCACCGTGCATATCCCGGCTGCCGAGGCCTATGGCCCGCGCCGCCTGGAGCTCATCCAGTCCTTCCCCATCGCGCAGCTGCCCGGCGCCGACCAGCTCGAGGTCGGCATGCACCTCGTGCTCGGCTCCGAGACGGGCGGCCGCTTCCCCGCCGTGGTCACCGCAAAGGACGACACCACCGTCACCTTCGACATGAACCACGAGATGGCCGGCAAGGACCTCAATTTCGAGATCGAGCTGCTCGAGGTCGAGGACTAGCATGGCTGTCTCCTCCTACAAGGCCAAGCAGCTTATCGTGATGCGCCGCGACCTCAAGATGCGCAAGGGCAAGATCGCGGCCCAGGCCGGTCACGCCTGCGTGGAGGCCGTGCTCATGGCACTCGCGCGCGAGGACCGTCTGGGTGACGTGAGCCTCTCCTACGACGAGGACGGCGAGCCCACCTGGATTGTCGTGGATGACCACGGCGACCCCTCCCCGCTCACGGACTGGTTCCGCTACGGCGTGGCCAAGGTCTGCGTGTACGTCGATTCCGAAGAAGCCCTGCTCGACATCGCCCAACAGGGCCGCGACCAGGGCTTCCTCGTGGCGCTGATCCGCGACGCCGGCCTCACGGAGTTCCACGGCGAGGCCACCTACACGTGCCTTGCCTTCGAGCCCCTGCGCGCCGAGGACATCGACCCAATCACGGGCGATCTGCCGCTGTACTGACCTGACGGCACCGACACGGCTGCCGCATCCGGCGCCCTCGCCTAAGCGCGTCGGCAACACGTCGCGCTCGGCGCAAAACTCGCGGCTGCGCCGCTCAGACAGTTGCGCCGACCCGCGCTCCGCTTATGCCGCCGCAGGCTCAGAAGCGCCGCATACGGCCGCCGTGTCGCTGCCTGCCTGATTTGTGACCCACCGTATCGCGAGGTAAAACGCAATCAAGCCGTCGACGCGCCGGTAGCGTCAATCCGTCACCTGGGTCTGCCCGTTCATGAGCATGGGCAAGAGCCAGTCACGCAGGTTAGCAAGACTTTCAGCCTCAGCCTGCAAGCTCCTCATCTCACCACAAATACCTTCAATGGTTTGCTCGAAGAGGGCAACTACTGGCTTTGGGGGTAGAAGAACACGCAGTTTACTGAGCGTATCTTTAGAAACTTCCTTGAAAGTAGTTCCAGCGCCTTGTGATTTAATGAGCGGCATCATTCGCCCAAGCATAAAAAATATGAAATATGATCCGTACCCCATTTCGGGGATGAATGACTTGCATCCTTGATTCGTGCAGCAATTCTCAAGAGCTATCGCCAGATACCCAATAGGTGCACGGGAGCTGAGAATTATACTTCCCTTGGGCAATAGCGTCGCAGAACAAGATTGCAAGCCGGATAAACTCACGTCACGCTTCCCGTGGCCGATAAACATACCTCCCGTTGCTCTAGAAAGATCGTCAGGAGTTATCCAGGCAATGCCTTCGGTTGAATAATTGCTTGGCTCTGAGGTTGATGGCGTTGCGCCCGAAGCCAGTGTCGCAATATCTTCAAGCGAACCAGTTTCCCAGTTCACCGGAATGTCGCGTTTCAACTCATCCGACCAGACCATCTTTCCGCCGCTCGAACGATAGGGATTGCCGTTCTCATCAGGGAAGTCGAACTGCGTGAACCAGTAGTCATACATAAGCCGCGCGGTAGCATCGAGCTCCGCCATGAGCTTCTTGTTGTTGGCTATCTTTGCATCAAGCGAATCAAGGACATCTGCTGTCGCAACTTGTTCCGAATAATCAGGCAAATCGATAACGACTGATTTCAAATCCTCGCCAACGAGATGCTTGATGGTGGTCTCAACGAAGTACTTGTTGAGACCACCGATCCTGCTTTGCAGTAAGAACCAGTAGTACAACCAGCGGACATCAACACCTTCGTGAGGACGAATTCGATGCAACGCCTTTTGATAATGCACATCTTCAAGCTCGTTATGCCATATTGCGCATCTTCCTGGCTCGCCACCCTCGCACATAACCAGATCGCCATCTCGAATGGAGAACCTATCGTTCTCATCGTCTTCGAAAGGCATGAGTGGGAGGTTTTCCAAATCGAATTCCCCCCAGCGTACATTGATATTGGCGAGATAAGGATGAAGTGCGCCTTTATTCTTTTTCGCGTCAAGCATCTTCCCGAGCGCGGTGTCGGCAATATCGCCAAGCTTTACCTTATCCAAGGCGCACCTTCTTCAGCTGCGCCTCGATCTCCGCACGTAGACGGTCGCCTTCCGCGAAAAGCGCGTTCAGGTTCTCCATGCGCTTGGCCAGCTCGGCGTCGAACTCCTCCGGCGTCAGATCGACATATTCGATCTTCACCTCGAAATACTGGCCCGCACTGAACGAGTACTTCTTGGCCTCGATGTCCTCGTATGACGCGAGCACGCTGAAATCGTCCTGCTCCTCCGCGCCATTGAACACGCCCACGATGCGGCCGATCTCCTCGTCGGAAAGGAAGGTGCGCTGGTTCTTGCCATCCACCTTCTTTTTCGTACCGAGCTTCGAGGCATCCATGAGCAGCGCATTTTCGTACTTCTTCGACTTGTCCAAAAAGACGATGGATACGTTGGTGCCCGTGTTGGCGAAGATGTTGGAGGGCATGCTCACCACGCCGCGCAGCATATGGGCATCGACCATCTTCTTGCGGATCGCCAGGGGAATCTTACCCTTGGCTGTGAGAAAGCCTGTCGGCACGACCACCGCGGCGTGCCCGTCCTCCTCCATCGAGGCCACGATGTGCTGGAGGAACATCAGGTAGATTTCCATCTTCTCGGGCTTGGTCGTGATGTTGGGCACGCCTGCCCAGAATCGCTTGCGGTAGGCATCTCCTGCTAGGGCGTCCCTCGTGTCCGAGAAATCTGCCTTGAAGGGCGGGTTGCTGACGATGTAGTCGAATTTCCGGATGCTGCGCCCGTCGGCAGCGAGATGCCGGGGGTTCATCAGCGTGTCGTCGTGCACGACATTGGGCAGCGAGTGCACGAGGTTGTTGAGGATGAGGTTGAGGCGCATGAACTCGTTGGCCTTCTGGCTGCGATCCTGCGTGTAGATGGTGCATTTGTTCTCGCCGATGCGATGGGCCGCCGCCAGGACCAACGTGCCCGTGCCCGCCGCCGGATCGTAGACGGTCACATCCTTTGCGCCCTCGGGCACAAGGATGTCGGCGATGATGGTCGCGATGGAATGCGGGGTGAAGTACTCGCCGTAGGTACCGCTGTCCTTGTTGTAGTCGCTAATCAGATACTCGAAGACGGCGGCGAAGAAATCATATTTCTGGTTGAAGGCTCGCTCGAACGAGAAGGCTGCGAGCTTCGTGATGAGCTGGGCGCAGAAGCTGTCGCGCTTTCCCTCCTCGACGATGAAGCGAGAGACGCCGCTGAAGAGTCGGATCGCCTGGCCCTCGCCCATCCTCACCGAGAACACGTCGACGTTGTCATCCGCGATACCGAGGAGCGCGGCATCGAATGTTCCGGCGAAACCTTCCTCGTTTTTCCGGTTGAAGAGCGCGGGTATCAGGTACTCGGGCCGCACGACTGCCGTCTCCGCCGGCAGGTTGACGAGCGCCATCTCGCGGTCTTCCTCAGGCATCTGTTCATAGGCAGCCTCGGGGTTTTCCGCATCCTTGAAGTCGTCAAGTTTCCGAAGCTCATGCACGAACTTGTCGTTCAGGAACTTGTAGAGGAAGGCCTCGGTGATGATCTTGTACTCCGAGCTGTCGTTTGCCAGACCCGCCTGCGCGCACACGCTCTTGAGCCCGTCGATCATTCCCTTGGTATCCGCGAGGATATCCGTCCCGGGAAGGGTTGCTTCTTCTGCCACTATGCGGCCTCTCTGCGCTCGTCGATGTATTCGCTTGCGATGTAGTCCGCCAGCCCGAAGAGCTGGTCTTTGGTAGGTCTGATTCCCTCGTCGCTGCAGGACTTGTTGAGCATCGTGCGCACCGTCTTCTGGAAAAACGACACATTACCGAGGAGGTTGTGGTTGGACAGGACCGTATCGTCCGCCTCGCCCTTCACGCGGTCAAGGATGTGGAAGAGATGCAGCGGGCTCGTCGTCAGCGGCGGCGGGGTGCGCATGGCGCGCTTGTGGGCGCGCACGAACTTCGCGTCGCCCCCGTACTTCTTCGCCAGCGCGGCGTCCCTGCGGTTGAGCTCGTCCATACGCCGACGCAGGTCATCGAGCTCCTCCATGCTGACCTTCATGTCCGCGCTGGTCATCTCCTCGATGTCCAGCTTTTCGAACTTCTTTCTCAGCTCCTCGAGCAGGTTGACGTATTCGGGATCTCCGGGGTCGATGTTGCTTGCGAACGACCCGTACGTGCGGCACAGCTTGTCCTGGAACTCGTCCGCCACGGAGAGTTCGTCCGTGCCGATCCGCCGGAAGTTGAACTCGACCTGACTGAGGAGGACGTTGATTGCGCCGGTGGACATGTCCTTCAGCGCCAGTGCCTCCTTGTTGTTGATGGCCTGGATGCGAAGACCGACCTCGCGCAACAGCTCCCGTGACTTCCTGATATCAAACTGGTCGTAGAGCTCCTCATAGCCGAGCATCTTGGCGACGTTGCGCAGGTCCCCGTAGCGCCTGAGGGCGTTGTTCAGATCGTAGAGCTCCTCCTTGTCGTCGATCAGGCCGATTTCGTTCGTGAACTCCACCACGTTGTCCGTCGTGTAGCTGAAAAGCAGGTCCTTGATGCGCGCGAGGTCGTCCTCGATGGTCTCCCGGCTCTCGAAGATACTGCTGTACTTGTCGTAGTCGTCCTTGAGCTCGCCCGAAAGCTCCTCGAGGTAGGCCCTGTTGGTCTTGTCGTATTCCTCGGTGATGTCCGCGAAGTCGACCACGTAGCCGAATGCGAGGTCGTGGTAGGGTCGGTTCACGCGCGTGAGCGCCTGCAAGAGGTTGTGCGCCTTAATCTTGCGGCAGAGGTAGAGCTTCTTGAGCCGGTGGGCGTCGAAGCCGGTCAGCAACATGTTGTAGACGACAAGGATGTTGATGGGGCTGTCGTCCTTCTTGAAGTTGTCGCAGATCTCCCTGCGGTACTGCTTGGTACCCTCGTCGTACAGGATGAGCCTGCTCTCGACGCGCTCCACGTCGCCCTCGTCCAGGGCGAGGCCGACGGCGAGGTCCGGATCCAGTTCGCGCAGCCTCTCGTAGATGCGCCTGGCCTGCTCGGAGCTGTAGGCGACGACCATCGCCCCAATGGTCTCGTCCCCCAGCTGCACCTGGCTCTGCAGATAGTCATCCACGATATAGTCGACGAGGGGCCCCACATAGCTGTCGTGCACGAGGACATCGTCTATCTTCACGAGCTTGTTGATCTCGCGCAGGTCACGCATGACCTCCTGCATCTTGACCCGGAACTCCGTTTTGACGTCCTCGCGCAGCAACTTGAGCGTATATCCGTCCGCAATGGATTGGTTGTAGTAGTACGTGTGGATGTAGTCGCCGAAGATCTCCTTGGTGTTGTTGCCGCCCTTTGCGCCCACAATAGGCGTACCGGTGAGGGCGAACCTGACAGCGCTGCGGTCGGAGGTCACAAGGCTGGTGAGGAAGGCGCCGCCCTTCTTGTAGTCGCGATGGGCCTCGTCGATGAAATAGACGCGCTGCACGTTGAGACCGTAGTCGAAGTCTATAGCGGTCGAGTCCTCGTCGAACTTCTGGATGTTCACGACAGTGATGGCCGGCGTGCGGTCATCAGTCACGACATCCGTACCGTCGCCCGGGTCTTTCAGGCTCTGCCCGAACTCGGCCCTGCTGTTCACGACGGACACCACGGCGCCTCGCGCGCGGAACTCGTCGGCTGCCTGGTCCGCAAGGCTGAGCCGGTCCACGATGAAGAAGAAGCGTGTGATCTGGTTTTTCGCCTGGAAGTAATCGCGCAGGTAGCGCGTGAGGAAGAACGAGAGCGCCGTCTTGCCGCTCCCCTGGGTGTGCCAGATGATGCCCTGCCTCACCCCCGCGTCGAGCTTCTCGCGGACCCTCATGGTCGCGAAGAGCTGCGGATAGCGCATGATGTGCTTCTGCAGGAGCCTCACGCCCTCCTCGTTGGTCTTCTCCACATAGGCGATGCCGTAGCGCAGCAGGAAGATGAGGCGTCCCGGCGAGAGGATCGAGGTCACGATGCGGTTGGCGGGAGTGTCCGGTTGGATGGAGCTCTCGTATTCCGCGGAACCGAAATAGGATGCCAAGTTGTTGTCGGTGAGGATGAACCTCTCGACCGTCTCGTTGCGCGGCTGCACGAGCGCCGCCATGTCCGCATCGTCCTCTTCGCGGAAATGGTTGTAGGCGAGCTTCCCATACGCGCTGCTCGCGTAATAGGAGCCCTGAAGCTGATGCCGGTCCGAGTCGTCGTACCCCTGGTTGTTGGAGAAGGCCATGACCTGCGTGATGTTCACGAAGCGACGGTAGGCCCCGTTCGAGAAACGCGCCGTCATGCGGTCGCGTTCCGCCTGGATGCCATCCCTGTTGTTCGGACGCTTCGCCTCCATGAAGGCCAGCGGCATGCCGTTGACGAGAAAGACGATGTCGGGCCTGAAGCTGTCCTCCCCGTTGGCATAGGGCAGCTCGGTCACGACATGGAAGCTGTTATTCGTTGGAGAGTCGAAGTCAATCAGGCGATACCCGTCGAGGCCATTCTGCAGGAGCTTGAAAAAGGCCTTCCCAAGATCGCTCGCATCGAGGGAGAGGCGGAGCTGACTGACGAGGTAGGCCGCTTTCGACATATCGACGGGACGTCCGTTGATCTGCTCGATGGCCTCGCGAAACTGTCGATAGAAGATGTTGGTGTCAGGGTCGAAGTCCTTGTCGGCCTCTAGCCCGTGAATGGAGAGGTAGCGATAGCCGATATGCGTGGCATGGACGATCGCAGGGATCTTGACGAATTTGTCCTCTGGGCGTCCCATGACATGTATCACCTCGCGTGGTTTCTTGGCGCTATTCTACCATCGCCGCAACACAGGTCATCACGGTGACGGACCCGACAGGCGCACGGCAGCCGTATGCAGCGTCTCTGAGCCTGCGGCGGGAAAATCGGCGCGCGGGTCGGCGCAACTGTCTGAGCGGCGAAGCCGCGAGTTTTGCGCCGAGCGCGGCGATTTTGCCGACGCGCTTAGGCGAGGGCGCTGCATACGGCTGCCGTGCGCCTGGCGGGTCTGCTACAGGAAGAGACCGACCACGAAGGCGAAGGCACCGCCGAGGGCCATGGTCGCGGGCAGGGTGAGCACCCAGGCGCCCACGATCGACTTGGCCGTGCCCCAGCGGACCTTCTTGACGCTGCGCGCGGAGCCGGCGCCCATGATCGACGTCGTGATGACCTGCGTGGTCGAGACGGGCGCGCCGAGCGCAGTCATGATCTGGATGGCGATGGCCGAGCTCGTCTCGGAGACGAAGCCCAGCACAGGCTCGAGCTTAGTCACGCCCTGGCCCACCGTCTTCATCACGCGCTGGCCGCCGATCGAGGTGCCGATGGCCATCGTGGTCGCGCAGAAGATCTTGACCCAGAGCGGCACGTCGGAGCCCGCGGGCAGCACGCCCCCGGACATGAGGGCGAGCGTGATGATGCCCATGGTCTTCTGCGCGTCGTTGGAACCGTGGCTGTAGGCCATGAAGGCCGACGAGCAGATCTGCGCCTTGTGGAAGAGGCCGTTGGCCTTGGCGTGCGGCCAGGTGGCGAAGAGCTCGAATATCAGGTGCATGACCGAGAAACCGAGCAGCATGCCGATGAGCGGCGAGGTGAAGAGCGGGATCACGACCTTCTGGAGCAGGCCCTCCCACTCGATCGTGCCGAGCGAGCCCGTGAAGACGATGGTGGAGCCCACGAGCGAACCGATGAGCGCGTGCGACGAGCTCGAGGGGATGCCGTTCCACCAGGTGAAGAGGTCCCAGGCAATCGCGCCGAGCAGGGCGGTAAGCACGACATAGAGCTCGAGGTCCACCGTCACGATCCCGTGGGCGACGGTCAGGGCGACCGAATCGTTCGTGAGGGCACCGATGAAGTTCATCGTCGCCGACATCGCGATGGCCGCCGACGGGGTCAGTGCGCGGGTGTACACCGTGGTCGCGATGGCGTTGGCCGTATCGTGGAAGCCATTGATCAGCTCGAAGAGGGTCGCCGCGCACAGGACGGCGATGAGGTAGGGGTTAAGCATTCTTGATGATCACATTCGTGACCACGGTGGCCGCTTCCTTGCAGGAATCGACACCGTCTTCCATCTTGTCGAAGAGCTTGGTCCACTTGAGCGCGTGGAGCGGGTCCACGTCCTCCACATAGAGGGTCGACAGGGCGCTGTGGTAGATCGTGTCGCCCTGGTCCTCGAGGTCGCTGATCGCCTTGCAGACTTCCCCCACACGCTTGTCCTTTTTGAAGTCGGGCAGGTAGTCGAGCATCTGCTTGACCTGGGCCACGGTCTTGACCGTCAGCTCTGCCATGCGCACGGCATCGGGGTGCATCTTGTTGACGTGGAAGATCTCCAGGCGGGTGGCGACGTTGTCCATCGCGTCGGCGACGCCGTCGAGTGCGCGAGTGAGGGCCACGATGTCCTCACGGTCGAAGGGCGTGATGAACGACTGGGCGAGCTCGACCATCAGCTCATGGGTGCAGGCGTCGCACGCATGCTCCTGCTCGTGCATCCGCGCGATCAGGTCGCTGGCGTCCGGGTAGGCATCGAAAACGTTAAGGTACAGGTCGCTTGTCCGTACCAGCTCTGTACCGAACTGGTCCAGCATGCGATAGAAGACGTCCTCGCGCTGCTTCACACGACTCATATGCCTCCAACCGGAGTGATTGTCATGCCTATGTAAGTTTATTACGTTTTCATTACACAACAGTCCATGATAGCCGATGCGCAGCGGTGCGGCGGCGTCATGCACCCACACGGTCTTCATCTGTGCACATACAAAAAAGGTCTGCGGACCTTACATCCGCAGACCTTTTCTTAGGTAAGACGCATAGAGACAGGCGCACGCCGCCGATTACTCACCCGCAGGTGCACCGCCATTGGCAGGGCCAGCGCCCTGGCCGCCGCCCGAGCGCCTGTGGCGACGGCGACGACGCTTGGCACCCTCGCCCGACGACTGCTGGCCCTGCTCCGCGCCGGGCTGCGCCGCATGCTTGGGCTCGCGCTGCTGCTTGGGCGCCGCGGGGGCATCCCCGCCGTGGTCGCCGGGGTGACGACGCGCCGGCTTGGGCGTCGCCGCTGCCGCATCGCCATCCCCCGCCGCGGTGTGGTGGCGACGGCGACGGTGGGTCGCTGGCTGCGACGCCGTTTCCGCCTCGGGCGCGCGATGGGTGCGCTTCTTGCCCTGCTGGGGCTGGTCTGCCGGCTGCTTTGCCTGGTCTCCGCCGGCATTCGGCTTGCGACGGCGGCGCTTTCGCGTGCCGGTGGCAGCCTCGTCCCCTGCCTTGGCCTCAGGCTTCTCGCCGCCCTTGGCATCGCCGCTTCCCACGCCCCTGCGGCGGCGCGGCTTGGCGCTCACGAAGAGGTCGGACTCGTCAAAGGTCTCCTCGGGCACGACGCCGTTCTTACGGTCGAGCTCGGCCAAGGCCATCTGGACGTCGGGCGACTGCAGGCGCTCGAGGACGTCGCGCGTCACGGTGTCCGGACGGCAAGGGCAGTGCAGCTCCTCGCTCTTCTTGACCGCCGCCTCGCTCGTCGTCATCTCGGCAAGGGCCACACGGACCTGCTTGCCGTTCTCGATACGCAGGACGAGCTCCTCCTTGGGCGTGTCGTACTCGACGATCTTCGCCTTGCCGAGGGGGGTGTCGATCACGGCGTTGCGCTTGGGGGCACGCTGCTTGAAGTCGCGGTAGGCCTCGAACTCGTAACGCAGGCAGCACATGAGGCGGCCGCATGCGCCCGAGATCTTGGACGAGTTGAGCGGAAGGTCTTGCTCCTTTGCCATACGGATCGAGACGGGCTCGAACTGGTGGCCGAAACGCCGGCAGCACAGCTCCTGGCCGCAGTGGCCGAAGCCGCCCACGATCGCTGCCTCCTCGCGCACGCCGATCTGGCGCATATCGATGCGCTGATGCAGCTCGCGGCTCATGTCGCGCACGAGCTGGCGGAAGTCCACACGGTCGTCGGCTGAGAAGTAGCAGACCACCTTGCTACCGTCGAAGAGGTACTCGACGCCCACAGGCTTCATGTCAAGGCCGGACTCGTGGACCAGCCGGCGGAAGGTCGGCATGGCCTCGTCGCCGCGGTCGGCCAGCTCGTCCGCGTGGTCGAGGTCCTCCTGTGTGGCTATGCGCAGAACGGGACGCAGGGTCGCATCCCCCACGGTGTGCCGCAGCTCGCTGATATCGATGTCGCGCGGATCCTCGGTGGCGAGGCCTATCTCGGTACCGCGCTCGGTCTCGCAGATGACATGGTCGCCTTCCAGGGCCTCGGTGTCGCGCGGGTCGAACCACAGGTCGCGCGAGGCATACCGGAACTTCACCGGGATGACGGTGGGCATAGGGCCTCCTTGATGTGCAGAAGCATGACCTCGAGGGCCAGCTGGGGTGTTACGTTGTGCGCGAGGCTGTCGGCCGCCGCGCTCACGGCGTCGAGGGCGGCGAGCACGCCGGCGGGCTGCGCGATCCCGGCGAGACGGTCAACCTCGCTCGCGACGTCGACGTTCACGATGGGCTGGCCGACGCCCTCCAGGCGCAGCAGCACGTCGCGCAGCAGCGATGACGCCACAGACAGCGCTTCCATCATACCCGAACGCTCGCGCGCCGTGAGTTCGCGCTTGTTGGCGTCCGCAATCTGCTTCATGGCGGCGGCGCTCAGGTAGTCGGCTTTCTCCTCCGCCGCGGCGTCCTGCACGCCCTTGAGCTCGGCAAGCGGGGCCTTGACCGCCTCGGCCAGGGTGCGCGCCGCGACGAGCACGTCCCAGTCGTCGTCGCGCGGGAGCTCCGCCAGGGTGCGCACCACCAGGCGCCGCACCTGCCTGCGCTCGGGCGAGGCAAGGAAGCCAACCGCGCGCTCCGGCGTCCCCGCCACGGCAAGGGCGATACGGGCCGCCTCGGGCTCCGCCCCGCTCTCCACCTGCACGGCATGCGCCGCCGCATCGGTCGCGATCACGCGGAAGGGCACCTGCTGGCAGCGCGACGCGATGGTCGGCATGACCTGGGCCACCGAGCGCGCGATCAGGATGAACATGACGCCCGCGGGCGGCTCCTCGATCGTCTTGAGCAGGGCGTTGGCCGCCGCCCCGCGCAGAAGCCCCACGTCGCGCAGGATGTAGACCTTAGACTGCGCGCGTACGGGAGCGAGTGGCACGTCCTCGATCAGCGCACGGACCTGGGCTACCAGGTAGCCCGTGGCAGACTCCGGCGCATACACATGAACATCGGGATGGGTGCCGTGGTCCACGCGCACCCACTCGTCCACGTGCCCTGGCTCGTCCTCCCCCGCGATCACGCACTTGGCCAGCATGCGAGCCGCCTCGGTCTTGCCCGCACCGGGAGGTCCCACAAAGAGATAGGCGTGGGAGAGCCGGCCCTCGTTCACGGCAGCGGAGAGGGACTCCTGCACGCGCGGCTGGCTCGACAGACGCTCGAGCGCCTGAGGAATCCGTTTTATGTCTGCCATACGCCGCACCTCCCGCCGTCTGCCGCATCCTCTTTTCGTACTCAATCACTTTAGCGAATGGGGCGGACACGGTCATGCGCGGGAATCAGGCGGTCATCCGATAGTGCCCCACAATGGGCCCAAAGGTATCCGACTCGAGCACATCTTCCTCATAGCAGAGCTGCAGCAGGCCCGCGTGGTGGATCACGTAACAGACACCGTCCGCATCGCGCCGGTCCGAGACGATGCCGACATGGTCGTCCCAGACGACGATGTCGCCTCCCTGCCACTGATCGATCTGAGCAGGGTCGCACGTCAGCCCCTCAGCTGTGTGCTTAAGATAGACGCGCACATTGTGCACGCGACGGAAATCGACGTTCGAATCGATGGGGTCCATGCCGTAGTCCGCCGGGTTCGCGCGACGATCAGTATCCACGAGCGTCTGCAGGTCATATCCCGCCGCAAGCAGCGCCTGGTCGACCACGTCGGTACAAACCCCGCGCCCGTCGTCGGGACGCCCGCCCTGGTAATAGGCGCTGCCGTAGCGGGGTCGCGTCGCCACATAGGCACGGGCGCCCGCGAGGATATCGGCCTGGTCGCCTATGCCGTCGCCATCCTCGTCATGTCCTTCGGCAAGCTCGGCGATTCTGAAATCGGCGTCCGTATAGGTCCGCCCCGGTGCGGCGGGCAAAGGCAGGAAGAACCCCCACACAGCCACGGACACGGCAAAAACCACGACAATCACGAAGCAAACGTGCGCCGCACTTCTCACAGAACTACTCCGCATAGCTCCCTCAACAGGTCTGTTCTTGGTTTTCCAACCCCAATTTGAACGATTTTCCCGGGTTTTCCAACCCACATATGTTCGGGGAGGCGGCGAGCGCCATGCTATCTGGAGCAGAGGCCATCCATGCGTGGACAGTACGCGCAAACACAGACGGAAAGGCACCAATCACGCCAGTCGCCCGCGAGAGGTCACAGACGGAAGGCCTTCTCTCCAGAAAAACTGCAGGTCGCAATAATTCGCAGCCCTTCCGTCTGTACCACCTCGGCGAACCGCTGCCCCTCCGTCTGTGTTTCGAGGGCATCGCAGCCTTCCGTCTGTGAATCCGACAATGAAGGGAATCGGGGGCTTGCCTTTGCCCCCCATCGCCCTGGCTACCGCAGGTCGGGCAGGACGTCTGCCAGCGCGGCGCAAAGACGGGCATTGACCTCGTCGATCGTCCCGTCAGCGTCGACCACGCGCACGCGCGCAGGCTCCTCGGCGGCCAGCCGCAGGTAGGCAGCGCGCACCTTCTCCTGGAAGGAGAGGCCGGCGGCTTCCAGCCGGTCGGCGCCGTTCGCGATCGCCCGGCCCCAGGCCACGCGCGGCTCGATGTCGAAGACGACCGTCGCGTCGGGCACCCGTCCGCAGCTCCCGAGGACGTTCGCCCGCCTCACCAGGTCGTCGTCAAGCCCGCGGCCGCCCGCCTGGTAGGCATAGGTCGAGTCGTAGTAGCGGTCGCACACGACGACCTTGCCCGTCGCGAGCGCCGGTTCGATCACCTCGCGCACGAGCTGGGCCCGCGAGGCCTCATAGAGCAAGAGCTCGCACTCATCGCACATCTCGCTGTTCATCGGGTCGAGCAGGATGTGACGGATCTGCTCGGATATGGCCGTGCCGCCCGGCTCGCGCAGCCGCACCACTTCGCGGCCCGCCTCCTCGAGCGCGCGTACGAGAAGCGCCGTCTGCGTCGTCTTGCCGCTGCCGTCCACGCCTTCCAGCGTCACGAACACACCCTGCATACCCATCCCCCCTCAGGCGCGATGCGCCTCGTCTCGTTCCACCAACTTTATCAGTCTTGCTACGAGATGCGAAAAACCGCCATCCCCTGCTGTCTCCTTCCATGCATTTGGCTAGACTGAAAATCAGTGTTGTAAAGGGGAGGTATGCGTGACGGACGAAACAGACAACCCTGCGATGGGCGCTGCCGACGGACAGAATCCCGCCGAGCCGCAAGTCGATATCTCAAAAGAGGAGCTTGACCGCCTGCTCGCCCTCATGAGCCGTGGCTGTGACGCCGTGCGCGTGGTCGAGCCGTCCAGCTTCGACGCCCGCAACTACGATCCTACCACGGGCAGACTCCAGCATCCCTATCGTTGCTACAGCGCCCTCGAGAAGGGCCGCCGCTGCGACAACTGCATCTCGGCCCGCGCGATCGACACCAAGCAGGCGGCGTCCAAGTTCGAGTTCGTCGGGGACGATGCCTACTTCATCACGGCCCATTATTTCGAGATCGAGGGCGAGCCGCGCTCGGTCGAGGTCATCAACAAGGTCAGCGGCACCGCCGGGCTGTCGGGCGACGTGAGCGAGCATGCACTGAGCTCCGCCCACACCGCCAGCCGCGCCGTGCACGACGACGTCACCGGCGCCTACAACCGCGACTACTACGACATGGGTATCCGGTCGCTGGCGGCGGACAAGATTGCGCTGGTCCACGTTGCCAATTACGCAAGCATCAGGGAGACCCGCGGCGTTCAGGTCGCCAATCACCTGCTCCACGCGGTGGCGACCGCCATCAAACGTAGCGTCCGCGCCCAGGACACCCTCATCCGCTACGAATCCGATATCTTCTACCTGCAGTTCGACAATCTGCCCTCCCACATCTTCGCCACACGCCTACGCGCCATCCACGCCGCCGCCTGCTCTGCGCGCGCCAGCGAGGACGAGACCCTCGCACCCGAGATCCGCATCGGCGGACTGGAGCGCGACGGCAAGGCGGCGAGCCTCGTCGCCGACGCCCTCTGCGTGCTCGGTCAGACGAGCGCCGAAGACCCTATTGTCCTCGAACGCGATGCCGAGGTGCAGGACCACACCGCCGTCCCCGTCGCGGCGCCCGAGGAGCGCCTTTCCTACGCCGCGGACGCCCCCGAGCAGGACGGCCTCACCGGCCTCATGTCCTACCGCCGCTTCATGGGC
Organism: uncultured Actinomycetes bacterium; assembly: GCA_900315165.1. Classification (GTDB taxonomy): domain Bacteria; phylum Actinomycetota; class Coriobacteriia; order Coriobacteriales; family Atopobiaceae; genus Olegusella. The sequence continues at coordinate 41,833 of OMXZ01000018.1, read as the reverse complement.
ATCCTGCGTGAGGCCCTGCTCGACGAGAACGTTGCACTCGAGGAGGGCCGCGAGAGCTTGGTCATGCGCGACCTCGTCCTGTTCGACATCGAGGACTTCAAGGCCTTCAACCACGTCCAAGGCTTCCGCGAGGGCGACGTCCTGCTGCGCTGCGTGGCCGACGCCCTGCGCGAAGAGTTCCCTGCCGAGCCGGTCACCCGCCTCGCCACGGACCATTTCGCGGTCCTCGCGCCGCGCAACGGGCTCGGCGGCCGCGTCGAGCGCATCCGCCACCGCTTCCACCACTACCGGTCAGGCGCCTCGGTCGAGATCAAGGCGGGCGTGGCCCAGCTCGACGGCACCGTCAGCGACGCCAACATCCTGCTCGACCGCGCCAAGGTGGCCTGCGACAGCATCAAGGGCTGGTACGACCACTTCGTCCGCCGCTACGACGAGGAGCTCGACCACACGATTAACACCGAACAGTATGTGATATCCCACATCGACGACGCGCTCGCGGCGGGCGACATCAAGGTCTACTACCAGCCCATCGTCCGCGCCGCGACCGGCGATATCTGCGATTTCGAGGCGCTCGCCCGCTGGGACGACCCCACCTACGGCCTCCTGCCCCCCGACTCCTTCATCGGCGTGCTCGAACGCACCCACCTCATCCACCGCTTCGACCGCTACGTCCTCGAGACGGTCTGCCGCACGCTGGCCGCCGAGATCGCAAGCGGGCATGATGTCGTCCCCGTCTCCGTGAACCTCTCGCCGCTCGACTTCTCCCTCATGGACGTCTATCAGACGGTCACGGACCTCTGCGACCGCCACGGCATCGACCACAGCCTCATCGACCTCGAGGTCACCGAGAGCGCCCTGGCCGACGAGCGGGTCAAGGAGACCATCTCGCGTCTGCGCGAGGCGGGCTTCGAAATCTGGATGGATGACTTCGGCAGCGGCTATTCCTCGCTCAACCTGCTCAAGGACTATCACTTCGACGTGCTCAAGATCGACATGGCCTTCCTCGCGGGCTTCGAGCACAACGAGCGTGCCCGTGAGATCCTCGCCTCCGTGATCGGCATGGCCAAGCGTCTGGGCTCGCGCACCCTGGTCGAGGGCGTCGAGACCCGCGAGGAGTACCTCTTCCTGCGCCGGGTGGGTTGCGAGATGCTGCAGGGCTTCCTCTTCCGCCATCCGACTCCGCTCGAGGAGGACCCCACCGGCGGCATCGAGCTCGAGCCGCTCCGCGAGCGCGGCTATTACGAGACCATCGGCAAGATCGACCTGGCGGGCACCGTGCTGAGCTCGACTCCCGAGAAGGACCTGGTCGCGCCGACCTTCCAGTCGCCGACGGTGCCGCTTGCCGTGGTCGAGTACCGCAACGACGCGGTTTCCTACCTCACCGCCAACCACCCCTACCTGCAGAAAGTCGGGCAGGCTGTACCCGCGCTCGCAGACCTCACCCGTGAGGGGGCCGGCCCTGACGGCACGCCCATGCTCGCCCAGCTCAGAGATGAGCTGTCAGACGGGCGCTCGTTCGATTCGGAGCAGGTCTCGTCCCTCGACATCGACGGCGAGGGCCTCGTCTTCCACACGCAGCGCGTCGCCGCGTCGGACGATGCCTCGGCTTATGTCGTGACCATCGGGCCCTCGGCACAAGGTGGGCCGCATCTATGAGGACCCTGTATCTGGAATGCCGCATGGGCGCCTCGGGTGACATGCTCATGGGCGCCCTCAGCGAGCTGGTCGACCGGGATGAGTTCGTCCGGCAGATGAATGCGTTGGGGCTTCCCGGCGTGCAGGTGGAGGCTGTTCCCGCCGAGCGCTGCGGTATCCACGGCACCCATATGTGCGTGACCGTGCACGGCCACGAGGAGCTGGAAAATACACACGGGCATGAGCACGAATACGGACACGATCACGCCCATCATCATGAGCATCGGCATCTGCACGACGTCCGCAGCATTATCAAGAACCTCGATCTGTCCGACGCCGTCAAGACGGATGCCGGCGAGGTCTATGCCCTGATCGCCGAGGCGGAGGCGCAGGCCCACCACGTTCCCGTCGACGAGGTCCACTTCCACGAGGTTGGCGCGCTCGACGCCGTGGCCGACGTGGTGGGCTGCTGCCTGCTGATGGAAATGGTCGGCGCGGACCAGGTGGTCGTCTCCCCCGTCGCGGTCGGCGGCGGCACCGTAAGCTGCGCCCACGGCATCCTGCCCGTACCCGCGCCCGCCACAGCCCACCTGCTGGAGGGCGTCCCCAGCTACGCCGGCCCCGTCGATTCCGAGCTCTGCACGCCCACGGGCGCCGCCCTGCTGCGCCACTTCGCCTCTTCCTTCGGGCCGCAGCCCCTCATGCGCGTGGAGAAGGTGGGCTACGGCCTGGGCTCCAAGGATTTCCCCCAGGCCAACTGCCTGCGCGCTTTCCTCGGCGAGACGGAGGCGCCCGCACTCGACCCCGAGGACGAGGTGGTCGAGCTTTCCTGCAACCTGGACGATCAGCCGGCCGAAGATGTGGCCTATGCCTGCCAGGTCCTGCGCGACGCCGGTGCCGTGGACGTCTGGACCACGCCCATCCAGATGAAGAAGGGCCGCCCGGGCACCATGGTCTCCTGCCTCTGCCGCCCGGAGGACCGCGACGCCATGGTGAACCTCATGTTCGCCCACCTCACCACCATCGGCATCCGCGAGGCCCGTCTACGCAGGCACGTCTTGGGCCGTGAGGTGACGGCTCTCTCGACCCCGCTGGGTCCTGTGCGCGTCAAGCGCTCGCAGGGCCATGGCGTCGTACGGGAGAAGCCGGAGTACGAGGACCTCGCCCGCATCGCGCGGGAGCAGGACATTCCCCTGTCCGAGGTGCGCCAGCGGGTGGAGTCCGAGCTCGGCCGCCGCTGACCCACAGTCCCATCCGGCACCCTGCGCCCGACACCTCCGCGCCCCGCGTTCCGGCACCAAGCGCCCCGAGCCTGACGCCTCGCCAAGCCTCACGGCTAAAAAGATGGTGTCCGCTTGCGGTGTTACCATACGTTCAAGCAGCCGCGACCCGTCTGGATCGCGCAGCTGGCGCGCCCCGTTTCGACACCACGCGCGCCCCACCCGCCCCTATGGTTGGAGGCCCCCATGACCGCACCCGTACCCGGCACCAACGGCAACGTTCATATCCCCTACGAGGACCGCACTGGCAAGGAATCGGTGGTCTTCTTCACCCGCGACCTCAGCCCCGAGGGACTCCTGCGCATCTACGACCGTGTGAGCTCCGTCCTTTCCGGCAAGGTTGCCGTCAAGCTCCACACCGGCGAGCCTGAGGGCCCCAACATTATCCCGCGCCCCTGGGTGCGCGAACTCATGGAGCAGCGCCTGGCCGAGTCGGGCACCATCGTGGAGACCAACACGTATTACGAGGGCGGCCGCTACACCACCGAGGACCACCGCAAGACCCTCGAGACCAACGGCTGGACCTTCTGCCCCGTGGACATCATGGACGAGGACGGCGTGGCCACCCTGCCCGTGGAGGGCGGCAAGTGGTTTAGTGAGATGCATGTGGGCGACCACCTACTGCGCTACGACTCCTTCCTCGCCCTCACCCACTTCAAGGGCCACACCCAGGGCGGCTTCGGCGGCTCCAACAAGAACATCGGCATCGGCTGCGCAGACGGCCGCATCGGCAAGGCCGAGATCCACACCACACCCGGCTCCGACGACCAGTGGGACATCGCCAAGGAAGAGTTTATGGAGCGCATGACCGAGAGCACCAAGGCCACGATCACCCACTTCGCCGGCCACGAGGCCTTCATTAACGTGATGCGCAACATGTCGGTCTCCTGCGACTGCGAGGGCAAGGGCGCCGAGCCCGTCATGACCCCCGACGTGGGCATCCTGGCCTCGCTGGACATCCTGGCCGTGGACTCGGCCTGCGTGGACGCCATCTACGCCATGCCCTGCCATGCCGGCAAGCACATGATCGAGCGCATGGAGAGCCGCCACGGCCTGCGCCAGCTCACCTATATGAAGGAACTGAGCATGGGCAACGACCGCTACCGCATCCTGGACATCGACCACGACGACCAGGTGATCACGGTGGAGGACATCGTCAAGGACGTCCAGCCCGGCTGGGAGCCCGACGAGTACAACACCTTCCCCGGCCGCAACAAGGTGCGTGCGTAGGGCATGGCGGACAAACCGACAGACTCGAAGGGGACGCCGACGCTGCGGGACTTCTTCGCGGCGAACCCGCGCGTTGCCCTGGCCTTCTCGGGCGGTGTGGACTCCAGCTACCTGCTCTGGGCGGCTGCGCATTACGGAGCCGACGTGACGGCCTATTACGTACGCACGCCCTTCCAACCCGCCTTCGAGCTGGAGGACGCGCGGCAGGTGGCCGAGCTCGCGGGCGCCCGTATGAAGGTGCTCGACTTCGACGTCCTGACCGACGCCCAGGTAGCCGCCAACCCGTCCGACCGCTGCTACTACTGCAAGCAGAACATCTTCTCCCGCATCGGCCGGGCGGCCCGTGCCGACGGCTATGGCCTGCTCATGGATGGCACCAACGCCTCCGACGACGCCTCCGACCGGCCGGGCATGCGAGCCCTGCGCGAGCTGGGCGTGCGCTCGCCCCTGCGCGAGTGCGGCTTCACCAAGGCCGAGATTCGCCGCCGCTCCCGCGCGGCTGGTCTTCCCACCTGGGGCAAGCCGGCCTACGCCTGCCTTGCCACCCGTGTTGCTGCGGGCGAGGTCATCACGGCCGAGAAGCTGGCCGCCACCGAGCGGGCGGAGACCTTCCTGCACCGCCTGGGCCTGCGCGACTTCCGCGTGCGTATGGCGGACGGTGTTGCCAAGCTCCAGGTCCACGCGGCCGACCTTCCCCTTGTGATGGAACGGCGTGAGGAGATCCTGCATGAGCTGGGCCCGCTCTATCAGGCTGTGACGCTGGACTTGGCAACCCGCCCGGATCCGGCCGCTGCCGAATCGACCCTCCCCGCCACACCCGACTCGGTCTCAGAATGCCCCACGTCCACGATTCCCCGAGGAGCTGTGTCATGAGCAATCGCACCCGCGACATTCTCAAGGGCGTCCGCCAGGGTACCGTCTCGGTGGACGAGGCGCTGCTCGCCCTGCGCGAGGAGCCTTTTGAGGACCTGGGCTATGCCAAGGTGGACCTCCACCGCCAGATGCGTCAGGGCGCCAGCGAGGTTATCTACGGCGAGGGCAAGACCGCTGAGCAGATCGTAGGCATCCTCCGCGCGTTGGCGGAGGCCGGCCAGGACCGGGTACTCGTGACCCGCCTCGATGCCGATAAGGCAGCCGAGGTGGAGCGCGGCCTGCTTGCCGCGCCTGATGCGTCCACCGCGACAGACTCGTCTGCTCTGCTCGACCTCCACTTCTCGTATCACCCCGAGGCCCGCTTGGGCATGCTGGGCGAGATGCCTGAGTCCTCCGGCATCGGCACCGTGGTGGTCGCCTGCGCTGGCACGAGCGACCTGCCCGTGGCCGAGGAGGCAGCGCTCACCGCGGAGTTCTATGGCAACAAGGTCGACCGCCTCTACGACGTTGGCGTGGCCGGGCTCCATCGCCTCCTGGCCCATACCGACGAGGTCATGGCTGCCTCGGTCGTCATCGCCGTCGCCGGCATGGAGGGCGCGCTCGCCAGCGTCATCGGCGGCCTGGCCAGCTGCCCCGTGATCGCCGTCCCCACCAGCGTGGGCTACGGCGCCTCCTTCCAGGGACTTTCCGCCCTGCTCGCCATGCTCAACTCCTGCGCGTCGGGCGTGGCCGTGGTCAATATTGACAACGGCTTTGGTGCGGGCTTCCTCGCCAGCCGCATCAACCATATGGGTCTCTAGCCCACCCGTTTTTTCTCAGGCTCTCCCGCTACTCATCAAACAGGTGTACTCTTCCAAGCAGAAAATCTTCAAGACTTGCCTGCGATGAACCCACGACCAGCGTGCGCGCATACGGAAAGTTATTCATGAATGCGGTGAGCCCGCCCGTACTCTTCACGCGTCCGCTCTTGACCTCGATGGCAACCGTCTGATCAGCACGAGAGACCACAAAATCCACCTCGTCATTGCCCTCGCGCCACCAGTTCACATCGAAGTCGTCCACGTACGACCGATTGAGCAGATAGGCTCCGACCGCCGACTCCACGAGATGCCCCCTCAGGTCGGGTTCGGCAGCCAACGCCTTACGGCGCCGGCCGGATGTAGCCGTCATCAACGAGGTGTCATACACCATGATCCTAGGGGAGCTCGACCGCTCGCGTAGCATCTTTGGGTCGTACTTCTTGATCCCGCGCATAAGGCCGGCCTGTGAGAGCAGGTCGAGATAGTGGGCGATTGTCGCCGTGTTTCCTCGGTCATCGAGCTGCCCGAGGAGCTTGCGATACGAAATCTCACGTGCGGAATAAGGTGCACCGATATAAAAGAGACGGCGCATAAGCGCGGGATTACGCACCTCGCTGAGGCCCACGACATCGTTGGCAATCGTCGGTTCGATAATCGCATCGTTCATGTATGAAAGCCAGCGTCGCTCGTCACGTGCGAGCTTCGCGGCCCCTGGATACCCGCCAAAATATAGGAAGGTATCGAGGTCGTAGCCAAAGGCCTCCCTGCATTCCGCAAGGGTCCAATGGGTGCAGTGAATCAACTCGAAGCGTCCCATTAGGGACTCGTCAAGCCCGCTCTGGATCAACGTCGCCGAGGAACCGGAGAGCACGACGCGCAGATCGATACCCGACCGGGCATCCTCATCCCACAGTTCCTTGACCACGGTCGACCATTGGTCCACGAACTGGATCTCGTCGAGTACGAGCAGAACGCTGGGATGCCGATCGGTCACCAGGTTACGAGCGCGGTACCACTGGGCGCGCACCCAATCGGCCGACTCGCCATGGCGCGATACCTCCTCCATGACATAGGGGAGATCAATCTGGGCAAGGGCCTGAGAGAGAGCTGTGCTCTTGCCGGTCTGACGCGGCCCGATCACGATCTGTATGAGATGCCGTGGCTCGTTCATTCGATCAACAATGGTGCTTACGAGCGCGCGCTGATATTGTCCCATGTCTGCCTCCTATTCAAGCGCAGTTCCATTCTATCTCGCAAATTTGAGAGCCTATCTCCCAATTTTGAGAGATAGGCTCGCAATCTTGCGAAATTACTATCGACAACGGCCCCGTTATGGGGTGATATACTGCCGGTGACGCTCAAACGGAAAGTTAGGGACGCCATGAAGGTACTCCTCGTCAACGGCAGCTCGCATCCCAAGGGATGCACCAACGCGGCGCTGGAGGAGATCGCCCGCTCGCTGGCCGAGGAGGGCATCGACTCCGAGATCTACTTCATCGGCACCAAGCCCATGACCGACTGCATCGCCTGTCACAAGTGCAGCGAACTGGGCAAATGCGTCTTCGACGACTGCGTCAACGAGTTCGCGGCAAAGGCGGCGGAGGCCGACGGCTTCGTCTTTGGCTCGCCGGTCTACTACGCGCACCCCTCCGGCCGTCTCATCACCTTCATGGACCGCCTCTTCTACTCCGCCAGCAAGAAGCTCGCCTTCAAGCCCGCCGCGGCCGTCTTCAGCGCGCGCCGCGCCGGCCAGGTCTGTTCGATGGATGTGATCAACAAGTATTTCTCCATCAGCCAGATGCCCATCGTGTCGTCGACCTACTGGAACCACGTCTACGGAGCCGAGGCCGAGGAGATCAAGACCGACGTCGAGGGCCTCAACACCATGTACAACCTGGGCAAGAACATGGCTTGGATGCTCAAGCTGATCGAGCTGGGCAAGCAAAACGGCCTACCCCACCCCGAAAACGAGCACCTCTTCACCAACTTCGTGAGGTAGAGACCACACAAACGGCACGGCCGGCGAGGGTCGGGTAGAATAAGACGCTCAACCGTCTCCCGACACGAACGGAACATCATGCCCGAAACCCCGCAGCACGAGGCGCGCGCCACCAGGCGCCCCGTCTTCCATAAGCCCACCCTCATCATCGATCTCGCTATTTCTGGCATCCTGATCTTCTCCATGTGGATGAACGTGCACCTGACGGCAATCGACGCGGCGCGTGCACAGGGGCGCGCCACCCTGACGGCGTTGAGCCAGGCGGTCACGCAGTGCACCGCGGCGACCGAGGCCATGACCCAGGTTGTGCAGGCAAACAACGGCACGGTTACGACGTTCGACCAGATGGCGTCGAGCCTCACGGATAACGGCGCCCCCATCAGCAGCGTCCAACTGGCTCCCGACGGTGTGGTGACCGACATCTACCCCGCGCAGGGCAACGAGGCGGGCAAAATCGACCTCTTCGCCGATCCTGACCGCCGCGACGAGGCCATCCTCGCCCGCGACTCGGGGCAGACCATAGTCGCGGGCCCCTTCGAACTCAAGCAAGGCGGGTTCGGCATGGCCATCCGCCAGCCGGTCTACCTGGGCGCCTTCGACGCCAACGACACCTCCAACTTCTGGGGCTTTGCCATCGTGATCGCCAAAGTGGACGACATCCTGGCCACGGCCAACATCGGAAGCCTGGCCGAGCTCGGCTACCGCTACGAGTTGACCGCCAACGTGGACGGCGAGACCGTGCACGTGTCCGGCCAGACCGACACGGCAGGCATGACCAGCGTCACTCAGGAGATTTACGGAAAGGATTGGACGCTCTGGGTCACGCCGCACATCTGGCCACAGACCGCGGCCCTCACGGTTGCCGGCTCCCTCATGCTCATCATCCTCTCCCTGCTCCTCTCGGCCCTCTACCAGCAGACGAGGACGCTGGATCGACAGCGCGTGACCGACGGCCTGACGGGCCTCCTCAACCGCCGCGGTTTCGATCTCGCGATGGAGAGGACAGGTGGCGACAAGGGTCTCCGCCAGCTCGTGCTCATCGCTATCGACCTCAACAACTTCAAGTCCTTCAACGACATCTACGGCCACGACAACGGCGATGTGCTGCTGCGGTCGTTTGCGGCGGAACTCCGCGAGCTCGTCGGCAAGGGCGGCAAAGTCGCCCGCAACGGCGGCGACGAGTTCCAGATCTTCCTGAAGGACCCGGCAGACGGCTGGGAGGCTGCCTATCGTGACTTTTTCGAGAGGCAGCACTTCTTCATCTACCACGGCAAGCGCTACGAGTATCTGTTATCCGCTGGCTACGTCGTCTATCCCGACCAGGGCGACAACATGCGGGAGCTCTATCGAAAGGCGGATACGGCTCTCTACCACGCAAAATCAGACCCGAACTCGAGATTTTGCCAATACGAGGAGACCATGAGCCGCGAGCCGAGGGAGCAGCTGGGATTCAATTTCAAGAATCTGACGGAAGGCGCTCCCGCCGCCGTGCTGATCTATCGCGACGACCCTTCGCGGCAGATTCTCTACGCCAACGAAAAATGCATCAGGCTCTTCGACTGCGATAGCCTCGGCGATTTCCTGACGCTGACCAGGGACAGCTTCCGCACGCTCGTGCATCCCGACGACGCGCAATGGGCCGAAGCGGCAATCGAACGCCAGCAGGCAAATCCGGGCTATCAGCACGTGGACTATCTGGTCCACCGCGTGACCTGCAAGGACGGCGCGACGTCTACATCGTCTTTCTCATGGATGAGGCGCTCGGCGACCGGTTCGAGCGGAAGGTCTAAGGCACCAAGCGCAGCTCCAGCCTTAGAGTTCCTTGTGACTGACCGCTACTTGTCCTCAGTCAGATGGATGGCGAAGCCGGCGATTTCCTGCTTGAAATAGACCAGGTGGGTGGTGCCGTCGGGGTTGAGGGCGCGCGAGTCCTCGTTGATCTCGAAGCCGCGGGCGACAAACCACTTCTCGGCAGCGGGGATGTCGTTCACGTAGAAGCCGATGTGGCCCTTCTCGCCGCGGCCGCCGTTGTTCATGACCTCCACCAGCGTGCCCGCGAAGGTGGAGATGGGAGCCGGGTGGCGCGCAGGCAGGCCCATCAGCGTCTCGAACTGGGCCGCGACGGCATCAGCCTCCTCGGGACTGTCGGTATTGATGCCGATATGGGCGACATGCAAATCAAAAAGCTCGACTGGATCGTCTGACTGTGCCATGATCTCCCCTTCCTTGGGATGGCGTAGCGCCACTTGACGCCGCCCATCTTAACAGAGCGCGTGAGGCGCACTGGCAGCTGTAACACGTTGGGAATGCCCATTTTGCTGAACTGCAGGTAGATGCCATTGCCCTCGTGTTTCATACAACACGTATGACCGATTTAGACCCAAAAATCTACCGCATTTTCCGTTATTTCCTTACAGATTTTGATATTTCATCAGGCATTTTGTAAAATACATAACTCTCTTTGCGGTACTTTTTCGGCCTCAAAACACGGCATGCGTTAATGACAGCTCCCTTGCGCCGCAGGTCAGCTGCCCGAAAATATAGCTTGATACGAGCCCTAGCGATAAAGAACACCTAAGAAACTGCTGGTAGATGGTCTGCAATTGGGGTGAGATCCGACACCCGGCCAGATAGGGCATTTTCGAACTCGCTACAGCCCGCGAAAGCCTCCGGTTTGAACCACATGATTTACCTGCGCAAACACCAGCAGAGGGGCTGAGATAGCGTCTGAGGACCTGCCGCCGAACAAATGGTCAAAAAGGTCGGAGGGAAGCTCTTCCGCCCATTCTCGGCCATTCTAACGGCATCATCTACCTGCGGTTCTTATAAACGCAGGTAGATGAGCTGATAAGACAGATTATTCGCCACGCGGGCTTACTTACGCGCTTCCTTGGACGCCGAAGACGTGCGCTTGCGGCCACCGGAACTCTTGGCGGAGCGTCCTCGCGTCGCGGTCTTCTTCTCCTTGGCCGGGCAGTTCATGTTGACGCAGAGCTTCCAGGGTCCGCGCTGCGTGTGCACGATGACCATGGGCGCGCCGCAGTCGGGGCAGGTCTCGCCCGTGGCCTCAAGCTTGCCGCGCTGGGGCAGCGGGTAGCTCGTGCCGCACTCGTCGAAGTTGGAGCAGCGGATAAAGCGCTTGCCCGTACGTTCGGACTTATGCGCGATCAGCTGGCCCACGCGGCCCATCTCGGCACAGGTCTTGCACTCTCCCACCACCACGTCGGGCTCCACATTAGTCGGGCACTGGGGGTTCACGCAGATCTCATAGGCACGCGAGCGGAAGGGGTGAACCTTCACGCGCGGGGCGCCGCATTCCGGACAGACGCCCGCATCGCCCTCGAGCGGCTCGATGCGACCGGTCGGAACCGGGTAGGTGACATCGCAGTCGGGCCAGCCCATGCAGCCGATGAAGCTCGAACGGGTCTTGGCAGAGTGCTTCATCACGAGGTCCTTGCCGCACTTGGGGCAGACGCCGACCTTGGCGTCGGCGGTCACAGCGTCCGAGATGGCCTCGCCCAGGTCGTCCTTGTGGTCGATCAAGCCGTCCATCATGCTCGCGAGCAGGGCGCGCGAGTGGTCGACGACCTGCTGCTGAGTCTCGTGGCCCTCGGCCACCTTGGTCATGTCGCCCTCGAGCTCGGCGGTCATGTCGGGGGTCGTGATGTGCGGCGCGTAGGTCGAGAGGGCGTCGATTACGGCCATGCCCAGCTGGCTGGGCTCGACGGGGTCGTTCTTGAGGTACTTCACATCGTAGAGACGCTGGATGATGGAGGCACGGGTCGACTTGGTGCCGAGGCCTGCCTTCTCCATCTCCTGGATGAGACGGCCCTGGCTGTAGCGCGCGGGCGGCTCGGTCTGCTTATGGTCCTCGATGATGCCGAGGATGTCCACCGTGTCACCCTGCATCAGCACGGGCAGCTGCTCGTCCTTGCGCAGGCCATAGGGGTAGATGGCGCGGAAGCCCGCACGCGCGAGCACGGAGCCGGAGGCGCGGAAGGTCTCGCCCGCGATATCGATCTCGACCCTGGTGTCCTCCACCACGGCCGGATCAGACAGCGTTGCGAGGAAGCGACGGGCAATCAGGTTGTAGAGCTTCCAGGCCGCGGGCTCGAGCTTGTCGGGATCGGCCGCCGCCGTGGGGTAGATGGGCGGGTGGTCGGTGGTTTCTTGCTTGCCGCGCGTTGCCGTGAGCTTGTCGCGATGCAGCAGGGCGGTAGCGACCTCGCGGTAATTGGGCACCGCGGAGAGAGTCTTCACGACATCGCGCAGGTCGAGCGAGGAGGGATAGACCGTGTTGTCGACACGAGGGTACGAGATGAGGCCGTCCATGTAGAGCGACTCGGCCAGACGCATCGTGCGCGCCGGCGAGATGCCCTCCCCCGCCGCGGCGGTCTGCAATGAGGTCGTGTTGAAGGGAACGGGCGGGCGCACGGTGCGGCTCTTCTTCTCGACCGAAGCCACGGTGCCCGTCTTGGCGTCCTTGACCCGGTCGTAGGTCGCATTGGCCTCGCCCTCGTTCCAGAAGCGGCCGTCCTTCTTGGTTCCGTGGCCGGGATGCGTGATCTTGAAGGCGGCGTCCTCGTCGTCCTTGGGGCGCTTGGCGCTGCCCGCGATGACCCAGTAGTCCTTGGGGACGAAGGCCTGGCGCTCGCGCTCGCGGGCGACCACCAGGGCCAGGGTCGGGGTCTGCACGCGGCCGGCGGGGCGGGTATTGCCGAAGCCGCCATATTTGGCCATGGTGAGGTAGCGCGTCAGCACGGCGCCCCAGATGAGGTCGATGTACTGGCGGCTCTCACCGGCGTCGGCCAGGTCCTGGTCGAGCGGGACGAGATTGGCGAAGGCATGGTCGATCTCTGCCTTGGTGAAGGCGGAGTAGCGGGCGCGGGCGACCTCGGTGTCGGGCGCGACGTCGCGGATCTGGCGCAAAGCGTCGGAACCGATCAGCTCGCCCTCGCGGTCGAAGTCCGTGCCGATCACGATGAAGTCGGCCTTCTTGGCCAGGTTCTTAAGCGAGCGGATGATCTCCTTCTCGGCGGGCTGCTTCTCGATCGGGGCCCACACGAGATAGGGCAGGCTCGGGACCTTCCAGCCCTTGATGTCGATGCCGTCCGCGAGGTAGGGCTTGCGCTTGGAGCTGTAGGGCGGGCGGTCGAGCGTGTCGGGCAGGTCGGCAGGGATGTGCTCGCCATCGGCCGTCTCGCCGTACCAGCCCTCGGATGCGCTGTACTTGAGCGCCGGCGGGAAGTCAGGCGCCATGATGTGGCCGCGCAGACCGATTGTGACCCACTCGTCGCCCCCATGGGTGAAACGGTAGATGGGCGTGTTGTAGACCTTGTCCGCCTTGGGACGGCCCACGTCGCACAAGAGACGCGCGATCTGCTGTGCTGCATCGTTTTTCTCGGTAACGACTAGCTTCACGACGTTTCCTCCGAATGGGTGGGCTTAGTCTTCGTCGGTAAAGGCGTGCTCCTCATAGTCCTCGCGCGTCCATTTGAGGGCGGCCTTGCCGTCGCGCTGGGTGATCACCCGGCGGGCGACGGCAAGCGAGATCTCGTACAGCAAGAGCATCGGGAGATACATGAGGAACATGGTGACGGGCGACCCGTCGGGCGTGAAGACGCCGCAAAGGGTCAGCAGAATCACGTACACATAGCGCCAGTTGCCGCGGAAGGTAGCATAGGGGACCACATGCAGCACCGACAGATAGAAGATCACGAGCGGCAGCTGGAACATCACGCCGAAAGCAACCTCGGTGAGCAGCATGATGTCGAGATAGTCCTCCGCGTTGGCGGTCGCTGAGGCGAAGGCCGTCGTCTGATCGACCAGCCATCCGAACATAGCAGGCAAGATGATGAAATAGCAGAAAATCATACCAATGAAAAAGAGGGCAATCATCGCACCGACGGTCGGCACGACCCAACGCCGCTCCTTCTCCTTGAGGGCGGGCAGGATGAAGCCCATAATCTCCCAGACGATGATCGGCGTGCAGACGATCGCGCCGAAGAAGAGCGCGACCTTGAAGCGGATGACGAAGCCGCCGAGCGCGGTAAGCACCGTGAGCTCGGTACCCTTGGGAAGGGCATTGCGAATGGCATCCATCAGTATGTCGATGAGGGTCGGGGTGGCGAAATAGACGACGAGCGTGGTGGCAAGCACCGACACCACGATGATGGTCAGGCGCCGACGGAGCTCACCGAGGTGGTCCATCAGCGGCATGCGTGCTGGTCCTACAGGCATAAGCGTCGGGGACGCGACTTATTCGTCCCCTTCCTCCTTCCTGGGAGTGAGCGAGTACAGGGCCGCGGCGCTCGTGTCGGGCTTGGCCGGCTCGGGCGCGGGCACGTCGGCGTCGGAGTCCGCATCGGCATCTGCATCGGAGTCGAGGTCGGAGTCGTCATCGGAAGCAGCGGCGCCTGTCTCGGGAGCAGGTTTTCCGTCGCTCTCGTCCGCAGCCTCTGCCGCGGCGGCCTCGCGCTCCTCCTTCTCCCTCTTGAGACGGGCGCGACGCTCGGCGAACGTCTCCTCGTGCTCGGCGACGTGCGGCGCCTCCTCGAGATCGGCATCCTCCTCGGCACCTGCCTTGGCGGCCTCACGCTTCTTCTTGGCGGCCTCGGGGTCATTGATCGCCTCAGTCAGCGGGTCGACGACCTCGGACTGCACGACCGAGGTGAAACCCTCCTGCGCCTCGCGGAACTGACGCAGGGCGCGCCCGATCGTCCTGCCCATGCCCGGCAGCTTGTCCGGGCCAAAGAGCAGGAAGGCGAAGAGCAGTATGATGAGCAGCTCGTTGGAACCTATGCCAAACACGCGGGATCCCTTCTTTTGACGTCCCTCGGGAATATCTTAGTCGGTGGTGCGGACACCGAGTTTGTCCGCCACGTCGAGCAACGACAGCACGCGGGCCACGTTGTGCTGCGGGTTGGTCACGGAAAAGGCGGCGCCGGCGTCCGACGCCTCGTGGGCGGCGCCCACCAGCACGCCGATGCCGGTCGAATCGATATAGGGCACCTCCGAGAGGTCAACCTCGACGGCCCGGGGGGCCTTCGCGAATACGCCCGCGAGCGCCTCGCGCACCTCATCGGCGTTGGAGACGTCCACCTCGCCCGCCAGCCTCACCTGCATCTTGTCCGCTTCAGAAACGGTATCGATAGTCACTGCCATTGCTGTACTCCTTATGCTTAGTTGCCACTGCCGTTCAGGGCCTGGGAGAGGCCGGAGACGCCCGTGGCATCCGAGCCATCACCATCGGATGTCGTGTCGCCGACCGCCTCCTGTGCCGCCTGCGCATCGCTCTGTGAGAGCTGCGTGAGGCGCTGCTCGGCAAAGGTGTACGAGCCGTAGGTATCGTCGGGATCGACCTCCTCGGCTTTCTTGTAGGCGGCCTTTGCCTTGGAGGTGTCGCCCGTGACCTCGTAGGCGAGGCCCAGGTTGGCCCAAGCGGGGCCGTAGTCCGGGGAGTCCGTCGTCACCTGCTCCAGCGCTGAGATCGCATCTGCCGTGTCGCCCTTGTAGAGCTGGCAGAGCGCACGGTCCACCTTGACCGCGGCGGAGTCCTGCAACTCGAGGTATTGGTCGAAATAGCCGATGGCCGTGTCGAACGCGTCCGAAATGCGGGTCGTGTCCTGGTCGGAGCTGGCGTAGTTGGCCGCCTGATAGCCGGCGCTCATGTAGGCCTGGCCGAGGTTGAGAAGGTAGGCGAGGTTGTCGGGGTCGTCGGAGAGTTTTTTCTCCAGCGACGAGATCTCGTCGGCATAGGCGTTGAAGACACCGTCGACGCTGGTCGCATCGGTATCTGCGGATACCTCTTCGTCGCTACCGTACGTCGGGGCCTCAGTCTCCTCCTCCGCCTGCTGGGCCTGGTTATTGGACGAGAAGACCTGGGCAAAGGAGGGCAGGAGCATCGAGACGACCATCAGAATCGCAAAGAACACGATCACGATGGTGGTCGCGATCTTCTTCACATCGCGCTTCTGGCCTTTCTTCTGTTCCTTCTTTGCCGCGGCCTCCTGGGCGACGGCGTCCCTCTTTGCCGTGGTCGCCGGCTTCATCCGGGAGACAGACTTCTTGCTGCTCTTGTTGTTTGCCATGTCTCGCTTCGCCTTCCTATCGACACAGACGAGCACACATTGTACAGAAAAACCACGACGACTCCGTGAAGCCGCCGTGGATTACTCATGCAACCGTATTCCCGTTTTATATCGGCGCATACCGTACGCGCTACGCGGCCTCGCGCGCCAGCCGGGCCGAGACGAGCTTGACGACCGTGACGAAGACGTCGAGCGCCGCCCCGAGGTCCTCAAGGGACGGATAGGTCGGGGCGATACGGATGTTGGTGTCGCGGGGGTCGACGCCGCCGGGCCAGGTCGCGCCGGCACCGGTCATCTTGACGCCGAGGTCGGCCATCGTGGCCACGATCTTTTTTGCGGAGCCCTCGGGGCCGTCGAAGCTCACGAAGTAGCCGCCGTGCGGATGGCTCCAGGTCGCGACACCCAAGCCTCCGAGGCCGGCCTCGAGCTTGTCGGCCACGAGGTCGAAGCGGGGCTTGACGATGGCGGCGTGCTTGCGCATGTGTGCGTGGACGCCGGCCGCGTCGTGCAGGAAGAGCACATGCGCGAGCTGCGTGAACTTCTCGGGGCCGACCTGCTCGACCGCCAGGGCGCTTCGCACCTCGGCGATGTCGGCGGGGCTGGCGGCGACCCAGGACATGCCGGAGCCCGGGAAGGTGATTTTGGACGTGGAGGCGAACTCGTAGACCAGGTCCGTCTTGCCCGCATCGGCCAGCGCCGAGAAGATGTCGAGCAGGGGGTCGTCCTCGTCCTCGAAGCCGTGGACGAGATAGGCGTTGTCCCAGTAGATGCGGAAGTCGGGCGCCGCGGGCTCGAGCGCAGCGAAGCGTCGGACCACCTCGTCGGAGTAGACGACGCCCGTAGGGTTGGCGTACTTGGGCACGCACCAGATGCCCTTGACCGCGGGATCGCGCACGAGCTCCTCGACCGCGTCCATATCGGGTCCGTCGGGACCCATGGGGACGGGGATGTTCTCGAAGCCCAGGTACTCGGTCACGCGGAAGTGGCGATCGTAGCCGGGGGCCGGGCAGAGCCACTTGACGGGACCCTGCTTATAGAAGGGCTCGTGGCCGGCGACGCCCTTCACAAAGCCATGGTTCACGAGGTCGAACATGATGTGCAGGCTCGCGGAGCCCGAAACGATCACGTTCGCGGGGTCGACGCCGAGCAGGTCGGCAGCCAGCGCGCGGGCGGCGGGCAGACCGTCGGGGAAGCCGTAGTTGGCGGCCGTGCCGCCCGCAGCTTCCAAGTCGGAGCCGGAATTGATGAGGTCGAGCATCGGGCGCGAGAGGTCCGTCTGCTCGGGAGAGGGCTTGCCGCGCGCCATGTCCAGCGCGAGGTGCTTGTCCCGGATCTTTTCCACCTCCCGCTCGAGGTGTGCAATCTCGAAGTCGAGCTGCGCCGCGTTCATCTGCTCATATATGTTTGCCATGTGGCCCCCTTTGGCGTCCCCTCAAATCGCCTGTGAGTATATCCCCGCGGGCGGACAGCACCTGTTACTATGGGAGTCATGAAAGAATCTGCTTACACAAAGCCGCGCAAGCGCGAGGCCTCCCCCGCCGGCAGCCGTCCCGCCCCCGAGTACGGCGAGCTCCAGAAGCTCGTGGACGAACTCTACGCGCACGGGCCGTCGCAGGCCGTCTCGCGCATGGACGTGATCGTCCGCGCCGAGGTCGACGACCTGCCGGAGGACCTAGTGGAGGTGGTCGAGCTTCTGCCCGCCGGCTCCTACAAGCGCTCGCGCCTCTGCGACCAGCTCAACTCCATCATCACGGCGCACGGCTGGGCCTACGTGTACGGCACGGTCGAGTAGGAGACGGCCGGACGTACGCCGCCGAGCCGCTACTCGAGCCCGATGATGCCGAGGCCCACCAGGTCGGGGCCCGTATGCACGAGCAGGTCGGGCGAGAGGTCGGCGTGGAGCACCTCCGTGACCTCCGCCACGGGCGCCACCGCCTCGCGCAGGGCCGCGTCCATCTTGTCGAAGAGGTCGCTCGTCTCGTAGCAGCACACGGCAAGCCGGACCTTTTTAAAATTCTTCGCGTGGTCGGCCACGAGCTTGACCTCGGTGTCGAGCGCGCGGTCCCAGCCACGGGCCTTCTTGGAGAGGATGTAGTGACCGTCCTCGGGGTCGCACATCAGCACGGGCTTGATGTTGAGGACCTTGCCCAGGCGGTAGATCGGCTCGCTGATACGGCCGCCGCGGCGCAGGTATTCCATATCCTTGACCGCAAAGAAGACGCGCGTGCGGCTCGCGAGGTCCTCGATGCGGGCCTCGAGCTCGTCGAAGGGGGTGCCCGCCTCGATCAGGCGGACGGTCTCCATCACGACCATGCCGGCGGCGATGCCGATCGAGAGCGTGTCGCCCACGATGATCGGGAAGTCCTCGTATTGCGAGGCGACCATGCGTGCCGTCTGGTTGGTCGCCGAAAGACCGGAGGACAGGGTGAGCATGACGGCCTTCTCGTAGCCGTCCTCGCGCGCCCGCTCGAAGGCCTTTGCAATCTCGTCCGGGGAGGGTAGCGACGTCTTGGGAATCTCGGCCTGCATGCGGTCGAGCAGCTCAGGCGGGGTGATGTTGACACCGCTGCGGAAACTGGTACCGTCACTGAAGTTGATGCGCAGGGGAACGACGCGGACATCGTGCTCACGGCAGAAGTCGGCGGGCACATCCGTGCCAGAATCGGTGATGACAGCGATACGCTGCTCGTTCATGCGGTCTCCTCCAGGGGCGCTGCGGATCGGGTGCATGTGGTCACTTTGTACTATAGACCTTGCGCGATGCCGGATATCTTGTGCGGGCAAACCTCTATACGGGATAATCACGCCATGGGCATCCAGACATTCCGGCTGCTTGCCAACCAGAAGGGACGGTAATGGACAAGAAGGCCCTCGACATCAACGAACTCCAAAACGAGACCCCCATCGACGTCATGGCGACCATGATCGAGGAGCCAGCCGTCGTCCACCGCCTCGAGCAGCGCAGCTCGCTCGAACAGTTCACCTCCGACTCGACGGTCGCCGCCGCCGTGATGGTTTTTGCCGCAATCGCCGCGGTCTTCGTCGCCAACTCGCCGGCCTACGAGGCCGTGCACGGGGCCTTCGAGGCCCCCTTCACCCTGGGCCTCGGCGTCTTCACCTTCTCCATCACGATCGAGCAGCTCATCAACGACGGCCTCATGACGCTCTTCTTCATGCTGGTGGGCGTGGAGCTCAAGTACGAGATGACCGTGGGCCAGCTGCATCGCCCCAAGCAGGCCGCCTTGCCCATGCTCGCCGCGGTCGGCGGCGTGGCCGCGCCCGCCCTCATCTACCTCGCCATCAACGCCGGCGGCGCCACGCACGGCTGGGCCACCCCCATCGCCACCGACATCGCCTTCGCCATCGGCGTGATGTCGCTTCTGGGCGACCGCATCGCGCCCGAGACCAAGATCTTCTTCCAGACCCTCGCCATCGCCGACGATATCCTGGCCATCGTCGTGCTCGCCCTCTTCTACGGTCAGACGATCGACGTGATGTGGGTCGCCGCCTCGCTCGCCGCCGTGCTGGTGCTCGCGATCCTCAACCGGCAGCGCGTCTACTCGCTCAAGCCCTACACGGTCGTCGGCATCGTCCTGTGGTTCTGCATGTTCAACTCCGGCATCCATGCGACGCTGGCCGGCGTGATCCTCGCCTTCTTCCTGCCCGCACGTTCCGATGTCCGCCTCGACGACCTGCCCGACTGGCTCCACGAGGAGGGCGTCAAGCTCGACGATGAGTACGACGACGAATCGCACGTCCTGGGCCAGCACGACTTCACCGCGGCCGCCTGGGCGGTCGAGCGCGTAATGCACCACGTGCGCCCGCCCCTGCAGCGCGCCGAGCGCAATCTCTCCGCGCCGGTGAACTTCTTCATCCTGCCGCTCTTCGCCTTTGTGAACGCCCAGGTCCGTGTCGTGGGCATCGACCCGATGACCATCGTGGCCGACCCCATCGCCCAGGGTGTCTTCCTCGGCGCCGTGCTCGGAAAGCCAATCGGCATCATCGGGATCACCTTCATCCTGGTCAAGACGGGTCTCTTCCGGCTGCCCGCCCATGTGGACTGGCGCCAGATCGCCGCCGTGGGCATCATGGGCGGCATCGGCTTCACCATGTCGATCCTGATCGCGGGACTCGCCTTCGGGCCCGCGGAGACCAACGCCGCCATGTGCGCGATCCTCGCCGCCGCCATCGTGTCGAGCGCGGCGGGCCTGCTCTACGTCCGGATAACGGACGCCATCAGGGGTGTACGGGAAGCGAAGGGACCAGCCGAAGCGTGATGGCAGCCGCAAGCTGGGCGGCCGCCGCCTCACCCTCGTTATAGTCGTCGAGGTCGAAGCCGTAGGCCGAGTCGGAAATCGCGCGGATCACGACGAAGGGCGCACGCGCGAGCCAGCAGGCCTGCGCCACCGCGGCGCCCTCCATCTCGTGACAGAGCGCGCCAAAGGTCTCGTGCGCATGGCGGGCGGCGTCAACCGTGCGAACGAAGCTGTCACCCGAGGTCACCGTCCCCTCGTGCACGCGCGCATCGGGCGCGGTCTCGCCGACGACCTCCCGCGCCGCCGCGACCGCAGCCGCGCGCAGGTCAGGGTCCGCCGCGAAGCGCGCGGTCCCCAGCTGGGGAATCTCACCCGGGGCATAGCCGAAATTGGTCGCATCGACGTCGTCGTAGACGCAGTCCGTGGAGACCACGACATCGCCCACACGCACCTCGGGCGCAACCGAGCCCGCGACGCCCGAGAAGACGACCGCGTCGCACCCGAGCTCGCCCGTCAGCACATAGCCGCAGATGCCCGCGTTGACCTTGCCGACACCCGAGTGGGCCACAACCACGGGCACACCGTCCAACTCGCCCGATGTAAAGGTCATCCGCGCGCGGACATCCGTCCGAGCATCCCGCAGGAGCCCGAGGATCGGGGCCACCTCCACGTCCATCGCCCCGACGATGCCGACCTTCTTCATGACGCCTCCTATGCCGCGAGCCAGGGCGCGCCCGAAAGAGCCCGCATCACGTCGTCCACCGCGTCGAAGGTGTTCTCGCCCGTCTTTAGGTAGATATAGCAGGTAAGCGGCGCGCCGCCGAGCTCCGTGCCGCTGTAGTGCAGGACCATGGGGTTATCGGGGTCGAGGCGATCCGCGAGGGACGACGCCACCGCGGCGCGAATCTCGGCCTCGGCCGCGGGCAGGTCGGCGTCGGCGCGCACGAGCAGCGGGACCTTCGCACAGTCGAAGTTCTTGTCCGTGACCTTGGTGAGCGCGCCGTTGTTGAGGGACGAGTTGGGGATGACGTGCGTGTTACCCGCCAGGTCGACGACCGCGGTCGTGCGCCAGGTGACGTCGGCGACCGTGCCCGTGACCCCGCCGACCACGACGTGGTCGCCCGGTTTGATGACATGGCCAAGCAAGAGCGAGAGACCGCCGATCAGGTTGGAGATCGTGTCCTGTAGGCCCAGCGAGATCGCCACCGACACGACGCCCAGGGCGGTCACGAAGGCGGTTGGCTGGATGCCGAAGACCGGCTCGAGCACCGCGATCAGCGCGAGCGACCAGATGAGGGCGCGCAGCACGTTGATAAAGAGCGAGGCGGACGGCACGTCGGAGGCGTCCAGGGCCTTGCGGGCGATACGTACGACGACGCGCTGGACCAGCAGCGCGACCGCCACCGTCACCGCCAAGAAGACGATCTTTCCCACCAGTTCCGACATAGGGCCCCCCTTGTGTATGTTTTGCCAATGCCCATGATAATGGCTATAGTGCAAGTGTCAGTTTCAGGGCGGGGTGAAATTCCCCACTGGCGGTGACGGCAAAGCCGAAGTCCGCGACCCGCGCAAGCGGCTGACCCGGTGGGATTCCGGGACCAACGGTATAGTCCGGATGGGAGAAACGAGGCGCCACCATGGCACAAATCTCCAGCACCAGCAGGCACGACACCCATTCCACCACGGCCGCGGCAAACGGCTGGTCGACCAAGCGCATCGCCGTCACGGCGCTCTTCTGCGCGGCGGCCGCGATCTCGACGCTCATCCTCGAGTTCCCGATCCTGCCCGGCGTCCCCTGGCTCAAGTACGACCCCTCGGGCATCGTGGCCCTCATCGCGGGCTTCGTCTTCGGCCCGGCGACCGGGGCCGTGGTCTCGGTCATCCCCTACCTCGTCCACTTCGCCACGTCCTCGGGCGTCTATGGCGTGATCATGGCCATCCTGGCGACCTTCAGCCTGGTCATGCCCGCCTCCCTCATCTACCGTCGCGACACGACCTTCAAGGGCGCGGTCATCGGTATGGCCGTGGGCGCCGTGGTGTGCCTGGCCGCCTGCATCTTGGGCAACCTCATCGTCACCCCCTTCTACACCGGCATGCCGGCCGACCAGGTCGCAGCCCTCATCGTCCCGGCCCTCCTGCCCTTCAACCTCCTCAAGATCGGCATCAACTGCGTCGTCACGGCCCTTGTCTACAAGCCCGTCACCAAGGCGCTGGGCAACTAGCGTCAGCACGTAAAGACGATGCCCGCCACACCCGACGACATCCTGCTCGACCTCGCGCACGTCTCCCTCGTCTATGAGGGCGACGTGCGCGCGCTTGACGACGTGACCCTGCGGGTCCGCCGCGGGGAGCGCCTCGTTATCCTGGGCGCCAACGGCTCGGGCAAGTCCACGCTGGCAGGCGTGCTCTGCGGCCTGCTCGCCCCGGACGCGGGCGATGTGGCGCTCGCAGGGCAACGCGTCTGCACGGACGGCGAGCCCGACTTCGACGCCTACCGCACCGCCCGCCGTAGCCTCGGGCTCGTCTTCCAGAACCCCGACGACCAGATCGTGACCTCGGTCGTCGCCGACGACGTGGCCTTCGGGCCCGAGAACCTCGCCGTCCCGCCCGAGGAGATCGCCGCCCGCGTGGCCCGCGAGCTACACCGCGTGGCCCTCGACGACTACGCCTCGGCCGACCCCACCAAGCTCTCCGGCGGCCAGAAGCAGCGCGTGGCCATCGCCGGTGCGCTCGCGATGGAACCCGCCGCGATTGTCTTCGACGAGCCCGGCGCCCTGCTCGACGTGCGCGGCCGCCGGTCGATCCTCCACGTGATGGACCGCCTGCACGCCGCAGGCTCCACCATCGTGCACATCACCCACTTCATGGAAGAGGCGCTCCCAGCGGACCGCGTGATCGTGATGGACCGCGGCCGCATCGCGCTCGAGGGCACGCCCGCCGAGGTCTTCACCCATGGCGACGAGCTGGGACGCCTCGGCCTCGACGAGCCCTTCGCAGCACAACTGGCGGCAAGGCTCCGCGCGGCCGGCCTGCCCGTCGCCTGGACCTGCGACGAGGATGTGCTCGCCGCTGAGCTGGCCTCGCTTACGGGGGTGGGCTCCCCGTCGGGGGAGGGCATGCCTTTGCGCGGAGTGCTCACACCCGAGGGCGCGAAAACGTCTTGCACCCTCGAAACTCGGCCTACGGCCTCAGACAGTCTCGGGTCCCGCAAGCCGTTTTCGCCCCTTCTGTTCGCAAGGACGCCCGAAAACATGCCCTCCCCCGACGGGGAGCCCGCAATCGCCGTACGCGACGTCGTCTACTCCTATCACGACGGGGACGCGCGGACCGACGCCCGGCCGGCGCTCGACCAGGTGAGCTTCGAGGTGCCCGCCGGATCATCTTGCGCCCTTATCGGCCAGACCGGCTCGGGCAAGTCCACCCTTGTCCGCCTCGTCTGCGCCCTCGAGGCACCCGACGCCGGCACCATCGCCGTGAGCGGCATCGGCACCTCTTCCAAGCGCGACCGGCGTCGCCTCCACGGCCGCGTCGGCTACGTGATGCAGCATCCCGAGCGCCAGCTCTTCGCCGAGACCGTGCGGCAGGACGTCGCCTTCGGCCCTGTCAACCTGCGCCTTTCCCCCGACGAGATTGACCGGCGCGTGGCACACGCCTTAGCGCTCGTGGGCCTCTTGGGCAAGGAGGACGCCTCCCCCTTCGAGCTCTCCGGCGGCCAGCAGCGCCTGTGTGCAATCGCCGGCGTGCTCGCGATGCAGCCCGACGTCCTCGTGCTCGACGAACCGATGGCAGGCCTCGACCCCCGCGGCCGCCGTCAGGTCCGCGACCTCCTCGACGACCTGCACGCCCACGGCATCACCATCCTGACCGTCACCCACTCGATGGACCAGGCGGCGGGTTGCGACCGTGTCGTCGTGCTCAACCAGTCGCACGTCCTGATGACAGGCACGCCCGGAGAGGTCTTCGCGCCGGGCAACGAGGCGGTGCTGCATGACTCGGGCCTCGGCCTACCGCGCGCATTGCGCTTCGCCCGTCACCTGGACGATCTCGGCGTTTCCGGCATCGGGGACCCGCTCACGCTCGATGAGCTGACCGATGCGCTTGTCCGGATTCTTGCTCCCACGCCTGCCACGGGCGACCCGCGGAAGGAGGGATAGCCATGGCGCTCCGCATCAAACTCGGCCAGTACTATCCCGCCGACTCCCCCATCCACCGCCTCGACCCTCGTACCAAGGTTGGCGCCGCGCTCGTGCTGATGATCTCGGTCTTCTTCATTACCGATCCCCGGCAGCTCGTCTTCGGCTATGCCTTTATGCTGGTCCTTCTCGCCCTCGCGCGCATCCCCGCCACGAAGGTCGTCGAGTCCGTCCGTCCCATCGTGGCGGTCCTGCTCCTGCTTTCGCTCTTCAACCTGTTCCTGGTCAAGACGGGCGACGTGCTGTGGGCCTGGGGCATCCTCACCATCACGACCGAGAGCCTCCGCGTGGCCCTGCTCTACAGCCTCCGCCTGGTCATCGCCCTGGTCGCGGCGGCGCTCATGCTCCTCACGACCACGCCGACCCAGCTCACGGACGCCTTCGACGCGGCCTTGGCGCCGCTCACCCGCCTCGGCCTGCCCGGCCACGAGCTCGCGATGGTCTTCTCCCTGATGCTGCGCTTCATCCCGACGCTCGCCGACGAGGCCCAGGCCGTCGTCGACGCCCAGACCTCGCGCGGCGCCGAGATTGGCCAGGGGTCTCCGCTCAAACGTATCCGCGCGATCATACCGGTGCTGGTCGCCCTGCTGGCCAGCTCGCTGCACCACGCCGACGGCCTCTCGCGCGCCCTCGACGCCCGCTGCTACGAGGGCGGCGCGCGGCGCACGCACTACCATCCGCTCCGTTTCGGGAAGAACGACTTGTTCGCTCTTGTTACCATCTGCGCCTATATCGTCGCCTTGGCATTACTCGCTTAACGGGTCACAGACGGAAGGCTTGCGCCGTCCGATTCACAGACGGAACGCCTGCATTTTTCTTGTTCACCCGCCAGAGTCACAGACGGAAGGCGCCCGCTACGGAGAAACCCCAGCTCGCGAAAAATCGGAGCCTTTCCGTCTGTGAGTGGCCCGGGGGCAAGGACGATCCGAAGGCTTTCCGTCTGTGAATGCTTCGGCGAGACGGAATGGGAAACGAGCGTTCAGAGAAAGCAGACGCTCAGAGCAGATGCGCGCGGACCGCGGCGAGGTCGGCGTCGGGGACACCGCAGGAGCGCAGGTAGGAAGGGACATCCCCGTACACCTCGCACACGCGGTCGTACACCGCGGCCATGACCTGCGTGGCGGCCTCATAGATGTGCGGATCGATATCCGCGGAGGGACCCTTGCCGGCAAAGACCCACCCGTCGACCTCGGCGGGGTCCTCATAGGAATAGGCGTAGTCCGCGACGATATGGGCCCGGTCCACGCCGGCCAGGGCCAGGACCAGCATCGACGTGACCCCCGTGCGGTCCATCCCCGCCGTGCAGTGAAAGAGCACGCAGGACCCGCGCCGCGCCCCCTCGGCGAGAAAGGCGAAGATCTCGCGCACCGCCTCGGTTGTGGCCAGCATGTCCAGGTAGCCCGAGGTCAGGAAACCGGCAAGCGTGTCCTCGTCCATCTCCCCCGTCGCGAGCGCGGGGTCGTGCAGGTCGTAGTCGTAGAAGCTCACGTTGCGGTAGGCAACGCCGCGCATCTGCGCATAGGGGTCGGGATGGCTGCGGACCTCGGCGGCGCTGCGCAGGTCGAGCACCGACCCGACCCCGTAGCGCCGCAGGTAGCGCAGGTCGCGCGGGGTCAGGTCGCTCGTATGGCCCGAACGCAGGAAGCGGTGGGCGCACGTCTGCCCGCCGCCGGCGACGGGATAGCCGCCGAGCTCGCGGATGTTCTCCCCCGACGCGACCCACAGGATGCGCGGCATGCTCGCCCCCTAGCGGACGCCCGCCTCGGCCTTGGCCTGCTCGATTCGGGCCAGCTGCTCGGGGCTCAGGTGAATCGAGTAGCCGCCCTCGCGCTCGTTGACGATCGAATCGTCGAGCTCGGGCCGGTCGGGGCGCGTGGTCGGGTCATCGTCGTTGGCCAGACGGAAGCCCAGGCCGTTCTTGTAGTTCTCCTTGGCCACGGAGATCATCAGCTTGATGCGGTTGAGCTGGTTGACCTCGGAGGCGCCGGGGTCGTAGTCCACGGCGACGATATTGGACTCGGGGTGCATCTGGCGCAGGCGCTTGATCACGGACTTGCCGACCACGTGGTTGGGCAGGCAGGCGAAGGGCTGGGCGCAGACGATGTTGGGCGTGCCGTGCTCGATCAGGTCGATCATCTCAGCCGTGAGCAGCCAGCCCTCGCCCATGTTG
This sequence comes from uncultured Actinomycetes bacterium, assembly GCA_900315165.1. GTDB lineage: Bacteria > Actinomycetota > Coriobacteriia > Coriobacteriales > Atopobiaceae > Olegusella. The sequence continues at coordinate 15,307 of OMXZ01000018.1, read as the reverse complement.
TTGCAGAGCGACAGGACCGTCTGGGCCTTCTTAGCCAGCTCGAGGATGTCCTCATAGGGCTCGAAGCGCTCGGACTTCTCGAGCATGCGGTCGATCGGACCGCGCACGCCGGCGAAGAGCTTGAGACCGGCGCTGTTGATCAGGCGCTTGGAGGCCTGGGTGCCCAGCTCGTGGTTCATACCCATGGGGTTGACCATGCCGTAGAGGAAGAAGTCGATGAGGCCGGGCACGTTGGCCTCGCAGCCCTCGGCCTCGATCACCTTCACGAGCTCGTTGTTGGCCGTGGGGTGGAACTTGACGAGGATCTCGCCCACCACGCCCACGCGCGGCTTGGAGCGGTCGTTCTCAAGCGGAAGACGGTCGAAGGCGTCGATCGTGTCCTGACAGAGCTGGTAGAACTCCTTGCGGCTGCAGTGGATGAGCTGGACCTTGGCGCGGCGCATGAAGGCCTCGTAGAGGCGCTCGGCCGAGCCCTCCTCCGCCTCGTAGGGGCGCACGCGATAGAGGAGCTGCATGATCACATCGCCGTAGAGAAGCGCATAGGCGGCGTGCACGAGCAGCTGCGGGTCCTTGATGTCGAAGCCGGGGTTTTCCTCGTCGAGGCCTGCGGCCATGGACAGGCTGATCACGGGGATGTTCTCGTGGCCGGAGTCGCGCAGGGCCTTGCGGATCAGCGAGATGTAGTTGGTCGCACGGCAGCCGCCGCCGGTCTGGCTGATGAGCAGGGCGGTGCGGTCGAGGTCGTACTTGCCGGAGAGGACGGCCTCCATCAGCTGGCCCACCGTGAGGATCGAGGGGTAGCAGATGTCGTTGTTCACGTACTTGAGGCCGGTCTCCACCGCGCCGTGGTCAACGGAGGGCAGAAGCACCAGGTTGAAGCCGTTAGCACGCAGCAGGGGCTCGACCAGCTCGAAGTGGATGGGACTCATCTGCGGGGCGAGGATCGTGTAGCCGTCCTTGAGCATCTGCTTGGTGAAGCGCACCTTGGGGAAGGCGGCCGACTGCGCCTTGCGGTAGACGGGGGCGCGGCGCGAGAGGTCGGTCTGACGCGCGCGCTCGAGCGATCCGTCGGCCATATGGACGCCGGCGGGCACCTCCTCGGACACAAGGCCTGCAGCCGCCTCGCGGCGCAGCTCAGCGTCCTGCTCGCGCAGGGCCGCCATGAGCGAGCGGATGCGGATACGGACGGCGCCCAGGTTGGAGACCTGGTCGATCTTGAGCACGGTGTAGATCTTGCCCGAGGCCTCGAGGATCTCCTGGACCTCGTCGGTGGTCAGGGCGTCCAGGCCGCAGCCGAAGCTCTGGAGCTGCACGAGGTCCACGTCGTTGCGGGTCGCGACGAAGCGGGCGGCGCGGTAGAGGCGGCTGTGGAACATCCACTGGTCAACCACGCGGATCGGGCGCTCGGGCTCCATCTTGTGGGCGACGGAGTCCTCCGTCAGCACGGCGAAGCCGAAGCCGTTGATCAGCTCGGGGATGGCGTGGTTGATCTCGGGGTCGTTGTGGTAGGGGCGGCCGGCCAGGACGATGCCGTGGCCGCCGGTCTTCTCGATCCAGTCGAGGACCTCGTCGCCCTTGCGGTGCATCTGATCCTTGAACTCGAGGTCGGCCTCCCAGGCCTCGTTGACGGCGGCATCGATCTCGGCGCGCGTGATGTGCGTCCCCTTGAAGCGGCCCTTGCCCTGCTTGGCGTCGGCCTCGCGCTGCTCCGAGATGATCTCGTACAGGCGGCGCTTGAGCGTGTTCTTGTTGTCATAGGGGATGAAGGGGGCCAGGTACTCGACCGAGGGGTCGGCCAGCTCGTCCACGTTGAGCTCGAGCGTCTGGGGGTAGCTCATCACGATCGGGCAGTTGTAGTGGTTGGTGGCGCCGTCGTCCTCCTGACGCTCCCAGCGCACGCAGGGCATCCAGATGAAGTCCGGGTCCTTGGCCAAAAGATTCATGATGTGGCCGTGGCTGAGCTTGGCCGGGTAGCAGACCGACTCCGATGGCATGGACTCGATGCCGTCCTCGTAGGTGTGCTTGCTGGTCTGGTCGGACAGGACGACCGAGAAGCCCAGCTTGGTGAAGAAGGCGTGCCAGAAGGGATAGTTTTCGTACAGGTTGAGCGCGCGGGGGATGCCCACGGTGCCGCGCGGCGCCTCCTCGGGGTCGAGCACGGGGCGGTCGAAGAGGAGCTTGTTCTTGAAGGCGAAGAGGTTGGGCGCGTCCTTCTTTTCCTTGTTGGTCTTGCCGGCGCCCTTCTCGCAGCGGTTGCCCGTGATGAAGCGACGGCCCTCGCCGAAGGTGTTGACGGTGAGCAGGCAGTTGTTGGAGCAGCGGCCGCAGTGGACGTTGGTGTGCTTGACCTGGAGGTTGTCGATCTCCTCGCGCGAGAGGATCTCGGAGGTGCCCGCGGCGCCCGCACGGTCGCGGGCGAGCAGGGCAGCGCCGTAGGCACCCATTGTGCCGGCGATGTCCGGGCGGATGACCTCGCGGCCCGTGAGCAGCTCGAAGGCGCGCAGTGTGGCGTCGCTCATGAAGGTGCCGCCCTGTACCACGATGTACTTGCCCACCTCATCGTAGTCGCGCAGCTTGATGACCTTGAAGAGGGCGTTCTTGATCACGGAGTAAGACAGGCCCGCGGCCACGTCGCCGATGGTCGCGCCCTCTTTCTGCGCCTGCTTGACGCGGGAGTTCATGAAGACGGTGCAACGCGAGCCCAGGTCGACCGGGGCCTCGCCGTGCACGGCAGCCTGCGCGAACTCCTGGACGCTCATGCCCATGGAGTCGGCGAAGGTCGCGATGAAGGAGCCGCAGCCCGAGGAGCAGGCCTCGTTGAGGCTGATGTGCTCGATCACGCCGTCCTTAATCTGCAGGCACTTCATGTCCTGACCGCCGATATCCAGGATGAAGTCGACGTCGGGGACGAAGGCCTTGGCACCGCGCAGGTGAGCGACCGTCTCGACCTCGCCGGAGTCTGCCTTGAGCGCGGCCTGCAGGATGCCCTCGCCGTAGCCCGTCGTGGTCACGTGGCCGATGGTGCAGCCCTCGGGCAAAAGGTCGTAGATCATGTCCATGATCTTGCGGGCCATGCCCAGGACGTCGCCGTTGTTGTTGCCGTACCAGGTCCAGAGGAGCTCGCCGTCCTCGCCCACCACGGCCGTCTTGATGGTCGTGGAGCCGGCGTCGATGCCGATGAAGACGCGGCCGCGGTAGCCCTCGAGCGTGCCCTTGGGCACAACCTGCTGGTCGTGGCGGTCCTTGAACTCCCGATACTCCTCCTCGCTCGCAAAGAGCGGGTCGAGGCGGGCGACCTCACTGCCCTGGGTGTCGCCCAGGTTGTCGAGGGCGTCGATGACCTCGGCGAAGGTCACGTGCTTGTCGGACTCGCCAGCCAGCGCCGCGCCGGTCGCGACGAAGAGATGGGCGTTCTCGGGGACGATGCGGTGCTCCTCGTCGAGGTTGAGCGTCTCATAGAAGCGGTGGCGCAGCTCGGAGAGGTACTGGAGCGGGCCGCCGAGGAAGGCCACGTAGCCGCGGATCGGGTGACCGCAGGCCAGGCCCGAGACGGTCTGGTTGGCGACCGCCTGGAAGATGGAGGCAGCGATGTCCTCGCGGGGGGCACCCTCGTTGAGCAGGGGCTGGACGTCGGACTTGGCAAAGACGCCGCAGCGGCTCGCGATCGGGTAGATGTGAGTGGAGGACTTGGCCAGCTCGTTCAGGCCCGCCGCATCGGTCTCGAGCAGCGACGCCATCTGGTCGATGAAGGCGCCCGTGCCGCCGGCGCAGGTGCCGTTCATGCGCTGCTCGATGCCGTTGTCGAAGAAGATGATCTTGGCGTCCTCGCCGCCGAGCTCGATAGCGCAGTCGGTCTGGGGGATAAGAACCTCCACGGCGCGCTTGGAGGCGATGACCTCCTGGACGAACTCGAGGTCGAGCCACTGGGCGAGCAGCATGCCGCCGGAACCCGTGATGGACACGCGCATGGGGGCGTCGCCCACGACCTCGCGAGCCTTGGCGAAAAGCGAGCGTGCCGTGGCCTTGACGTCGGTGTGGTGGCGCTCGTAGTTGGCATAGACGAGGTGGTCGTTGGCGTCGATCACGGCCAGCTTGACAGTGGTCGAGCCGACGTCGATGCCCAGGCGCAGGCGCGCGTGGCTGAGGTCGATGCGATGGGCGGGCACCAGCTCGGCGCCGCGCTGGACAAGGTGGATCGCGGTGCGGGCCTCGCTCTGGGCCTTGTTGCTCGAAGCGGTGTTAGTCATGGTCGGTCTTCTCCTCGGTATCAATAGCTATCCGCATCAGGTCGTCGTCCGACAGGCTCGCGAGCAGGGCCATACCGAAGGACGACACGTCGAAGTCGATCTGTTTGCCATAGAGGTCGCCGGGACGCACGAACATCAGCGCCGTCATCACCCGGGCCATGAGTTCGACGCTCTCGTGGGCGCCGGTCGTGAGCCAGCGCACGAGGACGCCGACCTCCGCCGAGATGGCGAAGGTCAGGTAGTAGTCGAATATGTGGGAAAGGAGCTCGAGGTCGAGACCGCTTTTTGCGCGCTGCTCGACCTGTTCGCGCACCATCGCCTCAATGCGCTTGGTGAAGGCGGGGTCGCCGCCCTCTCCCAGAAGCGGGGCCAGATAGCCCTCGCGCTCCTTGAAATAGGTAAGGATCTTATCGGCCCCGGGGCAGGCGCCGTGGCGCTCGATGGCCTGCGAGAGACCGTCGAGGTCGACCTGGGCCAGGTCCGTGACCAGAGGGCGGAGGTCGGCGATCGTCTCTTGCTCGACCTGCATCACGAGGTCGGGGATGTCGCGGAAATGCGAGTAGAAGGTGCGGCGCGTGACACCGGCGCGGTCCGTGACGGCGGTGACGGTGACCTGGGTCAGGTCGCCCGAGGCTGCGATCTCGGCAGCCAGCGCGTTGCGAAGGGCGCGGCGTGTGCGGGTGCTGCGCGGGTCGGTCGCGGAGCATTGTTGCCGCTCGGCGCGCTTATCCAAGGTCTGCTGCATGCAGTACTTCTTTCACACCATGTGTATTTTTCACAGTGTGAGCATTATTGCACAATGTGTGTAATTCAAACGTAAGGGTCAGCCCCTGCACGTCTTCGCCACAAGCCAGAGCCCGGGCCGCATGAGCCCGGGCCGCGGCAGGAACAGACAAACCGCCTACTTGTCGCCCTTGACCTTGAGGTTGAGGTTGAGGTTGAGGTTGGCGGCGAGGATGCCGAAGAAGGCCAGGGCAAAGAAGGTGCCCCAGGTGATGAGCAGGTTGGCGGGGCCGGCGGAAAAGCAGAGCGCCGTGGTGGCCTCGACCGCCTGGCCGGCGCCGAGGATCAGGATCTTGAAGCTGTAGCCGCCCAGCGAGGCGAGCACGTCGGTGACGCCGAAGAGCGACAGGATGCCGCCGAGCGACTGACTGGCCAGCAGGAAGTCGGGCATGGCAGGCTGTCCGACGGCGCCGTAGAGCAGGTGCCAGACCAGGCAGACACAGCCCGCGACCACAAAGCCGGCGCAGAGGGCCGCAGGCATGGGCACCGCCGCGGGGGCCGTGAGCTTGGGGAACGCGATGAAGTGGTCAAGAACGCCGGCCGCCATGTTGATCGCACTGGACAGGACGATGACGTGGAAGAAAAGCTTGCCCACGGACTTCAGGCCACCGGCGAAACCGCCGTCGTTTGCGTGGCCCGCCTGGAAGGCATCGGCGATGCCACAGGCAAAGCCGTTGAAGGGCAGGATCGAGCCGAAGCTGGAGACCGCCGCAATCTTCTGGTGGATGCCAGGGGTATAGAGGATGACCGCGAGCACGCCCAGGCAGACGAGGGTAAGAGGGGCCGCAAGGCCGGGGCCGACGACCGACTCGAGGGCGATGCCGATGAGTTGGCCGATCAGGCCGTAGATGCCGCCGACAAGGAAGCAGAGGGCAAGGGTCTTACCTGTGGATTGGGTGTCCGACATGGGGTTCCTTCCGATATGCGCCGCGTGCCCATGCCAGGCGGTAGCGCTCGCGAGGCATGCGTGGGTCATTCTTTGTGTAGGTCATTATCCTGTAAAAACGGCCGCGGGGGTTTGTTTATCGGCCTAAGACTTGCCGAGAATGCACCATGTCTTTTGGAATCACGACCCGAAACGGCAACTCGGCATCTCAGGCAAGCGCCTTCCGCACATGGCTCAAGGTGGGTATCGCGAGGATGGCAGCGATGGCATACCAGCAGTAAAACAACAAGTAAATGTTTATCCACGGCGATTGATGTTTGGATGTGCCGCTCCCCGAAATAATCTGCCTAATTTCGGCGTAACCCCTTGTTTACGTATGTTTAGTTTATTTTTAGGCTAAATTAGAGGTGAACAGACAATATAAACGATTTAGGAGCACACCATGAAAGTCGGTGTTCGAGATATCAGCCGCAAGACGGGTTTTTCCCCCGCCACCGTCTCCAACGCACTCAACCACAAGCGCGGTGTGAGCAAGGAGACAGCCGACATCATCCTCAAGGCCGCACACGAGCTCGGCTACCAGCGCCAGGGCCGCCTCAACCGCATCCAGTTCGTCATCGCGCGCGGCACGGGCCGCATCCTCGACGAGAGCGCCTTCCATCCCGTGGTAATCGAGGGCGTGGAGCGCGAGGCCAAAAAGCACGACCTCTCGACCACGTACGTGACACTCGACCTGCCTAATCCGGCGAGCAAGGCCCAGATCCGCGAGATGTGCCAGGACCCCACCGGCGCGATCATCCTGCTCGGCACCGAGATGTGGGAGGACGACTACGAGCCCTTCTACAATTCGGCCGCGCCGCTCGTGATCGTGGACGGCTGGTGTTCGCGGCAGTTCATGGACTCCATCGTGATCTCCAACGAGTCGTCGGCCTACAACGCCGTCTGCCACCTAATCGAAAAGGGTCACACGCGCATCGGCTACCTTCACGGCAACCCGCAGATCCGCAACTTCCCCCTGCGCTACCGCGGTTTCGAGACCGCGATGGCCGAGCATGGGCTGGCTGTGAACAAGAAATACCAGCTCGACGTGGGCACCACGCTATCCACCGCCTTTGCCGACGTGAACGTCTGGCTCGACGAGGGCCACGATCTGCCCACGGCCTTCTTCGCAGACAACGACGTGCTCGCCGTGGGCGCCATCCAGGCACTGGCCAAGCACGGCGTCCGTGTGCCCGAGGACGTGTCGCTCATCGGCTTCGACGACCTGAACTTCGCGAGCATCTCCAATCCGCCGCTCACGACCATTCGCGTGCCCAAGCAGGAGATCGGCGAGCTGGCCGTGCGCCGCATCATCGGCCAGACCTCCGGCGAGATCGGCTACACCACGGTCACCCACATCTCGACGACCTTCGTCGAGCGCGAGAGCGTGGCGGATATCCGCAGCTAGAAAACCGCGTTGCGAGCTGTCTAGCGAGCCGCTTTCGCGGGGATCAACGCCTCGATATACACATCCTCCGCATCGGGTTCATGTGTATAGATGATGTCGTAGGCGTCCACCACAAACTTGCGCACAGCGCCCCCGAAGCGCCCATGAATAGACTCGGGCAGGTCCAGTGACCCGATGTCGGGAAATCTCTCTATCAGGTCGAGGCATTCGAATACGCGGTCTTCGACGCGCTGTGATGTGAGTTCTGCGAGGTCGTCGGCAAAGCGCTCCGAAAATATCAGCCTAGCCACGGGACGCCCGCTTCCTTGCGACGGCAGACCTCAGCTCCTCGCGCGTGGAATAGGTCTTGCCCGCCGCGATATCATCGCGTGACTCTCTGAGCGCAAGCGTCACACGATATTCGTACAGCGCGTCTTCCACACGGCGCGCCATCTCGCGCTCCATAACCTCTTCTGAGACGAAGACGTACTTCCCACGCCCGTTTTCGGTTATGTACACAGGCTGCTGGTCGGCAAGCGCTTTAATCTCCCGTTGTTCGTTCTTCAGGGCGGTTGAGGGATAGATCGGCGTCATGGTCGACCTCCAATGGTCCGTAATTACGTCCCTTATCACGGACCTATTATAGACCGAAAAGCACAGTGAGCGTACGAGCGACGCCGGATTCCTCATTGGTCCAGCGCGTGACATCCGTCGCTGCGGCCTTCACGGCATCCACGCCATTCGCCATTGCGAAGCTGCGCCCGACCGCACCGAGCATGTCCAGGTCGTTATAGCCGTCGCCGAATGCGATCGCCTCGTCCGACGAGACCCCGTAGTGTTTGCACAGGCAGGCGATGCCCGCGGATTTCGAGGCGGCGCCGTCCATTATCTCGCAGAGGGTGTCGCTCGACCGCACGACGTTGAGCCGGGGGTAGGCGGCCGCCACGGTCTTTTCGGCCGCGAGGATCTGGTCCGGCTCCCCCATCAGAAGGAACTTGTGCACGCCCCGGTCGCCGAAGGTGCCAAGCAAATCTTCGGTCTCACGAGCCTCCGCATGCACGATGTCTTCCTCATGTCGGACCCGTGGGTCGCTGCGGTCGGCGCAGATCCAGTCGTGGAAGCCATAGGTGTTCACGCACACCTCCGGCAGCTCGCGGCGAAGGTAGTCATAGATCCCTACCGCGTCCTGCGTCGGGATGACCCGGCTCGCAAGCTCCCGCCCCTGCTCGTCCAGCACATAGGCGCCAGAAAAACAAACGAGCGGACCCGTGAAGCCCAAGGTCCGCTGGAAGGGATACAGGCCCTCGGGAGACCGGGCTGAGACCAGGCAGAAAGGCACGCCGCGGGCGATGACTCGCGCGATCAGCTCGGCGTCCGCAGGGATCGGTTGGTGATGGGCGTCGGCGAGTGTGCCGTCCACGTCGGTGAACACGATCTTTGGCTGCATGGGCCCTCCAAAGGATGCGGCCGCTACACGTCCAGGTCGCTCGGGGAATGGGAGGTGAAGGTATTCTGATAGCCCTTGCGCAGGATGCGGACGAGCTCGTCGGCGTCCTCCTCGCCTAGGCTGTCGATGAACTTCACAAGGCCCTCCGTGGCCTTGGCATCCGACTCGCGGGAAGCGGCGCGGCCCTTCTCAGTTGCGTATACCAGCACGCGGCGACGGTCCTGCTTGTCATGAACGCGCTTGACCTCGCCGCGCGACTCGAGCGCATCGAGGATGCGCGTCACGCGGGCGCGGGGATAACCGAATTCTGCTGCGATCTCGGACGGGATGACCTCGTCTTTCTCGTCCTTATTGCAGAGGTAGAAAAGGACGGCGGACTCGCTTTCGGCCGCACCTTTCCTCGACCCGATGAGGCCCTTGGGCAGGGCGCGCGAGTACACGAGCAGCTTCCTCGCGGTCTCCTCGCTGCTGGTTTTCGCACCCATGTGCCCACCTCCCTGTCGCATCTGTAGAACGTGAGAGAAAGATAATTTCCCTGCAAAAAAATCTACTACTAAAACTAATCTCCCCGTGGTCCACTTTTTGAACAAACGACGGGAAACCACGAAACAGCTACCGTTCGCCCGTGCCGTCGACCTCAGCGGCGCCCCTCGTAGGCTTCATCCGTCCTTTCCGGCACCGTCGGCTTACTCGGCCCCGTCATCCCCGTCGGCGCCGTCGCCTTGGCCGTGCCGCTCGAGGAAGCCCTCGGCCTTGGTGTTGGCGCGGCGGATGGCATCGGCCACCTTGCTGTCCTTGTCGGGATTGCCCAGCGGGACGGAGTCCAGATCGACGCCCGCCGCGACCATGATGGCCTTCACGTTCTTCTTTGCGTTGCCGATGCCCACGGTCAGGATGACGGAGGCGAAGCCGCAGACCGCGAGCAGGGCGATGCCCGCGGGAACGAACCACGCGGCGCCCTTCAGGTAGTTCTCCCAGTAGATCAGGAGCGCACCCGCGACCACGCCGGTATAGGCCAGACGCTTGTACACCTCGAGGCGCATGATCGCCTGGGTCTGGCGGTCAGCCTCGGCGATGAGCTGCTCCCGCTCGGCCTTGCTTGCCGCTTTGCCTGCCTGATGGACCTCTGCTGCCATGAAGAGCACTCCTTGTGTCGTCGCTCATGAAGCCTTGCTAAGAAAAAAGGGCGCCGGCCGAGGAGGTAAGGTGGCCGGCGCCCGTGGTACCAAGAAGAGCTAGTAGGACAGGCCCGGGTCGAAGATCGAGGTATTGATACCCGGGATGGTGATGCAGCCGATCATGGCGATGACCACGAGGATCAGCATGACGATGGTGGGGCTGATCTTCTTCTTGGTCATGAGCCACCAGCACAGCCACACGAAGAAGAACGAGAGGAACTTGGGCATGATGCCGTCGAGCGTGTTCTGCAGGTTGAAGGCGGAGTCCTCGGTGAACTGCAGGTTGAAGCTCGTGGTGATGGAGATCCAGGTCGCCGCGACGGCACCGATGACCATGGTGCCGACCATGACGATGGAGCTGCGCAGGGCCGCGGAGTCGGGGCCGACGAGGGCCTCGACAGCGGAGCCGCCGAGCGTGTAGCCCTGGTCATAGGCGAACTTCATGCCGAAGTACATGAGGACGTTCCACACGACCATGTAGAAGATCGGGCCGAGGGGGTTGCCGCCGGTCGAAAGGCCGAGGGCGATGCCCAGCAGGATGGGGATGAAGGTACCGACGATGATGGAGTCACCCAGGCCGGCGAGCGGGCCCATGAGGCCGGCGCGGATGCCGTTGATGGTCTCGGCGTCCATCGCCTCGCCGTTGGCGCGGGCCTCCTCGAGGCCGGCGGTCAGGCCGACAACCATGGTGCCGATCTGGGGCTCGGTGTTGAAGAAGGTGGTGTAGGTGCGCAGAGCCTCGACCTTGTCCTCATCCTTGTCGTAAAGGTCGTCCACGACGGGCATCATAGCCCAGAGGTAGCCGAAGGTCTGCATGTGCTCCTGGGAGAAGCAGGTGAGGTTGCCGTAGATCCAGCGCTGGAAGGACTGCTTGCGCGCAGCCTCGGAGACTTTTTTCAGCTCTGCCATGATTAGATGTCCTCCTCTTCCTCATCGTCGACGTCCGCTGCAGACGCAGCCGCAAGGGCATGCTTGCCGGACTTGAGGGACTGAAGCTCGAAGTTGATAAGTGCAAAGAACACGGCGATGATCGCGGAGGCGATCAGGTTGCAGCCCATGACGGCGGCAAGGATGAAGCCGAAGGCGAAGGTGACCCAGTCGAGCGGCTTGGTGATGACCTGCTTGCACAGGATGCCGACGCCGACGGCGGGAAGCAGGGAGCCGACGGTGAAGAGGACCTTCATCGCATAGCCGTCCATGGGCAGGTACTGCTTCATGAGCTCGACCATGGGGGCGCCGGCCATGCAGATGATGACGGTGGGGATGAAGGAGAAGCAGATGTGGGAGACCCAGGGAAGGACGGTCTCGACCATGGGGATGGTCTTCTTGATCTGGTCCCACTTGCCGGTCTCCATGGCCTTCCAGCCGATGCCCTGCCAGATCAGGTTCATCGTGGCGGTGCCATAGAACAGGACGGTACCGAGGGTGCCGACGGCGGCGCCGAGGGCGGCGGCGAGGCTGGCGGCCTCAGTGGACATGGGGTCGAGGCCCTGGGCCTGGATGGCCAGCATGGACAGGGGGATGCCGATGTAGGTGACGGCGCGGACGTCAGCAGAGACGGTGCCGCCGGGGGTCACGAGGGCGATGTAGACGACCTGGATGGCCGCGCCCACGATGATGCCGAGCTGCAGGTTGCCCATGATGAGGCCGACGACGAGACCGCCGACGAGGGGACGACCGAGGGTGTAGTTACCAATGGTGGTGCCACCCATGCCGGGAAGCGATGCCAGGCAGGCAAAGAGGCCCAAAAGGATCGCCTGGAAAAGACTGATGGTCATTACCTAACTCCTTCCTTACTTCACGTCAAACTGACCGCGGAACTTGGGCCACTCGCCGATCGAGGTCTCCTTGAGGAGGGCGAACTCGACGGTGTAGCCGGCCTTGGTCATGTCCTCGAAGGCCTGCGCCTCCTCGGCGGTGATCGACTGGTTGTTGCCCAGCTTCACGGTGCCGGGGCGGTCGTTGCAGGGGCCGACGATGACGCGCTTAACATCGGACGGCTTGAACTGCAGGTCCACGAGGATGTGCTTCATGTCGAGAGGGCTCTTGGTGATCAGGAAGTAGCGCGTCTTGCTCGCCAGGACCTTCTCCATGCTCTCCTGGAAGTGGTCCATGGTCCAGACGAAGATCTTCTTGTCCGGAGCGGCGCCCTTATAGGCGCTCTTGAGGACCGGGTTGCTGGCGGCGACGTCGTTGACGGCGATGATGCCGTCGCACGGGTACTCGAGCGCCCAGCGGGTGACCGTCTGGCCATGGATCATACGGTCGTCGATACGCACAAACGAAATCATTTCTTCCCCTCTCTTTTGTCTAGCCCGCTTTTGCGGGCATGCGTCTGATGGAACCTCGGACGACGGGAGCCTTACAGGTCTTCCTCGTCGTCGTCCTCGTCGAGGTCGAGCTCGACGAGCCTGATTGCGGCCTTGCCCTCGTCCTGGATCTCCTGGATGAGCGTCGCATCGTCCTCATCTGACTCCGAGGCGGCGACCAGCACCATCGGGAGGTTCATGCCACCGAACGCGGTGACCTTGGGGAGGAGGCCCTTGCCCGCCAGCTCGTTGAGCGTGTTGGTGAGCGGGGAGCCGCCGATGATGTCGCCGAAGACGAAGACGGTGTCGTCCGGGCCGATCGGCTCGATGGTCTTGTCCACCAGCTCGACGAAGGCATCGGCGCCCATGCCGTCCTCCATGCTGCAGCTGAGGATGTCATCGCGCTTGCCGAGCAGCATATCGAGCACACTGTGGAGGCCAGGGGCGAACGTTCCGTGGCTTACGAGGAGCAAATAGCGCATGGTCTTCTTCCCTTTCTTTCGGATGGGGCTGGCCGAGGATGCCAAAGGGCAGTCTTTGGCTTTTGGCCGTTTCGAGCCTCTGCCTTGACCCGACGATGTGAATGATATGTGTAGTTGATAATTATTTCAGTATGAAATTTTTTCACTCCGTGAACGGTATGTAATCGGGAGTAAACGGTAGTTCCATTATGAAACTATCTCAGAAATTCGCATCGAATCCGCTGGTCATGCGTGGTATTTGGGACCAAGAGTCCAATTTTTTTACCACCTGACACTACCTTTTCCCGCTACGCGGGGATGCGCCCGAGCGGCCCTTCACGTCAGCATGATGCGTCGCGCTTGGCTCGCCCTTTGCGTCAGTTCGATTCGTCGCGCGTGACTTGCCTTTTTCAGCCGAGCGGCTTCTCGCACCCCTCTTGCCCTTGGCACCCTTCCCGCCCTGCGGGCGCGGGCGCTCGGGACGCACCAGGCACTTAGGGCCATAACCAATCAGGTCCGTGCGGCCCGCACGATGCAGCGCCTCGACCACCAGGTCGTAATTCTTGGGATCGCGGTACTGGATGAGGGCGCGCTGCAGGGCCTTCTCGTGCGGGTTGGTCGGGCAGTAGACGGGCTCCATCGTACGCGGGTCGAGGCCCGTGTAGTAGATGCAGGTGCTGATTGTGGACGGCGTGGGGATGAAGTCCGAGACCTGCTCGGGGTTGAAGCCCATGTCGCGCACGAACTCCGCCAGCTTGACGGCCTCCTTCATCGTGGACCCGGGGTGGCTGCTCATGAGGTAAGGCAGGACGTACTGCTCCTTGCCCGCCGCCCGCGAGTAGCGCCCGTACTCCTTGACGAAGTCCTCGTAGACCTCGATCGGCGGCTTGCCCATGACCTGCAGGACCGCGTTGGACACGTGCTCGGGCGCCAGGCGCAGCTGGCCGGAGGTGTAATGCTCGGCGAGCTCGCGGATGAAGGTGTGGTCCTTGTCGTAGAGGGCGTAGTCGAAGCGGATGCCCGAGCGCACGAAGACGTGCTTCACGCCCGGGACCTCGGAGAGCTTGCGCAGGAGGTGCACGTACTTCTTATGCGTGACCGTGAGGTTGCGGCAGGGCCTGGGCGAGAGACACCGCCGGTCGGTGCAGGCGCCGGCCTTGAGCTGCTTCTGGCAGGCAGGCACCATGAAGTCGGCCGTGGGACCGCCCACGTCGGTGATTGTCCCCCTGAAGTCGGGGTCATGGGTCATGAGCTCGGCCTCGCGCAGAATGGACTCCTCGCTGCGGGCCTGAATGATGCGGCCCTGGTGGAAGTTGAGCGCACAGAAGGCGCAATCGCCCAGGCAGCCGCGGTTGATCGCGAGGCTGAACTTGATCTCCTTGATGGCCGGCACGCCGCCCGCCGCCTCGTAGTCGGGATGGTAGGTGCGCGCGTAAGGCAGCTCATAGACCTCGTCCATCTCCTCGGTGGGCAGGGGCAGGGCCGGACGGTTCTGCACCACATAGACACCGTGCGGGTACTCCTCCACCAGCGACTTGCTGAGGAAGGGGTTGAGGTTGCGGTACTGGATGCCGAAGGACTCGGCATATTTACGCTTGCTCTGGCTGATTTCGTCCCAGCTCGGCAAGATTACGGGGTCGTCGCAAGCGTCGAGCGAACGGGCGCGGAAACACGTGCCCTGAATCCAGGTGATGTCATGGACGTCGATGCCGGCAGCGAGCGCATCGGCGATTTCCACGATGCTACGCTCCCCCATCCCGTAGGAGATGAGGTCCGCGCCGGAGTCAATCAGGATCGAGTGCTTGAGGCTGTCGGACCAGTAGTCGTAATGGGCCAGTCGGCGCAGGGAGGCCTCGATGCCGCCGATGATGATGGGATTGTGCTTGTAGGTACGGCGGATCAGGTTGCTGTAGACCACGACGGCGTGGTCGGGTCGCCGGCCCATCTCCCCGCCCGGGGTGTAGTAGTCGTAGCTGCGGCGATGTTTGGCCACCGTGTAGTGGCAAACCATGGAGTCGATGTTGCCGCCGCAGACGAGGAAGCCCAGGCGCGGCTCGCCCAGCACCGTCACGCTCGCGGGGTCGCGCCAGTCGGGCTGCGAGATGATGCCCACCTTGTAGCCGTGCGCCTCGAGCACGCGGCTGATGATCGCGGGACCGAAGGAGGGGTGGTCCACGTAGGCGTCGCCGATCACGTAGACGAAATCGCACTGGTCCCAGCCGCGCGCCTCCATGTCCGCATGCGACACCGGCAGGAAGGCGCTGCGGTCAAGCAACGTGCCATGCGTCTTGTTGCCTGCCCCGCGAGCAGGCGACTTCGCATGCGCACCCGCCTTCCCGCGCGCGTCCCCCTTGCCCTTGTATCTGTTTGCCTGTGTGCTCATGCCTCCATCATACGATGCCGAGGGCAGATACCGCAGACGGGAAGCGGAGCCGATCGCCCCCTTGGGGGCATTTTTCTGCACATGCGCGGGAAAACCCGCCCAGGGGGGCGATACGTCAGCGACCGCGGGAGCGGGGCCGGCCGGGCCATTCGGGCAAGCCAGCCAGTCAGGCCGGCTAGGCAGGCCG
>OMXZ01000048.1 GCA_900315165.1 uncultured Actinomycetes bacterium | reverse complement strand
GCCCTACCCCACCATCTGGCGATAGAGGTCCTCGTACTTCTTGGCGGAGACGTTCCAGCTGAAGTCGCGGCCCATCGCGCGGCGGACCATCGCGTCCCAGCTGTGGCGGCGCGTGAAGTAGACCGTCTTGGCGTAGTTGATGCAGTTGAGCAGCTGGCCGGCGTCGTAGGCGCTGAAGGAGAAGCCCACGCCGGTCTCCTCGTACTCGTTGTAGGGCTCGACGGTGTCGCGCAGGCCGCCCGTCTCGCGCACGATGGGCAGGGCGCCGTAGCGCATGGCGATCAGCTGGGTGAGGCCGCAGGGCTCGAAACGACTGGGCACGAGCATCACATCGGCGCCCGCGTAGATCTGGCTCGAGCGCGCGGAGTCGTACATGATGGAGCTGCAGACCGCGCCGCGGTGGGACCACTCGGCGTTGCGGAACATCCCCTCGAACTCTGCGTCGCCGGTACCGAGAAGGGCGAACTGCGTGTTGCCGTCGATCATGCGGTCGACCACGGCTCCCACCAGGTCGAGGCCCTTCTGGTTGGTGAGGCGCGAGACGAGGCCGATTACCATCTTGTCGGGGTCCTCCTCCAGACCGAGCGTGCGCTGGAGGGCGAGCTTGTTGGCGCGCTTGCCCTCGATCACGTCGTCGACGGAGTAGTTCTGCGCGATCTTTTTATCCGTGGCCGGGTCGTTGACCTCGTAGTCGATGCCGTTGACGATGCCGACCATCTTGGAGGCGTGATAGCGCATGATGCCGTCGAGGTCCTCGCCGTACTCGGGCGTCTGGATCTCGTAAGCATAGGTATCCGACACCGTGGTCACGCGGTCGGCGTACACGATGCCGCCCTTGAGCATGTTGCCGTCGGGCCGGTAGCCGTTGGCCGCGCTGGAGTAGCCGCACTTGTCAAGGGCGAAGCACTCGTCGGGCAGGCCGGAGACCGCCTGCATGCGGCTGCGCTCGCAGACGCCCTGGAAGCGCAGGTTGTGGATCGTGATGGCGCACTTGGCATGGCGCGACAGGTCGGTGTCGTAGAAAAGCGAGCGCAGGTAGACGGGCACGAGCCCCGCCTGCCAGTCATGGCAATGGATGACGTCGGGCCGCCAGCCGATCACGGGCAGGGCCGCGAGCACGGCCTTGTCGAAGAAGATGAAGCGCTCGATGTCGTTGTACATCTCGGTATAGGGCGAGCCCCAGCTGAAATAGTCCTCGTCGTCGAGGAAGTAGTAGGTCACCCCACCCATCTCGAAGCTCTCGACGCCCACGAAATGGTCACCCGTGCAGCCCAGGTCCATCCAGAAATCGCACACATGGCGCATGCGGTCCTTGTATTCCTGAGGCAGGCAGCCGTACTTGGGGATGATCACGCGCGCGTCGACCCCGTCGGCGACCAGGGCCTTGGGCAGGGCGCCCATCACGTCGGCCAAACCGCCCGTCTTGATGAAGGGGTAGCACTCCGAACCGACGAACAGAACCTTGGTGGCCATGGTTTGCCTTCCTCTCGGCGCCATATCGGTCTTCATTCTAACAAGTCGGGCAAGGGCGCACGCGCGCAAAATAGACGGCCCTCCGCGAGTGGAGGGCCGCCCGGGGAAGGGAGGTCGTATGGGGACTTCCGGAGCTAGTACTCGAGGTTCTTGCCCGTCTCCTCGGAGAAGAGGTGCATCACGTTGCCGTTGAACGAGAAGGCAACCTGGTCGCCGATGCCGAAGCCGGAGGTGTGGTTGCCGTCGAGGTCGGTGGTCGGGACGATCACGATCACGTCCTGGCCCTGGGCGGTCTTGAGGTGGACGTGGACAGAGGAGCCCATCATCTCGGAGACGTCGACCGTGCCCGAGAGCGAGCCCGCGCCGCCGTCGGTAAGGACGATGTGCTCGGGACGGACGCCCAGCGTGATGGCCTGGCTCTGCACGTCGTGCTCGAGCAGACGCGCCTGCTTGTCGGCGCTCGGCGCCACGGAGATGCCGCCCACCTTGACGGTGTAGCTCGTGCCGGAGCGGACGAGCTCGGCGTCGAAGTAGTTCATCTGCGGCACGCCGATGAAGCCCGCGACGAAGAGGTTCGCGGGGTGGTCGAAGACCTCCTGCGGGGTGCCGATCTGCTGGACCATGCCATCGCGCATGATTACGATGCGGTCGCCCAGGGTCATGGCCTCGGTCTGGTCGTGGGTGACGTAGACGAAGGTTGTGTCGATGCGCTGGCGCAGCTTGATGATCTCGGCGCGCATCTGGTTGCGGAGCTTGGCGTCGAGGTTGGAGAGCGGCTCGTCCATCAGCAGGACCTTGGGCTCGCGGACGATGGCGCGGCCGATGGCGACGCGCTGGCGCTGGCCGCCGGACAGAGCCTTGGGCTTGCGGTCGAGGTACTCGGTGATGTCGAGGATCTCGGCGGCCTCCTGGACCTTCTTCTCGATCGTCTCGGGGTCCACGCCGTGCATCTTGAGCGGGAAGGCCAGGTTGTCGTGGACGGTCATGTGGGGATAGAGGGCATAGCTCTGGAAGACCATGGCGATGTCGCGGTCCTTGGGAGCCACGTCGTTCATGAGCTTGCCGTCGATGTAGAGCTCGCCGCGGGTGATCTCCTCGAGGCCGGCGATCATGCGCAGGGTCGTGGACTTGCCGCAGCCCGAGGGGCCGACGAGCACGACGAACTCGCGGTCGGCGATGTCGAGGTTGAAGTCCTCGACGGCGAGCACGCCCTCATCCGTCACCTTGAGGTTGGACTTCTTTTTCTGGTCGTCCTTCTTGCCGCGGCGCTTCTTCGTGTCCTCGGTATTGGGATAGATCTTCTCGATGTGCTTGAGGATGACTTCGGACATCAGTGCCTCACGCTCCTTCCGAACAGCTTGGTAAGACGGGCAATGCGACGGGCGAGCTCGGGGGTCGCCGCGCCGTCGGCGATGCGCCATTGCCAGTTGCCGCCCATGACGCCGGGCGTATTGATGCGGGCCTCAGAGCCCAGACCGAGGTAGTCAGTCATCGGTGCGATAAAGAGGTCGGACACCGTGCCCATGCCGCAACGGATGAGGGCCCAGTTGAGGTCGTCCGTGCTGTCGAGGCCCAGGTAATCCAAGCAGTCCTGCAGGTCCTCGGGCAGGGCCTCGTCCTTCCATCCCATGATGGGGGCGTTGTCGTGTGTGCCCGTGTAGCAGACGCTGTTGTTGACATAGTGGTAGGGCCAGTAGTCCGCGTCGTCGCGGGAGTCGAAGGCGAACTCGCATACCTTCATGCCGGGGAAGCCGGAGTCGGCCAAAAGCTGCGCCACCTCGGGGGTCACATAGCCCAGGTCCTCGGCGATGAATTGGATCTCGGGGAAGGCCTCCTTGAGGGCGCCGATCAGCTTCATGCTAGGGCCCTTGACCCAGTGGCCGTTCTTGGCCGTGGTATCCCCCGCCGGGACCGACCAATAGCTCTCGAAGCCGCGGAAGTGGTCCATGCGGATGACGTCGTACAGACGCCCGGCACCGGCGATGCGGCGCTTCCACCAAGTGAAGCCGTCCTTCTCCATGGCGTCGTAGTCATAGAGGGGGTTGCCCCAGAGCTGGCCGTCGGCCGTGAAGGCATCGGGCGGAACGCCGGCGATACGGACGGGCAGGTTCTTCTCGTCCAGCTGGAAGCTCTTGGGGTCGGCCCAGACGTCGGCGGAGTCGAGAGCCATGTAGATGGGCAGGTCGCCGATGATCCCGATGCCGCGGTCGTGCGCATAGGCGCGCAGGGCGTCCCACTGGCCAAAGAAGAGGTACTGGATATAGGTGAAGAGCTTGATGTCGTCCTCGAGCTCGGCCGTGTACTTCGCGATGGCGTCGGCGCGGTGCATGCGGATGCCCTCGTCGGGCCACTCGGTCCAGGCGGCCATCCCGAAGTGGCGCTTGACGGCCATGAAGAGCGCGTAGTCGTCGAGCCAGGAGGCGTTGGCCTGGGCAAAGGCCACGATTTCCGCATGGTCGCGGTCCCAGCCGCGCTCGCACGCACGGGCGAGCAGGTCAAAGCGGTGGTTGTAGAGGGCGCCGTAGTCCACATGGACCGGGTCGCTCCCCCAGTCGGGCTCGTCCACCTCATCGGCCGTGAGCAGACCGCGCTCGACGAGCTCGTCGAGATCGATCAGGTAGGGGTTGCCGGCGAAGGTCGACGGGCTCTGGTAGGGCGAGTCGCCGTAACTGGTGGGGCCGAGGGGCAGGACCTGCCACCAGGCCTGGTCGGCCGCGGCCAGCCAGTCGACCCAGTCGCGGGCGGCCGCGCCCATGGTGCCGATGCCGTGGGGCGAGGGCAGCGAGGAGAGGGGCATGATGATGCCGCTGGAACGTTGCATGGCCTTATCCCTTCACGGCGCCGGCTGCGACGCCCTTGATGATGTACTTCTGGCAGGCGAGGTAGAAGATGACGACCGGGATGATGGCGAGAAGAATCAGGGCCATCGTGGCGCCCAGGTCAACCGTGCCGTAGCTGCCCTTGAGGTACTGGATGTGGATGGGGATCGTGCGGTACTTGTTGGTGTCGAGCACCAGGTAGGGCAGGAGGTAGTCGTTCCAGACCCACATGATCTCGAGGATGCCCACCGAGATGAGCGTGGGCTTGAGCATGGGCAGCACCACCAGGAAGAAGGTGCGCACGGGGCCGCAGCCGTCGATCGCAGCGGCCTCCTCGATCTCCACGGGGATGGAGCGAACGAAGCCGGCGAACATGAAGATGGCGAGGCCGGCGCCGAAGCCCAGGTAGATGATGGGGATGGTGAAGGGCGTGTCGAGGTGCAGCTTGAAGGCGGTGCGGGACAGCGTGAACATCACCATCTGGAAGGGCACCACCATCGAGAAGACGCACAGGTAGTAGACGATCTTGCAGAAGATCGAGTTGACGCGCTGGATGTACCAGGCCGCCATCGAGCAGAAGACCAGGATCAGGATGACAGAGATCACCGTGATGATGACGGAGTTGACGACCGAGGCCACAAAGGGGTAGTTGCCGAACGTCATGCCCTTGATGAAGTTACCCCAGCCGGCGAAGCTCTCGGATGTGGGAAGGGCGAAGGTCTCGGTCTTGACGTAGGCGTTCTTCTTGAACGAATTGAGGACGACCGCCACGACCGGCAGCACCCAGACCACGCAGATGATGGCGAAGGTCACGGACAGGATGGACTTGGCGCGCTTCTCGGAAGCGATGGTCTGCTCCTTGGTTTTGTTTGCCATTATTGCTGCACCTCCCTCTTGCGGGTCGCGTACAGCTGCGCGAGGCCGAGCGCGGCGACCAGGATGAAGAAGATCACGGCCTTCGCCTGCGCCACGCCGCGCGACGTCGTCGCGGAGCCGTAGAACGTGTTGTAGATGTTGAGCGCGAGCATCTCAGTCGTGTTGATGGTCGAACCGTCCGACTGGATGATGTAGGGCAGGCCTCCCGTCAGCGCCAGGTTCTGGTCGAAGAGCTTGAAGCCGTTGGTGAGCGAGAGGAACATGCAGATCGTGATGGAGGGCATCACGTTCGGGATAGTCACTTTGAAGAGGGTCTGCATCTTGGTGGCGCCGTCGATCTTGGCCGCCTCGAGCATGTCCTCGGGGACTGCCTGCAGGCCGGCGATGTAGATAATCATCATGTAGCCCACCTGCTGCCAGACCATCAGGATGATGAGTCCCCAGAAGCCGTAGGTGGTGTTGAGCAGGATCGAGGTGTTGTACGCCGAGAGGATGCCGTCGAAAATCATCGACCAGATGTAGCCGAGCACGATGCCGCCGATGAGGTTGGGCATGAAGAACACGGTGCGGAACAGGTTGGAACCCTTGATGTTCTGCGTGAGCGCATAGGCGACCGCGAAGGCGAGCACGTTGATGATGACCAGGCTAACGATCGCGGTGAGAGCCGTGTACCAGAAGGAATAGCGGAAGGTGGGGTCCGCAAGCGCCTCCTGATAGTTGGAAAGGCCGATGAACTCGGCGCTCGAGACAAGGCGGAACTTGCAGAATGACAGATAGATGCCCTGCAAGAACGGCCAGACGAAGCCGATGCAGAACGCGGCGAAGACGGGCAAAAGGAAGAGCCAGCACCACTTGCGCGTCGAGCGCGTGATGGAATTGCCCGATGTGATCTTTGCTGCCATGTGCACCCCTTTCTGTTATGACAAGGGCCGGGACGGTCGGACCCGTCCCGGCCCCAACCCTTAAGGGTTATGACGCGGACTTACTTGTTGTTCTTCTCGTACTGCTTGGCCCAGCCGTCGACGAAGGCGGTCTGGAAGGCAGCCCAGTTGTCGTCGGTCTGGTCGGCGCAGTAGGCGTTCAGCGCGGAGACGAGGCCCTTGCGGTAGTCGTCGACGCCCGGCTGGAAGTTGGTCGCCCAGTCCATGACGTAGTTGCCGTTGGAAGTGTAGGTCGCGGCATCGTTGAGGTAGACGTTGGTGGACTCGGCGGCGTTCTTGAAGGGCATGATGCCGAGCTGCTCGACGAGCTGCGCGGAGGCGTCCGCATCGGAGACCAGCCAGACCATGAAGTCCAGGGTCTTCTCCTGCTTATCCTCGTCCACGTTGGCGTTGACGGCCCAGCAGTTCTCGGTGCCGCAGTTGAGGCCGGCCTGCTCCTCGCCCTCGACGCCGCAGTAGTACGGGATCATCACGGTGTTGGGCTGAGCCTCGCTATAGGAGGCGTACTGCCAGCTGCCCTGGACGTCGAAGGCAGCCTTGCCGTCGATGAACTCCTGGCCGTTGGCATAGGTGCCGCCGGTGGAAAGCGTGCCGGGGTCAACGGTGCAGTTGTTGATGCACAGGTCGAAGAGCTGCTTGTAGTTGGGCAGGAACTCGCCAGTGATGGTGGCGGGGCACTCCTCCCACTTCTTGCCGGCGGCCTTCTCCTCGTAGAAGTACTCGAGGTTGGCCATGTGGCCGGTGAAGCGCCAGGAGGAGTCGTCGGACATGTCGCAGGCGGTGAAGGCGTCGAAGCCGAGCTCGGAGGCGCGAGAGTGGATGTCCTCGACCACGGTCTTGAGGCCGTCGAAGTTGACGAGCTCGTCCATCGTGTGGCCGGCCTTCTCGATGAGGTCCTTGTTCACGATGATGCCGTAGCACTCGTAGCAGTAGCCCTGGGAGACCAGCTTGCCGGAGTCATCGTAGAGGTCGTAGGTGTCGTCGATCTCCTCGGCCTGGATGGAAGAGCCGGCGAGGTCGATCGCGAAGTCGCCCCAGGACTTGACGGAGGCCTGGTTGCCGATGACGAACAGGGTCGGGGCCTGGTCCTCCTTGTCCATGCGGGCGGTGAGCGTCTGCTCATAGGTGCCGGAGGCGGCGGTCTCGACCTTGACGGTCACGCCCGTCTCCTTCTCGTACTTCTTGGCGAGGTCGACGAGGAGGTCGGCGATCTCGGGCTTGAAGTTCAGCCAATAGACCGTAGCGTCGTCGGCGCCGTAGGAGGCGAGCTTGTCCTCATCGGAGGCAGAGCCGGCAGCGGAGCCCTCGGCGGCGGGGGCGGCATTGCCGGAGCAGGCCGCCAGCGTAGCGGCGAGCAGGCCGGACGTACCGACGAAAGCCCTACGCGTCATGTTCTTCATCTTGCATTCCCTTCTCTCTTGTCCACGCATCCCCTTTTGATGCGTCGATTCCTATTGGTGCTATTCCGCAGCCCCGGCCGTCCTGCAGGGAGCCAGCGTGCCCCCGCGGCGGAGCTCCGTACCGACGAACACGTGCCGGCTCGCGGCACCGCGCTCGATCGTGTCGATGAGGATGGCGACGCTCTCCTTCGCGAGCTCCTCCTGGGGCTGCGCAAAAGTGGTGAGCGCCGGAATCGAGTACTTGGAGACTTCGAGGCCGTCGATGCCGATGACGGAGACGTCATCGGGCACGCGGCGCCCGCAGTCAAAGAAGGCCTTCATGGCCGCCATAGCCATGAGGTCGGAGACGGAGAAGACGGCCGTCACGTCCGGGCGGCGCGCGGCGAGGCTGCGTATGCCGGCGTAGGCAGCGTCCATCTCGTAGTTCTTGGCGCAGACGACCAGGTCGTCCTGGAGGGGAAGCCCGGCGTCCTCGAGCGCCTGGCAATAGCCCCTGTAGCGCAACTCGCTGATGGAGCGGTCATCGGGGGCGTCGAGCAGGATGGCGATGTTCCTATGGCCGTTTGCGATGAACTCGTTGGTCGCGCGATAGGCCTCGTTGGCATCGTCGATGGAGACCGAGGAATAGAAGTCCTCGTCTAGATCGCCGAACTGGTTGGCGAAGGTGCAGCAGACGACGGGGACGCCGAACGTGCTCTCGTCCTTGGTGTAATCGAAGCGGCCGCCCAGAAGGATGAGTCCCATGAGGCGCTTGGACTGGACGAGGGCCGCGCCCTCGCCCACCTCGTCGGCGCCAGCCGGGATCTGGCGAAGGACCATCGTGTAGCCGGCCTTCTCGCACGCCTCGCCGATCTCGGAGATCATGGGGGTGAAGAAGGGGTTGTCGGCGCCGCGGACGACGAGGCCGATGGACTTGACCTGACGGGTTGCCGCGAGATCGCGGGCGCTGTGATTGGGCACGTAGTGCAGCTCGTGCACGGCGGCCATGACCTTGTCGCTGGTCTCCTGGCTGACGTCGGGGTGCCCGTTGAGGACGCGGGACACGGTGCTCACGGCGACGCCGCAATAGGCTGCAACATCCTTGATGGTCGTCATCGTGTCCCTCCCCCCGCTTTCAACTATTTAACGGAAACGATTCTGGAAACGCTTCCGCTCCGGTCGATTCACAAGATAGCGGCTTTTTCCGAAAGCGTTTCTGGTAACGTTTCCGTAAACGGGTGAGCGGTTCGTTTAGTTCGGTAAGCGGAGTGTTAGCCGCATTGTGCTATAGCATATGGCACTGTCTCTGATGCAGCCGCAGCGAATGGACCGCACGTAGAAAAGGAGCAATAATGCCTGCTAAAACGAATGACCGGCTTCAGAATGAGGTCATTTACTCGGTCTTTGTGCGCAACCACACGCAGGAGGGTACCTTCCGCGCACTGATCGGCGACCTGCCGCGCATTCACGATTTGGGCTGCGACATCGTCTGGCTCCTGCCGATCCACCCGCTGGGCGTGAAGAACCGCAAAGGCAGCCTGGGCAGCCCCTATGCCAACCTCGACTATCGGGGCATCAATCCCGAGTACGGCACGATGGAGGACTTCCGGGCGCTCGTCGACGCGATCCACGCGGAGGGCATGCGCTGCATGATTGACGTCGTCTACCACCACACCTCGCCGGACTCGGTGCTCTGGCAGACCCACCCCGAGTGGTTCTTCCGCAAGCCCAACGGCACGCCCGGCAACCATGTGGGCGACTGGAGCGATGTGATCGACCTCGACTTCGACCAGCCCGAGCTCTGGGACTACCTGATCGAGAGCCTGGTCGGCTGGGCGCACATCGTGGACGGGTTCCGCTGCGACGTCGCCTCGCTCGAGCCGGTCGCCTTCTGGGAGCGGGCCCGTGCCGCGGTGGCCGAGGTCAATCCGGACTGCGTCTGGCTGGCCGAGACGGTCCACCGCAGCTTCGGTGCCGAGATGCGCCGTCGGGGCCTGACCTATATGACGGATACGGAGGGCTACCGCGCCTTCGACATCGAGTACTCATACGACATCTGGGAGACTTTCGAGCGGTGGCTCGCGGGCACCACTCCCCTCTCCCACCTACTCGACCTACTTGACTTCCAGGACAGCGTCTATCCCGCCGGCTTCAACAAGCTGCGCTACCTGGAGAACCACGACCAGCCTCGAATCGCCTCACATGTGACCGACGATGCGGCGCTACGCGCGCTCACGGCACTTATCTACTTCCTCAAGGGGACGACGCTCATCTACGCCGGTCAGGAGGTCGGGTGTGACCACGTGCCCACCCTTTTCGACCGCGACCCCGTGGACTGGACGGTCCGTCACGACCTGGCGCCGCTCATGCGGCAGCTATCCGCCCTCAAGCACGAGCGCCTCGGCGCCGACGACCTGCTGCGCTACGTGGCCGACGACGAGCACGATATCGCCCTCGTCTACCGCCAGCCGGCCCCCGGTACCCACGCCGTCGAGGCTGGCGCCGATCAACCCGACACCACCCACGACATCAGCGGCCAGCCCTCTAGCTACCTGGGCGTCTTCCCCCTGCGCGGCAGTGGCGCCGAGGTCGCGGTGGACCTGCCCGACGGCGCCTATCGGGACTTCCTCACCGATACGGACGTACCTGTCGCTAACGGCCGTCTGACCTGCGGCTCGGCCCCGCTCATCCTCGCGTACTAATCAACAGGGAACCATCACTGATTTCGCCCCCTAAGGCCGTGTTTTCCGCAATTTCTCGGAAAACCTGACCTTAGGGGGCGATTTTCAAGCCGAAACCTTTGCAGTCGGCG
>OMXZ01000050.1 GCA_900315165.1 uncultured Actinomycetes bacterium | reverse complement strand
TGTGTTTGTTAACGTCGTGATTGCGGGTATGAGCGCGTCCGACTTTCGGCTGTGAGCACGAAAAACTTTCGGCTTTGAGCATGGTCCACGCCGAACGCCCCGGATTGCCTCTATCGTTGTCGCTTGCGTCGTATCCGACAACGAGGAAGGGCAGAGAGGAATGATCGACGTGGACAAGATCGAGGATATCCGAAAGAGGGCGAGGACGTAGCGCTGGCATGCGGCCGGCGTGCGGGTCGCGTATCCGTAGTCGGTCACGGACTTGGCCACCTTGGCCCAGTCGACGCCGCCGCCGTCCGTGCGGTGGGAGGCCACGGCCGTCTTCAGGATGTCGCGCTCGGCCGAGGTCCAGCGCGGCATGGCCATGCCCGAGGGCTGCACCGGTCCGCCCGTCGTGCGGACCTTGACGGTCCCGGATCCGTCCGCCTTGTCGTCCTTGGGCTTCGTCGCGGGCTTCGGCTTCTCGGCCGCTTGATCGTCCGCGTACGACCTGATGACTCTGGCTGTCTCATGTGGGTCGATGGCGATGCGCGGCTCCGCATTGGCCTTCTGGCCCGCGGCGAGCCGCTCGAGGTAGACCTTGCCCGCGCGGACGCGCACGCCGACCTGCCCGGGCATGTGGCGGCGCGCGTAGCGCGAGGCGCTCTCGGCGAAGCCCTTGGGCGTGGTGCTGATCCCGTCGACGCGGGCGCGGTCCATGTCGGACGCCATGAACTCCCGCAGGGTCTTGGCCGCGTCGCCGCCGGCTGTCGGGGAGTCGGGTATCGAGTCGACCCTAACGAGCGTCGCCATCGGCCTCACCGCCCACCTTAGCCACGAGCTGCCCCAGGACCGCCTCGTCGGTGAGGGCGGCGCGGATCTCGGAGGGCGTGCCCTCCGGCGCGCGCCATCCCGCCTCGGTCAGCACGTCCCACGTCTTTGCCGAGCGCTCGGCGGAGAACGACGGGCCGATCGTGTTGTCTGAGTAGTCGACGCTGAAGGAGTACGCGCTCAGGTTCTCGAGCACCCAGTCGACGACCTCGTACATGCTTGGCTTCGAGACGAGGGACATGTGGGCCCAGCCGTCGCCATCGGTGTCGAAGCCCTCGTAGTAGCGCTTGCCGCGCGACCTGACCACGGCGGCCATGAACCCGTCGCAGGCCGTGGAGAGGCGGCGCCAGTCGCTGACCACCCAGGACGCGGCGTCGGCGCGGCAGTCGGCCACGATGTCGTTGAGGCGCGACTTCACGAGCTGCGCTGACCTGTATGGGTCCTCCTTCGCTGGGACCTCGTCGGCGGGGAGGTAGACGACGTAGCCGGGGTTGTAGAGCGAGCCCGACATCCATGCACTCGCATGTGAGAGGTCGTAGTCCTTCGCGAGGTCCGCGGCATACTTGGGCTTGTCGACCTGGCCCACCTTCTCGAGGCCCTCGGTCTTGTCCGAGTCCGCGGGCCCGTCGGAGATCGCGTCCTCGGGAACGCCAGCCTCGACGAGGGCGGCGCGGATCTTGGCGAAGTCCTCGCGGGACTTGCGCTCGCGGCGGATCTGGCTCGCTGCGGCGTCGGGATAGGAGCTGGCCATGATCTTCTTCCGATCCTCGGGGTCGTCGAACTCGGCGGCCACGAGCATGGCGCCCAGCGACGTCTGCCCCGGCGCGTCCTTGGCCACGCGGCGCACGCGGCGCACCTTCTCGACCTCGAGGCCCGTCGCGGCGGAGGCCTCCTCGTCGCTCACGCCCGCCTCGAAGCAGGTCTGGAAGCCGCGGGCCAGCTCCCTGTCGTTCAGGCGCAGCTTCTGGTCCGTGGCCATGCTGGCCACCGCCGCCTGCGCCGAGAGGAACCCGTTGTAGCACAGGACCGTGCAGGTCTGGGTGCCGATCAGCTTCATGGCGCGGACGCGGCGCTCGCCGTCGAAGAGGCGGTAGCCCTCGCCGTCGCGCGCCACGATGGGCGGGTTGATGGGCTCGCCGCCGTTGTCCGCGAAGCTGCGGGCAAGCGCCTCGAGGTCGCCCATCTCCTCGCGCGGGTTGTCGTCGTTGAAGAGGATCTCGTCCAGGCCGACCCTCATCTGCTCGTACTGTCTCTGCATCTGCCTTTCCCTCCGTCTTGCCTTGTTGCGGACGGCCGCGCGGCGCCGGCTCGGTGCGCCGTCCCCTTGTTTTTTCGGGGTGTGACCTTTCTGCCAGGAAAACCCTCTTCCACCGGCGCCAGTGCCAGTACCTCCCGTCCTCTCGGGAGCCGGCCCCGCGCCGCCGTCCGTGCCTTGCCTATAAGAACCTGATGGGCCTGCCTTTGTGCTGGTCCTGCCAGCACGCCGCCGCCTGGGCGTCGCTGTCGAAGGGGCGCTCGCCCGTGACCCTGCTCCACGTGGCGCGCCCGCCCCCGACGTCTCCCGGCCAGCGGCTGTGCCTCAGCTGCCAGTAGTCGCGGCCTGGGAAGCGGTAGAGCTCGGCGCCCTCCATGACCGCGACGCACGTGCCCGTCCCCTCCGGCTCGCTCACGGGATCACCACCGCGTTGGGGTCCGAAGCGTCCGACGCGCCCGCCAGCCCGAAGGCCACGAGCAGGAACGCCAGGACGACAAGGCCGTAGGCGACCGCCCAGCGGTCGTCGTGCTCCACCTTGTACTTGACCGCGTCGAACAGGTCGTAGGCGTCGTAGAGGAGGTCCTCCGCCGCCCAGCGCACGTCGCGCAGCACGCCCGCCACCGTCATCACGCCACCGCCTTCCGCTCGTCCCCTGCCTGCCCCTGCTCGCGGCGCCACCTGCGGTACTCGGGCCAGAGCAGGCTGATGAACGCCGCCCTCCGGCTCGTGTCGAGCCTGAGGTAGAGCGGGCGCTCGTCCCGCTTTGGTGCTAGACTCTTCTTGCTCATCTGATGCTCCGATCTCTTGAGCCTTTGCCCGCTGCCCCACAGCGGGCATTTTTCTTACCTGGGCGATGCGCCCCGTGCGGGGGTCCCGCGGCCACAGGCGCCGCGTGAAAGGATTGAGCCGCGGCATGTCGGGGGCCAGGTGTGTGTGAAGGAAGCCCCCCGAGTCCGTTGCGGTCCGCGGTCCGGGGTATGCACTGGAACCCGGACGGGCGGAGAGCGCGGGACCGCCGCACGCGATGCATCGTCAGGACATGACCTCCTCCACGCAGACCTGGAAGGAGTCGCACTTGACGCCGGAGATGTCCATGAGGCCTTGAGACTCCGCGTAGGCGCGGGCCACAGCCATGTTGCTGGCGGCGGCGCACTCCACGTCGCGGCACGCGATGACGTCGCCGGCCCTGTCGTGCCGGAGCTCGTGGCACCATCCCACGTACCAGGTCTTCCTCGCCATGGCTACGCCACCTCCTCCGCGTAGACCTCGAAGTCGTCGCACATGCCCGCGTCGAGCTCCTGCTGGCCGATCCCCGCCGCGTGCGCCAGGGCCTCGCCCTTGGTCGCGAAGACGGTGCCACCCGCGTTCCACACGCAGAGGTTGCCGTCCGGGTCCCTCTGGAACTCGCGGCACCAGCCCGCGTACTCCACCTTCTTGCCCGCCATGGCTACGCCACCTTCCCCGCGACGTCGAGGCCCGCCAGCGCGTCGAGCGACAGGCCCGTCAGCTCGGCGACCTTGCAGATCTCGTTCAGGCTCCACTCGCTCTCACCCTGGCGCTTGCGGCGCAGCGTGATCGGGGCGTTGATTCCGATGCTCTTCGCGAAGTCCGCAGCCGTGATGTGGTTCGCGCCCATATATGCGCCGATTGCTCGGTCGATCGTCTGCGCGTCGTAGACCATGGCTTGAACCTCCTTATTTAGTAACGTGCGTTAGTGTCTAATGGCAAGTATAGTAACACACGTTAGGATGTCAAGCGCGATATTGCACAAATTAGTAAATGGAGTTACTATCTTGGCGTCATACGGGAGGATGTGATTCTATGAGCGACACCTTTACGGACCGCATCAATCAGGTCATGGAAGAGCGTGGCCTCAAACAAGCTGATATTTGCCGAGCTACGGGCTTCAGTTCTGCGCAGGTCGCATCTCTTGTGACTGGCAGGACGAAGGACCCGAAGTTTTCTACGGCCATTAAGGTGGCTCAAGCGCTAAACGTCTCTCTGGATTGGCTCGGTGGTCTCAAGGACACGCCGGAGGTCGAGGTGCCGCCGACCTTGTCCAGGTCGGAGGAAAGGCTTATCCAGGATTTCCGGGCAAGCATCCCGGGCGAGCGGGCGAAGCTCTCAGATTACGCCCGTGAGCGCCGGGAGATTTCGGAAGCATCCGACGTAGGTTCAGGGTCGTCTGAGGTCGCATAAAAATGGCCCCGTCGGTGGGCGGCACCGCGGGGTCTGGTGGATTGGAGGGAAATTCCAATGCCGAAGAATATTCTATCACAGAATAACGCGAGGTCGCAGCACGGGGTTACCGTGGCCGCGGCCTACGCGCGCTTCAGCTCGGACCGCCAGCGCGAGGAGTCCATCGAGATACAGATGGAGGCCATCCAGAAGCTGGTCGAGCGCGAGGGCTGGGTGATGGGCCCGAGGTACCACGACTCGGCCATGTCGGGCACGAACGACCGCCGCCCCGCCTTCCAGCGCTGCATCGCCGCCGCCGAGGACGGCGCCTACGACGTCCTGGTCATCTACAAGCAGGACCGCTTCGCGCGCAACGTCGAGGAGAGCAAGCGCTACATGCGCCGCCTGCGCGCGGCCGGCGTGCGCGTGGTGAGCGTGCGCGAGGGCGAGTTGGAGGACACCCCGGACGGCTTCCTGCGCGAGTCGATCGGCGAGGTCTTCGCTGAGTACTACAGCCGCAACCTGTCCGTGCTCGTGAAGGACGGGATGCGCAAGAGCGCCGAGCAGTACCGCTCTGTCGGCTACAGGGTGTGGGGCTACACGATCGACGAGACAGACCACTACCAGATCGACGAGGTCCAGGCCGCCTACGTGGCCGAGATATACCGCCGCTACATAGCTGGACAGTCGGCCAACGAGATCCGCGACTGGCTCACCGCCGAGGGCGTGCGCACGCCGAAGGGCTATCGCTGGACGCAGCAGCAGATCATGCAGATGCTGGGCAACCCGACCTACAAGGGGACCTACCACTACTGCGGCGTCGTGGCCGACGGCGTGGTCCCCGCCATCGTCTCGCCCGAGGACTGGGACCGCGTTCAGCTGATCCGCAAGCGCCGCAAGAACAGCAAGCGCCTGAAGAGGGTGAACGACTACATCCTGACCGAGAAGTGCTACTGCCTGCGATGCGGCAGGCCCATGTGCGGGACGGCCGGCACGAGCTCGACGGGCAAGAAGTACACCTACTACGGCTGCATGGGGAAGGACGGGTGCCGACTGCGCGTGCCGAGCGGGGCCGTGGAGGACGCCGTGACCGAGGCGGTGACGGCGCTGCTGTCCGACGAGGAGAGCAAGCGCGCCATCGTGGCCGACCTCATGGCGTGGCAGGAGGCCCAGCCCCTGCAGGCGCCGGCGTGGAGGAGGGAGCTGGCCGAGGTCAAAAAGAAGCGCGACCGCCTCGTGGCGGCCGTGGCCGAGGGCATGCCGTACTCGTCGGTCGCCGACACCCTGGGCGAGGCGGAGGAGCGGATGCGCGCCCTCGAGGGTGCCATCGCCCGCGAGGAGGCCGAGCAGTCCGCCGCGATGGACGAGGCGTCGGCCATGGAGTTCCTCGACAGCTTCATGCGCGGCGCGAGGGACGACCGGGGATACCGCCGCATCCTCGCGGACGGCTTCGTGGACAAGGTGTTCGTGGACCGCGGGCACATCGTCCTGATCTTCAACCTGAACCCCGAGGGGGAGGACTTCACCCTCGAGGACATCCAGGCGATAGCGCGTGGGGAGTTCGCGGAAGGAAAACCGAGCCGTCAAAAAAAGTGCGACCCCGCTGGTAAGGGCGGAGTTCGCACATGGTGGGCGTTAGAAGATTTGAACTTCTGACCTCTTCCGTGTCAGGGAAGCGCTCTCCCCCTGAGCTAAACGCCCGAATATGTGGCTGCTTTCCCGCGGGTGGGGTGCCCGCAACAGCAGAAAGTATAGTAAGGGAAACGGCACGCCCGCGCAAGGGTCAATTTCGAATTGTGTTTCCCGCATCCACAACTGCGGCCGTCTCAGACATAGCGACGGACGACGCGGAGGGCGGAGGCGACGTAGGGACCACCGTAGAGGACGACATGGTGTAGGAGCGGCGCCAACTGGTGGAGGGGTACGCGGTCGCGCCAGCCGTCCGCGAGAGGGGAGACCTCGTCATAGGCGGCGAGCACGTCGTCGAGGTAAGGGAAACCGAATAGCTGGAGCATGGCCAGATCCGTTTCGGCATGGCCGCCATGGGCGAGCGGGTCGATCAGGGTGGCGCCGGTGGCGCTGTCGTCGTAGAGGACATTGCCTGCCCAGAGGTCGCCGTGGAGACGCGCGCAGGCGACGGCGCCGTTTGAGGACGCGATGCACTGCTCCACCAGCGCGGGCTGCGGTGCGTCGAAATCGCCTCGCTCAAGGCGTACACAGAGTTTCTCGATCTGGCGGACGTCTGCGGCGTCGAGCTCGCCCTCGTCGCGGGCCTGCTTGGCAAAGGCCCGCACACGGTATTCCGCATAGAAGGCGCCCCACGTGTCCGGGGCCCCATCACGACACACCACCGGAATGCGCGACTGCTGGAGCACGTAGGCATCGCCCCAGGCGAAGTCCCATCCTTGCGGCGGGCAGCCCCACCAGGGCGCCCCGGCTGCGTGCATGTGGGCAAGAGCTCGGCCGACCTGCCGAGCGCCCTCACGTGATGGCGGGACCTGGCGGACGCGCTCCTCGGAAAGCTGATCCCTGTTGACGCCCATCATGCGTGCAACGGAAATGCCACCTTCGCCTTCTGCCTCTCCCAGCCACCGCAGCGCACACGCCTCGCAACGCAGGTCCTCACCCGGGGCGGAGGCATGCTTGGTGAACGAGTCGCTCGTGGGTGGCCACGCGGAAGAATGCGCCATGCGGCATCGCCTCTAGGCTTCGCGATCGATCGTGTAGCCGCGGCCGAGGACCGCCTGCGCACTCTCCACGACGACGAAGGCCTTGGGGTCCACGCTGTACACGCACTTTTTGACCGCGTTGATCTTGGAATAGGGGATGACGGTCACGATGACCTCCGTCTCCCGCCCCAGGTAGCCGCTCTCGCCATGCAGCAGGGTCAGCCCGACGTCCGCCTCGGTCAGCAGCTTCTCCTTGATGGGCGCGTAGTCCTCCGAGAAGATCGTGACCTTGGACTGGCCGGCACCGAAGCTCAGGACGCGGTTGATAAGCGCGGTGGTGACGGCGATGACCACGAGGCCATAGATCGTGTTCATGATCGGCGTGCGCAGGCATTGCGCCAGGATCATGAGGGCGTCGCAGGTGTTCATCACAACCGAGACGGGGATGTCGGCGTTGCGCTTGTGGGCGATGACGCCCAGGATGTCGAAGCCGCCGCTCGACCCGTCGCCTCGCAGGATGAGGCCAGAGCCGAGGCCCAGCAGGGCGCCCGCCAGCACCGCTCCCAGGAAGGGGTCGCCCTGCAGCGGCGCGAGGAGGTCGATTCCCTGGAAGAACTCCAGCATGAGGGGGAAGAGGAGGGTGTTGATCAGGGTCTTGAGGACGAACTCCCGGGAGACGAAGACCCACCCGAGCACGAAAAGGCAGATGTTGAGGATGAAGACGATTGCCGAGAGGGGCAGCGGGACCCACTGGTGCAGGA
Organism: uncultured Actinomycetes bacterium; assembly: GCA_900315165.1. Lineage (GTDB taxonomy): Bacteria > Actinomycetota > Coriobacteriia > Coriobacteriales > Atopobiaceae > Olegusella. The sequence continues at coordinate 7,389 of OMXZ01000050.1, read as the reverse complement.
TGACGCCCAGACCGGTGACGCCGCCCGCCACAAAGCCCAGCCGTAGCACGATCAGGCCGAACGCCATGGCCGTGAGGGCCGATCCCACTACGATTTCGACGAATCCCAAGACTTTCTTGCCCATGCGTCGCACCCCATCGCTCCGCCGGCTGCGGGAGGCTTGCGCCCCGCGCGGCTGGTTACGTAAACATTCGCGATATTGTAGCGGATGGATACCGCGGTATCCCGCGTCGGGGCTGCGGCGGGTGTTACCATGAGGCAGATCGGTCGATATGACATGGAAAGGCATTCCTATGCAGTTCTCGCGCACGCTCGACAGGTTCGGCGACGAGGTCTTCGCCGCTCTCAACGATAAGAGGCTGGAGCTCGAGGCCCAGGGCCGCACCGTCTACAACCTCTCGGTGGGCACGCCCGACTTCGAGCCGCCCCGCCACCTGCAGGACGCCCTGGCCAAGGCCGCCTACGACCCGGCCAAGTGGAAGTACTCGCTACGCGACACGCCCGAGCTGCTGGACGCCGTGTGCGCCTATTACGAGCGCCGCTACGGTGTGACGGGCATCACGCCCGATATGGTCTGCTCCTGCCACGGTACGCAGGAGGGCATGGGGCACCTGGGCATGGCCCTGCTCGACCCGGGCGACACCATCCTGATCCCCGACCCCTGCTATCCCGTCTTCGCCACGGCGGGCCTGCTCGCGAGCGCCAACCTGGCCTACTACCCGCTGGACGCCGAGCACGACTTCCTGCCCTATGTGGCCGGCATCGACCCCGCGGTCGCGGACGCCGCCAAGTACATGGTCGTGTCGCTTCCCGCCAATCCCGTGGGCTCCATCGCGCGGCCCGGCCTCTACGAGGAGATTGTGGCCTTCGCGCGCGAGCACGACCTGCTCATCATCCACGACAACGCCTATTCCGACATCATCTACGACGTGGAGCGGGGCGATTCCCTCTTCAACACGCCGGGGGCGCTCGACGTGGGCGTGGAGTTCCTCTCGCTCTCCAAGTCCTTCAACGTTACGGGCATGCGCCTGTCCTTCCTGGTGGGCCGGCCCGACGTGGTGGGCGCCTTCCGCAAGCTCCGCAGCCAGATCGACTTTGGCATGTTCCTTGGCGAGCAGGACGTGGCCATCGCCGCGCTCACAGGCCCGCTCGACAGCGTGCGTGAGCAGCGCCTTCTCTACCAGGAGCGCCGCGACGCCTTGTGCGACGGCCTGGAGGAGGCCGGCTGGGAGCGGCCCAACGCGCACGGCTCCATGTTCGTCTGGGCGCGCATCCCGCACGGCCGCATGGACTCGGCCGACTTCACGCTCGAGCTCATGGACCGCGCGGGCGTCATCGTGACGCCGGGCGCGAGCTTTGGTTCCGCGGGCGAGGGCTACGTGCGCATGGCCCTGGTGCTGCCGCCCGATGGCCTGCGCGCCGCCTGCCGGGCCATCAAGGAGTCGGGGATTTAGGCAGGCAGCCAGCTTTGATTACAGGCGACCGGCCTTGATGAGCTTGCGATAGGAAGAGACGCAGGCTGCGGCAAACAGGGCCACCGTGGCGCCAAAGGCGGCGTTGGCCTGGCGCTCGTTGAGCTGGTCCATCGCCTTGCAAAAGAGGGGATAGATCAGCCATACATAGACGATTGCCACGGCGCCAATTGTCAGGTCGTTGACGAGCCAGGCCTGCTTGAGGATATTGAGCGGCAGCTGGGAGTTGTCCCAATAGGGGTACTTCCCGTTCTCGTCGGGCTGATTGACCAAGAGGCCAAAGCCCAGCTCCATGCCCATCGCGGCAAGTACGGAAATCGCGTAGGTCTCGGCCATGGCGCCCGACAGAGCCGGATGCCGCCCGAGCGCCTCTCCTTTGAGCGGCTCGATCAGCATCGTCATGGCCAGGCCGCCGATGCCGTATACCCAGTAGGGGTGATACCAGGGATCGAACTTGATGGCGTAATCGTCCTCTATGAGACCGAACCGGGCATCCATAAAGTCGCAGTAGACGCGCTCCAGCACGTGCCCCGTGATGTTGTTGGCGCAGAAGCACATGAGGTTCTTGCGCCAAAAGTCCCAGGTCTTGGGCGCAAAGAGGGCGGGCCTATCCTCCTCGGAAAGCTGGCGGACCATACGCCCGATGCTCTGCAAATCCAGTTCCATTACACTCGCCTTATCTCGCTCATACGTGGTAGCTGTATAGTACGTGAAGCCGCCTGCGTGTAGCCAATCGCATGCCTTTAGGCGGTATACCCCAAGGTCTTTGCCCGGCTACCTTTCGGCGAACCCTCGCAGAAGGTGAGGCATCCATGACAACAGTGCAGATCGCTTCCCTTGTCGCCTCATTTGCCATAGGAATCGCCTGGCTCGTCTTCTGGATTCATAAGGGCCTCGTCCAAGGGCGGGCTGCCGCAAGCCGGGCGGCCGACCGCGCCGGGTTCCTCTACCACGTGAGGTGCGAGGAATGCGGCACCGAGCGTCAAGCCACCTACGCCGAGGTCACGGCCACCGCCATGAGCAAGTCCACGGGCTACTCGGCCGATGCCCAGGCGGGGCCCGTCGGCTTGGGCGCCACGCACTACACGTCCTTCTCCAAGAAGCTGCTCTGTCCCCACTGCGGACGAGAGACCTGGCATCAGATTCTCAACTACAACGGCCATGATGACCAGGCGTGGAAGAACACAGCCAACAGCATTGGACCTCTGATTCTGAATGGGACCATCGGGCTGGTGGGTATGACGGCGATCGTGATGGTCGTCTTCCTCGCCGTCCTGTGAGCCCGGCCCTTGTCGCGCTTACCCATTGTCGCGCTTACAGAGCAGATGGATATCCGAGGGAATAATCCCAGTTCAGCTTGTTCCAACTCTCCTCTGCTCTGTATCTCTCTCCTCGGCCCTCAGCTTGGCGAGATTTCCCCAGGGGTCGGGATCTCTAATAACGAGGCTTCCAGTACCAACGACGTTGGGGTACGGCTTGACGGCGATTACCAACGATGAGGTGGCGCGGCCTGGCGAGGTGTACCAACGATGTGGGGGTGCGGGGGACAAAAGGTCTGATAAATCTTGCGGCACCCACGTATCGTTGGTAATCGGGATACCAACGATGCGGGGGTGCGAGAGACAAATGCGCAGGTCAGAAATCCCATACCCCCACATCGTTGGTAAGGGGATACCAACGATGTGGGGGTGCGGGGTGGCAATCTACCAACGATGAGGGGGTGCCGAGGGCCCGGCTACCAACGATGAGGGGGTGCGGAGCGTGGGACGTGCGGAAATGTGGCTCAGATGTGGGTTCGGGTGCTGGCGCAGGAAATGGACCGCGGACGCGGGCAAAGATCCTGACACGAGAGCGGGTGAGAGCCTCGCTGAACGGACGCTGATGCGCTAGGCCGAGGGGATATCCTCGGCACGGAGGACATGGGCGCGGAGCATCCGGCGATAGTCCGCCTCGGGCATGGGCTTGGCGAAGTAGTAGCCCTGCAGCTTGTGGCAGCCGAGGCTCTCGAGGAAGTCCGCCTGCTCCCTAGTTTCGACGCCTTCGGCTATCGTGCTGATGCCGAGCGTGTCGGCCATACGGACCACGGCGCTCAGGATGCGGCTCCTGCGGTTCTCGTTCCTGCCGCCCTGGAGGAACTTCATATCGAGCTTGATAGTGTCGACCATCATGTCCTTGAGCGTGTTGAGCGACGAGTAGCCGCTGCCGAAGTCGTCGAGCTCGACATGGAAGCCGGCGGCCTGCAGGCGCTCCACGAGGCGGTTCATGTCCTCGGGGTCCGAGATGAAGAGGGTCTCGGTGATCTCGAGGTGCAGGAGGGACGGGTCGAGACCGTAGCGGGCGACAAGGTCGGTGAACTCCTCGTAGAGGTTCCGGGCGAGGATGTCCCGGCGCGAGATGTTGACGGAGAGGGGCATGGGGTCGTTGCCCTCGTCAATCCAGGAGCGCATGGCCCGGCAGGCCTGGTCCCAGACGTACTCGTCCAGGCGCGTGATGAAGCCGTTCTCCTCGAAAAGCGGGATGAACTTCATGGACGGCACGATGCCGCGCTCGGGGTCGCGCCAGCGCACGAGCGCCTCCGCGCCGACAACCTCGCCCGCCGCATAGTCGATCTGCGGCTGATACCAGACCTCGAACTGGCCGCTTTCCAGCGCGGGCTCCATTTGCTCGCGCAGGCGCTGACGTTCGAGGAGGTCTGCGCTCATGGCCGGGTCGTACCAGGCGACCGAGCTGGAATCGGTCTTTGCCGCATGGAGGGCGAGTAGGGCGTAGTCGCAGGCCTGCGTGATGTCCTCGTCGGGGCCGTCGAGGTGGTAGACGCCCATGCTCATGTAGAGGTGCAGCGGCGCGTCGATTCCCGCCAGCATGCCGGAGATTTCCTGGGCGGTCTTTTTGACGGCGACCGCGTCGTCGGGAATCAGAGCGACGAAGTGGTCGGCGCTCAGATAGCCGTTGACCCGCGCTGTCTTGATGGCGTCCTTGCAGGCGGAGCCGATTATGGCGAGCACCTGGTCGCCCTGGTCGTAGCCATAGATCTCGTTGACTAGCTTGAACTGGTCGATGTCCCACCGGACGAGCAGGAAGCCCTTGTCCGGGTGCTTCTGCAGGTAATGGCGGGCGGCGCTGGCAAAGCCCTTGCTATTGAGCAGGCCCGTCTTGGCGTCGACCTCACGCGCTTCGTCGACGGCGCTGCTCATCATGCGCTGGGAGGTGTCGACGAGCTTCATCATGAGCGAGAGCGCAGCAAAGACGTACACGCTGCCGAAGAAGAGCACCAGCGCGAGGACGATGCCGCTGCTCGTATAGAAGATCGAGACAACGTAGCCGATGAGGAAGAAGACGAGCAGGCAGAGCCCGGCATTGCGCCAGAGCATGAGATGGGAGTCTTCCTCGAGGATGTTGCGCGACCGGCCCATGAACTGCAGATAGCGGCGGATGTTGACCACCATGAGGGCGGCGCCGATGGCGATCAGCACATCATCTATGACGACATCCACGGGCGGCATACGGCTCCACAAGACAAAGTGTATTCCTGCCAAACTAATGTATATCACTGCCACCGCGCGCCGTAATTATCCGCGCCGAACCGTAACAATAATTGGCTACAAGCCCTGCTCGCGGGCCTCGCGGCGGATGTCGGCACCGCGGCGGTTGTCGCCCTCGAGCTCGTGGATGTCGGTGATGTCCTGCGTGGTCTCGAGCGCGCCCAGGTAGGTGCCGTCGGCGGCGCGCACGGCGAAGTAGCGGATCAGGATGAAGCGGCCCTTGCGGTGGATCCAGAACTCGTAGGAGTCGCGCGCGCCGCTCCGGAAGTCCTCGAAGACCTTGTGGACCATGGGCTGACTCTTGGGCGGGTGGCAGGCGTAGACGTCGCGGCCCAGGCAGCTCTTGGGCCGGGGGAAGACGCGCGTGTCCCCGTGAGAGAAGAAGCGCGTCTTGTCGTCGGCGTCCACGAAGGTGAGGTCCAGCGGGATGGTGGCGAAGACCGCCTCCAGCTGGGCGATCGTAAACTCACCGGTGGAGAGACGGACCTTGGCGTCGTCGGGGATCGTTGCGGCCTCGGTGCCAGCGGCTATGTCGGCGTCTGCGGCTGCGCCAGCGTCGGCGGCATCGCCCTCGGTGGCGGGGGCATCTGCCTCGTAGGCGGGCGGCTGCTCGATATAGGCGTAGCCGAACTCACCGCTCTCCTCGGCGATCTGCGCCCACTCGGTCTCGTCGAGCCGCTCCAGCGCGAGCGGAATGAGGACGTTCTCCTCATCTGCCGCTATGGCCTCCATGGCCCGGACGGCATCTTCCAGCTGGTAGGCGACCGAGCTCAGGTTGCCGGGGGTGGGGGAGGTGCGCGCGCCGTCGAGAAGCGAGCCGGCCATCATGAGGAAGCCGCGGATGTCGTCGTCGCGGCCCCACATCGTCTTGGGTGGGTCGGTCTCGCCATGGGCTTCCAGATGGGGAAAGAGGAGCTCCTCCTTGCGCTTGTAGTGGGTGAGCGCCTGGGAGAGAAGGGCGTTGTCATCTGCGAGCGTCGCGGCCAACTCGGGCGAGGGGGCCGCCAGCGAAAAGACGGTTTCGAGATGCGAGCGTACCTGTGAAATCACGTCGCTGAGCTCGGCATTTTCCGCCTGCATGACCCAGACGGGGTGGCCGGGCCGCGTCTCCGGTGCGTCCTTCATATCGGTTGCCATATGCCCTCCCTGCGTTGTCGGTCGTCCCCTATGAATGATGCGACAGATTAAGCGGCGGGGCAAAGGTCAGAAAATGGCGCGTGAGGTTGAGGATGCCCCAAAACGCGGCTACCGACAGCCGACCGTGGACCCTCCTTGTGCGCTACGATAGAGCGACCCTGCGGGCCGCGAGTCGGGAGCGCCATGATCAAGCTTGTCCTGTCCGACATGGACAACACCCTTATCCCCTTCGGTTGCGAGCGGGTCTCGCCCCGCACCATCGCGGCCATTCACGCCTGCCAGGAGCAGGGAATCGACTTCGGTCCCGCCAGCGGGCGAGACCGCGGCGAGATTTCGAGCTTCTTTTCCGGGGATGCGAGCTGCTACAACATCGGCGTGATGGTCAACGGCCAGCGCGTCTACTACCTGGGCGAGGTCGTGTACGAGAAGACCCTGCCCTACGACGACCTGCGTGCCGTCGAGCGCACCGTGGCGCCGCTTGCGGGCTGTGCCTTCATCACCTATCGCGACAACAACTTCGGCGACTGGGTGGGGGAGCCGCGCGAGCGGCTGGGCGACATGTACGACCGGGCCTTCATGTGCGGCGGGCGCCATCACGAGATGCTGCCGGACTATCCCGTGGTCAAGGCGGGCATCGTGTGCCTGGACCCGGAGCTTTTGCCCCAGCTGCAACATCAGCTGAGCGAGCTCTGCCCCGATCTGATCTTCCCGAACACCGTGGTCAACTGGATGGACGTGAGCCTGCGCGACTGGAACAAGGGCGACGGCGTGAAGATCCTCCAACGCGTCTTGGGGCTGGCCGACGAGGAGATCTGCGTGTTCGGCGATGCCGATAACGACCTGGGCATGTTCGCCGCCGTGCCCAACTCGTGTGCCATGGCCAACGCCAACGACAACGCCCGGCGTGCCGCGCGCTGGCATGTGGGGGCGAGCGCCGAGGATGGTGTCGCCATTGCGCTCGAGCAGATTGCGGAGGCTGCACGTATCTACAACGAGACAGGCGAGGACGTTCCGCCGGCCTTTATGAGGGGCGGTGCCGCCGGAATCTGAAAGCGAAATTGCTGCAATGGGGGGCGAATGCAGCAAAATTCTGGCTCTTCGTGAGCACGTGTGGGTCGGATTTCCAACGAGGCGCAGACAGAAGGGGCCCTTTGGGTTAAGGTTTTTGCGCCAACAAAAATACCGCCCGAAAGGTGCCCCATGAAGAGGATACTATGCCGCCTGCTCGGCGTCACGCT
>OMXZ01000051.1 GCA_900315165.1 uncultured Actinomycetes bacterium | reverse complement strand
ACGTCGCCGCCCTCGATCTTTCCCGGGGGCATGTCGATGAGGCCCATGATGGTGAGCTGGGTGACGGACTTGCCGGAGCCCGACTCGCCCACGACGCCCAGGGTCTCGCCGCGGTCAAGCGTGTAGCTCACGCCGTCCACGGCCTTGACGATGCCGTCCTGGGTATGGAAGTACATCTTGAGGTCGTCGACCTCCAGCAGGTGTTCGCCTTCGGGCACGGGCTGGTTCTTGAGGTCGTCCTTGGGATCGATGGTCTTTTTCTTAGCCATATCACGCATCCTTCATCTTGACGTCGAGAGCGTCGCGCAGGCCGTCGCCGAGGAGCGTGAAGGCGAGCACGGTGGTCAGGATGGCGAGACCGGGCATGAGCATCAGCCACGGCTCGGTCTGGAGGTACTGCTGGCCGTCCTGGATCAGGATGCCCCAGGAGGGGTCGGGCGGGGTGACGCCCATGCCCAGGTAGGACAGGGCGGCCTCGGTCAGGATGGCGCCGCCGATGTTCATCGTCGCGTACACGACGACGGAAGCGACCGAATTCGGGAAGATGTGGCGCACGATGATGCGGGCGTCGGAGGCACCCATGGCGCGGGCCGCGTCCACGTAGTCGTTCTCCTTGATGGAGAGGATGGCCGAGCGGAAGACGCGCGCGATCGAGGGCCAGCCCAGGACGCCGATGGCGATAAAGACGTTCTGGATGCCACCGCCGAAGACGGCCAGCATCACGATGACAAAGAGCGTGTACGGGAAGGCCAGGAAGATATCGGCCAGGCGCATGATGATGGTATCCCACAGACCGCCGTAATAGGCAGCCAGGGCGCCCATGATCAGGCCGATCACCGTGGAGATCGCCGTGGCGAGCAGGCCGACGGACAGCGAGATGCGTGAGCCGTAGATGACGCGCGAGAGTACGTCACGGCCGAGCGTGTCGGTGCCGAAGGGGTGCTCCGCCGACGGGGGCAGGCGGGACATCTCGGTCATGTTGGTGGGGATGGCCGTCGGGTTGCCCAGGGTCTGCGGGACCCACAGGTCGGCCGACAGGGCGACGATCACGATAAAGAGCAGCCAGACGATGGCGACCACGGCGAGCTTGTTGGAGCGCAGACGGCGCAGGGCGTCGCCCCAGAGGGTACGCGTGGGGGCCTCGGCGACCGGATCGGATCCCTCCGCGGGGGCCGCGGCACGGGCCTCCTCCGGCGTCTCGACGCCCACCGGCTCGCCCTTGAGGTAGTCCTTCTTTTTCGACATAGCAGCTACCTCCTTACTTGTCCTTGGGCGCACCGAAGCGGATGCGCGGATCGAGGAACGCGTAGCTGATGTCCACGATCAGGTTGATGACCATGACGACCACGATGATCACCGTGACCGAGCCCAGCACGATGGGCCAGTCGCGCGAGGAGATCGCGCGGTACGTCTCGTAGCCGATGCCCGGCCAGTTGAAGACCGTCTCGGTGAGGATGGCGCCCGAGAGCATGGCGCCGAAGTCCATGCCGATATAGGTGACGACGGGGATCAGGGCGTTCTTGAGCGCGTGATGGAAGATCGTCGCGCGGCGCGAGAGGCCCTTGGCGCGGGCGGTGCGGATGTAGTCCTGGTTCATGACCTCGAGCAGCTGCGAGCGCATGATGCGGGCGCTATAGGCCGTGGAGATAGCCGCGAGGGTCACGGCGGGCAGGATGTAGTAGACCCAGCCCTGGAACTCGGAGTACTTGTTGCCGACGCCGGAGATGGGCAGGTACCAGCCACCGCCCGTCCAGTTCTTCATCATGATGCCGAAGAAGAGCTGCAGCAGCATGCCCAGCCAGAAGGCTGGCATCGACACCAGAAGCGACGTGATGAGGGTGACGAGGATGTCCCAGAAGGAGCCTCGCTTGATCGCCGAGACCATGCCCGCGCCGATGCCCACGATCGCCTCGATGATGATGGCCACGATGGCCAGGCGAATCGTATAGGGGTACTTGGCCGCGATGATATCGGCGACTGCCTGACCCTTGCGCTGGTAAGACACACCGAGGTCGCCGTGGAGCAGGCCGTTGAGGTAGAGGCCGTAGCGCTTCCAGAGGGGCGTCTCGATCGTATTGCCGTCATCGTCGTAGACCGGGTTGCCGTCGGCATCGGTCTCGATCAGGTGGAAGCTGGCACGCAGACTGACCTCGGTCTGCGGGTCGAGCTTCTTCTCGCCCGCCATCAGCTTGATCGGGTCGCCGGGAACCACGTTCTCCATCACGAAGAGGATCAGCGTGACACCCAGAAAGACCGGGATGAACTGAATAACGCGCTTGAGGATGTATTTGCCCATGCAGGCTCCTTCCCCAATACAACAGATTCATACGGCAGACGCAAAGGCCACCGAAATATAGAGCTTACCACTATGCCGACGCGTCAGACGATTTGAAACCTTGCGGGATGATAGACGGGCTATCGAAAACGCCCCGGAACATTGACCGGCCACACCGTTTGTGGCAGGCCACAAAAAACGGGGCACCCGAAGGTGCCCCGCTCGATCGTGCTGAGGCTTGTGCGCCGAATCAAACGACCTTAGGCGTCGAGCTCGGCCTTGTACAGGTGAGCCTTGCCCTGCGTGTCGTAGTACATCTCCTTGACGCGGTTGGAGCCCACGTGGTCGTGCGCATAGAACATGACGGGGATGACGGGCATGTCCTCGCCGATCAGGTGCGTGATCTCGCGATAGGCGGCCTTGCGCTCCTCGTCGTCGGTGATCTGGCGGGCAGCCAGGATCTTCTCGTCGACCTCGGGGTTGTTGTACTTGGAGTAGTTGTTGTCGGCCGTGGAGAAGAAGTTGGGGTACATGAAGTTGTCCATGGTCGGGTAGTCGGCGATCCAGCCGAGGCGGCCGAGCTGGAAGTTGCCGTCGCCCAGGTCAGTCAGGTAGGCGGCCCACTCCTCGCCGCTCTGCTCGACCTCGATGCCCACGGCCTCGAAGTCGGCCTGGATGGAGGTCATGATGTCCTCATGGCCGCCGCCGGAGTTGTAGTTCAGCGTGACCTTGATGCCGCGCTTGCCGTCAGCGTCCGCGGGATAGTACTGGTCGAGAATCTCCTTGGCCTGGTCGGGATCGTACTTGCTGTACTCCCAGACGTCGGCCTCGTCATCGTCGATCGCGGGCGGGAACATGCCGGTCGCGGGCTGACGGGTGCCCTCGAAGAGGGTGTCGACGATGTTCTGGCGGTTGATGGCCAGGGACAGGGCGCGACGCAGGTTGACGTCCTTCATTGCCTCATCCTCGAGGTTGACGGCGAGGTAGTAGACGGAGGACTCGGCGCCCTTGAGGGTCTGCTTGCCCGGGGTGACGGTGTAGCCGTCCTCGGACTCGCCGTACTCCTTCTCGACGTCGGCAAACTTGCCGGTCGGGATGGAGGTGAAGTCAATGTTGCCGGCCTTGAACTCGTTGAAGGCCGTGTTGGGGTCCTTCTGAATCGAGAAGTGGATGCCGTCGAGCTTGGGGGCGTCGCCATAGTAGTCATCGAACTTCAGCAGGTCGATGTACTGGCCGGACTCCCACTTGCCGTCCATCTTGAAGGGGCCATTGCCGATCGGGGCGAGCAGGAAGCTGTCGGGGTCGTCGATGGCAGCCTGGGGCACAGGAGCCAGGGCGGGGTGGCAGCAGACGTAGGCGAAGTCGGCCATAGGGGCGGTCAGCTTGACCACGAAGGTGTTCTCGTCCGGGCAGGTGAGGCCGGTGACCTCGTCGGCATCGCCCGCGGCGTACTCAGCGGCGCCCTCGACCGGGTCGAGGTGGTAGCCGATCTCGCTGGGGGTCGCCATCTTGGGATCGAGCAGGCGCTGCCAGCCGCGCTTGAAGGACTCGGCGTCCACGGGGTCGCCGTTGTGGAACTTGGCGCCCTTGACCAGATGGAAGGTGAACTCGTCGCCGGTCTCGTTGACCTCGAAGGACTCGCAGGCCGCGGGGACGACCTCGCCCTTCTCGAAGTCATAGTTGACGAGCGAGTCGAAGAGCTCGTACTCGACCTGGGTGCCCTCGGACTCCTGCGTGTTGTAGGGGTCGATAGCGACGGGGTCGTTGATATAGAAGTTGAAGACGTTGCCGGCGGCCACCGTGGTGGCGCCGCTGCCGCTGCCGCTGGCAGCCGTGTTGTTCTTGCCGCACGCCGCCAGAGCTGCGAGCGCGCTCGCAGCCAGGCTGCCCTTGGCGAAGGTACGACGGGTCATGGACTGATTCGCCATATACTTCCTCCTTGATACGTGGCCGCAGACACCGTGCCTGTGGCCTCCCCCTTACGGAACCGGGCGGCATGGCTGCCCGGAGGCGCTAGAACAGGAGTAGTTCTAGCACGAAAACTCCCGATTTCGCCACATGCCGTTCGCCGAAAACGCCCCCGACTTTTAAAAACGGTAATACCAAAGTCCTGATAAACGCCAAATTATGTAAAAAAAGACCCCGCTTATGCGAGGCCTTGCTCAGTCTGATTCTGTTAACAAATCAGAAATATTGCACGGGGATGCGCGCTTCCTAGCCGATGGTGCCCAGCGGGAACGTCAGCGTCATGATGCAGATGGTGACGCCGAAGATGACGGCGCAGATGACGGTCAGGCGGTCGAGGTTCTTCTCCCAGACGGCGGAGCCGGAATTGGAGTTGTACATCGAGCTCGCGATCATGTCCGACACGCCGGTGCCTTTGCCAGAGTGCATGAGGATGAGGATGCTGGTCAGGATAGCGGACGCGAAAAGCACGATCGTCAGGATGGTATTAAGTATGGCCACGGATGCTCCTTTTTGCAGATGCTGTGTCGTCCTTCGACACGCGAATGATTAGTCTAGCATACGGATTCGGCCGTAACCGAAACAAACATGGAGCTGCGCATGGCCTACACGACGGCGATTTTCGATATGGACGGCACGATCCTCGACACGCTCGACGACCTCGCCGACTCGGTCAACTACGCGCTCGGGCTCCACGGTATGCCTGCCTCGCCCCGCCCCGAGGTTCGCCAGCACCTGGGCAACGGAATGGACTATTTGATTGCACATTCAGTCCCGGCAGGCACCTCGCACGAGCTCGAGCAGCAGGTCCTAGCCGAGTTCAAGGCCGACTACGCGAAGCGCTGCGTCGTCAAGACCGCCCCCTACCCCGGCATCCTCGACCTCATGGCCGAGCTGCGCCGGCGCGGCATCGCACGCGCGGTCGTCTCCAACAAGGGCGACTTCGCCGTGCAGGAGCTGGTCGAGCGTTACTTTCCCGGGGTCTTCGACGCAGCCGTGGGCGAACGCAAGGGCGTGCGCCGCAAGCCGGCGCCCGACACCGTGTACGCCGTGATGGACGAGCTCGGCGCCGACCCGGTCGATACCGTCTACATCGGCGACTCCGAGGTCGACGTCGAGACGGCGCGCAACGCCGGAATCGCCTGCATCGCGGTGGACTGGGGCTTCCGCGACCATGACGTGCTCGTGGGCCTCGGCGCCCCCGTCATCGTGTCGGACACGCAAGCCCTCCTGACCGCTATTTGTCGTCGTCGCTGAAATTCGTGACGAGGTCGGGGATCATATCGAGGAACTGGTCCTCGGTCGCGTGCGCGTAGGGCGAGCGCTTGGCATAGCGCTTTACCGCCGCCGCCGACCGGTTGATCTGCACGAGCGTACCGGCACCCGCCACGCAACCACCTGGGCAGGCCATGCCCTCGAGCAAGTAACCGGGGTATTTGCCCTTCACGGCATCCTTCATCATCTTGCGGCATTCCTCGAGGCCCTCGGCGTTGGCGACCTTGACCTCGCGGTCCGGGTACTTGTCGTGAATAGCGTTGACCACGGCATTGGCCACGCCGCCCGCCACCGCGAAAGCGCGCCCGTCGGAGCTAGCGACGTCGAAGTCGCTCTTGTTGTCGTCCTCGAGGCTCAGGTAGTCGATATCCTTGGCGTCCATCATGCCCGCCATCTCCTCGAAGGTGAGCACAAAGTCCACCTCGGAGCGGACCGAGGTGCGCATGGCCTCGAGCTTCTTTGCGGCGCAGGGCCCCACAAAGACGATCTTGGCGTGCGGGTGTTGGGTGCGGATCATGCGCGCCGTGAGCACCATGGGGGTGAGTGCCATCGAGATGCAGCCGGCATGCTCGGGGAACTCCTTTTTTGCCATGCTCGCCCAGGCCGGGCAACAGGACGTGCCCATGAAGGGCAGCCTGTCGGGCACTTCGGAAAGGAAGTCCTCGGCCTCCTGCACCGTGCAGAGGTCGGCGCCGAGCGCGACCTCCTCCACGCCGGAGAATCCCAGCTGGCGGAAAGCCTCGCGCAGCTTGCCCACGTTGCCCTTGCCGCCGAACTGACCGACGAAGGCGGGCGCCACGGCCGCGATGACCTCATCGCCCGCAAGGATCGAGAAGATAACCTGGGCGATCTGGCTCTTGTCGGCGATGGCGCCAAAGGGGCAGTTGATCAGGCACTGGCCGCAGGAGACGCACTTGTCGTAGTCGATCTCGGCACGGCCGTGCTCGTCCGAGCCGATCGCATGCATACCGCAGGCGTCCGCGCAGGGACGCACGTGGTGATGAATCGCATGGTAAGGGCAAGTCTTCTCGCACATGCCACACTGAACGCAGAGGTCCTGGTCAATCACGGCGCGCTTCTGATGGAAGCTGATGGCCTTCTTGGGACAAATCTCGCGGCAGGGATGTGCGAGGCAGCCCTGGCAGGAGTCGGTCACAGCATAGACGTTGTCCTTGCAGGCATTGCAGGCAAACTTGATGACGTTGATCAGGGGCGGTGTGTAGTAACCGAGATCTTCGGCCTGGGCCTTGTTGATGCCCTCTGATATATGGGTCGGGCGGTCGACGCCCTGCTGCGGCAGACCCATCGCGAGGCGGATGCGTTCCGAGATGATCGCACGCTCGAGGAAGACGGACTCGCGGTAGGTCGCGACGTCGCCGGGCAGGATCTCGTACGGGAGATCGTCGAAGGCCTTGTCGAAATCGGAGTCATCGCTCTCAGGGTCCGCCGGGATCTCGTAACAGATGCGCGCGACCTCGCGGAACACCTTGCGGCGGATATCCGTCAGATTGGTATAGACGCCACGCATGGTATCGGCCATGGTCACCCTCTCCTCTTGCAGACCCAGCCCGTTAAGCCCGCAGACATTCATCGGCGAGTATGCGCTCCGAGGCATCCGCACTGCGCGGAGGCTTGCTCGTAGCCCATTATGACAGACGTCGAGGCGCGAAATATACCTGTTTTACCTGCGGAAAAAGAAAGCGCAGGTAAAACATGCCGTCAGAATGCACGAGGATTGACGAGATTGATGCCTTATGGGGTCTAGACCGAATTTTTTCGAGACGGCCTCAGATGGCCTCACAACGCCTCTGTCGGCGTTTGCGCTGGTAGTTTGGCTGCGGAATAGGAGGCAGATCCAGTCGTCGGAAGTGCCCTCTCCGCTCGCGTTTGGAATTGCACCCGAAATTCGAGTCTTCTAGCTGCGGTTTTAGAAGTGCCGTTTTTCACCGAGCCCGCGTATGCCTTATTTTTCGCCCCTCTGACCTGCGCCTAAAGGAGGACCTTATCGTCGCATACGGCACATTTTCACCAAGAAAAGTACCGCATTTATTGCTTTCATTATCTATATGTCGAGCTATTATTTTTATTATTGATGAGATATAGCTGATATTTGTGGTACTTTTTCGCTCACTTTTTCTCGTTCGGCCAATAACCCTCCCATCATCGTGCAGCTAGATCGCTCGATGACTTGCATCAATGGGTGCTGTGGCCTATCGAGCATCGAATCCGAGGGCAGAAAAACGCTCTGGCCATTCGGTCACGAGGCTGACGTGCTCCCCCGTCACCGGATGATCAAACTCCTCCTGCCAGGCGTGAAGCATGAGGCCGCGCGGATTATGGCGCCCGCCGTAGAGATTGTCACCGACGATCGGAAAACCACGACTCGCTAGATGCACACGGATTTGGTGCTTGCGACCGCTCATCAACTCGACGAGGAGCAGGGAATAGGGACCGCGACGCTCGAGAAGCTCGACACGGGTCTGGGCGGGCTTACCTGTCCGGCTCACGCGCATGCGGCGGGAATCGTGGCGGTCGCGGCCGATGGGGGCATCGATAACCTGCGGATTTGCTGGCCAAGCGCGCGAAACGACCACGAGGTAGCGCTTGTGCATATCGTGCCCGGCTACTAACGCGTCGAAGGCGGGCTGGGTCGCCTTGTCGAGCGAGAAGAGCACAAGCCCGGTCGTGGGGACGTCAAGTCGCTGTACCGACTGAGGCACCGCGTCGGAACCATGCGCACGCAGGTAGGCGGTCACACGGTCCGTGAGGGTTTCCGCACCCGTTCCGTCGCCATGCACGAGAAGACCCGCCGGCTTGTCCGCCGCGAGGAAATAAGCGTCGTGCACGTATGTGTCGTGCGTGACTCTGAGCGTCTGCGTCCCCACCTATGCCGACCCCCTTCCTTGTCAGAACACGGGAACTATCGTAAGGCTTTCCCTTCTTGCAGTCGCACACACTCATGTGTATAGTTCGGCCCATACGCGAATCCTAGACACCTAAAAAACGCAGCATAATCGTAAAAAAGAAAAGAGGTAGTCATGCAACACCTAGACGAGACCCGCGTCTCCCTCGGCGAGACCGACGCCCTCCAATCGAACGAAACGCGAATCCTGCCGACAGCCGAAGCCCTGTCAGCCGAGACCGAGGCGTTCGGCAATCCCGAGGATGAGGACCTCGAGCAGAGCCTCGCCTACCAATCCCTAATGAAGCACCGCGCCGAACGCAAGAAGAAACGCATCGTCAAGGGTGTCGTCGCGGGCGTGCTCGCTCTGGTAGCTGTTGTCGCCATCGTACTCGCGACGCGTCAGCCCGCCGTCCTGTCTCGTCCGTCATCGTGAACCCCGAGGTAGACGGCACGATCGATCAGGTGCTCGTAAAGGAGGGGGACACCGTCGAGGCCGGCCAGACCCTCTTTACGCTCAAGAATGATGATCTCGATCGCGCCGTGCGCGATGCGAATCAGCAAGTCAAGGAAGCACAAAACGGCGTGAGCTCGGCCCAGACGACCCTCGACAGCGCCAACAACGCCGCGAACCGTGCCAATGCCGATGTCGCGGCTGCGCAGGCCGACGCAGACACCAAGGCGGCCGCCTACAACGCGCTGGAAAACGACCCCGCCGCCGACCCGGACGCCGTAGCTGCCGCCCAGAGCGAGCTCGACGCAGCAAATGCCGCGCTCAACGAGGTAAAAAGCACCCCGGACACGGTCGCCGAGGCCAAGAACAGCCTGAGCTCGGCCCAACTCGCGCTCACGTCCGCGCAGGAGGCCTACAACGAGGCCGTCAAGGCGACCGAGAAACGCACCGTCACTGCCCCTTCCGCCGGCGCCGTCGTCGTGATGAACGCAGTGCCGGGTGCCCTGGTCTCCGCGGGCGCCAGCGACACCTCCGGCAAGTCGACCGGCAGCTCAAACGACCTGATCCAGATTGCCGACCTCAGCCAGATGCGCGTGACTGTGCAGGTCAACGAGGCCGACATCAGCAAGGTCCAGGTCGGCCAGAAGGCGACCGTCACCTTCTCGGCACTGCCTGACGTGACCTGCGAGGGCGAGGTCCAGTCCATCGCGACCGTCTCGACCGGGGACGGCACGGGCGACGGGAGCGGTACGGTGACCTATGCCGTGGACCTGCTGATCGCCCAGCCCGACCCCCGCATCAAGCCGGGCATGACCGCCAGTGTGGAGATCGTCGCCCAAGAGGTCAAGGACGCGCTGACCGTGCCCGCAACCGCCATCGCCACCGACGACGCCGGTGCCGCGACCGTGACCGTCGTGACCTACGCCGACGACGGCAGCTACACGACGGAGGACGTGCCCGTGGAGGTCGTCGCGCAGAACAACACCACAGCTGCCATCAAAGGCGATGTGCATGAAGATGATCTCGTGCTGCTCGGCGGCGCTACATCCGACGACGACAGCGATGCTTCCGCTGCCGAGGGGGACATCCCCGCGGACGAGACGGTCACCTATGGCTAAACCAGTCATCGACGTCCGCGACGTCCACCGCATCTACGAGACGCCCGCCGGCCTCACGCACGCGCTGCGGGGCGTGAGCCTCTCGGTCGAGCGCGGTGAATTCCTCTGCATCATGGGCCCCTCGGGCTCGGGCAAGTCCACCCTCATGAACATCCTCGGCTGCCTCGACGTGCCCACCAGCGGCAGCTACCTGCTCGAGGGCATCGACGTGAGCAAACTCGACGACGACGAGCTGGCCGAGATCCGCGCGACCCGCCTGGGCTTTGTCTTCCAGTCCTTCAACCTGCTGCCGCGCGCCACGGTCCTGCGCAACGTCATGCTGCCCCTGCTCTACTCCCACGTGCCTCCCGCCGAGCGCGAGCTGCGTGCCTGGAAGGCATTGGCTGCCGTCGCCCTGCCCGAGCAATACTACGAGCATCGCTCCAACGAGCTCTCGGGTGGCCAGATCCAGCGCGTCGCCATTGCCCGCGCGCTGGTCAACGACCCGGCGCTGATACTCGCCGACGAGCCCACAGGCAACCTCGACTCCGCGACCGGCGACATGGTCCTGCGCACCTTCTCGGACCTGCGCGATCGGGGCAAGACCATCGTGCTCATCACCCACGACCCCGAGGTGGCACAGTGGGCGGACCGCACCGTGCACATCCGCGACGGACGTCTGCTGACCGATGCCGAGGAGCGCGCCTTTGTCTCGACGCATGAGGGCAAGGTGAGCCACACATGAGCTTCCGCGACCTGATGAGGGAGGTCTTCTCGGCGCTCGACGCCAACCGGGGCCGGTCGTTGCTGACCATCCTGGGCATCGTGATAGGCATCGCCGCCGTCATCGCCATGACGTCGCTGATCGGTGGCGTGAGCCAGGCACTCGTCGGCGAGCTTGGTCTCGACCAGTCCCGCATGCTCTACATCACGGGCTCGACGCCCACGCGCGACCTCGACGCCGACGACCTCGAGCAGATCGAGCTCAACGTGCCCGGCTACGACTTCGTGACCGGCGTGCAGTACACCTCCTCGAACATCTCCGCCGGCGCCAAGACGGAGGAAAGCGCTTCGCTCGTCCTCGTTGAGGCGCAGTATTTCGACGCGGCCTCCGTGAAGTTCATCGCGGGCTCGGCCTTCAGCGAACGCGACGGATCAACGGGCGGCATGGTCATCGTGCTGGGCCAACCCGTGGCCAAGAAGCTCTTCGGCGGAGACGGCTCGGACGCCGTCGGCCGGCCTGTCAAGATCGGCAACGATTCCTACATCGTCGTCGGCGTGGCGGAGGCGGCAAACTCCTACCAGACCGAGAGCTACCTTCCCTACAAGACGGGCATGTCGCGCCTGGCGGATGGATACGGCGGCTACACGCAGGTCATCGGCTATGCAAAGGAGGGCGTGGACGCAAACGACCTGGCCGACCGCACCAGGACCTTCCTCTACTCCTACCTGAACGTCGACCCGAACGACGACGAGAGCGGCTACGTGGACGTGACCGCCATGCAGTCGATGATCGACCAGCTCAACGCCACCATGGCCACCTTCAGCCTGATGATGAGCGCCGTGGCGGGCATCTCGCTCGTCGTGGGCGGCATCGGCATCATGAACATGATGCTCACCAATGTGACGGAGCGCATCCGCGAGATAGGCCTGCGCAAGGCGCTCGGCGCGCGCAGCTCGGACATCACCAAGCAGTTCCTGCTGGAGTCCGTCACGCTCTGTCTGGTGGGCGGCCTGATCGGAATCCTTCTGGGCTACGGGGCCTCCTGGGCGCTGACCAGCGTCGCGTCATCCCTGACGGATGGCATGACCGTGACGCCCGCCATCTCCCCCACCACGATTGCCGCGGCGACGGGCATCTGCATCGCCATCGGCGTGGGCTTCGGCTACTACCCCGCGCGTCGGGCCGCTCGCCTCAACCCGGTGGAGTCGCTCCGGTTCCAGTAAAGGAAAAGATGCACCAGGGCCCACACGGTGGAGCAGTGAACCATACGCGACCCGCGCTACGCCTTACGCCTCAGCCGGATGGAAGCGGCGGGCGTCGTCGTGGGCAGCGAGGCCGAAGAAGTGGCCGGCCGCAGAGTCGACGAAAGCAGGGTCGCGGCGTTCGTGCCAGGAAAGGACGAGCGTCCACGCCGGAATCAGATAGAGCAGGAAGGCCCAGAGCACGCTCGCGGCCGGCGCGCTCACAAAGGACAGGATTGCCGCGCAGCCGATGGACCAGGGGGCCAAGGCCGAGACGACCACGACGCTATTCTCGAGGTCGAGCGCGAGCGCGGAACCGTTGCCCTCGACCTCGCCGCAGAGCTGCTGGGTGAGCATCACGGCAAGGGTCTGCTCGCAGCTGATGATC
This sequence comes from uncultured Actinomycetes bacterium, assembly GCA_900315165.1. Classification (GTDB taxonomy): domain Bacteria; phylum Actinomycetota; class Coriobacteriia; order Coriobacteriales; family Atopobiaceae; genus Olegusella. The sequence goes on along the minus strand of OMXZ01000051.1, from coordinate 3,357 downwards.
GAGGTGAAGACGCTGGTGGCCAGCACGCCGACGAAGGGCGTGTAGCGGCGCGAGACGCCGTTGACAACGCCGCGCATGCCGCGGATCAGGCCCGTGCCCTCGAAGAGGCCCGCATAGCTCGCGGCGATCGCGATGATCACGACGATCTCGACCATGGTGACAATGCCGCCGCCGTCGACCATATGGGAGAGCTCGGGGTCGGCCACGCGGAAGCCGCCCCACAGGAGCGCGGGCAGGTCCCGGACCGGGATGCCCTGGACGCCGACGCAGATGGCGAGGGCCAGGGCAAGGCTCACGAGCATCGTCTTGTGGACGTCGACCTTGAGGCAAGACAGGATGACGACCACGACGGCGGGAAGCAGGACGACCGGGCTCAAATCGAAAACCCGCACGAAGGCCTGGGCGACATCGGGCACCATGCCCGAGCCGGCGGTCAGGCTGCCGACGACGGCATAAAGCATGCAACTCGCGGCAAAGGGCACGGCGCCTGTGCGGATCATGCGGTTCACGTTGTCGAAGAGGTCGGAGCCCGTGATGGTCGCCACGACCGAGGCGCTGGAGGACATGGGCGAGCAACGGTCGCCGCAGTAGGCGCCGGCCAGGATCGCGCCGCCGGCAAGCGCGGGATTCACGCCCATGGCACGGGCGATGGTCATGCAGATCACGCCCATGGTGGCCGACGCGCCGAAAGAGGTGCCCATCAGCATCGACATGCCCGAGCAGAGCAGGAAGGCGACGAGCAGGTAGAGTCGGGGCGAGATGAGCCTGGTGGAAAGACAAACTATTGCGGGGATGGTCCCCGACGCCCGCCAGGTGGCCGTGATCATACCGATTATCACGAGCAGGGACAGGACGCCGCCGATCGTCTTGACGCCGGAGAGGCCCATACGGCCGAGCTCGCGCAGGGAGTGCCCACGGTAGATGCCGTAGCCCCCGAAGAGCAGAAGGCCCAGCGCAAGCGACCCCCATAAGGGCATGCCCATGCCCATCGTCACCACGAGCATGACCGCAAACGCGCCGAGTACCCCAAACTCCACCATGTGATGCTGCCCCCATCGATTTGTTCTCTGCATGAGGTAGTTTGGTCTCCCGATAGCTTGAAGTCCAACTGTTTTTCATCGTATGATTCACAAGAAAATATTGTGTCTTAAGCCGTCGGCAAATGCCCCGCTAGGAGGCCCGCTTGAACTTCAGCAGCTTTGATTACTTCATCGCCGTGGCGGAGGAGCGCAGCTTCACGCGCGCGGCCGAGCGCCTCTCCGTCACACAACAGACACTTTCCGCCCACATCGCCAACCTCGAGCGCGAACTGGGCACCCGCCTGGTCGACCGTCACGCGCCTTTGTCGCTCACCTATGCAGGCGAGGAGTTCCTCGCCTACGCCCGCCGTTTCCAAGCCCAGCGGCGCGCGATGGAGCAGGAGTTCCGCGACATCTCGGGTGACCAGCGAGGCCTTTTGCGCGTCGGAGTGGCCTCCACGCGCGGTCATATCATCATGCCCTCAGCCATAGCCGGTTTCCAGGCAGAGCACCCGCAGATCACCGTGAGCCTCTACGAGGAAGAGAACACCGACCTCGTGCAGCTCCTGCGCGAGGGTCAGCTCGAGATGGTCGTGGCGACGGTCGACGAGGACGAGCCGGGCCTGGTCGTGCGCAAGCTCTATGACGAGTCGGTTGTCCTGCTCTGCCGCCAGGAGCTATTGGACGAGTACTACGGTACGAATGTCGAGTCGGCCGTCGCGGAAGCCGCGAAGTACGGCGGCCTGAAGGCGCTCGAACGTCTCCCCTTCCTCTTGGTGGGCGAGCGCGACGTGCCTGGATCGGTCGCCCGCGACGCCTTTACCCGCGAGGGCATCGACCCAGACGTCCGCGCGCTCTCCAAGAACGCCGAGACGCTGGTCGCCCTGGCCGAGCGCGGCGTGGGCGCCTGCTTCTGCGGGTCGCAGCTCGCGACGCGGACCTTCCCCGATCCCGAGGCGGCCGGCATGCGCATTATCGACCTCGGCGAGGGCGCGGCCCTGCCCGTCAGCGTCGCCTGGCGCGACTCTGACCATGTCTGGTCGATGATCATGGAGTTTGACCGGGCGCTCCGGCAGACGATGGCGGAAGGCCTGCAGCCGGCGCGGCATTAGGGGTCAGAGCAGACGGTCCGCCACTTTGGTGTAGAAGGCCAACCAGACAAGCGAGAGGGCGATGCTTGCCAGGACGTCGGTCGTGTAATGCACGCAAAGGTAGATGCGGGAAAGTGCGATTGCCGCGATCAGCACGGCAAGAAAGACCGTCCACGTCCGGCGGCGCGACGGCTCACCGGCCGATGTGCGCCAGACCAGGTAGATGAGCAAGCCGTAGAAGCTCATAGCCGCCATCGTGTGACCGGAGGGGAAGCTCAGGCTCGTCTCTGTCGCGAGGCGCAGGGCCTCGTCGGGGCGCGGGCGAGCGACGACCAGCTTGACGAGGGCGTTGAGCAGACTTGCGGTAGCGGTATCGGATAAAAGGTGCGACCGAGATCGAGACGGCCAGAAGGACCGGCGGCAGCACCAGACTCGTGACCTGCTTGACCACCACGGTGAGGACGCCCGTGCGTAGCGGGACCACCGCCGCGATCACAGCAGCGTCGAGCGGGGTGACACCGGTCGCCAGGACCCAGGCGAGCAGCAGCACGAAGGCGACCGCACCGGCCCCCATCGTCGCAAGTCTTGCGGAACTCCATCCCGCGCGCGCGAGAGCCTCCTCCCGCATGTCTGACTTGCCGTGCCTCATGCGTCCCGATTCCGGCGTGAGTCCCGCGTCGCGACATCACGCGCGCAGCGCGCCCTTTTCCGCCTTCTCCTCGTACAGCATCTTGTCCAAATGGCTGCGAAAATCGCCGACACCTTCGTATTCGTGCACGTCGCACACGTCGAAGCCAATCGAGACCTCGATGGGGAACTCCAGGCGTCCCGTGGCATTGAACTCCTCGAAGTTGCGGCGCAGGCGACCCACCGCTTTGGCGAGGGTGTCTTGGTCCGCGATGTCGGTGATCACATAGAACTCGTCGCCGCTCATGCGGGCGATGACGTCCTGGGCACGGAAACTGCGCGTCAGGACGTTGGCCACCGCAGCCAGGGCTCGGTCCCCCTCGCCATGGCCGTAAGTATCGTTTATCTGCTTGAATTTGTCGATATCGAGCATGATGGCCGAGAAGCTCCGGCCCGCCTCTGCCTTGCGCCAGGCGCTATCGAAGGCGACGTCGAGCATACGCCTGTTGCCGAGACCGGTAAGCGCATCGGTCGACGTCATGCGGTCCTGGATGAAGAGGTGCGCCTGCGCGATGGAGAAGGTGAAACCCGCAATCTCGAGAGGCAACATGCCCTTTGCG
>OMXZ01000054.1 GCA_900315165.1 uncultured Actinomycetes bacterium | reverse complement strand
GCGTGGGTTTCGGGTGTGATGACCTTGTCCTTGTTGGTGAGCGTGCCGTCAATGTCGAGCAGGATGAGCTTGATCATGGGAACCTCCGTCGCTACCTCAACAGATGTTAGATGAGCCAACCCTTGGCCCTATTGTGCCTCATCCGGTCGATTTCGGATGTCGCCAGTTGCAGGCAAGCGGCAAGGTCGCGATGGGCGAAAATCTCTTTGGGGATGACCACCACGGGCTTGCCCGGCAGCTCGCGCATCACGCGTTCGAGCTGGTAGCCGACCTGGGGCGCGAGCAGGATGGCGTCGTACTGCTGCTCCACGTTGCGCGCGATGCCCACCACGCCCGAGCTGAAGGCGCAGTCGAGGCCCTGCTTCTCGGCGAGCGTGCCGAGCTTCTTCGCGAAGAGGAAGGCGGTGTAACCCGAGGCGCACACCACGAGCACGCTCGTTTTTTGACGCTGCGCTGTGAAACGAGCGCATCCACGAACTGGCGGCAGGCTTCCTGTGCCTCGTCGCGGTCTCGTTATGGAAGATGGTGAACTCATAGCTCGCAGGCGGCAGGAAGACCACGTCGCCCGTCGCATAGCGCGTCTGCAACATGACGCTGTCCAGCGAGGTCATCTTGGTGGCATACTGCTCGCTTTGGTTGTAGGCGAGATAGGCCAAGAGGTCGAACTGGCTTGCCTTGCTTGTACGCATGGGGCCTCCGAAAGCGATCGGGGCGTCTGACATCCGCATTGTACAGGAGGCGGGCGGCCCGATGGCCTCCCGCCTCCCAGACGTTACGTTGTGCCGTGCCGCGACAGGCGCGATGCGGCCGATAACGGAGTTGCCCTTACAGGTCGCGGTAGTCGACGAGCTTCAGATCGGGCTGGGCCTCGAGCCAGGCGCGCAGCCCAGGATCAATCAGGGCGTCAACCTCCTTGGTGCGGTCGATGGTGAGGCTGCTGTGCTCCAGGATGAAGCGATCCAGGTAGCCGGGGTGGCACACGAAGACGACCGTCTCGCCGTCGGCCATATCCTCGACCGCCGCACGGATGCAGGCGGCCGGCTCGTAATCGGGCGCCATCGACCGCATCACCATGCGGAGTTCGGTGGAGCCGCAGGTCACACGCGCCGTAGGATCGAAGGACATCGGCTGCTCCTTGAGTCCCTCCTGCTCGGCCACGTAGGTGATGGCGCGCATGAGGTTGTCGCTCATCACGGCATGGGCCTCGAAGTAGGCGGGCTCGGCACCGGTCAGCTCGCGAAAGCGGGCCAGCTGGGCGCGGATCTCGGTCACGGCCTCCTCGAACACCACGAAATCGTTACCTTCCTTATAGCAGGAGCGATAGGTGCGGCTGCTCTTGAAGCTGCCGTCCTCCTGCAGCAGGCTCGGGATCAGCGCGGGGTCGGCACAGGGCTTGCCCAGGCAGACGTTGGTGTGCTGGCCGAGCGCGACGTCGACGCCCGTGTCGCGCAGCCAGGCGAGACCGCGCCCCGTCTCGGGCATATTGGGCATCAGGCCGACCGAGCGGACAAGGCCCTCCCTCACGGAACGAACGATACCGAGGTTGACGGCGTAGGAGTAGCCGAGGTCGTCGGCGCGGATCAGGAGTTGCTTCATGGTTTTCCCTTCGGGATGTGTGGACGACGGCCGATCGTTTAGGCCGCAAGCTTCTGGGCCTTCTCAGCCTCGTACTGGGCGCGGTCCTCGTCAAGCTGCTCCTTGGTGAAACCGAAGAGGTACGTGATGACCGTCGCGCTCACGAAGGCGACCAGCGAGGAGATGACGCCCCAGGCGAGGTTGCCTGTGCCGCCGGCAGCGAAGCCGATGATGCCGAGGATGTTGGTAGCACCGAGCACGTAGGTGGTAACGCCGGTGAGGCCGGCGAGCGCGCCACCGATGGCGCCGCCGGCGACCATGCCGGCGAGGCAGCGCGTGTACTTGAAGCCGCAACCGTAGAGGGCGGGCTCGGTCACGCCGCCGAGGATGCCGGAGAGCGAGTAGCCGAGGTTGGCACCCTTCTCATCCTTGGCCTTGAGGCGCAGGAAGGCACCGAAGGCCATGCCCCAGGTAGCAAACTGTGCGATGCCGCCGGCGACCATGACGCCGGAGTCGGAGCCGACCGTGAGGAGCTGGGTGATGCCGAGGGTGAGGACGACCTGGTGCATGCCGGTCATGACGAGGAACTCCCAGAGTGCCGCGATCAGGGCGACACCGATGAAGCCGCCGGCCGTACCGAAGGCAAAGAGGCCGTCACCGAGAATCTTGCCCAGCCAGGAGCCGATGGGGGCGAGGGCGCAGAGGGCGATGGGGACCATGATGAACATGGTGAGGAAAGGCACGAAGACGGTCGAGAGCATGTCGGGGATGACCTTCTTCATGAACTTCTCGACCTGCGCGAGCACGGGCATGCAGACGAGGATGGGAAGCACGGTCTGCGCGTAATTGTTGGCCGGCGCGGGGATGCCGTAGACGGCGATGGTCGCGGGGCCGCCGTCGGCGACCGCGGCCGCGGCACTCACGAGGCCCGGCATGATGAGCACACCGCCCATGAAGATGCCCAGCATAGGCGAGCACTTGAGCTGCTTGGCCGCCGAATAGCCCAGCGAGAGGGGCATGAAGTAGAAGCCAGCGTCATACAGCCACTGGTAGAAGAGCTGGTAGATCTGGCTGTCCTCCGCCCAGAGGCCGAGCATCTGCGGGCCGGCGATCACGGCGATGGTGCGGAACATGGCGGCGCCCATCATGATGGGGATCAGCGCCACCATGGACTTGGACAGGTAGTTCATGATGCTGGAGCCCACGGACTTGGCGGTCAGCTTCTCCTTGGGCGCGTCCAGGTTCTCGTCGATGGAGCCCGCACCACCGACGCCGAGCTTCAGGACCTCGTCGTACACCTTTGGTACATTCTGGCCGATGATGACCTGGTATTGGCCGCCGGACCACTGGGCGCCCAGCACGCCCTGGATCTTCTTGATCTCATCGTCGTTGGGGACGCTCTGGTCCTTGAGGTTGAGGCGCAGGCGCGTCATGCAATGCATCGCGCTGGTCACGTTTTCGGCGCCGCCGACGGCTGCGAGCACTTCCTCGGCGATCTTCTTGTTGTCTGCCATGTTCTTCCCTTCCCTGACGTGTCGTCCTCTGGGCGTATCGACACCACCAGCGGCGAGACGTTTGTCCGGAAGGAAAGGGGTGCGCGGGCCCTATCCCGAGATAAGAAAAAATCCCCGAAGCAAAACCGTCGTCAGAAACAAATGAATCTCTGACGCCACTGGTAATGCCTCGCGGGAATCCGCAAGTAACACCCTCTGTCGCTTAGGCAGAATACGCATAGGACCTTGTTTATTCCGCATTCTTCACCGTGAACGGTAGGTTTTACTCCGTGAACGGTAGTTTTCGGTAGTTTTCAACACAGTAAGGCGCCGAAATCATTCGTCCTTCAGCGCGCCTGCGCGGACGCCGAGACGATAGACGTGGAGCGTGAGATAGGCCTTCTCCTCATCGGTCACCTGCCCGTCCAGGCGCTCGGATACAAGGACGGCAATCTGCTCGGCACAGGACGCCACCTGCGGATAGCTTTGTGTAAGCGTCGCATAGAGGGTCGAATTCGCCTCGTCGAAGGGCTTGCCTGCACTCACTCGCTCGGCCAGATAGCGTACGTGGGTGGCGAAACGCGCGTAGTCGAAAGAGTCGCGGTCAATGCTCACGCCCAGCCCCTTCTCGGCGATCGCCGTCGCCTTGTCCACCACACGCTCCACCAAGTTGTCCTCGCGGGCGGCGTCCGTGCTCGAGACAACGGCGGAGTTGACGATGGAGAGCGCGATGCCCGCGGCCTCCTTATCGGAGAGATGGACACGGAAGGTTTTGTTGATACCCGCCACCGCGAGCTCGCCCAGGCGGTATTCCACCGGATAGTTGAGCTGCACATCGTAGGCGAGCGGCATCGCGACCTGCATGCCTCGCTCGAACCGCTTGATGGCGAAGGCGATGTGGTCGGCCAAGGTGATAGGCAGGTTGGGACTGAGCTCGTGGCTCACCTGGGCGCGCGCCACGTCGGCCAGCTGGGCAGAGAACTCGAGCACGTCCGCGGGCAGCTCCTCCACCAGCGGCAGGTACCGAGCATCGACGCCATAAAAGGTGCGCTGCACATCGGCCATGGGCACATCGCGGGGCAGGTCGCCGAAACCGATGCCGCGGCCAAGCGCCACCAGCTCGCGCCCTGCGCCGTCCGTACAGAGCGCCGCATTGTTGTTGATGCGCCGGATCGCCCGAAGCGTACGCCTGCTCGTCACCATGCCCCCTCTCGCTCAAGTCAAGGTTGCATGGTAACAAATAATCACCCCTTGGCTACGGCAGCCGTCTCGCGATAGGCGCGGTCGGTGGCGGTCTCCTCGTCCGCCTGCGGCAGCTCGCTGCGGAAGAGCCGCACGAGGAAGGGCAGCGAGATGGCCGAGGCGAGGATGTCGGCGATCATCTGGGCCGACTGGATGCCGAAGAGGCCCCACACATGGGGCATGACCAGCAGGACTGGGATGTAGCAGATGCCCGTGCGCAGCGAGGCGAGGAAGGAGGCCTCGCGGCTGCGGCGGATCGACTGGAAGGTCATGTTGGCGACCACGGAGAGCGGCTGGACGACGACCGCCACGCACATGCAACGCAGAGCGACCACACCGATGCGGACAACCTCGGGATCGTCGCGGAAGAGCCGCACCACGGCGGCCGCATTGACCCAGCCAAAGACCGCGCAGACGATCAGGAGCACCTCGCTCGTCTTCCACGTGAAGACGGCCGCCTCGCGCAGGCGCGCGTACTTCCGGGCGCCGAAGTTGTAAGCCGCCACCGGCTGGAGGCCCTGGCCGATGCCGATCAGGATGCTGCCGAAGAGCATCATCACACGGCCGTCGATGGTCATGGCGGCGATGGCGGCGTCGCCATAGGGGGCTGCCGAGAGGTTGAGGACCACGGTCGAGAGCGCGTTGAGCACCTGACGCAGGAGGCTGGGCATGCCGTTGCGGAAGATGTGGACCCACTCGTAGGGACGCCGAGCGACGCGCGAGATGCGAAGTCGCGAGATTGTCTTGCCCGAGAGGAACATGTAGAGAAGGACTCCGAGCGAGACATACTGGGAGAGGGCAGTCGAGAGGCCCGCGCCAGCGATGCCCAAATCGAGGGCAAACATGAAGATCGGGTCGCCCACCATGTTGAGCACTGCGCCGGAGACCAGGCCGATCATCGCGTAGAAGGCCTTGCCCTCGTAGCGCATCACGTTGTTGAGCACGCAGCTCATCGTGAGCGCCGGACCCGCCACCAGCATGTAGATGCCATAGGTGCGCGCATAGGGCAGGATGGTCGCCGTGCTGCCAAGCGCCCACATGAGCGGTGTGAGGAAGACGAGACCGAGCGCCATCAGCACCGTGCTGATGGCCATGCCGCCGAAAAAGGCGGTTGAGAGGTAGACCGAGGCGCCGTCGCGGTCGCCCCCTCCAAGGCCGACCGAGATGTTGGTGCCCGACCCATGGCCCATCATGAAGCCGATGGCCTGGAAGACCGCCTGCACCGCCATGAGGACGCCCGTCGCCGCAGCGGCCGAGGTGCCGATCTGCCCCACAAAGTAGGCGTCGACCAGGTTGTAGAGCATCGTCGTCATCATCGACGCCATCGTGGGGATGGCGAGGGTCGGGATGAGGCGGTGTATGGGGGTGAGCACGAGCTGCTCGTATTGTTTGCGTTCTTTTTCGTCCATGCCACTGCCGCCTCTTGCCAACTTCGCTTCCTGCGCTAGTCTCCCACTTCCCCGCGCGCACCTTATAATCAACAGGAAGTCTCCGACGGGGCGTTCCCCGCCGACCGTCCGTCAGACAGGGGTCCCGGTGTCCAGCGTCCTTCTTACTGCGTTTTCCTTCATGTCCCTCATCGCGCTGGGATTCGTCCTACGCGACCGGGGCGTCGTGCCGGACAACACGGGCGCCGTGCTCAAGAAGCTCCTGCTCGACGTCACCCTGCCCTGCGCCATCATCACCAACTTCGCCAAGCTCGAGCATACCGACAGTCAAATCTTCCTGATCGTCCTGATCGGTTTTCTGCTGAGCCTTGCCATGGTCGCCTTCGCCGCCGTGACGACCCGGGGCAAGGACCGCGCACGCCGTGCCTTCGACATCTCCAACATGCCCTCGTACAACATCGGCGCCTTCTGCATGCCCTTTGTGCAGGGCTTCCTGCCCGCTGCTGGCGTCGTGAGCGTCTGCGCTTTCGATATCGGCAACAGCATCCTGTGCACCGGCGGCACCTACGCCTGGGCAAGCAACTATCTTGACGAGGGCACAGACGGTGCGGACTGGCGCTCCGTCGCCCACAGCCTCGTCTGCAATCCACCGCTGGTCACCAACGTCACGATGCTTGTGTTGGCCGCGCTGCATGTCCGCATCCCGGATGTCGTGGTCGACTTCATCGCACCGGCGGCCAACGCAAACGCCGCCGTCGCCATGCTCATGGTGGGCTCGCTCATCCGCATCGAGTTCAAGCGCGAGTACCTAGTCGACGCTGTCCGCGTGATCGGTGCGCGCCACGTGCTTGCCTGCATCGCGGCACCGCTGCTTTACTGGCTGCTTCCCTTCGACCCGGCAGTCCGTCAGGGCATCGTGCTCGCCTGCTTCGCGCCTATCCCCGCACTCGGCCCGCCCTTCACCGGCATGCTCGGCGGCGACGAAGGCAAGGCGGGCGCCATCAACAGTGTCTCGGTCATCCTCGCCGTCATCGAGCTCACAGCCATCATCGCCGCGATGGGCCTGTATTAAATCAACGCTATCCTTCGGCGAGCTTCTCTTCCAGCGCCTCGCAAACGAATCTATTCAGCGACTCGCCGTGGTTGAAGGCGTAAATCACCGCCTTGCGATGAGTCTCTGGGCTCGTGCGCACGTTGAAGCTGCCTTTGTAGGCAACTTCAGGCCCTTCGCCTCGCTCCTCGCACCCACGCAGATAATTGTCGATGGCACTGTGGAAACCTGCCACCAGTTCCTTTCCATCAGTACCTTCGTATGAAATAAGGGACCGGATGCCCTGTACTTTGCCGAAGAGGAGGCAGTCCTCTTCGGAGAATTCGATGCTGCCAACGTACCCCTTGTACGTCATCGTGTTCTGCATCATATGAGCCCCTCCCGCTCCAATGTTTCGAGCAATTGTTTCACTTGGTAGTTCAATAGCTCTTTTCTTGGGTGGGGCTTGTGAAATGAAATAGTCAAGTCCGAAATGGTGTGTAAATTCCTAATCGCCAGTACGTCCGTTTGCCCCGCCTACGCCGCCTTCCTCATCTGCCTCTGGTTCCGTGCTATCAG
>OMXZ01000055.1 GCA_900315165.1 uncultured Actinomycetes bacterium | reverse complement strand
GTCTCCCGCATCGTGGAGACCTGCGCCGTGCTGGACGCGGCCAAGTAATGCCCTCGCGCACGAAGAAACCCTCCCGCTCCCGCGAGCGGGAGGAGCTCGTCGCCGCAGCCCGTGCCGTCAGCGTGCCTGCCACCTGCGACGTCGCAATTGTCGGCGGCGGCGCCTCGGGCCTCGCCGCCGCCATCACCGCAGCCGAGGCCGGCGCCTCCGTCGTCATGCTCGAGCGCGACCTGGCCTGCGGGCGCACCATCCTCGCCACGGGCAACGGCCGCTGCAACTTCGCCAACGTGTCGCCCGACCCGCGCCGCTACAACGACCCCGCCTTCGTCACGGCGGTCGTGGGCGAGAACTACCTGGACGACGTGCTCGGCTTCTTCCGCGAGTGCGGCCTCTTCTGGTCGTTGGAGGACGACCGGCTCTATCCCGTCTCGCGCCAAGCGGCCAGCGTGCGCAACGTCCTGCTTGCCCGGGCTCGCCGCGCCGGCGTCGTGCTGGCCCCCTGCCGGACGGTCGCGTCCGTCACATCCGACGCCTCTGGCTATCTGGTCACCTACACGTTCGGGCAGGATGACTCCGCTCCGCAGACCCTCACGGCCTGCTCCATCGTCCTCGCGGTCGGCGGAGGCGCCGTTGCCCCCATCGCGAAGGCCCTCGGAGTCAACGTCACGCCGGAGTCCCCCGTCCTGGCCCCCATGGCCTGCGCGGACTCTCCGCTTGCCGCCCTCGACGGCCGCCGTGCCCAGGTAGCGGCCTCGCTCTACCGCGGCGGTTTCCCTTGCCTGCGCGAGCGCGGCGAGGTCCTCTTCCGCGGCTACGGCCTGTCGGGCATCGTGAGTTTCGACCTCTCACGCCACGTCGAGGCCGGTGACGTCGTTTCGCTCGACCTCGCACCCGACTACAACCGGTCCGAGATTCTGCGGGTCGTCGACCCCTTCATGAGCGGCTCCTTCGCCGATGACGCCTTCGACGGGCTCCTCGACCCGACTATTGCGACGCTACTCATCAAACTTGCGCGGCGGGGTTGGGAACTATCCGACGACCCACGCGAGGACCAGCCGAGCACCTCCAACGACACCGAGCGCATGCTCGCTCTCGTCAAAGGCCTGCCCTTCCGCGTGACGGGCATCGCCCACCCCGAACTCGCCCAGGTCACCCGCGGCGGCATCGCCACGCGCAAACTCGACCCCGCCACGCTGGCGATTTCGAACCTTCCCTCCCTCTTCGCCTGTGGCGAGGCAGTCGACATCGACGCCGACTGCGGCGGCTTCAACCTCGCCTGGGCCTGGAAAAGCGGCATGGTCGCCGGCGCGTCGGCCGCCCGTTTCGCGAAACAGGACCACGCATGATCGAGGTCGCCAACATCCGCATCCCGCTCGCCCGCGCCGGCAAGACCCACGACGACGAAGCGCGCGCCGCCCGCGAGGCGCTGCGCCGCCGCCTACACCTCGCCCCCGATGACCTGACCTCGGTCGAGGTTCGCCGCCGCTCCATCGACGCACGCAAGAACCGAGCGCGCGCTCATGAGCCGTCTCAAGCAGCGGCATGACGACAAGAACGTCGCGATCGTCGAAGAGGAGCCCTACCTCTGGCCGGCTGCCGTCACACAGGGGGAGCGTGAGCGTGCTTCGCGTCCCGTCGTCGTAGGCGCCGGGTGCGCCGGCCTCTTCTGCGCCCTCGCCCTCGCCGAAGCCGGCCTCGAGCCCCTGCTCGTTGAGCGCGGAGACGACGCCACGCGCCGCACCGCCGTGGTCGATGAATTCAACCGCACGGGCCTCCTCGACCCCGAATCCAACATCCAATACGGGCTCGGCGGCGCGGGCACCTTCTCGGACGGCAAGCTCGCCACCGGCACCCGCAGTCCCGCGCACCGCACCATCCTCGAAACCTTCGTGGAGGCGGGCGCCGACCCGCAGATCCTCTGGGACTCCCATCCGCACGTGGGCAGCGACGTGCTGCCCGCCGCGGTCACCCACATCGCACGCCGCATCGGGGATCTGGGCGGCGAGCTACGCTGCCGCTGCCGCCTGACCGACATCGAGGTCAGCCGGGGCGACGAGTCGCGCATTATATCCGTCACGCTGGCAACGACCACTCTCGACGGCAGGGTGACCGAGGAGCGCGTGCCCGCAAGCGACGTCGTCCTCGCCTGCGGCCATTCCGCCCGCGACGTATTCGACCTGCTCAAGCGCAAGGGCGTCCTGCTCGAGCGCAAGACCTTCGCAATGGGCGTCCGCATCGAGCACCTCCAAGCCGACATCGATCGCGCCCTCTGGGGCCCCTCCGCGGGCAACCCCCTGCTTGGTGCCGCCCCCTACAAGCTCTCGGTCCACCTACCCGAGGCCCTGCCCGGGATCGGCGGCCGTGGTGTCTTTTCCTTCTGTATGTGCCCCGGCGGCTATGTGGTCGCCGCCGCGAGCGAGCCCGGCGGCGTTGTTACCAACGGCATGAGCCTCGCCGCCCGCGACGGCGTCAACGCCAATTCCGGCCTGCTCGCAAACGTCTTCCCCTCCGACCTGCCCGGCGACGACCCTCTCGCGGGCGTCGACCTGCAGCGCCAATGCGAGCAGAAGGCGTTCGAGCTCGGAGGGGGCGACTATCGGGCCCCGGCCCAGCTCGTGGGTGACTTTCTCGCCCACCGTCCATCCGAGGGCCCGCGCGCAGTCCTGCCCACCTATCCCCGCGGAGTCGCGTGGGGCGAGGTCGACAGCTGCTTACCCCCCTATGTGGTCGAGCCCCTGCGCGCTGGCCTGCCCCTGCTTGCCCGAAGGCTTTCCTGCTTCGGCGACGGCGGCGCCGTGCTCACCGGCGTCGAAAGCCGATCGAGCTCGCCCGTCCGCGTCACGCGCGGCGGGGACCTGCAGTCCCTCTCCTGCGCGGGGCTCTGGCCCTGCGGCGAGGGCGGCGGCTATGCCGGCGGCATCATGAGCGCCGCGGCCGACGGCATCCGTGTGGCCTCTGCGTTGGCGGAGTCCCGCCGCAGGTAAGGTGTCCCCCTTGCTGGGTATACTAATTCCTCGAACCTAAGGGAGGCCCATATGCAGCGCAAAGGCGCAAACACAAACGACAAGCTCAACCACCGCATGAACGAGTGGATGCGGGGCCGCAACGGGGCGGACGCCCTCGCGAACGCCGCCGTCTGGGTCGCCGTCCTGCTCTGCATCATCAATTTCTTCGCCCAGGCCTCCTGGCTCTGGTGGCTGGCCATCGCCGCGCTCGCCTATTCCTGGTGGCGCATGACCTCGCGCCAGATTCAGGCCCGCACCCGCGAGAACGAGATCTTCCTCCGCCACACCGGCCGCCTGCGCCCCTGGCTTCAGGACTTCTCGGCGGCCTGGCGCGAGGCCCGCATGTACAAGCACCTCAAGTGTCCCCACTGCGGCCAGCGCGTACGCGCCCCCCGCAAGAAGGGCAAGGTGCGTGTGAGCTGTCCCAAGTGCCATACCAAGTTCGACGCGCGCTCGTAGGCTGCCATGACGGAAAAGACGGACACAGACTTCCAGCTCGTCGGCCATGCCGGCTCCGACACGGCGCGCGAGCGCTTCGGTGGCGAGCTCAAGCGCTTCGGCCTCGACCACGGCGACACGCCGCTTCAGGTCATCTCGCCCTACTCCCCCGCCGGCGACCAGCCCCAGGCGATCGACAAGCTCGCCCAGGGCATCCGCGACGGTCTGCGCTACCAGACCCTCATGGGCGTCACCGGCTCGGGCAAGACCTTCACGATGGCCAAGACGATCGAGGCGCTCAACCGCCCCACGCTGATCATGGAGCCCAACAAGACCCTCGCCGCACAGGTCGCCAGCGAGATGAAGGAGCTCTTCCCGAACAACGCCGTGGTCTACTTCGTCTCCTACTACGACTACTACCAGCCCGAGGCCTACATCCCCCAGACCGATACCTATATCGAGAAGGACTCCTCCATCAACGAGGAAGTCGAGAAGCTCCGCCACCAGGCTACCTCGAGCCTGCTCTCGCGGCGCGACGTAATCGTGGTCGCCTCCGTCTCCTGCATCTACGGCATCGGCAGCCCGCAGGACTACGCCGGCCTCGCGCCTAACGTGAGCAAGGAGGTCCCGCTCGAGCGCGACGACCTCATCCACGACCTGATCGACATCCAGTACGACCGCAACGACTTCGACCTTGTGCGCGGCACCTTCCGCGTGCGCGGCGACACCGTCGACGTCTACCCGCCCTATAGCGACAACCCCCTGCGCATCGAGTTCTTTGGCGACGAGGTCGAGACGATCGCCGAAATCGACAAGGTCACAGGCGAGATCGTGCGCGAATACGACGCCATCCCCATCTGGCCCGCCTCCCACTACGTGACCGAGCAGCCCAAGGTTAAAAGCGCACTCAAATCAATCAGCGAGGAGCTCGAGGGCCGCGTGGCCGAACTCAAGGCAAACGATATGCTGCTCGAGGCCCAGCGCCTGTCCTCCCGCACCGCCTACGACCTCGAGATGCTCGAGACCATGGGCTTCTGCTCCGGCATCGAGAACTACAGTCGCCACCTCGATGGCCGCAAGCCCGGCGAGCCGCCCTACACGCTGATCGACTACTTCCCCCGCGACATGCTCTGCATCATCGACGAGAGCCATGTGACGGTCCCGCAGATCCGCGGCATGTACGAGGGCGACCGGTCGCGCAAGGTGACCCTCGTGGACCACGGCTTCCGCCTGCCTTCCGCCCTCGACAACCGGCCCCTGCGCTTCGACGAGTTCGAGCAGCGCATCCCCCAGTTCATCTATGTGTCCGCGACCCCCGGCGACTACGAGGAGAAGGTCACCCAGCAGGAGGTTGAGCAGATCATCCGCCCGACGGGCCTCCTCGACCCCACCGTTGAGGTGCGCCCCGTCCACGGCCAGATCGACGACCTGATCGACGAGATCAAGAAGCGCGTGGCCGTCCACGAGCGTGTGCTCGTGACGACCCTCACCAAGCGCATGGCCGAGGACCTCACCGATCACCTGCTCGACGAGGGTATCCGCGTGAACTACATGCACTCCGACACCGCGACCCTCGACCGCGTGGAAATCATCAAGACCTTGCGCGAGGGCAAGATCGACGTCCTTGTGGGCATCAACCTGTTGCGCGAGGGCCTCGACATCCCCGAGGTCTCGCTCGTGGCAATCCTCGACGCCGACAAGGAAGGCTTCCTGCGCAACCGCCGTTCCCTCATTCAGACGATGGGCCGCGGCGCCCGCAACGCCCATGGCGCGGTCATCATGTACGCAGATGTGATCACGGACTCCATGCGCGTCGCGATCGACGAGACGCGCCGCCGCCGCGAGATCCAGGAGGAGTTCAACCGCGTCCACGGCATCACCCCGCGCACGGTGCAGAAGAAGATCGACGACGTCCGCGGCTTCATCGACGACGCGGACCGGACGCTGGAGGGCAAGGGCCGCTCGCGCGGGGACTCGCTCGGCCACGGCGCCTTCTACACCTCAAGCGAGGGGGCCGACCGAGCGCCCGAGGATGCCTCCGAGGAGGATGCGGACGCCCTGGCCGCCGAGATTGCCGAGCTGCCGCGCGACGAGCAGGAGTCGCTCATGCTCTCGCTTGTGGCCGACATGGAGCGGGCCTCGGACGACATGGACTTCGAGCGGGCCGCCCGTCTACGCGACCAGGTCGTCGCGATCCGCACGCGCCTGGAGGGGACGACCGCCGAGGACGTGATCGACCGGCTCAAGCGCACGGACCGCAAGGGGTCGGCTCACGCGACCCGCCGGCGCTACAACCGCCACGCCAAGCACTAGCGACAGGCGCCCACAAAGGCCCGCCAGAGCAGCGCATCCGTCTCGACCGTGCGCCAGGTGCACTCGGGATGCCATTGCACGCCGAGCACGAACTTCTCCGCGGGGTCCTCGATGGCCTCGGGGATACCGTCGGTCGCCTGGGCGGACTGCACGAGGCCGTCGCCCAGCTCGAGCACGCTGCAGTGATGGGAGGAGTTCGCCTGCACGAGCCCGACCCCACCCAGGCAGCGTGCGAGCAGCGTGCCGGGCACGACCTCGACTGGGTGTGCCGGTGTCGACAGGATGCCCGTATGGCGCCAGAGCGCGGTGCCGGGACGCGGGGTGCGCCGCTCTATTGCCATATCGAGCGTGCCACCGTAGGCTACGTTGAGGATCTGGGTGCCGCGGCAGGTCGTGAAGATGGGCTTGTGGGCGGCACGGAACTTCTTGATGAGGGCCAGCTCCAGCCGGTCGCGACAGTCGCAGAGGAGCGCAGCATCGTAGGGGCGGTCGTCCCCCCAGAGCCTCGGATTCACATCCGGCCCGCCGGGGATGGCGAGGCCCGCGCACAGGTCGACGTAGCCGTTGACCAGGTCCTCGTCCTCGGTCATGGGCACCGTGACGGGCATGGCCCCGAAACTGGTCAGCGAATTGACAAAGTCGTGCGCCGACCCCTCGAAGGGTGCGAGCGTGTCGGCGAAGTGAGCCGGCGCCTTGCGCTCCTCCCAGCGCGGTGCCACCGCCACCAGCGGTCTTGCGGTCATCGGCACGTCCTTTCCGGAGTCCTTACCTGCCGTCCGTCCTGCGGAGCAGGAGCAGCTCCTGGGGCGTGTTGCAAGTCAGTGAGTAGTTGATCATCATGTTCGAGCAGATCACCGGGCGCCCGATTACGCGATTGTAGGCGAAGGGGTGGTCCCGGTCGATCGTGATAAGGCCACTGTACTGCGGCGGGAAACCCTCCGCGATGAGGTCCTCCTCGCTCTCGACATACCAGGGGTCGAAGATGCGGAAACTCTCAATCTGCCCTTCGGGATTGCGGTCGATCCCGGTGACCAGCACATAGTGGTCCGTCTTGCCGAGCAGGCAGCTCATGACCGCCACGCCGCCCTGCTCAACACACTCGACAAAGGGTGTCCCATCTCCAATCTGGACCTCTTCCCCGCGAAGCTGATGCGCCTCGATGGGCAGGCCCACCGTGCGCCGGGTATCGTTGAGCCAATGGCCGAAAAAGCGCATGGCCCAGCAGGAGGTCCCGCCGGGATGGTCTGCGCCACGATATTTATCGAGCATGACCGAATAGACATACTCCAGTACATCGGGCGGGAATTCCTCGCGCTCGAGCAGATAGCTGAGCGCATTGGTCATCGAGGTCGGCCCGCAGTCGTTGCGCGTCACCTGATACCGCAAGGGGACTTTCATCAATGCCCCTTGATGGAGTCCAGGAAGTCGCGAGCGCGCTGGGACTGCGGATGGTCGAAGAACTCGTCCGGCGTGCCCTCCTCGACGATCTGGCCGTCGGCCATGAAGACCACGCGGTTGGCGACGCGGCGGGCGAAGTTCATCTCATGGGTGACCACAATCATGGTCATGCCGCCGGGTCATGCCGCCGCGGGCGAGCTCGACCATGACGTCGAGGACCTCGTTGATCATCTCGGGATCGAGCGCCGAGGTCGGCTCGTCGAAGAGCATGGCCTTGGGCTGCATCGCGAGCGAACGGGCGATGGCCACGCGCTGCTGCTGGCCGCCGGAGAGCTGGGCGGGGACCTTGGCCGCCTGCTCGCCCACGCCGACGCGTTTGAGCAGGGTCATGGCGCGCTCCTCGGCCTCGGCCTTGGGGACCTTGAGCACCTCAATGGGACCCATCGTCACGTTCTCGAGGATGGTCTTGTGGGCGAAGAGGTTGAAGCTCTGGAAGACCATGCCCAGCTCGGCACGCATCTGCGCGAGCTCCTTGCCCTCCTGCGGCAGGGGCTTGCCCTCGATCAGAATCTCGCCCGAATCGATGGTCTCGAGGCGGTTGATCGTGCGGCAGAGGGTTGACTTGCCCGAGCCCGAAGGCCCGATCACGACGACGACCTCGCCCTTGTCCACGGACAGGTTGATGTCCTTCAGCACGTGGAGGTCGCCGTAGTGCTTGTCCACATGGCGCAGCTCGATGACCGGGGTCGCAGCCGCACCGCTCGTGTTTGTATCCAGGGTTTCTGTGCTCAT
>OMXZ01000056.1 GCA_900315165.1 uncultured Actinomycetes bacterium | reverse complement strand
AACTGGTCGAGCAGGTAGCCCCAGTGGATCGCGTGGACCTCGACGCCGTCGAAGCCTGCCTTCTGCGCCATGGTCGCGCCCTGGATCATCTGGTCGATCTTTAGCTTGATCTGGTCGACCGTGATCACCGGCGAGGTCTGGTCGGGCGCGCCGAAGACCGGGTTGGCCGAGGGGCCGTAGAGGCCGGCGTAGTTGCGGCCGAGGCCCATGGTGAGCTGGATGAAGAAGCGCGCGTTGTAGGCACGGGTCCGTGTGATCATCGCGTCGGCGGTGGCCAGGAAACCCGCGGGATTGGTGAGGATGCTATTGCCCAGCGCGCCGGCGGGGTCGACCTGGGTGTCGGTCGAGAGGGCACCGGTCTGGAGCAGGCCGAAGCCGCCCTCGGCGCGGCGGACGAAGTACTCGATGCCGTCGGGCGTGAAGGTGCCGTCGGGCGCCAGGTAAGACCCGGTCGTAACGGGCGCCATCACGAAGCGGTTTTTAATGGTCAGCTTGCCAATCTGAAAGGGGCTGGACAGGGCGGGAAACGCAGTGGTCATGGCAGGTCCTCTCCTCCGCGCCCCGCCATGCGCGGGACGCAACCGATTGCACCGACGAGCCGTGCGTTTCTATTGTGATAAGACGGACCGCACTCCCCCGGCCGCATTCGGCGAACGACGGACACGCCCCCACGTACGGGCGCTAGATCAGGCCGTAGGCCTTCTTCACCGTGAGGATGCGGGTCAGGCTCTGGTCCACCCGGTCCTCCGAAAGGTCGCCTGACTCCATCGCGCTGAGAAGCCCCTGATAGGCGACGGAGAGGTCGTTGGGCCCCAGGACCAAGTCGCCACCCGCCTTGATGAAGCCGACGGCCACCTCGTCCGATTGGTAGAAGTTGCCGATGGCGGCCATGCCCATGGAGTCCGAGACCACCAGGCCGTCGTAACCCAGCTCCTGACGCAGGATGCCATCGACGATGTCCGGGCTCATGGTGGCCGGCACGTCGTCGCCCGTGACGGCGGGCAGGCCGATGTGGCCGATCATGATCGAGGGGACGCCCGCCTCGATCGCCGCGCGGAAGGGCACGAACTCGCAGGTCTCCAGCTGGTCACGCGTGCGGGTGCTGGTGGCCTTGCCGGTGTGGGAGTCGCCCATCGTGTCGCCGTGGCCCGGGAAGTGCTTGGCGCAGCAGGCGGTGCCCGTGCCCGCGAAGCCCTCCACCTCGGCCTTCACCATGGAGGCCACAAGGTCGGGGTCGCTACCGAAGGAGCGGGAGGCGATGACCGTGTTGTCGGGATTGGTCAGCACGTCCGCCACGGGTGCGAGGTCCAGCGTGAAGCCGATGTCGTGCAGGTAGGTCCCGATGGTCTGGCCGATGTGCTGCGCCTGTGAGGTGTCGCCCGCCTGGCCCACGTCGGCCATCTCGGGGAACTGCTCCACGTCGAAGTAACCGGAATTGGCGATGCGGGCCACGAGGGGGCCGCCCTCTTCGTCCACGGCCAGCAGGGCGGGGATGCCTGCGCCCGCAGCGCCGGTCGCCGCGGTCAGGTCGGTCAGGAGCGCGCGGGTCTGGTCCGCACCGGCGATATTGGCGCCGAAAAGGCAGAGGCCGCCGACAGGATAGGTCGCCAGGGCGCTGCGGATGTCGTCGCCCACGGAGGCGACACCCTTCTCGCCATAGGAGTCGCTCACCGTGGTATCGATGTCCAGGGCGCCCAACAGCCCCTCGGGCGTGGGAGCAAGAAGCTGCGCCGCCTTCTGCTCCCTCGTCATGGTCGCGATGGTCTCGACTATGGGGTCGGACTGCGCCGCGTCCTGCACCGTGACGGCGGCCTGGTCGTCCTCCTGCGTCGCGCCCTTATCCTTGCAGCTAATCCGCCCCGCCGCGAGCCCGCCCAGCACGAGCGCCGACCCGCCGACGAACGCCCTCCGCGATATCGTCATCCGCGTGCTGTCACCCTATCAGAAGTCCGCGTTACCCACGGTGCGGGGATGCGGCAGGACGTCGCGGATGTTGTCCACGCCCGTCAGGTACATGACCAGCCGCTCGAAGCCCAGGCCGAAGCCCGCGTGGTGGCAGCCGCCGTAGCGACGCAGGTCGAGGTAGTACTTGTACTGGGAGGCATCCATGCCGAGCTCGGCGATGCGGCGCTCGAGCACGTCGAGACGCTCCTCGCGCTGGGAGCCGCCGATGATCTCGCCGATGCCTGGCACGAGGCAGTCCGCGGCCGCCACGGTCTTGTTGTCGTCGTTGAGACGCATGTAGAAGGCCTTGATCTCGGCCGGGTAGTCGGTCACGAAGGTCGGCTTCTTGAAGTGCTGTTCCGTGAGGTAGCGCTCGTGCTCGGTCTGCAGGTCGACGCCCCAGCTCACGGGATACTCGAATGTGGTGCCGACCGCCTGCGCGTCCTCCAGGATCTTGACTGCGTCGGTGTAGGAGACGCGTGCGAAGTCGGAGCCGGCCACGTGCTCGAGACGGGCCTTGAGGCCCTTGTCCACGAACTTGTTGAACATCTCAATCTCATCCGGGCAGTGCTCCATCACGTAGCGGATCACGTACTTGAGCATGGCCTCGGCTGTGTCCATGTCCTGCGCCAGGTCGCAGAAGGCCATCTCGGGCTCGACCATCCAGAACTCGGCGGCATGGCGGCGGGTGTTGGAGTTCTCGGCACGGAAGGTCGGGCCGAAGGTGTAGACATCGCCGAAGCTCAGGGCGAAGTTTTCGGCCTGGAGCTGGCCGGAGACCGTGAGGTTGGTGGCCTTGCCGAAGAAGTCCTGGCTCCAGTCGACCGAGCCGTCGGGCAGCTTGGGGACGTTTGCCAGGTCGAGCGTGGTCACGCGGAACATCTCGCCCGCGCCCTCGGCGTCGGAGGCGGTGATGATGGGCGTGTTGATGTAGACGAAGCCGCGCTCCTGGAAGAAGGAGTGGATCGCGAAGGCTGCGACGCTGCGCACGCGGAAGACCGCGCGGAAGAGGTTGGTGCGGCTACGCAAGTGCTGCTGGGTGCGGAGGAACTCCTTGGGCTGGCGCTGCTTCTGGAGGGGGTAGTCGTCGGCGACGGGGCCCTCGATCTGGATCTCGGTCGCCTGCAGCTCGAAGGGCTGTGGGCGGTCGGGCGTGAGCTCCAGCGTGCCACGGACGATGAGGGCCGCGCCCGTACCGGTGGCGGCGATCTCGTCGTAGTTGGGTAGGCCCAGCGTCTCATCGGAGCCGTGCTGCATCACGACCTGCAGGTCCTTGAAGCAACTGCCGTCGTTGAGGACGACGAAGCCGAAGTTCTTCATGTCTCGGATGGAGCGGACCCAGCCCGCGACGGTGACCTCGGTGCCGCCGAAGGCCTCCTTGTCGGCGTAGAGCTGAGCAATCTTGGTACGGTTCACAGTGCCTCCTACGAACTACGCGATACGTGTTCCGCCCATGCGCCGCAGAGCGCCATCGCGGATTCCGCGTACCCTCACATGTCGTCCTCGTGGGGCGACGAGTCATCAACTGTACCAGCCTACCGCATCGGGTCCCGTTGTGAGCCCGCGATTCGCGTCCCGCACCCGCGCATCGTTGGTATTACGCCTTCGACGCTCGCCTCACTCCCCCATATCGTTGGTCCCGCACCCGCGTATCGTTGGTACCGCACCCGCGTATCGTTGGTTTCCCTACCAACGATACGGGGGTACGGATGCTAAACCTGCAGGTAAAATTTCCCACACCCCCTCATTGTTGGTCACTGCCTTACCAATGATGTGGGGGTGCGGCATGCATTTCCGCAGGTCAGATTTTCGACACCCCCGCATCGTTGGTATCGCCACCAATGATGCAGGGGTACACAGGCATGATGCGGGGGTGCGCTGGCAGGGCTAGTCCGCAGGGTCCACCGTGAGGTCGATGGCGCTGCGGTCCGCGAGCGACATGAAATCCGAGCCGAGCCAGACCGACGACTCGCCTGGGCCCAGCACCAGCGGCATCCTGGTGTGCACGGCACCGACCGTCACATTGGGCTCGGTGGTCATGATCGAGAAACGCCCATCGCGCTGGATTCCAGCCAGAAGGAAGACGCGGTGCTGCGGCATCTGGAAGCGGTATTGCTGCAGAACGGACTTACCCGTCACAGGGTCGGTCCGGCGATGGCTCCGACTCGTCTCATAGAACCCGCGCACGGGCACGAGGCAGCGGCCGGCAACGAGAGCGTCAGCCCACATGCCGCGACCCTCACGCAGCTGGCGGAGTGCCGTGTCGAGCCGCGTATTGAAGACAAGCTTCTTATCGAAAGACTCGAATCCCCAGGTCAATTGGGTGGGAACGAGGGTGTTCGTCATGGCATTCGCTGCGGCCGCGGCGGGGATGGGTGCAGCAATACCGGAGGCGGCGATGCCGGAGGTAGGAACGGACGCACTGAAGCTACCGGGCACCAGCAGCGGCACAAGCGAGCCGGGATACGCCTCGGGCGCCTCGTCGCCCAGCTCGACGGTCGCACGACCGGTCTGCCCGCGGCGCTCCATCGCGTCCACGAGCTCGCTCATCCGCATCGCCATGATCCGGTGACACATCGCGCCGGCCTCCCGATGTCTCGCCGCCCGCCCGTTCCTGTTGCCGTCACCCGCACCGCTGCGAGCAAGCGACCTGCGGGCATCAGCCTGCAAAGTCCCTGCTACGCGCCCTGGATCTGGCAGCTACGCATGGTCGCGAGCGCGGCCTCGTGGGCCTCGGGCGTGACGCCGGCGCAACAGGCGGGGTCGACGCTGATCTTCACCTCGGGCAGGAAGGCTTTGGCGAGCAGCGCGTTGGAGATCACGCAGATATCGGTGCAGAGGCCGATGAACTCGACCTCGATCGGCTGCTTCGCGTTCTCCTCCGCCAAGGCGCACCCAAGTTCGACGGAGCCGAAGGTCGGCTTGTCGAAATAGCGCGCCTCCGCGGGCATGGCTTCGGCCACAGCCGGTGTGAGTTCCCAGCCGGACGTCCCTTTGATACAGTGCTCGACAGGCAGGTTGCGCCCCTCCTGCGTCTGCAGGTAGTCGACGGGATGCGTGTCGCGCGTCGCCCACACGCAATCCGCTGGGTAGCTGCGGATCTTGTCGACCACGGCGGGCACGATCCGGACCGCCTCGGCGGTGCCGAGCGCACCGTCCACAAAGTCATTCTGCATGTCTACGACAACCAGGATCTTCTTCATAAGACACTCCTTGCTCTTGCGGCACTCATGCCCTTGCTACTGTGCGAGATGATATTTCTTCTTGGTGCCCGAGCCCTCGTAGGTCAGGAGGCCCTTGTGCACGAGACCAGTCAGCAGGCGGATGCCGCCGCGCGGGGTCATG
>OMXZ01000058.1 GCA_900315165.1 uncultured Actinomycetes bacterium | reverse complement strand
GGCCAGCTGGGCCGAGAAGTCCAGGCGGCCGAGCCTGAGGAATATCATCGTCTTGAAGTACTCCACGTTCCTGAATCCCCTCGCCGCCCTCTTGATCGACTGGATGACGGAATTGAGCCCCTCGAGGATGGCGTTGGTGGCGTTCCTGGAGAACCAGTTCAGGATGCCCTCCCGCTCCTTCCTGACCGTCCCCGCCACCACCTTCATCTCGGGGACGTTGGAATGCATGATCCAGGAGACGACGCGGTCCAGCTCCCTGCCGGCGGACTCCCTGTCCGGGCGGGCATAGACGGCCCTCATCGCCTCGGACATGGCGCATGCCCTTGCCGTCAGCAGGTGCTCGCCCATGAGGGAGGCCTTCCTCGCGGCCTGGCGCTCCGTGAGGTTCTCCGGCCGCTTCAGCCAGCAGTACTTCGTGCCCCTGAGCAGGCGCCCCTTCTCCTCGGAGAGCCTCGCCTCCCGGCAGCGGACCCTGTCGGTGGCCCTCGAGAAGAGCTGCGACACATGGAAGCGGTCGACGGTCTGGATTGCCTCCGGGAAGGCATCGGCGGCCCCCAGGGCATAGGCCTCCGACATGTCGCGCGTGACCGCCTATGGCCCTCTGCCCGTCGAGGTCCACCATGACCGAGATGTAGCTCTGCCCGCGCCTGCAGGCGGTGTCGTCGATCCCCACCCTCGCGACGCCGGAGTAGTCGGCGGCCTCCCTGGCCTCGGCGACCGCGCGCCTCAGCATCCGCCACACGGCCCCGTCCGGCATGCGCAGCGCCGAGGCTATCTGGACCGCCGTCAGCCCGGAGAGGGCCATGGCAAGGACCTGGGCCTCGAAGAGGGCCGTGAAGTGCGAGTTCGGCCTCACCTCCCAGGGCATCCGCACGGTGCGGACGCCGTGCTCCGGGCAGTCCGCCCTGGGCACGGCGCAGTGCACGATGGTCTCGTACTGCCAGATGTCGAGGTGGCGCCAGGTGCGCTCCCGCGTGTCGTAGACGCCGCACCTCCGCCCGCACTCGGGGCACTCCACCGCCCGGCCCCTCACGTGCGCCACGCGGATGTGGAGCTCGCTGGGAGCATCCCCCTTCTCCTCGAACCAGACGTCCGAGACCTCCCATTCCGCCCCGAGCCCCATCGACCTCTCGAAGAGCTGCGCCAGCATCCCGGCCCGTGCTTCCATCGCCGCCTCCCAGGTGGATGTCCGGCCCTTTCCTGCACGGCAATATCCTACCGCGATGTCCGGCCCTTTCCTGCACGGCAATATCCTACCGCCCGGAGGGTTCGGCCACATCATCGCAGGGATGTGCTATCCACCCGAAGTGACGAAGAGTCCAATAAAGCCGTTGATGACGTCGGACAGCAGCTTGACGGCGATGGTCCAGGTGTGGTTGACAAACAGCGGAACCATGAACAGGAACACGCCGATTGCGGACGGAACGATGAACATGAGCTTTTGCTTCAGGGTGTAATTCATGTTCGACAACCCCTCGTTTGGCGGATATATCAAATACGACTATTGGGTCATTATGACGTATTGTGTCGCCTCTCGTGCGCCGCGCTCGCTTTGTGCGATTCCCCGCGGTCGGGGAGCGGTGTCTACGTTGCCGAACGCTGCGGGGGTTAGGTTGTTGCGCGGGTTCTCGCAGGGTAGGGCGGCGGCCTTGCGCGGGCTCTCGCGGAATTAGGTTTTGCCAGAATTGCAAAATGATAGTCCGACTATCGCTTTGCCACTATGCCAAATAGAGGTGTGCGGGTTGCCGGCTGTTCCGACTGAGCCCCGTGTCCAAGGTCCCATGCCCCATGCACCCAGGTCCCTCGGTCACGTATTTGGTGGGGCAGCCGTTGCCCACCGAGCTCCTCGAGAGGATTGCCCGCTGGTGCCTCGAGAGGCACGCAACGTAACGGGGCACCGCCCGTGGAGGGCGATGCCCCGCTCTGTCAGGCTCGTTGCCGACGGGGACTGTGGCTAGGGCCTGGCCCTGTCGAGGTCGGGGATGATCATGTCGGGCTCGTCCACCTTATGTCTTGACCGTACCGCACTCGCTCTCGGCGTAGAATCGTGCCGAGGCAGAGGCCAAACGACACGGAGGTATCGTTGATCGAACTCAGGCCGATAACGGAGGACAACTTCGTCGACGCGTTCAACCTCAAGCTGGGCGCCGGGCAGGAGGAGTTTGTCTCGCATCCGGTGCGCAGCCTTGCGCAGGCGTACGTCTACCGCGACCAGTGCCAGCCGTTTGGCATCTATGCCGACGGGCGGATGGTGGGCTACGTCATGGTCATCTATGACTACGACGTTCCCGAGTACGACGTCTGGCACATGATGATCGACGAGGCCGAGCAGGGCCGCGGCTATGGCGGCGAGGCCTTCGACCGTGTCATCGCGTACATCGCGACCAAGCCGTTTGGCGACTCGGACCGCGTCGCCCTGACCGTCCACAAGGACAACCTGGTGGCGCGGGGAATCTACGAGCGTCGAGGCTTCGTGCCCACGGGTGTCGTGTACGACGACGAGGTCGAGCTCGTCTTGACGCTGGGGTGAGAGGCAAATGAGGAAGTACGCCCCACCACTGGTGATGCTCGCGGTCTTCGAGGCCGTGGCCGTGACCCTGTGGCTGACGAAGGACAACATCTTCTACCTGTTCAACTTCAGCTACATCGGCGCGTCGGTCGCGCTGGGGGTGTTCCTGCTCATCAAGGGCAGCCCTCACGCGAGGCGCGTGACCCAGCTGCTGGTCGGCCTCTACATGCTGGTTTACCTGGGGCTCATTTGCAACGAGAACATGCAGATCGAGGGCTTCTGGTACTACCTGTTCACCGGCGTGTTCGAGGCGGCCACCATCCACTACGCCGTCGCCAAGATCTTTGGGCCCCTGCTGTTTGGCCGTGGCTGGTGCGGCTACGCCTGCTGGACCGCCATGGTGCTCGACTTTCTGCCCTACAAGGTGCCCGAGCAGCCGCGCAAGCCGATTGGCTGGGTTCGCTACGTCACGTTTGCCGCGTCGCTCGCCTTTGTGGCCGCGCTCTTCCTGGCGCACGTGGGCAACATCGAGCGCATCATGTTCTGGGCCTTCATCGTGGGCAACGTCGCCTACTACGCGATTGGCATCGCGCTTGCACTGGCCTGGCACGACAACCGGGCCTTCTGCAAGTACGTGTGTCCCGTCACGGTGTTCCTCAAGCCCATGAGCTACTTCGCGCTGGTGCGCATCACCTGCGACCACGAGAAGTGCGTGTCGTGCGGCAGGTGTCGGAAGGTCTGCCCGATGGAGGTGGACATGCTTGACGACGCGCGCAGCCGTGAGAACGGCACCGAGTGCATCCTGTGCATGGAATGCGTGCGGAACTGCCCGAGGAAGGCGCTGTAGGCGGGCCCTTATCGTGATGTTGCCCAACTGACCAAAACTGACCCCTCGATACCCCGACTTTTGGGCACTTGGGCAACAACGCCTCGGGAGTCGTCGCGTGGGGCGCCGTGTCCGCGCCTATACTGTGGTGCGAGCAAGCATGCCGAGCCCCGGGAGCACCACGATGGACTACATCCGCGTCACCAACGAGAACCTCGAGCACGAGCACATCTGCTGTGCGATCTCCAACAACAGGGACGTGCAGGTCTCCTCCAAGAAGGCGTGGCTTGCGGGGCGCTTCGACGAGGGGCTGGTGTTTCTCAAGAGCGTCGAGCGCGGCAAGTGCTTCATCGAGTACCTCCCGGCGGAGAACGCGTGGAACCCTATCGACGCGCCTAGCTACATGTACATCGACTGCCTGTGGGTGTCTGGCTCCCTCAAGGGGCATGGGTACTCGACCGACCTGCTCGAGGCGTGCATAGCGGACAGCCGGGAGAAGGGCAGGCGTGGCCTCTGCATTCTCTCTGCGGCCAAGAAGCGGCCGTTCCTTGCCGACCCCAAGTACCTGCGGCACAAGGGCTTCTCGATGTGCGATGAGGCCGACAATGGCATCCAGCTCTGGCACCTGCCGTTTGGCGCGGACGCCGAGCCGCCCCGGTTCAGGGAATGCGCCCGTCATCCCCACGTGGACGGGGAGGGGTACGTCCTGTTCTACACGAGCCAGTGCCCGTTCAACGCCAAGTACGTGCCCATCGTGGAACGGACAGCCACCGAGCTTGGCATCCCGTTCCGCGCCGTTCACCTCCAGAGCCGGGAGGAGGCACAGGGCGCTCCGACGCCGGTCACGACCTATGCGCTGTTCCGCGACGGGGAGTACCTCACGAACGAGCAGATGAACGACAAGCGCTTCCTCAAGCTGGTGGGGGCGCGATGAGGGTGGGACTATGAGCAAGCCGCGGCTCGTGCTCATGTCGAGTTTGGGGACGGTCGCGCCCGTCTACGACTTCAAGGTCCTGTGCGGATTGGCCAGCGCATCAGGCTCATGAGGAGATTGGGCGCTTCATGGGCGAGCGAGCCCCCAGATAGCCTGGCAAACAGAGGGGACCACTCGTCGCGTGGGCGGTCCTTCTTATAATGCAGGCATGGGATGCGTCCGTTGAGCCTAGGGGGTGCGGGGGGTGCTGCGCGATGGATCGGCTGGATGCGTTCGAGCGGATGCTTGCGGATTTGCTGCGGCAGTCGGAGTACGAGGCCGAGCAGCTGCGGAAGCTCGAGGCCGAGGGCAAGAAGAAGACCGCGACGTATCGCCAGTACCTGGGCAACCGTTTGCTCTACCAGACGATGCTCGACAAGTACCGGGAGTACGGGCTGCTCTGATGGCGGGCGGTCGGCGGAATGGAGGGGGCCATGGATATCAGGTGGGAAGACGGGTTCGAGATACGCGCCACCGTCAATGAGGGCGAGATGGTCATCTCCGCCAACAGGGAGGGCATGCTCTCCTTGGCAAATGTTCTCCGCGACCTTGCCGAGGAGGTCCCTGGCGCCCATGTCCACCTTGACGAGCACAACTCCCTCGAGGACGGGTCCTGCGACCTGATTATCGAGAGGGTAGAGTAGCGCGGCGCGGGTATGGCTCGCTTTTCGGGAGCCGTACCTGGTACAGGTCGCAAATACGGAGCCGTATCCGGCCCAGTGGCCCCGGATGGCCCCCTCCGTCCCGGTACGGCTCGCTTTTCCGGAGCCGTACCCGGTACAGGTCGCATTTCCGGAGCCGTACCCGGCCACGCAGCCCCCGCAGGCCCCGCGTTCCGCCATTTAGAAAAGAGGGGTAAATCCTCCCCCCACGAAACGTCACATTGGTTTACCCTTTCCCTATGCCACGGCTGAAAACACCACTAACGAAGGACTGCCATGGAAGACGAAATCAGGGACATCGGCGCTGACGAGACCACGCTGTTGGATGGCTCGGCCGTGCCCGATGAGACGACCTTGCTTGATGCCGCGACGGATGACGCCACCACGCTGCTGGACGACGCCGCGTCTGATGAAACCACGCTGCTGGAAGGCGCGGCGACCGACGCTATTGAGACCGATGACATCGCGCCAAACGAGACCGGCCTGTTCGCCGAGACCGACCTTCCCGAGGAGGAGCCCGCAGACGAGGACCAGCCCAACGATGAGTTTCCCGACGAGAGCGATGAGGAATACGACCGTCGCATGATGGTCACGGCAGTCGTGGGTGCCCTGGTCTTCGTCCTCGCGCTCTTTGCGGGAATCGCGCTGTCGGGGGTGGGTGGCCGCCTGTTCCACCTGTTCTTCATGCCTGCCCCCATCGACGAGGCCCCGGCCACGCTCCTCGCCCCGCAGTCACCGACCCAACCAACCACGAGCAACAGGCCAAGCTCGACGTCCTCCGCACCGGTGAACGCCGGCGCCAACGCAGCCGATGTCACCGATGCCCGGCCCCGCAACAACAGCGCCCCCACCGACGCGCTGCTCTACGCCTTGCTCGCCTTGGCGTGCGCGCCACTGGCTGTGAGGTCATTTGTCCGCTATCAAGTTGCGTGAGTTCCCCGTTGCGGCCACATGCGTTCAGCATGTGTGTGGCAGCAGCGAATCGGCAACTCACGGCAGTCTGCCTTTCTCCATCAGCTCCTTTACAATCGTCGACTTGTGCACCCTGATGCACCTGCCGATGTAGATGTGGGGCAGCTGCTTGCAGATGTCGAACGACTTGGTGCGCCCGATGCCGAAGACCTCC
>OMXZ01000059.1 GCA_900315165.1 uncultured Actinomycetes bacterium | reverse complement strand
CACCTCCTCACGGTGGCATGTTCCTAGCGCGTCACAAACTGGGGCTAACAAGGGGTGAAAGGGTGCAAAGGCCGAAACCTTGCACCCTTTGCACCCTCATTTGCGGTCGCGCCGGCTCTTGAGCCCGTACTTTCTGCAGAGGCGGCTGTTCCTCTGCCGCATCCGGTCGCGTTCTCGCCGAATCGCGGCCGCCTCGGCCTCGTCAGCCTTCTCCTCGCGCTCGCGCTGCAGGGTCTCGTTGAACGCGATCTCCTCGTTGAGGTGCATCATCTCGGTGCACATGGGGCAAAGGCCGCTCTGCCTGTTCAGGCGCACGCCCACGACTCCGCACTCCGGGCACACCTGCTGCACCCGCAGGCTCACGTGGCACCGGCTCGCCTGGCTCTCGATGGAGCGCGCGGATCTGTCGGTGCCGCACTCCCTGAGCAGCGCATCGTGCACGGCCTCGACGCCCAGATGACCGTTGGCCCGCATCACGTCGACCTCGCGCGTGGTCCAGGCTCGCCATTCCTTCGCGCTCATGCCGGCCACCGCCCACGGTGAAAGGTCGGGCGAAAGCCTTTGACCCCCTCAGGCCTCACGGGAAGGGTGCGGGGGTGTGTGGTCGGGGCGTCCTGTCCCCGACACACATCCCCCTCCCCACAAAAATTTCTATATATAAGGGTTTGTTTACCCCCCTTAAACATGCAAATTTGCACCCTTTCAGGCAATGGGAAGGACACCCTGGGCCTCCTCTCCACTGTCTGCGCCCTCGGCAGAAGAGCCAGAAGTTGCCGCATCATTTGCAACGCTGCGAACGATGAGCGCCTTGCCGGTCTTTGGATCGAGCGTCTGCTCGAAACGGGAGGACTCCTCGAGCCAGCGGCGCACGGTGGGCAGGCTCCATCCCAGGGACTTGCGCACTTCGTCGCGCTCGCAGCTCTTGCCGCGCCCGATGAGCCGGTCGCACACGCCCTCGAGCGAGGCCACCTTGCCCAGGTTCTCGGCCTCGGTGCGCAGCTTCCTGGCCTCGGACACGCCGCCGTAGTTGGGCTTGCAGTCGGCCAACAGCTCGGTGTGGTCGACCTCGTGAAGCGGGAAGACCAGCCACAGGTCGAGCGGGTCCTTCTGGGCGAACTCGCGCAGGGTGAACGACATCCGCCAGCCGGTGAGCCGCTTCACGTCGGCCAGCTTGTGCGACTGCCGTGCCATCTCCAGCGTACCGGGCTCAAGGATCAGCTCGGTCATGTCGAGCACCGCGTCAGGCGCCCGGCCGAACACGCCGGAGCCGCTGCCACGGTCGATCGCGCTTTTGAGGCCCTGGGCACCCTTGGAATGGTGGTGGCTGATGACCACCGTGCACTCCAGGTTCACGCAGATCTCGTCGAGCTTGGCGAAGAATTCGCGGATGTCCTTGGCGTTGTTCTCGTCGCCGTCCTGCACCATGTAGGCAGGGTCGATGATGACCATGCCGAAGTCGCCCGCCTTGCACCGGCAGAAGAGCTCGGCCGCGATCTCCTCAAGCGAGCAGGACTTGCCGCGCAGGGGCCAGAGCGTGAGGTTCTCGCGCACAGGCTTGGCGTCGGCGTTCTTCGCCTCGGCCACGCGCGACACGCGCTTCTGCAGCGTCCTCGGGTCGGTCTCCAGGTCGACGTAGAGCACCTTGCGCTGGGCGCAGCGGAAGTCGATCCACCATCCGCCGGTCGCCACGCTCACGGCTAGGTTGATGAGGCACCACGTCTTGCCCGCCTTACTGGGCCCGGTCAAGAGCATCTTGTGCGTCTCCAGGAGCACGCCCTCGATCACCTCTGCCGGCATCTCGGGCAGCTCGTCCTTGAGTACGATGGCCTGCTGGAAGGGCGGCAAGGACGATGAAAAGCCGTTTGTTGCCGCAATATCCTCGGAGACGACGGAGGCCGCGTCGTTCGCGGCCTCCACGTCGTGCATGTATGCGTCCTTGTTAGCTCCCATCTACAGCCACCTCGTGTACCAAAGCGGGTAGTCGGTGGCCACCGAGCCCTGCCTCTTGTAGAACTCCCACTCCTTGCCGCGCATGGCCATGAGGTACTCGTCGGCGTCCTTGGCACCGCCCGGGTAGGGAGGCATCACCGCATGGGGGATCTTGAGCACGTCAAGGTCATGGCAGATCTTGTCGCGGGTCCTGTGCCCTTCGTCGTCCTCGTCCATGGCCACCGTGATCTTCTTCGGCCTGAGATCGGGAGGCGTCGCGTAGAGCACCTGCGCCAGGCGCTTGGCGTTAGAGACGCCGCCCAGGGCCATCGTGTCGCCGCCGGTGATCTTGGCGAGCGCCATCGCGTCGATCAGCCCCTCGGTCACGTAGACCTGGTCGGCGCCGATGGACAGGAGCCACTCGCACCACAGGGGCGTCGCCAGCCCTCGAGGGCGCCACTCCTTGTTGCGTGCGCTGCCGGGCTTGCAGACGGTGCGTACCATGCAGTAGTTGGCCGTCGAGAAGTCCCTGTTCCAGAACGGTATGGTGATGAAGCCGAAGGCCTTGGGCTCGTACACGCGGAACTCCGGCATGATCTCCCTCGGGTCCTTGGTGAAGCCCAGGCCGAAGGTCGCAGCGTCGCCGTCGTCCAGGCCGCGCCAGCGCAGGTAGCGCCGGCCGATGTCGTTCTCGGCGTAGTAGAGCTGGCCGAAGGCGTTTCCGCACGCCTCGGCGCAGTCGGCGCCGCCGGCCTCGCGCGGCTTGTCGAAGAGCGGCCTTGGCTTGCGCTTGGGCCGTTGCCTCGGCCGCCTGGGCTCGTCGTCATCTGACAGCCGGTAGCCCACGGCATCCGCCACGGCCCTGGCCTGCTCGGCGAATCCGTCTATGCCGTCGAGCTCGGCGATGAGGGAAAACACGTCCCAGGTCTTGCCGCACCCAAAGCAGTGGACGGTGTTGTCGTTCTCGTAATAGTGGGCGGAAGGGTCGCGGTCGTCGTGGTTGGGCGACGGGCAGCGGAAGGACCTCCGCAGGTCTGTGATCCCGCAGCGCACGTTGAGCAGCTCGGGCATGAGCTCGCGCAGCGCGTCGCGGTCGGTCTCGGTGATCATCGGCTCACCTCCCGGCCTTTGGGGAAGTTGCCGCAAGGTTTATAATCGCTCGCACAGAGCGCAGAGCTCTGGTTACCGGTGGCCCGCAGCCTCGCATCCGCCAAGATTCCGGCTGTGGGTCGCCCTATTTCCAAGGCCTTCACATCGGGCCTCCCTCCTCGTCGCATTCCTCGAAGAGCTCGCGCCAGTCGCCGGCCCAGCCCACGGCTGCCGCGATAGCCTTGCCGCGCTTCGGGTAGGGAGGCTCCAGTCCACGCACGATCCGCGACACCGCCGGGCGCGATATGCCCGTCTTCTTCGCGATCATCGCCTGGGTACCCCGCTTCTCGCAGATCTGCCCTATGCGCAGCGTGCGCTCGCTCACGACTCGACCTTCTCGCCGAAGAGAAGGCCCTCTTTCGTCTTGGCGAACACGGCGTCGCGGCAGATGCGCCAGCGTCCGTTCACCTTGTCCGCGGGGATGCGGCCCTCCGTGATGCCGCGCCGGATCGAGTTCACGTGCTCCCCGGTTATCTGCGCCAGCTGTTGCGGTGTCAGGAACAGCGGCAGGTCGTCGAACTTGGTTCCCATGTCGTACCTCCTAATGCTCGGTTGTCTTCTAGGCGCTACTAGGTCTACGGCCGCAAAAGTTCCGATGCGCTCCGTGGAACAGCGATTCGGTCTGTTGCTTCCGCGTGCCATAGGGTAGCACAGAGAATCCCATCTGAGCTAACAGAAGTTGAAATATATGGTACAATAGCCGATAGAGGTTGTTAGAAGCGTTGCGTGGTGGTATGATTCGTTGCGTAGTGTTGAACCGTTCACGGCGGGAAAGACACCGCTCCACCACAGAACGCACACACGAGGAGGAAACAAGACCATGGCGAAGAGCATCAAGGACCTACGGGAGGAAAAGGGATACCGCAGCGCCCGAGAGTTCGCCGAAGCGCTGGGCATCGCAGCGTCCAGCATGTCCCGCTACGACCGCGACCCGGAGACGATCCCCATGAAGCACGCCATTGCGATGGCCGACCTTCTGGAATGCTCCGTGGACGAGATCGTGGGCCGCACCCCCGTCACTTCCGGCCGCAACGAGCTGCAGGAGTTCTACGACGGCCTCTTGCCCGAGACCCGCGCACTCATGGACGAATTCATCGAGTTCGCCCGCGCGAAGGACGAGAAGGCGCGTCGGCAGCGCCAGGACGAGCAGGACCGCAAGTACGACGACCTGTGCAGGTACTACCAGCGCATGTTCTACGAGACGGCATACGAGGGAACCCGGTTCGGCGAGCTCGTCGCGTTCTCGACGCCGAAGGAAGAGCGCTCCGCCTTCGAGAGCTTCCTGTCCGAGCAGGCGGCGGCAAAGCGCAAGCCCGGCATCGACCAGCACTGCGAGGGGCTCGAGGAAGAGCTGCGCGATGGATACCTCGACGCCGACGGCACCGAGAGGCACTGGTCGGAAGACGAGATCCAGTCGATGCTCGCAGACGAGCGTTCACGGATGGACGAGGAATACGGAAAGAAGGACGAGGAGGTGATAGCCAGGGTAATGCAAGCGTTCGACAGGCAGCATAGGGTCGCCATCGAATACAGCACGATACGACTCTAGCCGCAAAAAGAGTTGGCCCGAGAGTGCTGCAACACCCACGGGCCGTGTCCAACCTAGTAGCGCCTAGAAAGGACGGTGTCATTATATGGCATCAACTAACCGCATGAACAGCGCCCAGGCGCCTGTTCCACCCAAAACATCCTTGGCGGACCTCCGCAAGGCGGCAGGATACCGCAGCAGCAAGGAATTCGCAGCCGTTCTCGGCATCCCCGCGACAACCTACTCGCGCTATGAGCGCACCCTGGC
>OMXZ01000060.1 GCA_900315165.1 uncultured Actinomycetes bacterium | reverse complement strand
GATGCCCAGGCCTATTACGACGGCCTGGACCAGGAGATGAAGGAGCAGATCGCCGCGGCGCAGAAGGCCGAGCAGGAGAAGGCGGCTGCCGAGGCCGCGGCTGCGGTCCAGCAGGCTCAGCAGGAGGCGGCGTCCGCCCAGCAGCAACAGCAGACCCAGCAGCAGACCCAGCAGCAACAGCAGCAGTCCCAGCAGCAGAGCTCGAACACCTCCAACTCGAGCTCGTCCGGCTCGAGTTCTAACTCCGGTTCTGGTAGCTCCTCGTCTTCCGTCAGCGGCTCCTGGCGTTCTGTCGTGATCGCCGCCGCCTCGAGCAAGATCGGCTGCTCCTACGTGTGGGGCGCCGGCGGCCCGAGCTCCTTCGACTGCTCCGGCTTCACCTCCTGGTGCTATGCGCAGGCGGGGATTTCAATCACGCACTATTCCGGTGGCCAGTCCGCCTTCTGCAGCAAGCCCGCCTCGCAGGCCCAGCCGGGTGACGTCGTGTTTCGCCCCGGCCACGTGGGGATCTACATCGGCAACGGCACGACGATTGAGGCTATCGACGTGAGCAGCGGTGTCGGTTACGGTAGGCTCAGCAGCTTCCAGACTGCCGGCTCTCCCGTGTAAGGCAAGACACCTCACGGCATGGATGATTCCAAGCAGATAAACGAAGAAACCGAGACGCGGCGGGGGCGGTCCGTACAGACGGAGGCTCCCGCCGCGGGCGGTGTCGATGCGCGTGCCGTTTCCGACGATACCGAGCGGGTGGCAGCCGACGGCGTCGACGAGCAGACCGCCGGCGCCGTCAGCCGTTCTGCCGCCATGATGAGCGTGCTGGTGGTCGTGAGCCGCATCACGGGCTTCTTCCGCACCTGGGGCCAGGCCTACGCCTTGGGCGTCACGGCCTTGGCGAGCGCCTACACCGTGGCCAACAACATGCCCAACCAGCTCTACGAGCTCGTGGCCGGCGGCATGATCATGACCGCCTTCCTGCCCGTCTACATGTCGGCCAAAAAGCGCCTGGGCCGCCAGGGGGCCATGGACTACGCGTCCAACCTGCTGTCGATCGTCGTGCTTGCCATGGTCGTCCTGACGGCGGTCTCACTCATTCTCGCGGGGCTGATCATCTGGACCCAGTCCTTCTCGGCGGGGGACAATTTCGACGCGGACATGTCCGTCTACCTCTTCCGCTTCTTCGCGGTCGAGATTGTCCTCTATGCGATGTCGTCGGTCATCTCGGGCATCCTCAATGCCGAGCGTGACTACCTCTGGAGCAATGCGGCGCCCATCTTCAACAACATCGTCTGCACCTCGTCTTTCTTTCTTTACATCATCCTACGCGAGACCAACCCGGGCCTTGCGATCCTGAGTCTGGCCCTCGGCAACCCCCTTGGCGTCCTCGTCCAGGTCCTGGTCCAGCTTCCGAGCCTGCGCCGGCACGGAATCCGCTTGCGCCTCGCGATCGACTGGCACGACCCGGCGCTCAAGGAGACCCTTTCCA
This sequence comes from uncultured Actinomycetes bacterium, assembly GCA_900315165.1. Taxonomy (GTDB): domain Bacteria; phylum Actinomycetota; class Coriobacteriia; order Coriobacteriales; family Atopobiaceae; genus Olegusella. The sequence goes on along the minus strand of OMXZ01000060.1, from coordinate 3,370 downwards.
TCGGCATCCCGACCCTGGCGCTCACGGCCCTGTCCTTCCCGACGGTTGCCGTCCAGACGTCGAGCGCCCTGCAGGTCACGGCCTCGGGCGCCTCGGTCGCCTACTACGCCCGCCTCTGGTACGTCCTGCCCTATTCGGTCTTTGCCATCCCCATTACGGTGGCGCTCTTCACGGAGCTGTCGGACTACTACGCCTCAGGCGACATGGAGTCCTTCAAAAGCTCCGTCCGTTTCGGCACCGAGCGCATCGTCTTCATGCTCGTGCCCTTCGCCTTCTATCTGATCGTCTTCGCGCGCCCCCTCGTCGTGATCCTCGCGGGCGGCCGCTTTGGCGAGGGGGGCATTCGCGACACGGTTCTCTATCTGTCTTGGCTCGCGACTGCCCTGCCTTTCTATGGCATCAGCACCTTCTTGCAAAAGATCTGCTCGTCCCTGCGCAAGATGATGTTTCTGACCCTCGCCACGGCGGTGGCGGCCGCAGTGCAGATCGGCTTCTGCTTCCTTCTGACCGACGCTTTGGGGCTCGCCGGCGTCGCCTTTTCCTCGACCCTCTTCTTCATCGCGATCGACGTCGTCACCTACCTCAACCTGCGCCGGACCCTCGGACCCCTCGGCCTGCGGAGCATGTTCGCGTCCTTCCTGCGCTCGGTCGGCCTGGGGCTTGCGGGCGCCCTGGTCGGCGCCGTCATCCTCTGGGTCCTCCAGAGCCGTCTCGGCCTGGGCGGGTCCGTCATGCAGGGCGTCCTGTGCTGCCTCATCGGCGGCATCCCCGCGGTGGCAGTCACCTATGGCCTGGCTGTCGCGCTCAAGATCCCCGAGGCGAGCACCGTCCGCAGCCTCATCAAACGTTTTGCCCATCGCTAAGAAGTCCCGGCAAATCCGGCGAGAAACCCTGGAGGGTATGCCCATGAGTTCCCAAGCAGACAAGCGGACCGACATCATCCCCGTCATCCTGGGAGGCGACATCGGCGTCTATGCCCTGGGCCGCGAGTTCCATGAGGCCTACGGCGTCATCTCGACCGTGGTGGGCACGGGCTTCATCGGTGCCATCAGCCATTCCCGGATTTTCTCGCCCGTCGTCGTCCCCGCGCTCGACGGCCCCAACGTCCTTGCCGCCGTGCAAAAGATCGCGGCCGACTATACGGACAAGAAGATCGTTCTCGTGGCCAATACCGACCCCCTGATTGAGACGCTCGAGGCCATCGCAGGCCAGCTGCCGGGCAACGTCGTGTCCCACATCTCGCCCAAGGCCGCCTTCGACGCCGTCTGCGACAAGGCCCGCTTCTCGGAGCTCTGCCGCGAGCACGGCCTCGAGGTGCCCCGGATGGATGTGGTGCACCTCGCGGGCGACGACCCCATCCCGTCGACCGAGCTTCCCTTCCCTGTGGTGGCCAAGCCCGCCGTGTCCGCAGGCTACTATCCGACCCTCCTCAAGGGCTTCAAGAAGGTCTACTACCTCAACGAGCAGCGCGAGCTCGACGAGCTGTGGGCGGGCCTGCGCGCGTCGGGCTACGAGGACGACTTCCTGGTCCAGGAGCTCATCGGGGGCGACGACACCTATATGGACTCGCTCACGATCTACATCGGCCGCGACGGTGAGCCCAAGCTCCTCGGCGCCGCCCAGGTCCTGCTCGAGGACCACGCCCCTTCCATGCTGGGTAACCCCGTGGCCATGATCACGCGTCAGATGCCCGAGCTCTGGGAGAAGGCCGGCCGGATGCTCTCGGACGTGGGCTATCGCGGCTTTGCCAACTTCGACATCAAACGCGACCCCCGCGACGGCCGCCAGCTCTTCCTCGACTGCAATCCCCGCATGGGCCGCAACTCCTACTACAACGTGGCGGGCGGCGTGAACCCCATGCAGGTCCTCGTGGAGGACGCGGTAGACGGGGACGCGGGGGAGTGCCGCGTGGCGCGCGAGCATGCGCTCTATACGCTGGTGCCGCTCCGACTTCTGCGCCATTACGTGCGCGACGAGAAGCTCCTGGCCGAGCTTGACGGGCTCATTCGGGACAAGAAGGTCTACGACCCTCAGCGCTACGACAAGGACTGGTCGGCGCGCCGCCGCCTGGACGTCGAGCTGACCGAGCTCAACCAGAACCGCAAGTTCAAGAAGTACTATCCCGACCCGACCGATACGTCGTTCTAGCGTGGGCCCGACGGGACAGGAGGAAAGCATGACCGTAACCGTCCGCACCGAGGAGCCGCCGGCCTTTGTCGAGCTGCGCGAGACATTCGCGCGGCGGACGCAGACCGACGCGCGGGACTGGTATCTCGTCTTCAAGGCCCGCTACGGTATGCGCGAGGTCTTCGCGTCGCTCAGGGACGTGCATGGGGAGGGGAAGGTGCTCACGACCCTCTTCACAGGCTGCACCGCCGTCGACTCGATCATCGCGGGCGGCCTTGCGCCCGACTACGCGCCGCTTGACCGCGACAGCCTCGAGATGGATCCCGACGCGGTCGAGCTTGTGGACGATGTGAGGGCGGTCCTGCTCCAGCACTCCTACGGTGTGGTCCAGCAGGATGTCTGCCTGCGCCTGCGCGAGGCGGCCCATGCGGTCGGCGCCCTTTTCGTGGAGGACAGCGCCCATTGCCTCCTGCGCATGGCCCGTGACGCCGAGGGCGCCCCGCTTGCGGATATCTCGATCCATTCCTTCGGTATCGAGAAGACCTTCTCGGACATCTATTTCGGTGGTGCCATCTGGGTGAACCCCGCCCTGCGTGCCCTCGACCCCGAGGCCTGGGACTGCATCACGCGCGCCTTGGACGGCCTGCCCGCGCTGCCCGCGCGCCTGGACAAAAACACGCAGGCCTACCATTCCCAGGTGCGCCTTATGGTGCATCTGCCCGGCTCGCTGGGCACACGGATGCGCGAGCGCAAGCTGGCCCGTGGTACCTACGAGCCGCCCGTCGCGGAGATCGAGCGCAGGGGCGGCTTGCCCTACGAGTCCTATCGGCCGAGCGCCTGGATCGTTGACCGGATTCGGACGGCCATCGCGCGCCTGGACGACAATGAGGCCCAGCGCCTGGCCTGCGGCAGGCAGTATGCTGAGGGGCTGGAGCAGACCGACAGGCTCTACCTGCCCGCCCGCGCTCGCGAGGTCGCAGCCGCGCAGCCGCTCATCCGCTACCCGGTCCTCCTTCCCTCCGAGGGCGAGGCGGACGAGCTGCTCCAGGACCTGCGGGCCAACGGTTTTTACGCGGTTTCTTGGTACCGGATGCCCTTCTTCCCTGGGGCCTCGAGCCTCGAGGCGTATGGTACTTCCGAGGCCGACCCGCGCTATCAGGGATTCCGCCGCGACTATCAGGGCGTCGTGGGCCTGCCCACCGACATCGACCCGGCCAAGGTGCAGCAGGTCATCGAGATTGTG
>OMXZ01000061.1 GCA_900315165.1 uncultured Actinomycetes bacterium | reverse complement strand
GGAGAACAAGAAGTTCATCTTCGGGCAGGTGCGCAAGGGCGCCCGCGCGGCCGACTTCGAGGAGAGCCTCGCGTGGCTCCAGCAGGCAGGCCTGATTTACAAGGTGCGCCGCGTGAGCAAGCCGCACGTGCCGCTGCCGAGCTATTGCAGTATGAGCGCGTTCAAGGTTTTCATGGTGGACGTGGGGCTCCTCGGCGCCATGAGCGGCCTGGAGCCGAGGGACGTCATCGACGGCAACAAGGTCTTCACGGAGTTCAAGGGCGCGCTCACCGAGCAGTACGTCTGCCAGCAGCTCATCTCGGAATGCGGTCTCTCGCCCTACTACTGGTCGGCGGAGAACTCGACAGGCGAGATCGACTTCCTGGTCCAGGACGGCAGCGGCGTGTTCGCCATCGAAGTGAAGGCCGAGGAGAATCTCCGGGCCAAGAGCCTTCGCGCGTTCAAAGAGGCAAATCCCGAAGTTGACGCGGTGCGGTTCAGCTTGTCAGGCTACCGCGAGCAGGACTGGATGCGCAACGTGCCCCTGTACGCCGTTTCGTGCAAGGGGCTATGGGGCTAGCTGCAAAGGAGGAGGTTTGCCATGGCTAGCAGCACCGATTACTTGGAATTTGTACTAGACCTGCTTCGGGACGTCCCGGCGGTCACCAACAGGAAGATGATGGGCGAATACCTGCTCTACAGCGACGGCGTGCTGTTCGGCGGGATATACGACGACCGGCTCCTGCTGAAGGACACGCCGGCCGCCAGGGCTGCGTTTCCCGAGGAGCAGGTCCCCTACGAGGGCGCCAAGCCCATGCTCCTCGTCGACAGCGAGGACCCGGCCTGTATCGCCGAAGCGGTAGCCGCCATGCTCGCGGAGTTGCCGAAGCCGAAGAGGAAGCGTTAGCTTCACGAGACCGAGCGGTCAATGGCGCTCGACCCGATTTGACTGCGCAAGCGTTTCTAAGTGTACTCACCTCGAAAAAGTGAGTAATACTCCCCAATAACTACCTGCGGTTTTAATTACTCCCCGAGGTCCTTGTGACTACTCCCCGAGGGGTGAGTACAAAAAGTGTACTCAGCGGTGAGTACAGGTGAGTACACCCTTGGAGCCGCTTCGCAAAAAACTCCCCAATAACGTACCGTCACGTGCGTGCACGTGACGGTACGGGAAGACACGAGACGGCAAACTGTTAGTGTGTGGAAACTTACCTTGTGACAGTTGAGTGGGAGTGACCCACGGATTAGCACCGAGTGTCACAGGCTAGCATGGCTTGGCACGGTCTTGGACCGACTGGACAAGCCGTCGCTATCCAAAGGATTCCAAGAGGAACTCGTTGACCGACGTCATTCCTCGTTCACGACGACTATCTTGCCTTGGAAGCCTCCGGCGTCCTGCATCCTGACGGCGTCCGCGAGGTCCTCGAAGCGAAAGACCGCCGCCACGGGAGGCTCGATGGCGTTCTCGGCGACCAGCGCGAACACGGCGTCCATCGCCTCCTGCGTCGGGCTGTTCGAGAAGAAGCCGGTCAGGTAGCGACCGTTGGGGATCTCCTTGATGGGGTCGAACCCGTCGATGGCCTCGGCGCCGCCGAGGATGCCTGTCTGGCAGCAGATTCCTCCCAGAGAGAGCAGCTTCAGCGAATCTCTTACCGTGCGCGGGCCAACGAGTTCGAGGACCTTGTCGGCCTCGACGCCGCCGCCCGCAAGGATGCCGCTTTCGTCGACGATCGCCTCGTCCGCCCCGAAGTCGAAGAGCCGCGCGCGGTATCTCTCGCGGTGGGTTGTCGCCAGAACCCGGCACCCTGTTGCCTTCGCCATCTGAATAGCCGCGTACCCTAGCCCGCAGGAGGCGCCGCGCACTAGCAGCCGGTCGCCCGGCTTGAGCCGGAGGCACTCGAAAAGCGAGCCCCATGCCGTGTAATACGTCTCCGGGATGGCGGCGAGTGCGGACCACGGCATGCACGAGACCGCTTCGGGCAGCGTGAACAGACGGTCATTGCGCACGAGGCAGTACTCGGCGTACGACCCGTCCCAGTTGCGGCCCATTCCGCCCATCAGGGCGCAGACCCTCCGGCCCCGCTCTAGCCCCGAGTCGGACGGTTCCGCGACCTCCCCGACGAGCTCTATCCCCGGGATAACGGGGCGTTTGATGTATCCCGCCTCGATCTCCCCGAGGCGCAGCACCTGCTCGGAGTGGTTCATGCCGAAGCCGCGCACGCGCACCAGCGTCCATCCCGGCTTCGTCTCGGGCACGGGCACGTCGCAGAGCCGGGCGCGCTCGGCCGGGGTGACCTCGGATATGGAGAGGGCCTTCATCTCGCCGCGCGCCATCTACGCCACCGTCCCTTCGAGCGCCTTCTCAACGGCTGCGGCTATGCGCCCAGCTGCCGCGCAGGCGCACCCCGCTGTCCGGCGCGGCAGCTGCAGCGTATCGCGCGGCGCGGCGTCTGCCGGCACTTCGTGCCAACATTGCGGGTCTTCCCCGTAGAAGCTGCCGTCGGTTCCCCGCGCGACGGCCGGGCAGCCGCGGCACCATGCGAGCAGCTCGCAGCGGCCGCACTTCGAGAACTCGTCGATCTGCCGGTAGTCCTCCATGGGGCCCAGCCAGATGTCCGCCAGCCGCTCCTCGAGGGCGTTGCCCACCTTCGAGCCCTCGACGCGCCTGCATGCGTATACATCGCCCGTGGGCAGGACGGTGAGGTGCCCGCTGCCGCAGTTGCAGCCGTCGTAGACGACCCCCGGCTCGGTCCCATCGGGGATCGACCAGATCCCCTCCTCCCACTCGTAGAGCCGCCACAGGTGGTCCTTGCGGTTGAAGTAGGTCTTGCAGCCAGCGTCCTCGTAGGCCTTGAACTTCTTGTGCGCCGCGTCGAGCACTTCCCGGTATTCCTCAGGTGAGAGGCCCTCCATGTTCTCGCCCGGGGTCGGCACGTAGCGCGAGAATGCGAAGACGTCGGCCCCCGCCTCCACCACCGCGTCGATGATCTGGGGGAGCTCGTGGGCGTTCACGTTGGAAACCGTCGTCATGATGATCGAGCGGATGCCCGCGCGGGCCAGCATCGGGATGCGCGCGAGCGTCTCGTCGTAGGAGCCGGGCTTGCGGAACCAGTCGTGGGTCTCGCGTGCTCCGTCGATCGACATCTGGTAGCGCAGGCACCCGCACTCGCGGAGGCGGGCGCAGACCTCGTCCGTGAGATGGAAGGGGTTGCCCATGACGGTGAACTCGATGCCCTTGTCCTTCAGGATCTCCATCAACGTCCAGAAATCAGGGTGCAGGATGGGATCGCCCCCTGTGATGTAGAGGTAGGGCTCGCGTCCGAACGTCTCGCAGAAGTCCTCGATGTTGGCGAGCGTCTGTTGCATCTGCCCGAGGCTCATGCGGTTGAGCTCGACGGCTTCGTCCCCCGAGAAGATGTAGCAGTGCTTGCAGCGCTGGTCGCAGTCGTCGAGGAGGTGCCACTGAAACGAGAAGGTCGGGCGTGCCATGTGCTCACTCCTTTCGAAGCGGGCGCCCGCTTTTGCGGGCGCCCCTTACGCTTCTGCTTTTGGCGGCTGCCTTAGAAGCGGTCGTTCGCGCCGCAGGCCGAGGGGCGCAGGTCGGAGGCGCCGCAGGCGGAGGGTCGAAGGTCGCTCGCCCCGCAGGCAGAGCTGCGATTGTCGGAGGCTCCGCAGGCGCTGCTGCGGGCGTCGGAGGCGCCGCAGGCGGAAGAGGCGGTCGTGCTGGTCCAGGATGCGAAACGGTCGAGTGCCATGGTCTGTTTCCTTTCGTTCGTGCGCGGACCCTTTCCGCGCCCAATCCAAGTATGCGGGCCCTGTGCTCGAAAGGGTATTTCAATGATGCTATCATTGATGCGATTAAAGAATCAGTGCAAGGGGGACCGACTGTGAACACGACGCAACTCGAGTGCTTCGTCCAGGTGGCCGACAACCTGAACTTCAGGAGGGCGGCAGACGAGCTGCACCTCTCGCAGTCGACGGTGTCGAAGCAGGTCGCCTCGCTCGAGGAGGAGCTCGGCGGCGCCCTGTTCGTCCGCACCACGAGGGACGTGGCGCTCACTGCGTTCGGCGCGTCCTTCCTGCCCGATGCGAGGGAGATCCTGCGGATGTCCTACGCGGCCGCCGAGCGCGCGCGGAAGAAGGCCGAGGGAACGGAGCTCGCCATCGGCTACTCCGATCCGAACGACCTTCTGCGCCTCGCCACAGTGCTCGACAGGCTCCGCACAGAGCACGAGGGCTTTCACGTGACGCTGAGCCTCGGGGCCCGGGATGCGAACCTTGACCGGCTCGTGCGCGAGCAGCTCGACATCGTCCTCGGGTTCAAGAGCACGGTGCCGGAAGGCGGCGGCATCCTGTTTAAGCCGTTGAATACGGCGGGGCTCAGCTGCATCGTGCGCAAGGACTCGCCCCTGGCGGCCCTCGACGAGGTGGGCCTCGAGGAGGTCTCCGGCTATCCGCAGGTTGTCTGCCTGCCGGCGAACATCCGCAGGAAGGGCTCCGCGGCCCAGGGTGCAATCCCCAAAACAGACGAGGCGGACACCATCACGTGCTCGACAACCACGGAGGCGTTCTGCCTCGTCGACGCGGGCTTCGGCTACGCTCTCGTTCCGGAGGTCGAGACTATGCCCGATCCGAACCAGAAGGCGCTTGCGTGGCGCGGGAGTCCCGTGGCGACGTTCGGTGCGTATGTCCGCAATGCCAAGCGCGGCGGCCTCGTCCCGCGCTTCCTGGAGATAGCGAGAGAAGAATATTGAAGTGGACCCTTGATTCCGCACAACCCTTAGGCGACGAGCTTGGCAGCGTATTCCATGGGGGTGAGCCAGTCTAAGCGGGCCTGGCCCCTCTCG
>OMXZ01000062.1 GCA_900315165.1 uncultured Actinomycetes bacterium | reverse complement strand
TGTGCCTGCAAAGTCGGGGCTGAATGTGTTTACGGAAAACCTCGCGTTTCTCCTTACGAACGATTCCGACGAGATGAAACAAGTAAACTTTGGAAGTGCTATCTATACACCCGTTGGAAGGCAGTTGGCGCAACTGTGTTCGCTAGGTATTGCGCCTAAGCTGCCTGATCTTGTAGCGGAAGTGGGCAAAAAGTTCGAAATGTCTTGTGAGCTGATGCCTTTTCATTTCTCATAGCCCATATGGCACTTCCCCGCATTAACGGAAGCGCACCGTTATCGTCGAAAGGGCCTAGCCACATCCAGCCAGGCGATAATGGCCAATCCCGGTCAGCCGATTTTGGCCAATGCGCCGGCGGCCGATTGCCAAACCTATGCCGTGGCTACACTTCCTTAGGCTGCAGCAAAAGAAAACGGTTCTTCTCTATATCTGGGAGCCGCTCGAAGGCTATGAGCCTACCGAGCCCCAACAACTTGCGTCCATCCAACGGCTGAAAGCTGACCTTAGAAAATCGGTTATGTATAAGTCATGGGGGTGCGGACGTTTTCTTGGACCGGCTACACCGCCAGCCCGAGCCTCGCCCCCCTGCCGTCTATGGTATCCCAGACGACCTCGCCGCCCTCGCGGAACCCCCTCAGCCTGCCGGAGCGGTACCACCCCATCCAGCGGTCGAGCCTCCGCACGAACTCGCCGACCGGGGCCCCGGACCAGTCCCTGCCGCGGAAGAACTCGTTCTTCATCCTCCCGAAGAACCCCTCCATCGCGGCGTTGTCCGCGCACCTGCCCTTCCTGGACATCGAGCGGGTGAGGCCGTGCTCCCCGCAGATCGACTTCCACCCCGGCCACCGGTAGTGGCAGCCGCGGTCGGTGTGCACGACGGGGGCCTCCCCGGGCCGCAGCGCGGCGCACGCCCGTGAGAGGGGCTCGTTCGCGAGCGCGGCCGTGGGCCGGGCCCCGATGGCCCACGCGGCCGGCCTGGAGTCGAACAGGTCGACGACCGGCGACAGGTAGACCTTCGCGCCGCACGGGAGCCTGAACTCGGTGATGTCGCTCGCCCACAGGGCGTTCGGGGACGCCGGGGAGAAGTCGTGGGTGCCGTCGCCGCGCAGGGGGAGGTTGGCCGGGGCGTCGTCTATCTCGCCGGCGTAGGAGCTGTAGCGCCTCCCGCGGCGCAGGTAGACGGGCCTGAGGCCGAGCCTCCCCATGGCCTCCCGCACCACCTTCTCCGAGACCGGCCTCCCCAGCTCCTCGGCGAGCCTGGCGTGCACGAAGCGGTATCCGCGGGCGCAGCGGCCCTCCTCGCGGAAGACGCGCTCCACCTCCCCGCCCAGCTCGTCCGCCTCGTCGGGGGCGCAGGCAGAGCCGTCGGCGAGCCTGCGCCTCCAGTACTCAGGAGCTCTTCGATATCCCCAGGAAGCGGGCGATGGGGCGCAGGGGCAGGCCTGTCTCCCGCCTCAATCTCTCGCCGAGCTCTGCCTTGCTCCTGTTGGAGGTCAAACCCAGGAGCGAGCCTCCCGCTTTTAGGTCGTCCAACACCGCCCCGAGCAGCCTGTTCTCCACCTGGTCGGGGCTGAGCCCCGACAGCGGGCCGGTGGCGGGGGCGTCGTAGAGACCCGCGCCGCGGTCCTCGGCCTCGTCCGACCTCGCCATGGCAACCGCCGGCACCGCGGACATAGCCGCCTTCTTCGCGAGCGTCCTTCCTGCCGACTTCCGCTGCCCTCCATGCCCCGGAGGCGAGCACGCTCCTCAGGAACCTGCTCCTGGCATGCTCCAGCCCCCTTTCGAACGCGTAGGAGTAGGCGCTCTCTAGGGCCTCGTCCCCATAGGCCTTCGAGAGGTTAAGTATGGTCATCACGGGGTTGTAGGCCTGCTCCCTTATCCGCACGTCGGAAAAGACGCGCCCGACGACGGCCTCGCAGTCGGGCCCTATCGGGCGGGCCCGGCGCCTCATGCACACCTCGTCTCGCAGCGCCCGCGAGAACTCAAGAGGCATGTGGGAGGCGTCGGTGCTATAGCAATATCTCGGGCCTTTGGGAAGGCGGGGATTGGTCACCATGCGCTCTCCCTGGCAAGAAGACCTCGACCTCAGAGGGCGTCACCCTGAGGCCGATTTTGCGGCCGACGAGGGCGTAGGCCACCGAATAGCGGTTGATCTTGAAGGCGACATGGAAGTCTGGGGAAACCTTACGGCCATAGACCCACTCGCTGGGCTCGAACGGGGTCACCGGAAGCGGGGCGAGCGCCGGACTCTCCGACTCGGAAAAGGCGCTCTCGCGTTCGACCCCGTACCCGTTGTGTTTAGTCAAGCCTGACTTTCGGTTTTGAGCATGGGTTTCTTTCGGGTTCTCGCACGAAACTTTTTCGGGTTTCGTCACGGGCCCGCCGACGCCTCCCTACCTTCCGGACTTCCCTAGCATCAGGCTCTCCTCCAGCCTGTGGCTTGGCCCGCCGAACTCCACGAGCCTGCCGTGGTGCACGACCCTGTCGACGATCGCGGCCGCCAGCTTGTCGTCGGCGAACACCGTGCCCCACCTCGAGAACTCGACGTTCGTGGTGAATATCACGCTCCTCCTCTCGTAGCTCTCGGATATAACCTGGTAGAGCAGCCTCGCCCCGTCCACGTCGAAGGGCACGTAGCCGAACTCGTCGAGGACGAGCAGCCTCGCCTTGGCCACGTCGGCGAGCAGCCTGTCGAGGGTGCCGTCGCGCTTGGCCTTGCCGAGCTGGAGCACCAGCTGGGCGGTCTGCCAGAACCTCACGGGGTAGCCCGCCGAGGTCGCGGCTATGCCGAGAGCGGTGGCCATGTGGGTCTTGCCCCTCCCGGTCTGCCCGAAGAACACGAGGTCCTCGGCCGCCGAGACGAACCGCAGGGAGAGCATGTCGTCCCTGCCCCAGCCGTCGGGGAACGTCACGTTGGACCAGTCGAAGCCCTCTGCGGACTTGGGCACCGGGAACCGCGCCTGCCTGAGCAGGCGCGCCCGCTTGGCCCGGTCCCGGTGCGCGACCTCGGACTCGAGCATCGCCGTGCAGGCCGCGACCTGCCCGGGCGTCGCGGAGGCGAGGAAGGCGGCGATGGTGTCGCCGGATATGAAGAGCGCCCTCGCGGCGTCGCGGAAGGACGCCTGGGCGGCCTCACGCTCCGAGCTGGTCATCGGCATTGCCCTCGCCCCCCTCCAGCACCCTCAGCGCGCGGTCGTAGACGCCCAGGTCGACCAGCTCGTCGTACTCGACGCGCTCGTCGCCCGCCTGGGCCCTTGCGGCCGACACCGCCACCGTCGCGCGGTCTATGGAGCCGGTCGCGCGGACCGCCCTGAGCATGCCCTCGACCGCCGCGGCCCAGCCCCTCTCGGAGCTCTCGTCGCGGAGCACCCTCAGGTCGGCGTGGAGCCTGTCGGCGGGCTCCCCGTCCAGGAAGGACACGAGCTCGGCCGGCAGCGACGCCCTGACGCTCGAGTCCCTCCAGCCCGCGGGCCTCATGCAGAGCAGCCTGAGCTGCAGCGTCGGGTCGGAGCTGTCGGTCGGGGCCTCGCCCCACTCCCGATCGTAGGCGGCGACGACCTCCCCCGTCCCGCAGTCGCACACCGTGACGTCGAAGGCGCCCAGGGCGACGGCGACCTCGCGGCGCGCGTAGGCGGGCCCGGCGGAGTAGCGGTGCACGCCGCCAAGCGTGAAGGTGCCCTGCTTGCTGCACCTCCTGGTCTCCCACCTGACGCAGGAGAACGGCGCCTCCGGCAGCGGGGAGAGCGCCGCCCTGTCCTCCCCGAAGAGCTCGAGCTCGGGCGTGCCGAGCCTGTAGTGGCGCTTGCCCGCGCTCAGGTCAAGGCAGTCCCCGAGCAGCCTGCCGTTGAACGCCCGCACGTCGTGGAAGGACGGGACGGGCACGAACAGGTTCCTCCTGTGGCAGCCCACCTTGTTCTCGACGTTGCCCTTCTCGTTGCCGGAGTAGGGGTTGGTGAAGGTGTAGTCGAGCCCGTAGTGCGCCGAGAAGCGGCGGAAGAGCTCGCTCAGCCTGACCTCGGGGCCGACGCGCCTGCCGACCTCGGTGGCGTTGTCGAACACGGCCCTGCGGGGCACGCCGCCGACGAACTCGAAGACGTTCCTGAGGCCCTGGCAGACGCACTCGGAGGTCTCGCCCCAGAAGACCTGGGTGAGCCCGACGTTGGAGTGCGGGAAGGTGACGGTCAGGTACCTGCCCCTGGTGACCACGCCGCGGACCCTGAAGTCCGCCTCGCCGAAGTCGACCTGGCACTCGCCGGGGAGCCACTCGAGCTGCAGGTAGCCCTGCGCGTCGCGGCGGTCCCGCTCCTCGGCCATCTCCTCGCGGCGCCTCTTCACGTAGCGCTGCACGGTGGAGTACGAGCCCCCGTAGCCGAGCTCGTCCCGGAGCCTCACGTACACCCTCGTCGCGGTGTGGCGCTGCTTGCGCCAGTTCCTGCAGTCGTCGTCGAGCCAGGCGTCGATCCTGGGCGCGTACGGGGCGAGCAGCTCGCTCTCCGGGACGCGCGCCTCCGGGCGGCTGGGGGAGAGGTCATCCATCCGCAGGTACTTCCTGACCGTGGGCTCCGAAACCCCGGTCTCCCTCGCGATGGAGGCCACGGCCTCGCCCCTCCTGCCCCTTCTTCGTATATCCTCGATCTTGTCCACGCCGATCATTCCCCTCTGGCCCCCCTCACGTCGCAAACCGAAGCAACGACATGTTGGGCCAATCGCGGGATGGTCGGCGTGCCCATGCACGAACCCGCAAGTTTTTCGTGCCCAGACCCGAAACTTTTCGATGCTCAAATCCGCAAGTTCGAGGCTATCAAACACA
>OMXZ01000066.1 GCA_900315165.1 uncultured Actinomycetes bacterium | reverse complement strand
GGCGGAGGGACACGGGTGGGCTGGGCAGTCCCTCCGCCGTCACCGGGAGCGGGATGTGGGAGGGGCCCGCGACGGTGTGCGAGGCTTGCCCGCAGGGGGCCCGAAGGGGATCGAGGCGTCCTTGGGCGGGGTGACGGGGTGCCGGGCCGTGCCCGGCGGGGCGTCTTTCCGTTTGCAGCCAGAAGAAAGCGGCGAAGTCCTATGGGTATCCATCCTTCGGAAGCCCGTCGATGTGAGAATTGTGGAGATAAAGAGAGCGGGCGCACATCCGTCGCCGATCCAACGTTGTGTTCTGCAGAGGGGGTGAGAGCTTGCCGATCGCCAGAGACGAGCCCTTGAGACAAGAGAGGGCGCAGAAGATTGCCGAGGAATGCTATGCGGACGTGTTGGCGTACTGCAGGCGCCACGCACCGGCGGGGCATGAGGCGGCTGACCTGGCCCAGGAGACGTTTCTTCGCTTCGTCCGAAGTGGGGGCCACCACAAAGGAGGAAGGCCCATCGCCTACCTCATGAGGACTGCAAGGAGCGTCTGCATCGACGCGAGCCGGGAAAGGCGCCTCGAGACGGCAAGCCTCGACTTCGATGTCGCGACGGAAGACAGCCCGTATAACGACTCGGGCCTCATTGAGGCGCTCTCAAAGCTGCCTCCGGTCCTGCTTGAGGTGATCGAGCTCCGATACGGTGCCGACCTCGAGGTCGGCGACGTCGCCCGGGTACTCGGGATTAGCAGGTTCTCCGTGAGGAGGCGCATCAGGAGGGCGCTGGCTCTCCTCGAAGAGGAGATGGGGTGGTTTGGATGAGCGTAGTCGATCGGGCTCGCATGAGGATTGCGCTCAGGCATCACTACCAACGGCAGGTCGATCCAGTGGGGGACGAAGCCATCGACGCGCTCGTCTCGGCCATGGTGGCAGAGGACTCTCGTGCGCGAGGAGGCGCGGAGTCTCGCCGGGGATTCCTGCCTTTCGTCGTTGCGCAGGCTCGCTTCATTCCCATCTGGGTATGGCTCGCGCAGGTTGCCCTCGTCGCGACCATGGTCCTTGTGGCCCGCTTGGCGGGAAATGGGGTTATGGCCCGCTGGGCGATAGGCGTGATGTCCGCCGCGTCCGTGCTCGTGTGCGTGCCGACCCTCCACTCGAGCAGGCTCCATGGCGTCGTCGAGCTTGAGTGCTCGTGCAGGCACAACGCAGCCTCAGTGCTCGTGGCAAGGTTGATTGTCCTAGGGTGCTCGGCCTCTCTCTGCCTGGGGGTCATGGTTTCCGCTACTTCGCGGGTGACAGGGATGGGGGCACTCTGGGTGGCGCTCTGGGCCTGCCCCCCGTACTTCCTCTCGTGTGCCGGAGCGCTGGTCATGCTGCGCAGGTGCAGGCCCTCGTTCGCGCTTCTCGCCTGCGTCGCCTGGACATGCCTCTGCTGCGGGTCCCTGTACATGCTCAGCGTCGCATTCCCGTCGGCATATGGGGAGGCCTCCCTCTCGGTCTGGGCGCTCGCCTCCCTCGCCTCCCTTGCGTGGCTCTCGCGAGAGGTCGTGCTTACCGTCCGCGCCGCATCGGCAGGCCTCGATGGGCTAACCCCCGTGGTCTCGGCTTCCTTCAGATAGGAGAGTGATTGCATGGAACTCAGGATTGACAGACTCAGCAAGCAGTTCGGGAGCCACATGGCAGTCGACAGGGTATCGGCGACCGTGACCCCTGGCGTGGTTGGACTGCTCGGCGCCAACGGCGCCGGCAAGACGACGCTCATGCGCATGGTCTGCGACGTGCTGCGCCCGACCAGCGGCCAGATCTACTACAACGGCACCGAGGTCGGGGCCATGGGGGACGGGTACCGCGCCCTGCTGGGCTACCTCCCACAAGACTTCGGCTGCTACCCGGACTTCACGGCAATCGACTTCATGTGCTACATGGCGGCCCTCAAGGGGTTCAGCAAACGCGAGGGGCTTGCGCGAAGCAAGGACCTTCTCGAGGAGGTGGGCCTCTCCTCCGTAGCCCGGCGCAGGGTGAAGAACTTCAGCGGCGGCATGAGGCAGAGGCTCGGCATCGCGCAGGCCATGCTCAACGACCCGTCGATCCTGGTGCTCGACGAGCCCACGGCGGGACTCGACCCGAAGGAGCGCGTCCACTTCCGCAACCTCATCGCGAGCTTCGCGCAGGACAAGATCGTGATTCTCTCCACCCACATTGTGAGCGACGTCGAGTTCATCGCGAACCGCATCCTGGTCATGCGCTCGGGGCTGTTCATCATGGAAGGCACGCCCGAGTCGATCGTGGCAAGTGCCGCGGGAAAGGTCTGGGAGTGCCACGTGGACGCCCGGCAGGCGGATGCGATGGCGGCGCGCATGATGGTCGCGAACGTGCGCTATGCGGAGGGAGGGCGTGCCGTGGTGCGCGTGGTGGCGGACACCGCCCCGACACCGGACGCCGTCCCCGTGGAGCCCACGCTCGAGGACCTGTACCTGAACGTATTTCAAGACGCTGTCATGAGATAGGGAGCAGACAATGGGAACCCTCATCCGATTCGAGATCAAGAAGATCGTCCAGAACCGCGCCGGAGTGGCCGCCTGCGCCATCGCGCTCATCCTCGTCATGGCACTCTCACTGGGAAGCGTCCTCACCGCTGGCGCCTGGGACGCCCGGTCCGGGAGCTACGTGGAGGGCCTTGGAGCCTGGGACGCCATACGGCGCACAGAGCAGAGCCATGCCGGGACGCTGGACGACGCCCGCGTCGCGGAGGACATGGCCACATACGAGGAGGCGCAGGCCCGATGGGCGCAGGACGCCGACCACCTCGGCAGCCTGTCCGCTCAGCAGATGATCGACCAGTACGGCATCGAGTTCTGGCGCGAGGTCGACCGCGTGCGCTCTGACGCGTACTACCTCAGGCTCAAGACCGCGATGCTGCTGGACGACAAGGGCACGCATGCGCCAGGCCTGCAGGAGGGTGCGGGCAACTTCCTCTCGAACGAGCTCTCCGGGAGGTACCTGGGGTTCTTCCCGTACGCCGAGTCCGAGAGGTCGTTCTGGGAGGGAAAGGCGTCGCGGATCGAGTGGCCGATAGAGTATGGCAGCGCCCTTGCCTGGGGCGAGATTCTCAGCTTTATGGCCTTCTACGCCTTCGTCACGATTGCGGCCTGCATCGCCGTCTCCGGGGTCTTCGCCGGCGAGTACCAGGGCGGCACGGCGTCCATCGCGCTTCCCACCCTGCGGGGGAAGAGGTCCCTTCCCGTGGCCAAGGTGGTCGCGTCGATGCTCTTCGCGAGTGCGTACTGGTGGGCGAGCGTGGCGGTCGGCTCGGGGGTCTTCCTCGTTGCACTCGGTGCGGATGGGGCGGGCTTGCCTTACCAGATCTTCGACTTCGTCAACCCCTACCCCATGACGGTGGGCCAGGTGTGCGCCTCGCTCTTCCTTCTCGGCTGGGTGGTCACTCTGGGCTGCGTGGCCTTCACGCTGCTGCTCTCGTCGCGGCTGCGCTCTGTCATGCCCGTGGCCGTCACCCCGCTGGCGGTCACTTTCCTCGGGGTGTTCGCCAAGCTGATCGTGCCCCTTTCGAAGGTCGCCCACCTCACGCCCATGAACGTCCTCAACGACTCGTTCGTCGCGCTGGCAAGCTATGCGCTCGGTCCGGTCGTGTTCGACCTGCCGTCCGCCGCTGCGCTGCTCTACGCCTTGCTCGCCTTGGTGTGCGCGCCACTGGCTGTGAGGTCATTTGTCCGCTATCAAGTTGCGTGAGTTCCCCGTTGCGGCCGCATGCGTTCAGCATGTGTGTGGCAGCAGCGAATCGGCAACTCACGG
>OMXZ01000069.1 GCA_900315165.1 uncultured Actinomycetes bacterium | reverse complement strand
ACCCGCGGCAGGGCTAAATCCCCAGCTATCACTGCATGTTTGAACGGCTTCGGGGTCGGTCCCCGCCGTTTCTCCCACCTCACTTCCTGCACAATCCCCAGGAAGATGGGCGCGTGACTTGCGGTGTCCTCGATGCCCAGCGCAAAGGGGCGCTCAAAGTCGATGGAAGAGCATGTTGTTCCAGTCTGGCGCGCAGTCCACATCCGCCATAGCCGCCGTGGCGGCAGCTGCCTTGGCGCCGTGGACATCCAGCTCGAGTCGGGTCTTCTGCAGCACCTCCGTGAGGTAAAGCGGGCCTCACCGAGACGTCACCAAAGTCCGCCTCTGGTGTAAACGCCCTCCTCATGCCCGGGTTTTGTGTGTTTCGTCAAGCAGATTTTTCGTAAATCATCATCCAATTCTTTCGGGTCTCAGCACGAAAGATCTTCGGATTTCACCAAGGGCTGCAGGACCTACCCTTCCTTCCTGTTTCCCAGCATGAGCGAGTCTGTGACGCGGCGGCTCTCGCCCTTGAACTCCACCAGCCTGCCATGGTGCACGATCCTGTCCACCAGCGCCGATGCCAGCTTGTCGTCCGCCAACACCGTGCCCCACTTCCCGAACTCGATGTTGGTCGTCAGCACCATCGACTGGCGCTCGTAGCAGTTCGACATCACCTGGAACAGCAGCCTCCCCCCGTCCGAGTCCAGCGGGATGTAGCCGAACTCGTCCAGGATAAGCAGGTCGACCTTGGACAGCTCCTGGTACCGCTCGTCCAGCCTGCCGCGCTCCTTCGCAGCCTTCAGGTCGAACACCAGCTGCGCGCATGACAGGAACCTCGCCGACTTGCCCGCGTCCACCGCCAGCATGCCCAGCGCTATCGCAAGGTGGGTCTTGCCCCTTCCCGTCGGCCCGTGGAACACGAAGTCCTGCTTCTGCCCCAGCCATTCCAGGCCCAGCATGTTTTTCACAACAACTAAATTTAGGATTTCACGACTAATTTCTTTCGGGTTTCACCGTTTTGCAAAGGTGCCGCACCCTTTCTTCGCTAACTGTCCGATCTTCCCATCATCAAGGCTTCCTCGAACCTTCTGCTCTGCCCGCCGAACTCAACCAGCCGACCATGATGCATGATCCTGTCAATCGTCGCCGTGGCCAGGTGCGCGTCTCCCAGCACAGTGCCCCATTTGCCGAACTCTATGTTGGTTGTGACGATCATGCTCCTCGTCTCGTACGTTGCCGACATCACCTGGTAGAGCAGCCGAGCGCCCTCGATGTCTATCGGGATGTAGCCGTACTCGTCGATTATCAGCAGGTCTGCCTTGGCTATGTCGCGAAGCACCTGCTCGAGCCTGTTGTCGGCGACGGCCGCCTTCAGCATCAGCACCAGCGACGCGGTCTCGAAGTACCTGACCTTGTAGCCCCGCTCGGCCGCCAGCACGCCTAGTGCGATCGACAGGTGGGTCTTTCCGCGTCCGCATCCTCCGTAGAACACGAAGTCCTGGGCCTGCCGGACAAACTCCAATGACACCAGGTCATCGACGGTGTAGCCGTCTGGGAAGGACACCTCGCCGAAGTCGAAGTCCGCGACCGACTTCACGGCCGGGAATTTGGCCTGCCTCATGAGCCTTGCCTTCCTGTTCTCCTCCCTGATGGCGTTCTCGCTCCTGATCAGCTCGCATGCAGCCACCAGCTGGCCTCGCGTGGCATCCTTGGAAAACGCCGCGATCGTCGACTTGGTGAAGTACATGGTCCTGGCCAGCGCGGCGAACTCCGCCTCGATCTGGCCCCTCGTCATCTGCTCGATGTCCATGGCTAGGCCTCCTTTGCGAAGACGGCGTCGTACATCCCGAGGTCGGGGCTGTCGTCGTATGCGATGGACCCTTGGCCGTTCGCCGTGCATGCGGCAGCCAATGCGACGTCAGCGCGGCTGGGGACGCCGCCGTCGGCGCCGAGCGCGGCCATCGCCGCTACCGCGGCCTCGTAGCCCGCATCCGCGCTGACGTCGCGAAGCATCCTGAGCATCGTGCCCCTGTCGGCCCTGCCCATGGAATCCATCGACCTGGCCAGCGATTTCGGCAAGGTCGCCCTGACGGCGCTGTTCTGCCATCCGCCCGGCTTCCTGCAAAGGAGCGCCAGCTGCGACATGGGGTCGCTGGCCTTGGTGGGCGCATCCCCGTATGCTCGGTCGAAGGCGGCGATCTGCGTGCCCTCGCCGTCGTAGAAGGCTGCCCGGAATGCGCCCAGCTCGACGATCACCCTCTCCTCGCCGTGGTCCGGCCCGAGCGGGTAGCGGTGTCTGCCGTCGAGGCACGCGTCGCCGTACTTGTCGGTCTTGGCCGTGACTATCTTCGCGACGCGGAAGGGCTTCGCCGGCAGGTCGGCCATGGCCACGCAGTCCTCCATGAACAGCTGGCGCTCGGGCTCTCCTTTGAGGTAATGGTCCTTGCCGGCGCGATCCAGGCACCTGCCGAGGATCCGCTTGTTGTAGGCGGGCAGGCTGTCGATGCGGGGAACGGGGACGAACAGGTTGCGCCGGATGGCCCCGACGGCATTCTCCACGGAGCCCTTCTCGTGGCCGGAGTTGGGGTTGCAGAAGGAGAAGTCGAACCCGTAGTGGGCGGCGAAGCGCGTGAACGTGTCGGCGGTGCTGACAACCTGGCCGACCCTTCTGCCGACGCCCGTGGCGTTGTCAAACACCAACCGGGTGGGCACGCCCCCGCAGAACTCGAACACGGCCTTCAGGCCCTCGCAGACGCATTCCGACGTCTCGCCCCAGAAGCATTGCGCCAGCGACACATTGGAGAACGGGAAGGTGACCACCAGGTAGTGCACCTCGCGCATGACGCCCAACACCCTGAAGTCGCACACGCCGAAGTCGACCTGCGCCTCGCCGGGCGCCCATTCGAGGTTGAGGAACTCGTCTTTGGCGCCTTTGAGCTCGGCTTTGCGCTTCTTGACGTAGGCCTGGACGATTGTGTAGCTGCCGTCGTAGCCGCATTCCGCGACGAGCCGGTCGAATACCCGCTGGGCCGTGTGTCGCTGCTTGGGGCGCCGCTTCCTGTCCTCCGCAAGCCAACGATCTATCGTCGCCTTGAACGGGTCAAGCTTCGAACCGCGCCTCTTCCTGGGCTTGACCTGAGGGGAGAAGTCGTCCATGTCGCGGTATTTGCGCACCGTGGGCTCGGAGATTCCCTCCTCCCTGGCTATCTGGGCGACGCTGTCGCCACGGGCGGCGCGCTGCTTGATTGCTAGAATAGTTGACATGCCGATCATTTCCTTTCCGGCCTCCTTGAGTCGATTACCGAAGCAATGACTAAGTTAGGCCATCCGTTGGAGGTGGTCGGCGCCTTTGCTTATGAGGCGAAACAATCGTCGTGAAACCCGAAACTTTTATCTCGTGATTTCCTAAAAATAAAAGCTATCAAAAACA
>OMXZ01000074.1 GCA_900315165.1 uncultured Actinomycetes bacterium | reverse complement strand
AATACCCGGCACCTGCGGAACTCGCGCTACGCGCTCAGACAGTCCTCGGTCCCGCCGGCCATTTCTCGGCCCTCTGCTCCGCAAACTCGCCGAAGGGAGCCCCTACCCCTTGCGGCGCTGCCTATACGTTATACCGTCTCGGCCAGCTTCTCGGCGCGGTCGGCGGCGGCCAGCGCGTCGATCACGGAGGCCAGCGCGTCGCCCTCGAGCACGCCGCTATAGGTGCTGTTGAAGCCGATACGGTGGTCGGTCACGCGGTCCTGCGGCTGGTTGTAGGTGCGGATCTTCTCGGAGCGGTTGCCGTGGCCGATCTGGGCCAGGCGGCTCGCGCCCTCCGCGGCCTGCTGCTTCTCGAGCTCCATCTCGTAGAGACGGGCGCGCAGCATCTGCATGCAGGCCTCGCGGTTCTGAATCTGGGAGCGCTGGTCCTGCGAGGTGACCACGGTGTTGGTGGGCAGGTGCGTGATGCGGACGGCCGAATAGGTCGTGTTGACGCCCTGGCCACCGGGGCCGCTCGAGCAGAAGGTGTCGATGCGCAGGTCCTCCTGGTTGATCTGGACGTCGATTTCGTCGGCCTCGGGAAGGACGGCCACCGTCGCCGTGGAGGTCTGGATGCGGCCCTGGCTCTCGGTCTTGGGCACGCGCTGGACGCGGTGGACGCCCGACTCGTACTTCATGACGGAGTAGACCTTGTCACCCGTGACCTTGAACTCGATCGTCTTGAAGCCGCCGGCCGTGCCCTCATTCGAGCCCTCATTCGAGCTCAGGACCTCGATCTTCCACCCGCGGGAGGAGGCGAAGCGCTGGTACATCGCGAAGAGGTCGCCCGCGAAGATGCTGGCCTCGTCTCCGCCGACGCCGGCGCGGATCTCAACGATCGTGTCCTTCTCGTCGTTGGGGTCGCCCGGGATCAGCATGATCTTAATCTCGTCCTCCAGGCCCGGGAGCTTGGCCTCGTTGTCGGCGATGTCGGCCTGGAGGAGCTCCTTGTCCTCCGGGTCGCTCGTCTCACGCAGCATCTCCTTGGCGACGTCGATGTCGTCGAGGGCCTGCAGGTACTCGCGCGCGCGAGCCACGAGGTCCGCCTGGTTGGCGTGCTCCTTGGCGAGGCGGGCGTATTCCTTGGGATCCGATACCACCGCCGGGTCCATGAGCTTCTTCTCAAGTTCCTCGTAGGCGGCGATAAGCTTTTCGAGTTTGTCGCGCATGATGGTTGTCGCGCATGATGGCTCCTTACGCCTGTGTTTCAGCCTTTTGATGATACCACCCGTGAGGTGGGCTTATACACACGGGCGGGGCTGGCGCCCGCCTGCGCACAGGTCATCCATCATGGGACAAAAGGGAAACATCTCCTATTGTCCGACCTACCCCGCGAGCGCCTCGCCGCACAGAAGGCCCATCACGCTGGCCATCATGAGACCGCGCGTCCAGCCGGAGGAGTCGCCCAGGCAGCGCAGGTGCTCCACGCTCGTCTCGAGGTCGGGGGTCATCTTGACGCGGTTGGAGTAGAACTTGAGCTCCGGGGCGTAGAGCAGAGTCTCCTCGGCGGCGAAGCCGGGCACGACCTCGTCGACCGCCTTGATGAAGTTGACAATCTCGATCATCGCGCGATAGGGGATCGCCGCCGTGATGTCACCGGCCTCGGCATCGGGCAGGGTGGGCACGAGGTTGGACTCGCGCAGCTCGCGGGGCCAGGTGCGCTTGCCGTCCAGGATATCGCCGAAGCGCTGGACGAGGATGTGGCCCGCACCCAGCATGTTGCACATGCGGCCGACCATGCGAGCGTACTCGATCGGCTCGTGGAAGGGCTCGCGGAAGTTGAAGGTGGCGAGCACCGCCACATTGGTGTTGTCGGACTTGCGCTCCTTGTAGGAGTGGCCGTTGACAACCGCAAGCCCACCGTCGTAGTTCTCCTGCGAGACGAAGCCGCCCGGGTTCTGACAGAAGGTGCGGACCTTGTTGCGGAAAGGGTTTGGACGGCCGACCAGTTTGCCCTCGTAGAGCACATCATTGACAGTCTCCATGACCTCGTTGCGCACCTCCACGCGCACGCCCAGGTCGCAGGGGCCAGCAGAATGCTCGATACCGTGGCGGGTGCAGGCGGCGTCGAGCCAGGCAGCGCCGCGCCGACCCGTCGCCACGACGGTCTCATCGGCGAACACCTCATGGCTACCGCTCGCGTCGTGTACCACGGCGCCGCGGCAGACGCCATCCTCGATCAGCAGCTCCTCGCACTCGCAGGAAAAGACGAGGTCGACACCCACATCTTCCAGATGCTGCTCGATACGGGCATACAGCTCCTGGGCCTTTTCCGTGCCCAGATGGCGGATCGGGCAATCCACGAGTTTGAGGCCCGCTTTGATGGCACGACGGCGGATCTGGGCGACCTCGTCGGGATGGCCGACGCCCTCCACGTGCACGTCCGCGCCGAAATCCAGATACATCTGGTCCACGCGGCCGATCGTCTTTTGCGCCAGGTCCGCGCCGATGAGGTCGGGCAGGTCGCCGCCCACCTCGTGTGAGAGGGAGAGCTTGCCGTCCGAAAAGGCGCCCGCTCCGGAGAAGCCCGTGGTGATGCGGCAGGGGTTGCAATGCACGCAGACGCCTGTCTTGGCCTTGGGGCAGGAGCGGTGCTCGATTGGCAGGCCCTTCTCGACGATGGTGATGTGGCGGCCGTCGCCGCGGCCGAGCAGGCCTAGCGCGCAGAAGATGCCCGCCGGTCCCGCGCCTACGATCAGGATGTCGGTGCGGTCGGGCGCGTTCTTCTTTATTATATGGTTGCTCTCGGGCATGATGACTCCTCCTGCTTCGCGGGCTCTCCTTTGGGGCACAATGAAGTCGTTCGGGCGACACATGGCGCCCCGAGCTCGCGTCGTTTGCGATGACGTATGTACCCTACACGCTTTGAACTCCGCCGGGCAAGGGCGCCACGGCGGACGGTCGGGCGGGTCGACGAGACGGAGGCACGCATGGACATCCAGAAACCCCAGCCGCTCATGGTGGGCGACAAGGCTTATTACACGCTTACGAGCTACGACCCCGTGGAGATCGAGGTCTATGTGCCCAGCACCACGGACGACGACGTCGAGATGGCGCTCGACGCCCTCCTGCGCTCCGCCGGCGCCGGGCGCGAGGCGCTCGACGACGCCGACTGGCTCCGCGCCCACTTCGGCACGGACGACCTCGGCCAAATCCGCGAGGGTGTGCGCGCCCAGGCGACCGACACGGCCTACGACACCCTC
>OMXZ01000075.1 GCA_900315165.1 uncultured Actinomycetes bacterium | reverse complement strand
GATGGGCCTTCGGCGGATTAGCACACGCTACCAGCGCAGAGACAGGCAGGTGATCGAACCGTCAATCTTGCGGTACTCGCTCATGTCCACGGTGATCACGTCGTAGCCGCACACGGCTCCCCAAGCGCGCAGCTGCGCCTCCACCAGGGGATAGCCGGCAGCCATGACCACCTTGTCGTTGATACGCACGCAGTCGGCCCCATAGGCCTCCTCGTCGGGCACCTCGAAGATGTGCGCGAACTGCCCCTGGCGATAGGCCGGCGAGGTCTTGAGCTCGCCCGAGACCAGGAGGTTTCCGTCCTCCACATAGGTGCCGCCCGTCTTGAGGTGCAGAATATGCCCCACGGGCACCTGCACGGTGGCGTAGCCCCACTCCGCAAGGAAGGCTGTGAACTGGTCGAAACCAGCCTGGTTGGTGCGCCGGGAATGGCCGACGTAATACGTGTCGTCGACCATCATCACGTCGCCGCCTTCGAGCGTCGCGGGGTCCGTGAGGCGCTTGATCTGATCGGCAGAGAAGAACTCCTCCAGCGTCGGGAGCATGAGCTCTGCCTCGTCGTGCCGCGAGGGGGTCGCCGGGATGTCCACCACGACACCCTTGGGCGTGATGACGCAGGCGTCCTCGACAAAGACGCTGTCGGGATAGTCGTCGAGCGCGGGCAGCACCGTGACCTCGACGCCCGCCTGCTGGAGGGCTCCCACGTAATCGTCGTGCTGACGCAGCGCGAGCTCATAATCGGGCGTGCCTAGCTGCGGGTTGGTCGTGATGCCCTCGATGACTCTGCGGCAGGGCCGGCGGACGATGGCGTGCGTGAAGTTGCTGGCCATGAGTACCCCCTCGCTCGCTTACTTGTCCTGCAGCGATTCCAGAAGCGAGCTGAGCATCTGCGCCTCCTGCGTAATGAACAGGTGGCTATCGATCGACAGGTTCTCATACGTGTGCGTGATAGTCGCCCGATCAAAGCGATCCCAACTATAGAAATCGGCCACGTCGTCGTTGTCTACGAAGTAGATACCGTCGTCTGCGATAAGAAAGCCCTGCTTATAACCGCCAAGCCAGGAGCAGCCCGCAACGAGGTAGATGTTCTTGGCGTCCGTGGCCTTGAAGTTCACGCGGCCCTGCTCGAGCTTCTTCTTGCCCTTCTTGGTATCGAAATCCTGGCCGCAGACAAAACTCAGGTCATATATGGTGCGCGTGCCCTCGTCGAAATCGCGGATGACGGATGCCACGTCGTTGTGTCCGCGGTTGCCGAGTATCGGGTAGTGGTTGTTGTTGATATCGAGCCGATCTTCGAATTTCGGTTGCGCCGGCGGCTTGGGCTTGCTTTTCTTCGAAAAGAGCGACATGGAGGCCTCCTCTGCTCGGTACCAACTGGCCGTTATTTTACGCCCGCAGTATTACGTCCGTAGAAACTCTTCCGCGGTCATGGGCAGCTGGACCAGGTCGAAGCCCGTCTCGTCGCCCGTCACGACAGCGATGCCCGCATTGGGCGTCTTGAGCGTCTCGCTCTTGATCTTGCGACGGACAGGGCCGAGCGTGCGGTAAAACTCGAGCAGCACATAGCGCATGAGGGCCCCATGGGCCGTGACCAGCACGTTTTCGCCATCGGCGCTCTCGTCGTACATGGTCTGGAAGGCCCGGCGCACCCGCGCCCGCACCTGGGCGCCCGTCTCGCCCCCGACAGAGGAGAAATCTTGCCGCAGGTAACACCAGGCAAAGCGCGCGCCATAGCGTTGGTGAGGCTTGCCGTCAATCGTCCCGAAGTCGAACTCGCACAGGTCGTCCAAAGGAATTATAGGCACATTGCGGCCGGCCAGGACGATCTCGGCCGTCTGCCGCGCCCTGCCGAGCGGCGAGGTATAGCAGTGCGCAAAATCGACGCCCGCCAGCGCGCGGCCCGTGTCCTCCACCTGCCAGATCGACTCCTCCGCCAGCGGCGAGTCCACCCGTCCGCCCTGGATGATGCCGTCGCGGTTGAACTCCGTGCGCCCGTGCCGGACGTAATAAAAGGTGACGCGCTTCATCTG
>OMXZ01000080.1 GCA_900315165.1 uncultured Actinomycetes bacterium | reverse complement strand
GACCTCAAATGATGCGGCAACTTCGGGCCCGTCGGGGTCTGGCTCCGCACAGGACGAAGGGGGGCCAGGATGCGCTTCCGCTCTGACCCCCTAAAGCCCCAAATTTTGGGTTTAGACCCCCCACTAAAAAGCCTTATATATAGGAATCTTTTTAGAGAGGGGGATGAGGGTTGGGGACGAGGCGCCCCAACCCCTCAACCCCGCTCTCTCTCGGGAAGGCTTGGACCCCGAAAAGCCTTTTCGACCCCCTTTTGGGGGTGCCGCAGATGAGCGCGAAGGAATGGCGCGAGTGGACCACGCGGGAGATAGACGTGATGCGGGCCAACGGGCACCTGGGCGTGAAGGCCGTGCACGACGCGCTGCTTAGCGAGTGCGGCACCGACAGATCTACACGCTCCATCGAGAGCCAGGCGAGCCGGTGCCACGTGAGCCTGCGCGTGCAGCAGGTGTGCCCCGAGTGCGGGGTCGTGGGCGTGCGCCTGAACAGGCAGAGCGGCATGTGCCCCAAGTGCACCGAGCTCATGCACCTGAACGAGGAGCTGGCCTTCAACGAGGTTCTGCAGGCCGAGCGCGAGGAGAAGGCCGGCGACGCCGACGTCGCGGCGATACGGCGCGAGCGTGACCGGATGCGGCAGAGGAACAGCCGCCTGTGCAGGAAGTACGGCTTGAAGTCCAGGCGGGACCGCAGGGACGACAAGTAACGCGAGGGTGAAAGGGTGCAAAGGCCGAAAGCTTTTCACCCTTTCACCCCTTTGTATGCCAGTTTGTGACGCGAAGGCACCATGCCACCTTGAGGAGGTGGCTAACCATGCCCGCGAAGTTGAAGCTGACATACGCGCTCGTCGAGCAGATCGTCGAGCTCAAGCGCGACGGACTGTGCGACGCGGACATCATCGCCGCGATCGGCGTGCACCAGGCGACGTTCTACCGCTGGCTCAAGGAAGGCGAGAACGCGCGTTATACGAAGAACTAAAAAAGGCCGAGGCCCAGTACAAGAGATGCCTGCTCACGACCATCAAGTCGGCGGCCGAGAGCCGGGCGCAGTACTGGACCGCTGCCGCCTGGCTGCTCGAGCGCAAGTACCCCATGGAGTACGGCAGGATGGAGCGCAAGGCCGAGGAGGCCGACAACGCGCCGGTGCAGCTGACGCTCGGTCTCGTCATCGAGCCCATGGCCGACGACTCCGACGGCGAGGCCGGGGACGGTGACGCGAATGGCGACTAACGTCTCCGACTTCGTCATCCCGCGCTTCCACCCGGTGCTCGGCGACGTGATGGCCCACGGCCACACACACTACTGGCTGCCGGGCGGGCGTGGATCCACGAAGAGCTCGTTCATCTCGATAGCCATCGTCCTTCTCGTCATCGCGAACCCGAAGGCGAACGCGGTGGTGGTGCGGCGCTTCTCCAACACCTTGCGCGACTCGGTGTACCAGCAGATCCAGTGGGCCATCGAGGTGCTGAGCCTGGAGGGCGTCTTCCGCTGCCGCGTTTCTCCCATGGAGATCACCTACACCCCTACCGGGCAGCGCATCGTGTTCCGTGGCGCGGACGATCCTCTCAAGCTCAAGGGCGTGAAGTTCACCAAGGGCTATTGCAGCGTGGTGTGGTTCGAGGAGCTGGACCAGTTCGAGGGCGTGGAGGCTGTCCGCTCGATTCTGAATTCTCTTCGCCGTGGTGGCGACCGCTTCTGGATCTTCTATTCCTACAATCCGCCGAAGACGATGTGGAGCTGGGTGAACGTGGAACGCCTGGAGCGTGTGAGGCGTGATGACACCCTTGTGCGCGGTAGCTCTTATCTCGATGTGATAGAGACGCATCCCGACTGGCTGGGTGCGCCGTTCGTTGAGGAGGCCGAGTACCTGCGCGACACGAACGAGCAGGCCTGGCGCTGGGAGTACCTGGGCGAGATCACCGGCACCGGCGGCGCCATCTTCGACAACGTGCACGAGGCGAAGCTTTCCGACTCCCGCATTCGCACCTTCCAACGCATTCGCAATGGCGTGGACTGGGGCTGGTTCCCGGATCCGTGGCGGTTCGTCCGCTGTGCCTGGGAGCCTGATGCGCGGCGCCTTCTCATCTTCGAGGAGCACTCGGCGAACAAGATGATGCCGGCGGAGACGGGCAAGATCGTGGTGGATTCTCTCACTTTCCCGGACGAGCAGGGCGCGGAGGCGTACTTTCACGACCAGATCGTCTACTGCGACGACACGCCTGATTCCAAGGTTCAGATGAACGTGTGGAGGCGC
>OMXZ01000076.1 GCA_900315165.1 uncultured Actinomycetes bacterium | reverse complement strand
GAACTGCCTCCCATTTCTTGGACACAAGAAATGGGAGGTTCGTCTTTATGTCTGATGACTTGCGCCTGAAGCACGATGCCGGCACCAGAAGGGAGGCGGCAAGGCTGTTCGAGATGGGATACGGCTACGGCCCGGTCGCCTCCATGATGTCGCTTCCCCAGGAGGCTGTGAGAAAATGGCTCTACACGTTCCGCGCCGTCGGATTGGAGGGCCTGCTGAACATGGGGAAGACCCAGGCGAGTTACAGCTGGGAGCTGAAGTGCGCCGCGGCCAGGGCCGTGGTCGAGGGCGAGATGACCGTCGCCGAGGCGATGGCAGCCTACGGGGTCGCGTCGCGCTCGCCCCTGGGCAGGTGGTGCAAGCTGTACCGCGAGGGCGGCGCCGACGCGCTCAGGCCCAGGCCCAAGGGGCGGCCGAGGGGCTCCGGGGGCAAGCCCGCGGGGCTGACGCGGGAGCAGGAGCTCGAGCGGCGGATCAAGAGGCTGGAGGCGGAGAACGCCTACCTAAAAAAATCGATAGCCCTGAAGGCGGGGAAGCGCTCTCGAACCGCGAGAAGGCGGTCGTCGTGAGCGGGCTTTCAGGGCAGTACCCGCTCTCCGACCTGCTCGAATGCGCCGGCCTCGCCAGGTCGAGCTACTACTACGCGCTGGCGCACCCGAAGGGTCCCACGCGGCCCGAGCTCTGGGACGCCGCCGCGGAGATCTTCTCCCGCACCGCGAACGGCTGCGGCCACAGGCAGATAGCCATGTGCCTGCGCGCCGAGCGGGGCGCGGTCATCGCGGACAAGACGGTGCTCAAGATGATGCACGAGATGGGCATCAGATGCGGGATACGGCGCGAGACGGACTACCACAGGTACAACTCGTACAAGGGGGTCGTGGGCAG
Organism: uncultured Actinomycetes bacterium; assembly: GCA_900315165.1. Classification (GTDB taxonomy): domain Bacteria; phylum Actinomycetota; class Coriobacteriia; order Coriobacteriales; family Atopobiaceae; genus Olegusella. The sequence goes on along the minus strand of OMXZ01000076.1, from coordinate 1,709 downwards.
GACCTTCGAGAACGTGGTGGGGCGCGACTTCGAGGCCGACGGCCCCTGGGAGAAGATGGGGACCGACGTCACCGAGTTCAGGCAGCCGTGGGGAAAGGCCTACTTCGCGCCCGTCTACGACGACGTCGACGCACCCCAACATGGCGCAGCAGCGCGAGCTGCTCGACCAGCTCGTGTCCAAGAAGCCCGAGGGTGCCAGACCGATACTGCACTCGGACAGTAAGAATGTGCATAGCAGGTTTGCGGCAGCATGCTGGAGGCCGTATCCTGCAAGCCGGGACCGCATCGCAGCATCCTGACCCGCACTCCGATTGACGAACGCCCCGCTTCGGCAGCCTGACCCGCACAGCGATCGACGCCATGTCATTCCTCGGATATGTCGGTTGCTCGGAGCGGTTCCGACGGAGGCCCTCGCCTCCCCGGTCCGTGACCCAAGAGGGGCCCGATGCCTGCGATGCATCCCGTTACTGTCCTGTCCGGCAACCGGTTCGGCGAAGGCGCGCACTGCAAACCTTACACTTAAGGAGCCGAGCATGCAAAAGCCTATCGAGGGGCAGGTCGTCGTCGGCGTCGACACGCACAAGGAGATCCATGTGGCCGCCGCCGTCGACTGGCGGGGAACGCTGGTCGATGAGAAGTCCTTTGCGACCACCAGGCAGGGATACCGACAGCTCGAGTCATGGGCCAGGTCCCTAGGGGACGTGCTCAGGGTCGGCGTGGAATGCTCCGGATCCTATGGCAGCGGGCTGACAAGGCACCTCGCCAAGAACGGCTTCACCGTCCTGGAGGTCACATTCCCCGACAAGACCGTCCGCAGAAAGCGCGGAAAGGACGACTTCATCGACGCCGAGATGGCCGCCGAGGCCGCGTTCACCGGCACCAGGACGGTGACGCCGAAGGCCAGGGACGGCATGGTCGAGAGCCTTAGGATGCTGCAGAAGACCAGGTCGACGGCGGTCGCGGCGAGGAGGTCGGCCCTCCAGATGATAAGGGCCATCATCATATCGGCGCCAGAGGAGCTGAGAGACCAGCTTCGCGGGATGACCCGCATGCAGCTCATCCGCCACCTTGTCGCCACCAGGCCAGACTCCACCGACTTCAAGAGCCCGACGGGCTCCGCCAGAATAGCCCTCAAGCGCCTTGCCAAGCGCTACGTCGACCTTGACGACGAGATCGACGAGCTGGATGACATGATCAAGGCGCTGCTGGAGGAATGCGCGCCGCTGCTGGTCAGATGCAGCTGCGTCGGGGCCCAGTCCGCGACGCAGCTGATGGTCACCGTGGGAGACAACCCGGAAAGGCTGAAGTCGGAGGCGGCGTTCGCGATGCTGTGCGGTGTCGCGCCGGTGCCCGTGTCTTCCGGCATGACCTATCGGCACAGGCTCAACCGAGGAGGCGACCGACAGGCGAACTCAGCCATCCACATCATCGCCATAGGCAGGCTCAGGACCGACCAGAGAACCCAAGACTACGTCGCGAAGAAGCTGGCTGAAGGGCATACGAAGATGGAAGCGCTCCGATGCCTGAAGCGTTACATAGCGAGGGAGATGTACTACGTCATAAAAAGGCAGTACGAGCTCGTAAATTGTTCTTGACACTTAGAGGGGCATCATGGGATGGCAGTACCAGCACGCGGAGTGGTGCGGCAGGCTGGAGGAGGCCGGCATCGTGCAGAGCATGTCCCGGAAGGGCAACTGCATCGACAACGG
>OMXZ01000077.1 GCA_900315165.1 uncultured Actinomycetes bacterium | reverse complement strand
GGTGTTCCTATAGTTCTGTCAATCCGTCGACGCGCAACAGGCCGCATGATGTCTAGGCATGCCGAGGCTGGCCCTCCTCCGGGAGGGCCTTCCCGTCTCCGTCCCTTTGGGCCCGCGTCAGGCGACGTAGGGCCTGACGTCCCGCATGACCGCGTATATCACCTTGAGACGCTTGCGGGCCACGGCCTTTATCGCTGCCTTGTGGGGCATGCCCCTGTCGCGGCAGCGCTCGTAGTACTCCCGGTAGTAGCCAGAGCCGCGCGCCAGGCACGAGCAGCTGAATATGAGCAGGTTCTTGAGCTGCTTGTTGCCCTGCCTAGAGGACGACACCGAGTTGAGCGAGGTCCCCGACTGGCGGTTCCTGGGCACGAGGCCGCAGTAGCTGGCCAGGTGGTCGTGGTCCTCGAAGTCGGAGATGTCCACGGAGAGCACGAGCTGCGCGGCGGTCCTGGGGCCGACGCCGGGCACCGTGAGCAGGCACCGGTACGTCTCGTCACCGCCGACCTCGGCCTCCACGAGGGCCGCGAGCTCGGCGATGAGGGCGGTGTCCTCGGCGATCCTCGAGGCGAGCATCCTGACGAGGGTCGCCTCTGCCCTGACCTGCGCCTCCGTGGGCCTGGACGCGGCCTTGAGCGCCGCCCAGAGCCTGTCCGCCGCGCCCCTCGGCGCGTCCCGCGTGAGCGCCGCGTACCTGCGCCTCCCGGCGTCCAGCACCTGCCACGGGCCGCCGACGCGCGACATGAGCGAGAGCGCCCACGCCGCCTCGCAGTCCAGCTCGCGCTCGAAGGCGGGGTTCGACTCGAGCAGCAGCGCCCTGAGCCTGTTGACGCAGTGCGTGCGGTCGCGAAGAAGGTCGCAGCGCTGCGCCTCGAGCCTGCGTGCGCCCTCGAGCGCCCCCTCCTCCGGCACCGGCCTGAGCGCCTGCGGCACGCCCATGGCCGTACGCGCGATCACCTCGGCGTCCCGCTCGTCGGTCTTCGCGTCGCCCGGGAACAGCGAAGACGCCCTGCTGGCGGCGATGCCGGGCAGGTAGGCGACCTCGACGCCGGCGGCCCTCGCGCGCCTCACGACCGTCGTGCCGATGTTGCGGCGCTGGTCGACCACGGCGAGCGCCCGGCCGTGGGCCGCGGCCTCGGCGAGCACGCGGTCGATCGCGGCCTCGTCGTTGGCCACCCCGACGTTGAAGGCGACCGAGCCCCCCGTCAGGACGCAGCAGGCCCTGTGCGCGAGCTTGCCCACGTCGAAGCCCACGTAGGCGTCGTACGGTCCCTCGAATGACTTCATGGTGTATCCTCCCAGACAAGTCGGCCGTCCGGAGGCCTGCCAGCGACACCCACATTACCGAGCCGCGAAGAGATCCCGGCAGGTTCGTGGCAACACCCCCCGGGCCTACGGCAGAGGCAGGGGCGGAGGGCCATCCGGGGGAGGCCGGTCGGCGGCCCCGCAGGGCTGACAAGAAGATAGCCCCCGGCCGTCGCCGGGGCCATCAATCAGCCTATGGGAAACCGTCTCAGACTGTAATGGGTGCTCGAGAGCTTCGTATGGCGTGCTAAAGAGGATGGCGCGGGCAACCAGTGCATCAAGACGATTGTGAACCCGCGCAGGGCATTCGAGTTTCACCACGTGCACTACCCGAAGTACTTCCGGCCCTACTACTCCATTGCCGAGACTGGAGAGCGGGTTGATGACTGGCAGTACCACAACACCGACATCAAGAGGCTGCGCATCAACCACTACTTCACGAAGTCGAAGGAGGAGTGGATCGAGCGCAGGAGCCTGGGGATGGCCGACTTCACCGACCGCAAGCGGTCATTGGACGAGTTCTACGCGCACGACAACAACGACGTGTTCGATGACTCGGCGCTGTACTGGGTGGAGAGGATGAGGGAAGAGTAGGATGGCCGACTCTCCATTGCGGCATCTGACAGACGTTTTTTGGAGCGATAGAATAGACGCTGATTGATGATGGGCGCTTGATTGAAGGACTACCGATATGGCAGCAAGGCTACTCTGGGTTTACGATTCTATAACCGATGCCTTCAAGGCCCCTTTCTCCGTAGCTTTGGACAACGATTACTACTCTGATTTACAAAAGCGTTATCGCGCTTTCTTCGATGGCTGCCGTGATGCTGGCGCTGATGAGCTTAGTCTTAAGATCATTGACAAATACTCCCGCAAGGTACTCGAAGCCTTGCGAAAGTACTATTCGGGCAGAGTAAGCTCAGCGCACATGATAATCAAGAATCTCGTGAAGGGCTGTCTGAGTGATGGGCTAGCCATCTCCAGTGTTACTGGATGTCAGGCTTTCTCCGGCGCTACGGACGAGATTCAGTTCTTCCGCGCGCTGCGGCACTCCGCAGGGTTTTGCGGCTCACGACATGCTCCACCTCCCTTATTCGAAGAGGTCCCTTACGGGAAGCTATCGGTTCAGCATTCCTGGTGTTCCGAGCCTGTATCTAGCCAACAGCTCGTATGGCTGTTGGATCGAGCTGGGACAGCCGTCCGACCACGATTTCAACGTCTCTCCCGTCCTGGTTGACGGGGACCTAAAGATTCTGAATCTTGCGGTCATGGATCGTGACTTCGGGGCTTTGATTGAGTTTGAAGCAGATGCTGTGCATTCCTGGCTGAAACTGTTGGTGCTCATGGTGGCTACGTCATACCACATAGAAGAGCCTGACAGGAACTTCAAGTCAGAATACATTGTCTCCCAAAGCATTATGCTTGCCTGCCAGGAGCTGGGCTTGGACGGTATCGCATATTACTCAAAGCGCGTGGGCAACCAGGTGTTCGCGCGTGCGGCAATCAACCTTGCCCTGATTTCGAAGTACAAGCACAGACAAGAGTATGGCGATGTTAGCGTCGGGCTAATTTGACCCCATCCAGTCAAGCGATAATCGCCAAGCCCAGTCAGCCGACTTTGGCCAATGCGCCGGCAACCGGTTTCCTAACT